>JADZCA010000050.1 GCA_020851795.1 Planctomycetota bacterium | reverse complement strand
TCGCGAAGTGGCGGGGCCGGTATCTCGCGGGCGGGCTCCCCGCCCTGCGGGACGCGCCTCGAAGCGGCCGTCCCCGGCGAATCCGGCAGCGGGAGCGGGTCGAAGTGGTCTCGGTCGCCTGTCGCCTTCCCAAGCGCTTCGGGCTTCAGCGCACGCTTTGGCGCCTGTGGGGCGCCAGAAAAGTCCTTCCGTTTCGGGCGGCGTAGCAGGGGGTGAGTCCGGGACGTCGCGGGGCCGGCGGGAGGCTCAGCGATGGGCGGCAACGGGCAGGAGGGTTGACGGGGCGGGTCCGAGTGGCGGCTGCGGTCGCGGGGCATCGCTCGCGAGGCGACGTGCCGCCGCCACCACCACGCGCGCGTCGACGTCCACGGGCCGAGTGCCGCCGCGTCACGATCGTCCGTCGCGTGGCCGGAGTCGGGGCCACGAGCTCGACGAGGCGCGACTCCGTGCCCTCTCGCCGCCGACGGTCCCCCCCCCCCCCCCACCACCCGCCCGGAGTCACTTCGTTGCGTCGCGAGCGGGGTGCTCGGCGGGAGTCCCCGACGCACGCTCGGCGCTTGCGGTCGGCTCCCTTCCGTCGGTACGTTCGCGCTGCGCGCGGAAGGCCCCGCGTGCGAACGACACGCCGAACCCCTCCGCACCGGACCCCGATGAAGCCCCTCCTCTGCACGCAAGCCTCCTCGGCCTCGCCCGACCGAGTGTGGGCGATGGCCTCCGACTTCGAGAACGCGAGCGGCCGGATCAAGGCGATCACAAAGATCGAGATGCTGACACCGGGCCCCGTGGCAGCCGGCACGCGGTTCCGCGAGTGGCGCGGTCGCCATGCGGTGGACATGGAGATCGCCGCGTGGTCGCCGCCGCGCAGCTACGCGCTCCGCGGCTACGCCGCCGGGACCGAGTTCCTGTCCGAGATCCGGTGCGTCCCCGACGGCTCGGGCACGCGCCTCGAGATGGAGATCCGGGTGCGCCCCCAGACCTTCGGCGCGAAGCTCCTCTCGCCGCTCCTCGCGTTGATGTCGAGATCGATGGTGAAGTCCTGCCGGAAGGACCTCGTCGACATCGCCGCCGCGGCCGAGGGACCGAGTCAGGAGCGCGGCAAGCGGACTCCTTGACGCGTCGCGGCCCGCACGGAGCTTCGCTCGCAGGCCGAGCGTCGGCGGAGTCCACGCGCAAGGTCGCGGACGGAGGGCCCCCGGGCGAGTCGCCGATCGCGGGAACCGAGCGTCGGGCCTGCCGAGGAGGAGCTCGACCGCCCTCGCGTACCGCCGGAACGGGGCAGGTCGAGTCGAGTCGAGCGCCGGCGACTTGGCATGTCACCGAATCCGCCCTCGCCTTTGCTGACCCGGCACTCCTCGATGGGCGGACGCGACGGGCAGAGCGGGCGCTGCCGGCGGAGCAGCTCCCGGCGCGGTACTCCCCGCGGAGCGCGGAAGACAGTCCGGGGTACGATCGCGTGCAGGGAACCCGGCGGACGGTCGATGACCGAGCTCATCACGATCGGATTCGACTTTCGAGTCCCGGCGACCGTTCCGATCGATGACTGGAGCCCCGAACGGCGGCGTAGCTGCCTTCTTCGAGAGGTGTCGCGGCCTCTGACCGCGTGCAACTCGGTGTGGCCGTGCGCGGACGAGCGGCTGGTCGATCTCCACCACGATCGCCACGGCGGAGACACGCTGCCGCCTCCGATCGGTTGGCCGTCGCTCCACGAGCTGAGCGCGGCCGTCACGGGGCTCGGCCTCGACCCGAGCGCCGGCACGACGATCGCGATCGCGTCGCCGTCCCTCTGCTGGCCCCGGCTCCGGCCGGCACGACCGCCGGAGGTCGGGATCGGATGGGCCGAGCTCGGCTGGGACGTCGTCGACTCGAGCGGGCACGCCGCGCTCTGCGACTTCGGATTCGACGGCGATCCGCGGGACGATGCGCTGCGGGCGAGGTGGCGCGCCGGGCTGAACCGGTGGCACCTGTTCGCGAACGAAGCGGATGCGCGCGAGTTCGCGCGCTGGCGAGCGCGGACGTTGCCGAGCCACGGTCCCGACTTTCACCCGCTCTTCCTGTTCGAGCTGCGCACCCGTCCACCCGCGCACGGGTCGGCCTCGCGACACGCCCCCGCCCCGGACTGCAATCCGTGGGAGACTGCGCCGAGATCATGGGCGCCCGGCTCGAACGTACCGCGGTCTGGGGACTCCTCGGCGCATGCTCCGTCGCGCTGCTGGTCGCCCGCGAGGGCGAGCGTGCGCCGCCCGGCCCGCAGCCGGACGTGGCGTGCGTAGACGCCACGGCGGCCGAACCACCGATCGTCGTCCCGCCGGGCGCCCCGCCCGGTGCGGAGACGCTCAGCACGCCTCCACCGGCACGGGCGACGCCGCCCATCGACCCACGCCGCGCCCTAGAGGCCGCGCTGTCGTCCGGCGACGTCAGCGCCGTCCGGCGGCTCGTCGGCGAGCACTGCCGCGAGGACGACTTCCCCGTGCTCGTGCGCGCGGTGTGGAGCCCCTCGCTCGACGGGGAGCTCATCGCCGCGCTCGTCTACGGGCTGGCACAGTGGAGCAACGACGACGCAAGCACGACGGCGTGCCGACTGCGGCCGGAGGTCTGGCGCCTGGGCGCCCTCGCGCGGGGACGTCCGGACCGGAGCATCGCGGGCATCCTCGACGACCTATCGGCGGACCTGCTGGATCGTCCCGACCTCGACGCCTCCGCGTCGATGGCGCTGATCGAGGTGTCTGCGGCCCGGGTCGGCCTCGAGTCGCGGGCGCTGCAGGAGCTCACCGGACCGCGCGGAGACTACGAACGTACTTCTCGCATGCTTGCCGTGTTGCAGGTCCGCCCGCTCGAATCGTCGTTCCTTCCGTTGCTCTCGGAGCTGTGCCGCGACGGGCACCATCGCCTTCGCGAGCGCGCGTGGCGGGTCCTCCTGATCTGGGATGCTCGGAACGCGGATCGGATCGTCGAGTCGCCGCAGGACGAGGCCGCGCCCCTCCTCGACGAGTGCACGCGGCTGTCCGCCGTGTTCGGCCGAGGGGAGACGGGATGCTGGTCGGCTCCTCCGGACGCCGTCGCCCGTGCGAGCCGGCGGTTCTGCTCGGACGTGCCACACATCGACCTCGACTCGCCCGCTTCGGGAACACGCGAGGCCGTGGAGGGCACGGAGCGCGCGCTGCACGCGATCGCCGAGGCGTACGAGACGCGGAGGGCGGACGTCGGAGCGCCCGTGGCCGAGTGCCTGCTGACCCTTTTCACGACCGGGATGCTGCTCACCAACACGGGAGCCGAGGCCGAGCTGCTCCGCGACTTCCCGGCCTCGGAGGACTGGTTCCCGGAGCTCTTTGCGAGCCCGTCGCTCGACAGGTGCCCGACGCCGGTCCTCGCACTGGTGGCGCGCGTGGCGCGGCGACAGACCACCGACGACGACGCCTGGCAGCGCCAGCGGGCGCGCCTGGCGTGCATCGTCGATCGTCGCGAGGCGACCCCCGAGGATCGGCAGGCGGTCCTGGCGCCGGATCGCGAGCCCGCCGAGTTCACGAGCCGACGAGGTCGGGACGGCGTCTCGCGCCCGGGCGTGGCGCAGGGCCCGTCGGCGCTTCGATTCGCGTCGCCACGCGTCGTCCGCTCCTCGACGTCGTGCCAGAACACGCCGTCGTCGCGTCCGACGCGCGCCCGGGCCGAATCCGCGAGCCCCGACGGCGGCCTGACGTGCGATCGGCGCCCGACGGGCCTCGTCTTTCGTGAATTCGGCGGGCTCGCCGTCCTGCTGTGGACCTGGCCGTAGCTCGCTCTACGCCACACTCACGCGGTCGCCTCTCCGCCAGCGCGGGCCGCGGGCACCGGGCCGCACCGGAACCGCACGCCGTGCATCTCGCGCTCGCGACGGGCGACGCGCATGCACGCCGCAAGGCTCGCGCCGCGCGCGACGGCGGTCGCAGCGACGATCGGCAGCTACGTCGCGCGCGGGGGGCGTCGCTTGGGCGAGGACGCCGGGCGCTTGCGCTTCGGCGCGGGCGCGGGGACGGGCGGCGACGCGGGAACGTCGGCCGCGGGCTCGGCGCCGAGCGCGCCCGCCACCGCCGAGAAGCCCGCCGCCATCGCGTCGCCGACGCCCTTGACCATCTCCGACATCAGCGCCCCGAGGTCCACGCCGAGCAGACGGTTCATGCTCGCGCCCATGTCGATCTTCCAGCGCGCGTCCACGCGCCGCAGCACGATCGGCAGCGACGGAGGGACGTCCTGGCCGGGCTTGGCCACGATCGTCGCGACGACCACGACGGTGTCGCCCTCGACCGCGGGCTCGCCCAGCGCGTACGACGCCGTGGACGCGTGCATCGTCGCGAAGTCCACCGACTCACCCTCGCGCACGATCAGCGCCGCGCGAGCCGCCGCCTCGTCCCCGCGGACCACCGCCGCGAGGAAGGCGTCGGCCGCGGTGCGCGCGGCGGCGGCCTGCGACGGGGAGACCGAGGCGTCCATGGCGACCTCCGGGACGCGCGCTCCGCGGCGTCCGCTCCCCCACCATAGCCCTCCGCGCCCTCCGGCCGACGGAGCGCGGGCGGCGGAGTCAGCCCGGGCCGGCGTCGCGGACCGCCGACGGCGCGACGCGCCGGCGGACCGACCGGGGCCCCGAGCGCGGGCCCCGCCCGCTGCGTAGAATCCCCGTGGGTCCGGAAGGCTGCTCGACAGCGTAAGACTTCCTTCCTTTCTCTGTTTGCACTCAGTTCCCCTTTTCTCCAGGAGGTCCGCCTCCGGGCCCGCTGTCCCCGCGGTGCGCGCACGCCACGACCCCGCGCGGCGCCTCGGCCGAAGACCGCGGTCAGCGCGCGACGCGGTCCACCGCGGCGTCGAACTCGTCGCGGCGGAGGCCGAACGGGCCGGGGCCGCTGCGGTAGGCGACGCGGCCCTCGCCGTCCACGACGTAGAGGCGCACCGGCGGCGCCGCGTACGCCTTCGCGACCGCGTCGTCGAGCTCGTCCACCAGCGTCTCGAACACGCCGAAATGCAGCTCGAGCGCGCAGGTGTCGGCGAGGGCGCGGCGCGCCTCGAAGGAGCGAGGTTCCTCGACCAGCGGCTGGTCGGCGCTCGGCATCGGGGCCCCGCCGTCCACGGCGTGCGCCTCGCGCAAGTACACGAAGAGGAACCGCACGCGGTCGCGGTGACGGTCGTAGGCCGCGCGGATCCACGGCGCGGACGCGCGGAACGGCGGGCACGTCCAGCTGCCGAACACGAGCGCGACCGGCGTCCCGCGCAGGTCGGAGAGCGTGCGCGTCCGCGTGCCGCCCCGCGAGCGCAGCGTGAAGTCGGGCGCAAGGTCGCCCACGCCCGGCGGCGCCGCGCGCGGGGCGACGGGGGCCGAGGCCGCCGGCGCCGAGGCCGCCTTCGCCGCGCGGGCCGACGCCTCCGCCGCGCGCGACGCGACGTAGGTCGCGCGCCACGCCTCGAGCTCCTCGGCGCGCAGCGTGCCGGACGCGTCCCGGTCGGCCGCCTCGAGCAGGTACGGGAACGGCCGCACCCCCGCCGGCATGTCGAGCACGCCCTCGACCGGCGTCGCCTGCGCGCGGGCGAGCGCCGCGTCGAGCTCGGCCTCGTCGAGCGTCCCCGATCGATCGACGTCGGCGGCCGCGAATCCGCGCGCCTGCGCCGCCGCCGTCCACACCTCTCCCCCGTCCGCCTCCGCGGCGGCGCCCTCGGCGGAGGCCGCCGAAGGGGCCGTCGCGGCGGCGATGCGCTCGAGCGCGAGCGCGCCGATCAGCGCCGACATCCGCGTCGCACCCGCGAAGTCGGCGGCCGTCCACGCGCCGTCGTGGTCGCGGTCGAGGCGCCCGAACGCCGGCCGCTCGCGGCCCGACTCCGCCTCGGTCACGCGCCCGTCGCCGTCGGCGTCGTAGCGGTCGCGCAGGTACGACCACACCGCGGACGCGCCGAACCCGTGGCGCTGCGCGGCGTCGCGCCACGGGTTGCCCGCCGTCGCGTCGCACGGACGGCAGGGCGGGCAGCGCGGCGACGCGACGGCGCAGCCGGCCGAAGCGAGCGCGGCGACGACGAGGAGCACGGCGGAGGGGCGGACGAGGGGCACCGGGGGCGGGAACGGCCGCCGGGCCCCGGGCATTCCCCGCGGGCACCACGGGACCCGAGCCCGCCCCCCTCGGTCGGCCGGGAGAACCGGTCGGCAACCCGGGGGGCTCGGGCGCGGTCGGATGGCGTCGGAATGAGACCGCTTTGGTCGCGTTCGTGGAGTGGCCCCCGGAGCCCCCCCATGCGCCGCCCCTCGCCCGCCGCCCTCGCCCTCCTCTGCTGCCTCCCCACGCTCGCGGTGGCGCGCGCCTCCGAGCCGACGACCGGCGCGGCGGCCCCCGCCCCGACGCGCCTCCTGCACGAGGTCTCCTACACGACGACCGTCCCGCCGCAGGCGGAGGCGAAGCGCGTCGAGGTGTGGCTGCCGGTGCCCTTCGAGGACGACACGCAGCGGGTGCTCTGCCTCAAGGTCAAGGCCGACGTCGCGTGGGAGCTGACGCGCGAGCACGTCCACGGCAACCGGATGCTGCACGCGGTGGTGGACGCCCCCAAGACCGCGGTGACGCTCTCGTGGACCGCGATCGTCGAGCGCGACCAGGACGCCGGGCAGGGCGGCGGCGCGGTGCTGCCGAGCCACCTCGCCTCCGACGCGAAGGCTCGCGTGGACGGCCAGGCGGCGGACCTCGCCAAGGAGCTCGGCGTCACCGCGACCGACCAGCCGGTGCGCCTGCGCGCGCAGCGGATCTACGACCACGTCCTCTCGACGATGGTCTACGACAAGGTCGAGCCGGGCTGGGGCGCGGGCGACTTCGACCGCGCGTGCCGCGTCGGCAAGGGCAACTGCTCGGACTTCTCGGCGAAGTTCATCGCGATCGCACGCGCGGCGGGGATCCCGACGCGCTGGGTCTCCTCGATCAGCGTGTCCGCGGACCACGTCGGGTGCAGCGCCTGCGGCTACCACTGCTACGCGCAGTTCCGCGACGGCGACCGGTGGGTCCCGGTGGACCCCTCCGACGCGCGCAAGGTCCTCGAGAAGGACCCGGCGAAGGCGGCGTGGTTCTTCGGCCACGCCGAGGCCACGTCGGTCGTGCTGTCGGTGGGCCGCGACCTCGAGCTCGCGCCGCGCCAGCAGGGCCCGCTCGTCAACTACCTCGGCGGCCCCTACGTCGAGGTGGACGGCAAGCCGTGGTCGGTGCCCGCCGACCACCGCAAGTACGAGTCGAAGGTGCTCGAGGCCGCGCCGCGCTAGGGCGGCCGGGTCTCCGGCCAAGGGAGGGTTCGATGCGACGACTTTCTTGGGCCGCGGCGACCGCCGCGGCCGCGATGGCGGCGTGGGCGGCCCCCGCCCGTGCGGACGGGACGGAGGACGACCTCGCCGCGCTGCGTCGGCGCGTGGAGGCGCAGGAACGGCGGATCCGCGAGCTCGAGGGCTCGCGGCAGACGTCGGACGAGGTCGAGGCCGCGGTGGCGGCCTACCTCGCGGGCTCGAGCGGCGCGGCGGTCCCGGTCGGCGGCGCCGAGGGCGGCAAGGCCGGCTTCCCGATGGGCGGCGCCCCGTTCATCTCGGAGGGGCCGAACAAGATCTCGTTCCACGTGCGCAACCAGGTGCGCTACGAGGCGTTCCTCTACTCCGACGACGCGGTCGGGACCGTGGGCTCGCCGCCCTCGACGCTGTCCGACGCCGCGCCGCGCGACCGCTCGGGCTTCGAGATCGAGCGGCTCTACCTCGGGGTGGACGGCTCGGTGTTCTGCCCGGACCTCACCTTCAACCTGACGCTCAACCTCGACTCGGACATGGGCTCGGGGGTCGAGAAGGAGTTCTGCTGGATCGACTGGAAGTACGCCGGCGAGCACCACGTGCGCGCGGGCACCGACAAGGTCCCGTTCACGTACGAGGAGCAGAACTCGTCGGCCGCGCTGGCGTTCGTGGACCGGGCGCTCTACACGAAGGCGTTCGCGCTCGACTCCGACACCGGCGTCATGCTGTGGGGCAACTTCGGGCCGTGCGACGCGCCCAAGCAGTTCCTCTACCGCGTGATGGCGAGCACGGGCGAGGGCCCGACCCACAGCGCGGGCAGCGTGTTCAGCACCGACGCGTTCGACACGTACTCCGACCAGCTCCTGTTCTCGGGGCTGCTGGAGTGGACGATCACGGGCAAGGACTGGAAGTGGGACGAGGTGGACCACCGGCCGTGCGACGAGCGCTGCCGCTTCGAGGCGAGCCTCGGGGTCTGCGCGTACCACGAGGACGACGACGACACGTCCGAGAAGTCGCCGGGCCTCGCGCTCCGCTCGACGGGCCCGCTCGAGCGCACCGGGCTCGCGGCGTGGTTCCGCGCGCGCTACCAGGGCTGGACGCTCGTGGCCGAGGCGGGCATGCGCCGCGTCGAGTACTCGTCGGGCGCGCCGGACCAGCAGGACTCGGGCGCCGAGGTGACGATCCACCACCGCTTCGCGGAGAGCAACTTCGGCCTCGGCGTGCGCGCCGGGATGATCTGGCTCGACGACGCCTACGACAGCCTGACCGTGGGCAACAGCACGGTGGCGATCGAGGACACCATCTCCGAGCTCGGCTTCGTCGTGAACTACTTCTTCTGGGACCACGGCAACAAGCTGTCCGCCGACGTGTCGTGGGTGCAGGACAACTCCGCGGTGCGCTCCTCGTCGGCCGGCTACCTCTTCGACCCCAGCAAGGGCGTGGTGGTCGAGGACGGGCTGCTGATCCGCGTGCAGTGGCAGCTCAACTTCTGACCCGACCCGGGTACGACGCGCGCGGGGCGGCGGGCTCGACCGCCGCCCCGCGCCGTTTCCGAGCAGGTCGTCAGTCGCCGACGCCGACCGGCTCGGGCTCGCGCTCGGGGGCGCGGCTCGGCAGGGTGGACGGCGACACGGGCGCGTCCGGGCGGTACGACCACCCGGTGCGCAGCCCGAGGACGAACCAGGCGAGCGCGCCGACGCCGGACAGGAAGACGCTGTCGCCGACGATGCGCAGCCACCGCAGCGTCGGGAGCACGCCGGACTGGAGGAAGTCGGCGCTGCGTGCCCACCACAGGCCGCGCTCGACGCTCGCCTTCGCCTGGAGCACGCCCACCGGGAGCAGCGAGAGCACGACCATGAGCAGCAGGCCGACGTTCATCGCCCAGAAGGCGTAGCGGAGCGCCCCCTCCTTCCAGACCCGCCCGGCCGTCAGGCGGCGCAGCACGAGGAGGACGAGGCCCAGCGCGAGCAGGCCGTAGACGCCGAACAGCGCGGTGTGGCCGTGCACGGGGGTGGTGTTGAGGCCCTGCGCGTAGTAGAGCGCGATCGGCGGGTTGATCAGGAACCCGAAGAGCCCGGCCCCGACGAGGTTCCAGAAGGCGACGCCGGCGAAGAAGCGCAGCGGCCAGCGGTACGCGCGCATCCACGGCGCGGCGCGCTCCTGGCGCAGGGTGTCGATCGCCTCCTTGCCGAGGAAGACGAGCGGGACGACCTCGAGCGCGCTGAACGTGGCTCCCACCGCCATGACCGAGACCGGCGTGCCGCTGAAGTAGAGGTGGTGGAAGGTCCCGGGGATACCGCCGACGAGGAAGATCGCGGTGGAGGCGAGCACGCTGCGCGTGGCGCTCGCCGCGCGGACGAGCCCCATGCGCGAGAAGACGAACGCGAGGGCCGCCGTCGCGAACACCTCCATGAAGCCCTCGACCCAGAGGTGCACGACCCACCACCGCCAGTACTCCATGACCGAGAGGTGCGTGCGCGCGCCGAAGAAGAGGCCGGCGCCGTAGAACAGCCCGATGGCGGCGGCGGAGCCGGCGAAGAGCAGCACCAACGGACGGCGCTCGTCGCCGCCGCGCAGCGCGGGCCACAGCCCGCGCACGGTCAGCGCGAGCCACAGCCCCAGCCCGACGTAGAGCGCGACCTGGAACGCGCGACCGAGGTCCACGTACTCGTAGCCTTGGTGGCCGAACCAGAAGCCCGTCGTGGGCCCGAACAGCTGGCGCACGGAGGCCCACTCGCCGGCGAGCGACCCGCCGACGACGAGGAGCAGCGCACCGAAGAGGAGGTTGACGCCGAGGCGCTGGAAGCGCGGCTCGCGCCCGCCCACCGCCGGCGCGAGGAACAGCCCGGCCGCGAGGAACGCCGTCGCGATCCAGAAGACGCCGGTCTGGAGGTGCCAGGTGCGGGTGACGGCGTACGGGAGGATCTTCCCGAGGGGGATCCCGAAGAAACCGTCGCCCTCCACGGTGTAGTGCGCGGTGAGGGCGCCGAGCAGCACCTGCACCACGAACAGCGCCACGACGACGCCGCAGAACTTGCCGACGGCCCGCATCGACGCCGTCGGGCGGATCGCGTCGAGCGGGTCCGTCGGCGGCGGCGTGGGCGGCGCCTCGTCGCGCCGACGGCCGTGCCACCACGCGAGCGCGCCGATGCCGGCGAGCAGCAGCACGATGCTCGCCACCGACCACAGCACGTTGGCGGCGGAGGGCACGTTGCCGACCAGCGGTTCGTGCGGCCAGTTGTTCGTGTAGGAGACGTCGCTGCCGGGACGGCGCGCGGCGCTCGCCCACGCGGTCCAGAAGAAGAAGGTCGTCATCGCCGAGCGTCGGACGGGATCGTGGACCGCGTCCTCGTGCAGCGCGTAGTCGCGCCGCAGCGTCGCGAGCGCGGGGTCGGCGCCGAACAGCGCGAGGTAGTGCGACGCGACGAGGTCCACCGCCTCCGCGCGCGCGGCGGAGACCGAGAGGGTGCCGGTCGCGGCGTCGTAGCGGTTCTCGCGCAGCTCGCGCGCCACCGCCGCGCGGACCGCGTCCGCCTGCGGCGCGGCGAGCGCGTCGAGCGGCGTCCCGTGCGCGCGCCGCGCGAGCACGTCGCCGAGCGCGACCGCCTCGCGGTGCAGCCAGTCGGCCGTCCAGTCCGGCGCCTGGTACGCACCGTGGCCCCAGATCGAGCCGACCTGCTGCCCGCCCATGCTCTGCCACGCCTGCTGACCGTCGAGGATGCCGTCGCGGGTGGCGAGCACCCGAGCGGACCCCTCGACGACGACGCGCTCGGGGATGGGAGGCGCTTGGCGGTAGACCTCGCGACCGAAGAAACCGAGCAGGCCGAACGCGCCGACCAGTACGGCGAGCAGCGTCCACGTGAGACGACGGGTGGAGCTCATCGGAACCTCCGGCGAACCCAGGGGGCCCGGGACGCCGGAGGCCCCATCGCACGCGGGGGTCCACTCCCGATCGCATTGTCGGACAACGAGTTATGGAGATCGTTGTCACTTCAGCAACCGACGTCTCGTTGCTATCATGACAACACGTCATGAAATCCACAACCGCCTCCGACGACGGCGACCTCCTCCTCGACCTCGCGCTCGACCTGACGGCCGCCCTGTCGTCGGAGGACCGGCACCGGCGGCTCGTCGAGGCGGTGCGTCGGATGCTCCCGTGCGACGCTGCCGCGCTGTTGCGCCTCGACGGCGACGCGCTGGTGCCGGTGGCGACGCACGGGCTCGCGCCCGAGACGATGGGCCGTCGCTTCGCGCGCGACGAGCACCCGCGCCTCGACGCGATCTGCCGGGCCGACGGGCCGACCGCGTTCCCGCCCGACTCCGCGCTGCCCGACCCCTTCGACGGGCTGCTGCTCGGCGACGCCGACGCGACCCACCACGTGCACGCCTGCCTCGGCGCGCCGCTGCGCGTCGAGGGGACGCTGGTCGGCGTGCTGACCGCGGACGCCGCGGACCCGCGCGCGTTCGAGGGCGTGGACGCCCGCACGTTCCGCACGCTCGCCGCGCTCGCCGGCGCGACGATGCGGACGTCGGCGCTGATCGACGCGCTGCGCTCGGAGGCGCAGCGAGAGGCGCGGGTCGCGCGCGACCTGCTCGCGGACGACGAGCAGCGCCGCGGCGGCGAGCTGCTCGGCGCGAGCGCCGCGATCGTGCGGCTGCGCGACGAGATCGCGCTCGTGGGCGCGACGGGGTTCCCGGTGCTCGTGACCGGCGAGACGGGGACGGGCAAGGAGCTCGTCGCACGCGGGCTCCACGCCGCGTCGCGTCGCGCCGACCGCCCGCTGCTCTACGTCAACTGCGCCGCGCTGCCGGAGTCGGTCGCCGAGAGCGAGCTGTTCGGCCACGTCCGCGGCGCGTTCACCGGCGCCGACCGGGACCGCGCCGGCAAGCTCGAGGTCGCCGACGGAGGCACGCTGCTCCTCGACGAGGTCGGCGAGCTGCCGGCCTCGGTGCAGCCCAAGCTGCTGCGCGCGCTGCAGTCGGGCGAGATCCAGCGGGTGGGGTCCGACCGCACGCTGCGGGTTGACGTCCGCATCCTCGCCGCGACGAACCGCGATCTCGAGGCCGAGGTCGCCGCCGGCCGGTTCCGCGCCGACCTCTTCCACCGCCTCCACGTCTACCGCATCCGCGTGCCCCCGCTGCGCGAGCGCCTCGACGACGTGCCGCTGCTGGCCGGGTGGTTCTCCGACGCGACCGCGCGCCGCCTCGGCACCGGCCCCGTGCGGTGGAGCGCCGCCGCGCGCGCCGCGCTCGCGGGGGCCGCGTGGCCGGGCACCGTGCGCGAGCTCGAGCACCGCGTGCAGGCGGCGGTGCTGCGCGCGTCGGCGGGCGTGCGCCGCGGCGACCCGGTGGTCGTCGAGGCCCGTCACCTCGGCGACGACCTTGTCGCGCCACGCGAGGCGGCCTCGGCGCCCGAGACGCCTGCCGGCGGGGCGGCGGGCTCGGGCGGGGCCCGCACGCTGCGCGAGGCGACGGAGGCGTTCCAGCGGCGCGCCATCGCGACGGCCGTCGCGGCGGCGGGCGGCAACTGGGCCGCGGCCGCGCGCACGCTGGGCGTGCACCGCAGCAACCTCCACCACCTCGCGCGGCGCCTCGGGATCGCGACGCCGGGTCCGCGGCGCTGACGGGCGCACCGGGCCGAATCCGCGAGCCCCGCCCGGGGCCCGACGTGCGTGCGGCGCTCGACGGGCCTCGTCTCTCGTGAGCACGGCGGGCCCGCCCGCCGTACGCACGAGCCGACGAGGTCGGGGCGGCGGCGACGGGCTCGTGGCGCGAGCGCGTCGCGGTTCTCAGCGCGAAGGCACCCCCGTCGCAGGCGTCGTGGGGACGGCGCACGGCCGTCCGGCGTACGCTCAAGGCTTCTTCTTGGGCCAGTTCTCGGTCGAGCAGGCCGCGGCGGTCAGCGCGGCGAGCGCGGCCGCGGCGACGAGCGCCGCGCGCAGGCGGGGATGGCGGGGCATCGAGAGGCTCCTGGCCGGCGCACCGGCCTCCCAGTCGGCTCGGGCCGCGGCCCGCCGACCTTGAGATCCGGCCGACGCGCGCGCACCCTGCGGCGGGCGCCGCTCCATGTGGACGGCGGACGCGGCTCGGCGTGGCGACCGAACACGCGGTCGTCGCGGCCGACGCGCGTCTGGGCCGAGCTCGCGGGCCCCGATCGCCCTCCCCGGCTCGTCCGAGCCTCGAGGGGTCGCTCGCGGAACAACCGGGCTAGGACTTCGTGCGCGTCCGTCCTACACTCGCCGTTCGCGGCATGGATGCGCACGGTCCGCTCCGGATCCGCCTCTCGCTCGTCGAACGTGCGTGCCTCGTGGAACGCAAGGACCTCTTCACGCCGCCTTCACAAGTTGCAGCAGGGAGCGCGGGCGCGCCGCCCGACTTCGACGACGCCGCCCGAGTGGTGGGCGACGAGCTGGTGGTGCCGCGGACCGCGGTCGCGCGCACGGTGGACGCGCTCGAGCGCGCGTGGGCGAGCCCGACCGGGACGTGCCAGGTGGGCATGTACCTGTCGCTGGCGGCGCAGGTCCGCGACGAGGCGCGGGCCGCAGGATGGGTCGTCCGCTGAGCCGGCGGGGCCCACGCCGCTCACGTCGCGCGCGCCGCCTGCACCGCCTCCTCGGGCGTCCACAGCCACGCGGCGCCCCGCACCCCGCTCGCGTCCCCGTGCATCGGCGGACGCAGCGCCGTGTCCACGCGGTCGGAGAACACGTAGGCCCCCCAGCGGCGCGGGACCTCGTCGTAGAGCGACGCGATCTGCGACAGCCCGCCGCCGAGCACGACGACGTCGGGGTCGAGGACGTCGATCACGGTCGCGAGCGCCCGCGCGAAGCGGTCGGCGTGGCGGTCGAGCGTCGCCCGCGCCGCCGCGTCGCCACGCTGCGCGCGCCTCGCGACCTCGGCGGCGTCGAGCGACGCGCCCGTCCGCTCGGCGTGGTCGCGCGCGAGGCCCGGCCCCGACAGGTACGTCTCGATGCAGCCGCGCTTGCCGCAGTAGCACGGAGGGCCGGGACGTTCGTCGTCAGTCGGCCACGGGAGCGGGTTGTGCCCCCACTCGCCCGCGACCCCGTTGCGCCCTTCGAGCACCCGGCCGTCCACGACGACGCCCCCGCCGGTGCCCGTGCCGACGATCACGCCGAACACCACCCGCGCGCCCGCGCCGGCCCCGTCGGCGGCCTCCGAGAGCGCGAAGCAGTTCGCGTCGTTGCCGAGGCGCACGGGGCGCCCGAGCGCGCACGAGAGATCGGCCCCGAGCGGCCGCCCGATGAGCCACGTGGAGTTGGCGTTCTTGACGAGCCCGGTCGCGCGCGACGGGATCCCCGGGATCCCGACGCCCACGGTGCACCGCACGCCCACGGCCGCCTCGGCGGCCGCGACGAGGGAGGCGAGGGCGGCGACGGTCCCCGCGTAGTCCCGCGGCGTGGCCACGCGGCGGCGGAAGTGCTCCGCGCCGCGGTCGTCGAGGACCACGGCCTCGACTTTCGTGCCGCCGAGATCGATGCCGATGCGCACGGCGCGAGCCTACCTGCGCGGCCGGAACGACGGAACCGCCGCCGCGCCGTCGGGCCTGCCGTCGGGCGCGTCCCGGGAAACGACGACGCCGCGGGCCGGTCGGCCCGCGGCGTCGTCCGCACCGGGTGCGTGCGTCAGTTCGACGTGTTGAGGTAGTAGACGAGCCCG
Organism: Planctomycetota bacterium; assembly: GCA_020851795.1. Classification (GTDB taxonomy): domain Bacteria; phylum Planctomycetota; class PLA2; order PLA2; family JAEUHO01; genus JAEUHO01. The sequence continues at coordinate 2,133 of JADZCA010000050.1, read as the reverse complement.
AGCGGGTTCCCGTCGGACGACTCGCCGCGCTGGAAGGTCGTCGAGCGCTGGTTGTCGGTCGCCCAGAACGACGTCGAGACGATGAGGTCAGGACGACCGTCGCCGTCGAGGTCGCCCGTCGCCACCTTGCCGGCCTGGCCCGCGGTGATCGTGGGCGTGCCGTTCATGATGTTGAGGGTCTGGACGAGCTGCCCGTTCGACCCCTTCACCACGTAGACGGTGCCCGGCGTCCCCCCGGTCGGCGGGTTCACCGTGCCGGCCGCGGCGACGCGTGCCGTCACGACGATGTCGGAGATCCCGTCGAAGTCGAGGTCGCCGGTCCCGATCCCCTTCTTCAGGCTGCCCGGGATCGACGACAACACCATGCTCGAGCCGAAGCCGGATCCGTAGTAGATCGTGACCATGTCGCCGCCGGCGCCGCCGGCGTCAGGCTGGTCGCGTACGACCGCCACCACGACGCACGGCCCCGTCTGGCCGAGGAAGTTGCCCTTCCGGATCGCGTTGATGCCGCTCCACGAGTTCGTGCTGTTGCCGGCGCTGCTCCACGACCCGAACACGCCGCCCGAGCTCATGGTGCTGATCCGCATCTGCGGCGTGGTGCTGCTGTAGTAGCTCGGGGTCGCGACGGTGTCCATGATGCTGTCGTTGTTCATGTCCACGAGCTCGACGGCATTGACACCGTAGAAGGAGCCGAGGATCGTGCCCTGCGCCGACGAGACGGTGGTGAAGCCGCCCGTGCCGAGGCCGATGGCCGAGTAGACGCTGCCGTTGAAGTAGTAGTTGCCGGAGCCCCAGACCACGTCCGGGATCGAGTCGCCGTTGAGCTTGCCGATCGCCATCGCGGACGTGTACGACGTGCCGGTGCTCGCGGGCGGCGTGGTGACGGCCGTGACGGGGCCCGCGGTGAACGTCCCCGATCCGTTGTTCAGGAAGGAGGCGAGCCCGCCCGTCGAGATCGCGAGCACGTCGAGGTCGCCGTCCACGTCGAGATCCACGAACTTGCAGTCGGTGTAGCTCGAGCTCGACAGCGTCACCTGCGAGAACGAGAGGCTGCCGTTGTTGCGCAGGAGGTGGAGACCGGCGGCCGCCGACGTCTGCGCGTAGCCAGCGAACGGCACGAAGCCCGACGTGCCGCAGTGGACGAGGTCGGCCAGCCCGTCCTTGTTCACGTCACCGGCGTCGAGCCCGAAGGTCGAGACGGCGCTGGCGATGAACCCCTTGGTGCCGAAGGAGATCGCCGAGGCCGGGTAGAGCATCGCGGCCGGCGTGTCGCCCTTGCCCGCGTCAGGGTTGAGGACGCGGACGGTGACCGGGCCCGCGACGCCGAGGGCCGGCGCGACGTTGAACGTCATCGTCGTCGCGTTGACCCACGTCGGGGTGATCGTCGAGGACGTGCCGCCGGGGTTGAAGACGAGCTGCGCGCCGGGCTGGAACTTCACGCCGGTCACGGTGAACGGGCCGGGCGACGCGGCCGTGCGCGGGGTGATCGACGTGATCACCGGGCTCGAGGCGACGCGGAGGGACATCTGGCGGCTGGCCAGCTGTCCGGCCTCGTCCTGCACCTGGACGGTGAAGAGGTACGTGCCGGGGTTCATGGCGCCGGCCGGCGACAGCGACGTGACGTGACCCGCCGACGTGAGGCCGAGGTTCATGAAGCCGAGCGCCGTCTCGCCCGGCCCGGGCGGGAGCACCGTCCACGTGAACGGCGCACCGCCGCCGTCGGAGGCGAGGTCGATCGCGGCGTCGTAGACGTACCCGTCGGCGGCGTCGGGCATCGCCACGGTCTGGAAGATGAGCGGCTTGACCACGACGTCGACGTCGAGCGTGGCGACGTCGGTCAGGAGGTTGGCGTCGGTGACCTGCACGGTCACCTGGTAGGGGTGCTGCTCGGCCTTCGTCGGGAAGTTGCCGATGATGCCGGTGGACCCGACCGAGAGGCCCGGGGGCAGCGTGCCGCCGGTCTTGATGAACGTGTAGGGCGGCGTGCCACCCGCGACGTCGATCTGGTAGCTGTACGACGCGCGGTACTGCGCCGTCGGAGGCGTCTGCGGGAGGATGTGGGGCGGCCCGAGGTCCACCTTGACGACGAACTCGCGCCGGTCTTCGGCGAAGTTCACGTCACGGCCGTCGGGC
>JADZCA010000049.1 GCA_020851795.1 Planctomycetota bacterium | reverse complement strand
GGCTCTCGCTGTTTACGGGCCCCGTTCGTGGATTCGAACCAGCGACCTCAAGGGGTAGGCCCGGGCGGCGGAGCGTAGCGACGCCGCCGAGGGCCGTAGGGGGCGAAGCCCCCTAGGACGCGCCGCGCTGCGCGGGCGCCGCGCGGCGTGGCCAGCGGGTGGGGCCACCGAGCCACGGCCGGCAGCCCCGATCTCGCGCGGTTCTCCGAACTTCGGCGCTCGCGCTGGTTCGAATCCAGTCGCCCCGCCCGGCGCGCCCGCTCAGAGGATCGAGAGCGCCTCGGCCAGCGCGTCGGTCAACGCGAGGTAGTTCACGTCGGTCCCGAGCCGCGAGAGGCTGCGGATGCGCTCCGGGTCCACGACGAGCCCGAGCGCGGCGACCGCGACCGCACGCGCCAGCTCGGACGCCTTGCGGTCGGTCACCAGCGCGACGAGCGGGTCCACGGCCCTCACGTCGCGCAGGCCGCCCAGCGCGACGGCTGCGCGCGCGCGCGTCGTGTCGGGGAGGTCGGCGCGGATCTCCGCCACGAGCAGCGGCAGCGACTCGGTGTCGCGCAGCAGTCCGAGCGCGCGACCGGCCTCGCGGCGCACGGCGTCGGCCGAGCGCCGCGCCAGCGCGGCCCGCAGCGCCCCGAGCACCGACGGCGTGCGGACCTGCATCAGCCCCAGCGCCGCACAGGCGTACGCACGCACGGTGTCGTCGGCGTCGTTGCGCGCGGCGAGGCGGCCGAGCACGGCGACGACGCTCTCGTCGCGGGCCAGGCCGAGGCCGACGGCCGCCGCCGCGCGGACCTCGGGGTCGCCACGGTCCTGCTCGACGATGGACCGGAGCACGGCGAGCGCGTCCGCGCGGTCCTTCTCCGCGACCGGGCACGCCGACGCGTCGGGAGGCGAGCGGAACGCGAGCCCGATCGCGAGGGCCGCGAACGGGCGCACGCTTCCGTTGCCCCGCTCCGCGATGTCCGCGAGCGCCCCGACCGCAGCACTGGTGGTGCGACGCGGGTCGGTGGGGTCGGCGTACGACGCCGCCACCAGCCGCCCGACGGCGATCGCCGCGAACCCGGCCGTGTCGGGCTCGCTGCGCCGCACGTGCGCCAGCAGGTCGGAGATCGCCGCGGCACGGGACGCGGGCGGCAACGACGGCGCCATCGGCCCGAGCGCGAGGATCGCCGAGCGGCGCACCTCCGGCCGTTCGCGGGCACCGCGGGCGAGCGCGAGGGACACGCCGGAGGCCTCGGCCCCCGAGAGCCGCGCGAGCGCGACGAGCGCGTGCGCCTGCAGCGTCACGCCGCGGTCGTGCCGCCCCACCCGCCCCGTCGCCGCGCAGGCGCGGAGGCCGTCGCGGACGGCGCCGGGCACGCCGGCGGGCGGCTGGAGCGACAGCGCCTGCAGCATGGCGACCGCGAGCTCGGGATCGACGTCGTCGTCGCGCAGGCGCACCCACAGCCCGTGGGTCGTGGCGCGCCCGTCCTTGGCGAAGGGCTCACCGTCGCGACACGGCTGGTCGCCGAGGACGCCCAGCGAGAGCGCGGCGAAGCAGCGCACACGCCGCGGGGCCTTGGCGTCGTCGAGCACCTCGAACAGCTGACCGCGCAGTCGGTCGAGGAACACGCCGTCGAAGCGCGCGGCGGGCTCGGTGCGGCGCAGGCAGCCCAGCGCCAGCGCGGCGCCCTCGCGCACCATCGTCGGGAGCTTGTCGTCGCGTGCGATCGCGAGGAGCAGCGCGCCGTCGGCCGGATCGTCGGTGGCTTTCGCGAGCGCGAGGCAGGCCGAGGAACGCAGGTCGGGGTCGTCACCGAGGCGACCGGTCGCGGCGTCGCGCAGCACCGGCACGGCGACGCGCGACCGGGCGACCGCGAGCTGACGGGCCGCGTCCACGCCGCCCTCGGTCGTGGCGGCGGCGACGGGAGCCTCGCGCACCAGGGATTCGGCGTTCGCCTCCCACCAGGTGCGCCAGTCGCCGCCGACCGACGACGTGCGTCCGCGTTCACGCCCACCGCCGTCGCCACCGCCGCCCGCCGACGGCCGCGCGGCCCCGCCCGACGGCGACGTCGGCGCACCCGAGCTCCGCCCGCCCGACGACGCGCCGCCGCCCCCACCGCCGTCCGACGGGGTGGTGGGGCTCGACGGCGAGGCCGGGGCGTCGGGCGACGGCGCGGCGCCGTCTCCGGGCGTCTTCGGCCCCTCGCGCACGGGTCCGCCGCCCGTGGGGCCGGCCGGCTGCGTGGGCGCGTTCGGCGTGGGGTGCGTGGGCGCCGATGGCGTCGTCGGCGACGTCGGCGGCGCGCCGGGGTCGCTCGGCGGCGGCGGTTGCGGCGACGTCGCGGGCGCCTTCGGGTTGCTCGACGGGTCCGACGGCGTCGTCGGCGAGGAGGACGGATCCGGATGCGTGGGAGCGCTCGGCGGGGGCGGCGGCTGCTCCGGCGGAGGCGCGTTGGGATCCGACGGCGTCGTCGGAGGCTGCGACGGATCGGGGAGCGGCGGCGTGGACGGCGTCGCCGGAGGCGTCGGAGACGATGGATGCTCGGGCTTCGGTGTCGTCGGGTGCCCGCCGGGCGGCGCGCCCGGCGGCGTCGTCGGACCGACCGGCGGCGGAGGGGGCGGCGGCGGAGTCGGGTCGGACGGCGTGCTGCCGCCCGGCGGCTGTACGTCCGGCGGGGTCGTGGGCGGCGGCGGGTCCTTGGGCGGCTCCGGCGGCGGGTCCGCGGGCGTCTCCGGCGTCTGACCCGGCGGCGGGGGCGGAGGCGGGGGCGGCGACGGCGGGGGAGGCGGCGGCGGCGCGGGCGGCGGGGCCGGCGGGCCTTTGTAGCTGCCGCCGTGAGCCCACGCGCTCGGCGCAGACCCTGCGATGCAGGCGAGCAGCCACGCGGCGAGGACCCGACGCACGCAACGCGCGCTTCGCATCGCCACCCTCCGGGCGGAGACCCGACGTACGGCACGGCGTCGGCCGTGCTCCGCAAGTCTACGAACGTCGGCCCCCACTCGTCCACGCGGAAGCGGCGGTCCCCCCGGGCTCGCTCCCGACCGCCGTGCGGCGGGACGGCCGGCGCGCGCTCATCCGCCCTGCCGACGAGCGGGCAGCGGGGCGCCCGGCACCACCCATCGCTGGAGCCGTTCGCCGACGACAACGTCGCAGCCGCCGAGCTCGGTGATCGAGGCCGTCCCGGTGAGCCAGCAGGCGAGGCGAAGCTCGGCGACGACGCGGGCGAGGAACGACCGGGCCCCGTCGCGGCCGCCCGCCGCCCATGCGTGCAGGACCGGTCGCGCGAGCCCCACGGCGCGGGCGCCGAGCGCGAGCGCCTTGGCGGCGACGAGCCCATCGGCGACGCCGCCCGTGGCGACCTGCTCGAGCGGGAGCCCGGTGAGTTGCACGAGGCTCGCGGCGGTCGGGATGCCCCAGTCCCAGAACGTCTCGCCGACGGCGCGCATCGGGGCCTCGGCGCGCAGGGCTTCGACACCGACCCACGAGGTGCCGCCGGCGCCGGACACGTCCACGGCGCGGATCCCGGCGGCGACGAGACGCTCCCCCACCCGCCGCGAGAGGCCGCACCCCGTCTCCTTGACGACGACGGGCACGGGGAGCTCGCCGACGAGGCGCCGCAGCGTGTCGAGGCCGCCGCGGAGGTCCGCGGTCCCCTCGGGCTGTACGGCCTCCATCGCGGCGTTGCAGTGGACGCACAGCGCGTCCACACCGGTGTCGCGCACGAGGGCGGCGAGCCGCGACGTCGGCGTGTCGCGGGCGGTGGCGAGCCCGACGTTGCCGAGCAGGAGCGCGGTGGGCGCGACGTCGCGGAGGAAGTAGCCGTCGCGTGCCCCGTGCTCGAGGAGGGGGCGCTGCGAGCCGAGGGCGAGCGCGAGGCCCTCGGCCTGCGCGACGGCGGCGAGGTCGCGGTTGATCGCCTCGGCGCGGGGCACGCCGCCGGTCATCGCGGCGACGACGACCGGAGCGGCGAGCCGCTTGCCCAGCAGCGAGGTGCCGAGCGCGACGTCGGCGAGCGCTCGTTCGGGGAGCGCGTCGTGGACGAGCTCGACCTCTTCGAACAGCGTGGTCTTGCCCCGGAACGCGACGTTGTCGTCGGCACAGAGGTCGAGGTGTTCGTCCTTGCGCGACCGCGGGCTCACGGGCGGCTCTCCGGGGCGGACACGCCGCGACCGCCGTTGTACGCACGCCTGCCACCGCGCGCGAGCCCCCCGCCACGCCCGCGGCCGCGGAACCGCGCGGCACCCGATGCGAGGCGTGTCCGCAGGGCGATCACGCCATGCCGACGCCGAGGGAACGCACGCCCTCCCGCCGCGCCCGCGGACGCGCCCGTCTCTCCTGCCCGCCGCGAGGCGTTCTGCGATCCGCGACCGGCGCGCGCCCGCCTCGATCCCGTTCAGCACGCGGCCGCGGAGCAGCGCGGCACCCGACGCGAGGCGTGTCCGCAGGGCGATCACGCCATGCCGTCGCCGACGGAACGCCCGCCCTCCCGCCGCGCCCGCGGCCGCGCCCAACTCTCCCGCCCGCCGCGAGGCGTTCTGCGATGCGGGGCCGGCGCGCGCCCGCCTCGATCCCGTCCAGCACGCGGCCGCGGAACCGCGCGGCGAGCACGCGGAACCGCGCGGCACCCGACGCGAGGCGTGTCCGCAGGGCGATCACGCCATGCCGACGCCGAGGGAGCGCACGCCCTCCCGCCGCGCCCGCGGCCGCGCCCGTCTCTACCGCCCGCCGCGAGGCGTTCTGCGATGCGCGACCGGCGCGCGCCCGCCTCGATCCCGTTCAGCACGCGGCCGCGGAGCAGCGCGGCACCCGACGCGAGGCGTGTCCGCAGGGCGATCACGCCATGCCG
>JADZCA010000048.1 GCA_020851795.1 Planctomycetota bacterium | reverse complement strand
CTTGCGCCCGGGCGTGAGGTGGGGCCCGTCGGCGATTCGATGCGTGTCGCCACGCGTCGTCCGCTCCTCGGCGTGGTGCCAGAACACGCGGTCGTCGCGGCCGACGCGCGCCCGGGCGCAATCCGCGGGCCCCGACGGGGGCCTGACGTGCGATCGGCGCCCGATGGGCCTCGTCTTTCGTGCATTCGGCGGGCTAGTCGTGGCGGGACGGGAACTCCACGCCGACCTCCGCCTCGATCCTCGCGAGCGCCCCGACGAACTCGCGAAACTCGGTCAGCGCCTCGTCCGCCCGGGCGTCGTCGCCCGCCGGCAAGATCGAGAACTTGCTCGCGTCGCGGAACTGCGCGGCTCGTCGCCTCGCATCCTCCGCGGCCTCGCGAGCCGCGCCCGCCGCGGACGGATGCCCGGCCGCCTCCTCCTCGCGTGCCCGCTCGGCCTGTCGCGCAGCGATCCCGTCGGAGCGCGTCGCCTCGGCCTCGAAGCTGCGGAAGTTCCCCGCGCGCGCCCGGAACTTCTCGGCGAACGGCGAGCCCACGAGGCGGTACAGGTCCACGACGACGGGCAGTTGGAGACGGGCGCCCGTCGCCGCGATGTCGGCGCGGAGCGACTGGCGCGCGTCGGCGAGCGCACGGTCCAGCCGCTCGAACACCCGGTCGGGCGTCCGCCCGCCGAGCCGTCCGTCCACGGTACGCAGTCGAGACGCACGTCCCGGCGCCTCCAGGTCCTCCAACGCGAGCCGCCACGAACCCGGCGTCGTGTACTCGGTCCGCGTCGGTGCGCCGTCGCGGGTCTGGAAATGGAGCTGGAGGAACGGCAAGAGGAGCGCACGGATCGTCGGTCGGAGCACGGCGCGCGCCTCGTCCGCGGCCCTCGCCTCGGCGCGCGCGCGATCGGCCGCGTCCACCGACCGCTGGACGGACCTCCAGACGGAGACGATGAGCACGATCAGCGCCAACGCGACGCCGGTTCGGCGCCAACGCGCGCGGGAGGGGCCCTCCGGACGGGATGCGGCGACGGCAGCGACGAGCGCCCCGGTGAAGGCCAGCGTCGCCAGCACGATCTCGAACGCTACGTCCACGGATCGCTCCCCCCCCCCGCCGGCCTCCCGACACGCCGATCACATGCGCTGGTAGCGGGGCCCGCTGCCGCCCTCGCGCGGGGTCCAGCGGGGGCCGACGACGTCGGTGGCCTTGCAGTCCACGCAGTTGGGCGGGTTGACCACGAGCGCGTCGCCCTTGCGCTCGTAGACGCCGGCGGGGCAGAGGTTGGCGTAGAGGTCGGCGAGGTCGGCCGGGACGTCCTTGCCCACGACGAGGTGCGTCGGCACGTCGTCGCGCGTCTTGTTGCCCGAGCGGAACACGCCGTCCACCTTGCTGAAGGTGAGCTTGCCGTCGGGGGCGAAGGCGGGCGCGGCCTCGACCTCGCGCTCGGCCTCCGCGTCGGGCTCGCAGTCGATCTTGCCGCCGGGGAAGGCGCCCTGGGTCAGGGTCATCAGCGACGCCTTCATCCCGCCGAAGAAGAAGCCGCTCTTGAACGCGAGCCGCATGTTGCGCCGCTTGCGCATCACCGCGAGCGTCTCGCTCGCCGCCATCGTCTCGTCGTAGGAGGCGAGCGCGTCGGGCCCCTCGTCCTTCGCCTTGAGCGCGCGGAACACCGCCCGCGCCGCCGCGATGCCCGAGCGCATGGCGTGGTGGATGCCCTTGAGCCCCGCGACGTCCACGAAGCCCGCCGCGTCGCCGAGCAGGAGCACGCCGCGGCCCGAGAGCCGCGCGGGCAGCGCGTGGAAGCCCCCCTCGGGGATCGTCTTCGCGCCCCACTCGAGGCACTCGCCCCCCTCGAGGACCGGCCGGAACAGCGGGTGCAGCTTCATCTGCTGCAGCCAGCGGTGCACGTCGTAGGACGACCGCGGCGCGTCGAGGCTCGCGACGAGGCCGACGGCCGCGAGGTCCTCCCCCATCGGGTAGAGGAACGAGCCGCCGAACACGTCGCGCGGCAGCGGCCACCCCATCGTGTGCACCACGGCCTCGACCGGGCGCTTGACCCGCCACAGCTCCTTGACGCCGAGCGCGTAGATCTGCGGATTCGGCGACGCGACCCCGGCCCAGCGCTGCCACGCCTGAGCGAGGCTGCTGCGCGTCCCGTCGGAGATCGCGACGAAGCGCGCGCCGATGTCGTTGGCGGGCTGGAAGCCCGAGCCGGGCGTGCCGTCGCGCTTGAGCCCGGTCGGCGCGGTGCGCACGCCGACGACGCGCTCGCCCTCGACGAGCAGCGACTCGACGGGGAAGCCCGTGAACAGGTTCACCCCGAGCGCCTCGGCCTTCTCGCCGAGCCAGCGCGCGACCTCGCTGAGGCTCGCGACGAAGTTGCCGTGGTTCTTCATCGGCGGCGGTGTCGGGATGCGCCACGAACCGCCCTTCGTCAGCACGTAGACCTTCTCGGCGGGCACCGGCCCGCGGAAGGGGAAGGCGTCGTCCTGGAGGTCGGGGAAGAGCTCGCGGAACCCCGCCGGGTTCACGCACGCGCCCGAGAGGTTGTGCTGGCCGAGCGCCTCGGCCTTCTCGAGCACCGCGATCGAGACCTCGCCCAGCGTCCCGCCCGCCTCGGCGTCCTGGCGCACCAGGCGCGCGAGCTCGATCGCCCCCGAGAGGCCGGCGGGGCCCGCGCCCACGAAGACGACGTCCATCGGGACGGCCTCGTCGGAGAGCGGCTCGGCGCGGACGAGCCGGTCCATCGGGAGGTCGGCCTGGAACCGGGCGGGGACGATCGTCGCAGCCATGGGCGCGCTCCGGGGACGGGTGCGTTGTACCCACCCCCGTCCCCGCGCAGGCGTCGGGGCGACACCGACGGCGGAGGCGTCGCCCCGGGGCCCGCGACGGAAACGGGCGTTCCGGGGGACCGCCGCCGTACGATTCCCCGCTTCCCCCCGCGCCGGGCCCGGAAACCCGCGCACACCCCCCCGAAGCGATGCCCCCCGCCCCGCCCCCCGCCGCCGCCGCGACGCCTGCCGCCGCCCCCGTCGTCCGGACGGGCGCGACGCTGCGGCGGCTCCTCGCGCGCTTCCGGCCGCACCGCGGGCGCGCCGTCGGGGTCGGGCTGCTCTACCTCGTGCGGACGGGCCTCATGGTCGCGACGCCCGCGCTGCTCGGCGAGGCGGTCGGCGCCGTCTCCGACCTCGAGGGCGCCGGCGGCGACCTGCCGCCGCGCTTCGTGCTCTACACCGGCCTCTACGCGCTCGCCATCGTGCTGCGCGCGGTCGTCTTCTTCCTCGTGACCACCGCCGCCGCGGCGCTGGCCCAGGACGTCGAGGGCGACCTGCGTCGAGAGCTGTTCGCGACGACGATGCGCCTGCGCTTCCGCTGGCACGACGAGAACCGCAGCGGGAAGACGATCGCGCGCGCGCTGCGCGACATGGAGCGCACGAAGCAGTTCTACCGCGAGGCCGTGTTCGGCGCGGTCGAGGTGGTCCTCGTCGTCGGGGGCGTCACCGCGTGGTCCTGGGTGGTCGGCTGGCCCTTCGGCGTCGCGGCGACGGTGCTGTTCGGCGGCGTCTTCGTCGCGATGGCGGCGGTCGGGCGCCGCATCGCGACGCTGGACCGCGCGATGTCGGACCACTACGACCGCGTCACGACCACGCTGCAGGAGAACGTCGCGGGCGCGCGCGTCGTGCGCGCCTTCGGCCGCGAGAGCGACGAGGTCGCGCGGTTCTCGGGCCGCCTCGGCCGCTTCTCCGAGGGCTGGCGCGGCCTCTCGCGCTTCTGGAGCACCGCGCTGCCGGTGGTCAACCACACCACCTGGCTCGTCGTGCCCGCGGCGCTCCTGGCCGGCGTCGTCCACGTCGCGGCCGCGCCGGGCCCGCAGGCCGTCGGCGAGACCGTGGGCGTGCTGCTCGCGATGCGGCTCGCGCGCGACATGATGCGCCAGACGACGCGCCTCGTGCTCATGAACCAGGAGGCGGTCGCCAGCGCGACGCGCGTCTTCGAGGTGCTCGACAACGGCGACGTGCTGGCGCCGCCCGCCGCGCCCGGCGTGCTGCCGCCGGGCGGCGGCGACCTCCGCCTCGAGGACGTCACCTTCGCCTACCCCGACGGCCGTCCCGTGCTGCGCGGCGTGTCCCTGCACGTCCCGGCGGGCGGCTCGCTCGGGCTGCTCGGCCGCACCGGCGCGGGCAAGACGACGCTGGTGCACCTGCTGCCGCGCTTCTACGACCCGTCCGAGGGCCGCGTGCTCCTCGACGGGACCGACGTCTCCGACCTCGACCCGACCGTGCTCGCGCGCTCGATCGGGCTCGTCTTCCAGGAGCCGTTCCTGTTCTCGGCGACCGTGGCCGACAACGTGGCCTACGGCGACCCCTCCGCCGGGCCGGCGCGCGTCGAGCGCGCCTGCCGCCTCGCCGCGGCCCACGAGTTCGTCGAGCGGCTGCCGAAGGGCTACGCGACCGTCGTGGGCGAGCGCGGGGTCTCGCTCTCGGGCGGCCAGCGCCAGCGCCTGACGATCGCGCGCGCGGTCCTCCTCGACCCGCGCGTGCTCGTCTTCGACGACGCGACCGCGAGCGTGGACGCGATCACCGAGAAGGAGCTGTTCCGCGGCATCCGCGACGCCGCGAAGGGCCGCACGACCCTCGTGATCAGCCAGCGGGTGTCCTCGGTGCGCTGGTGCGACCGCATCGCCGTCCTCGAGGACGGGCGCGTCACCGCGCTGGGCACCCACGACGAGCTGCTGACGACGAGCGCGCTGTACCGCGAGATCCACCACCACCAGACGGCGGTCGGGGGGACGTCGTGAGCGCCTACGACGAGGTCGCCCTCGAGGAAGAGCTGGCCCGCGTCCCGCTGCGGCGGGCGACGTGGGGCCGCCTGCTCCGCTACCTGCGCCCGCACCGCGGGCCGCTCTCGGTCGGGCTCGCGATCGAGGCGGTCTGGTGCGTGCTGATGCTGCTCGACCCCTGGCTCGTCAAGCTCGCCCTCAACGGCCCCGTGCCCCGGGGCGACGTCGGGCGCACGGCGCTCTTCGCGCTCGCGCTCGCGGTGCTCGTCGCGGTGCGCGCCGCGATCACGGTCGTCGAGCTGCGCATCACGACGCGCGTCGGGGTGGACGCGGTGCACGCGATCCGCAAGGACGTCTTCGACCACCTGCAGCGGCTGTCGATGCGCTACTTCGACCGCACCAAGCAGGGGCGCATCCTCGCGCGCGCCGACCGCGACGTGGAGTCGCTCGAGCACCTGCTCCAGTGGGGCCCCGTCAGCCTCACGAACATGGTCTCGTTCCTCGTCTTCGCCACGGTGCGCATCTCGTGGGAGCACCCCTACCTCGCCCCGTACGTGCTCCTCGCGATCCCGACGCTGTGGGTGTTCGTGCGGCTCTTCCAGAAGGTCGGCTTCCCCGCCTACCGCCGCGTGCGCGAGGCGCAGGCGGCGATCTCGGCGCACGTCGCCGAGCGCATCACCGGCGTGCGGGTGGTGAAGGCGTTCGCCGCCGAGGACCGCGAGGTCGCGACCCTCGGGCACCTGCAGGACGGCTACCGGACCGCGGTCCTGCGGGGTGCGCGCACGACCGGCGGGTTCGTCCCGGGCATCACGATCGTGATCCAGGGGATCCTCGTGGTCTCGCTCGTGCTCGGCGCGCGCCGCGTGCTCGGCGGCGCGCTGCGCGCCGGCGACCTCGTCGAGGCGGTGTGGCTGCTCGGCCAGGCGCTCTCGCCCGTGGAGGGGCTGGCGTCGTTCTACAACGAGTGCCTCGTCGCCGGCGCGGCGGCCGAGCGCATCTTCCTGCTCCTCGACACGACGCCCGAGATCGTGGACCGCCCCGACGCGGTGGACCCGGGCCGCCTCGCCGGGCGCGTCGAGTTCTGCGGCGTCGGCTTCTCCTACGACCCCAAGGGCGAGGCCGGCCGCCAGGTCGAGGACGTGTCCTTCGTGGCCGAGCCGGGCGAGCGCGTGGCGCTGGTCGGCCCCACGGGCGCCGGCAAGACGACGCTGCTCAACCTGCTCGCGCGCTTCTACGACCCGCAGGCGGGCGCCGTGCGCTTCGACGGCCGCGACGCGCGCGAGATCCGCGTGGAGGCGCTCCACCGCCAGATGGGCATCGTGCTGCAGGAGAACTTCCTGTTCGCGGGCACCGTGCTCGACAACCTCCGCTTCGTGCGGGCCGACCTCGGGGCCGAGGAGGCGCGTGCGGGCTTCTCCGCGCTCGGCTGCCTCGACGTCCTCGAGGGCCTGGGCAAGGGGCTCGAGACCGAGGTGGGCGAGCGCGGCGCGAACCTCTCCGAGGGCGAGCGCCAGATCGTCTGCTTCGTGCGCGCCCACCTCGCGCACCCCTCGATCCTCGTGCTCGACGAGGCGACGAGCGCCGTGGACACGCGCACGGAGGCGAAGATCCTCTCGGCGATGCGCGCGCTCGCCTCGCGCCAGACGACCTTCGTCATCGCGCACCGCCTCTCGACGATCCGCGACGCGGACCGGATCCTCGTGCTCGAGCGCGGACGGGTCGTCGAGCAGGGCCGCCACGACGAGCTGCTGGCCTCCGGCGGCGCCTACGCACGGCTGCACGCCGAATACGTGCGCTGATCGGCGGCGAGGCCCGCGCGGGCGTCCCCCCGGGACCGTCGCCGCCGGCCGCCCCGGGCCCCGCGGCGCCTCCCGAGGATGAGGATTCCCTCATCGAGCGCTCATCCCCGGCCGGCCCCCGCCGCCGCTTGCTAGGGGCGACGCACGCGGTCGCCCGACCGGGAGGGCGGCACCGGCCGCGCGCGCGGAGGCGACGATGCATCGCACGGCGGTCAGCGGAGGTCGGCGGGGCGCGTGGCTCGGTCGGGCGGCGACGCTCCTGTTCGCGGCGACGCTCCTCGGGGCGCCCGGCTGCGGAGGCGGCGGGGGCGGCGGGGGCGGGGGCGGGTCGGGCGGCGGCGACGGCTCGGTCGCGGGCCGCGTCGTGTTCGACGACGGGAGCGGCGGCTTCGCCGCGCGCCGCGCGACCGGCGGCGTCGAGGACCGTCCCGACCACGCGCTCGACCTCGCCGCCGACCTCGGGGTGCTCCGCCCCGGGCAGGGCGCCTCGAGCGCGGGCACGCTCACGGCCGGCGACGCGGCCGACCCGCTCGACGCGTGCGCGCTGCGGCTCGCGGCCCGGGCGCACGTCGTCGTGCGGGTCGAGACCACCGACGGCGACCTCGACCCCGACCTCGCCGTGTACGACCCGCAGGCGCTGCGCCTCGTGCGCACCGCGCAGGCCGACGGCCCCTCGGAGGCGCTGACGCTCGACGCGCGCGGGCCGCTGCACCTCCTCGTGACGGCCGCGCACGGCGCCGGCGCCTACCGCCTCGTCGTCGAGACCTCGCCGACGGAGGCCGTGACCGCGCAGGGCGGCGGCGAGCCCACGCCCGCGGGCGAGCTGGTCCCGGGCGACGCGGTCCGCCTCGTCGGCACCGCCACGCCCACCGCGCCGACCACGTCGTTCCTCGTCACGCTGCCGGCGCGCGCCGCGGTCGCCTGCGTCGCGGGCTCGGACCGCACGACGGTGACGCTCCACGACGTGACGGCGGGCCCCGCGGCCGCGACCTGGCTCGGCGGCCCCGCGCCCGCGGTGGCGCGCGACCTCGACACCGCGGTGCTGCGCGTGGACGTGACCGCGCCCGTCGGCCCGTTCTCGGTGCGCGTGGAGGCGACGGAGCCCACCGCGCCGGTCGGCCTCGTCCCGCCGCGCGCCGCCCCGCTCGCGCTCGAGGAGGGCGTGCTGCGCGGCGTCCCCGCGGGCTACCGCTACGGCCGTCCCGTGCACCCCCTCGCGCCGGGCAAGGTCCTCGTGCGCACGACCGACGGCGGCGACGGCGCGGCGGGAGCGGCGCTCGCGGCCCGCGGGCTCGTCGCGGTCGAGGAGGTCGCGCCCGCGACGACGCTGTGGCGCGCGCCCACCGACGGGCTCGAGCCCGAGGACGCCGCGCGCGTCACGTGGGCGCGGGTCGCCGCGGCCCGTGCCGTCGCGGGCGTGGCCTACGCCGACCCGTCCTACCGTCGCTTCGCGCGCAAGACGCCCAACGACCCGCGGTACGGCGAGCAGTGGCACTACTCGACGATCCGTGCGCCCGAGGCGTGGGACGTCACGACGGGCTCCGCGTCGGTCGTCGTGGCGGTCGTGGACACGGGGTGGACCGACCACCCCGACCTCGTGGGCAAGGACCGCGACGGCTACGACTTCGTCTCCGACGCCGCCAACGCCGCCGACGGCGGCGGGCGCGACGCGGACCCGACCGACCCCGGCGACGGCGTCGGCGGCGAGCCCTCGTCCTTCCACGGGACGCACGTGGCGGGGACCATCGGCGCGGCCACCGACAACGGCAAGGGCGTCGCCGGCGTCTGCTGGGCCGTGACGATCATGCCGCTGCGCGTGCTCGGCGTGGAGGGGGGCGACGACGCCGACATCATCGCGGCGATCCGCTACGCGGCCGGGCTCTCGAACGCGTCGGGCCGCACGCCGTCGCAGCGGGCGAACGTGATCAACATGAGCCTCGGCGGTGGCGGCTACGACCAGGCGTTCCAGGACGCCATCACGGCCGCCCGCGACGCGGGCGTCGTGATCTTCGCCGCCGCGGGCAACTCGGGCACGCGCGCGGAGGAGTACCCGGCGTCGTTCGACGGCGTGGTCTCGGTCGCCGCCGTGGACCGCCAGGAGCGGCGCACGTCGTACTCGAACCGCAACGCGTCGGTGGACCTCGCCGCGCCGGGCGGGGACAGCAGCCGCACCGAGGCCGACGGCGTGCTCTCGACCGTGTACGACGACGCGTCGGGCACGGCGAAGGCGACCTACGCCTTCTACGACGGCACCTCGATGGCGACGCCGCACGCGGCCGGCGTGGCGGCGCTGGTGCTCTCGGTCGCGCCGACGCTCTCGCCGGCGCAGGTCGAGCAGGTGCTCTTCGACTCCGCCAAGGACCTCGGCACGGCCGGGCGCGACGACGACTACGGCCACGGGCTCGTGGACGCCAAGGCCGCCGTGGACCTCGCCTCGTCGGGGACGACGGGCGGGCCGCGGCTGTCGCTCTCGCCCACGTCGCTCTCCTTCGTCGAGGGCGGGGCGACGTCGCAGGACGTGACCGTGCGCAACGGCGGCTCGGGCCGCGTCGTCGTCGCGTCGGCGACCGCCCGCACCGACGACGGGGCCGGCTGGCTCGCGGCGTCGCTGCGCGGCACGGGCGACGCGACGCGCTCGGTGGACGCGGTGCGCGTGACCGTGGACGCGTCGCGGCTCGCCGACGGGACGTACCGCGGCAGCGTCGCGGTCGCGAGCGACGCGGGCAGCGGGACCGTCGCGGTGACGCTGCGGGTCGGGACCGGCGGCGGGGCGGCGACGCGGAGCGACGTGTGGGTGCTGGCGGTGGACGCCGACACCGACGAGACGGTCGCCGACGTGCGGGTCTCCGCCGACGGCGACGGCCGCTTCTCGCTCGACGCGCTCCCCGCGGGGTCCTACTGGCTCGTCGCGGGCTCCGACGACGACGACGACGGGATCGTCGGCGGCGCGGGCGAGTGGTACGGCGAGTACGAGGACCTCGTCGTGGTGGACGGCCGCTCGCGCGTGGGGTCGGTGCAGATCGTCGTCACCCTCGACGCGACGGGCGCGGCCACGGCGGTCCGCCGGCGGGTCGCGCGGTAGGAGACCGCGCCGGGGCGCGGCGGCCGCCCGCCGCGCCCCGCGACTTGGCGGTGCCAGGAACGTTGTTCTCACGCCGCGGGTGCCAGGCGACTTGGCGGTGCCAGGAAAGTTGTTTTCACGCGGCGTGAAAACAACCTTCCTGGCACCCCGTCCCTACCCTCCCGCGGGCGGGTCGATGATCCAGGCGCCGTCGGCGTCGCGCTGCGGCGCCATCGAGCGCACGAGCTGCTCCTCGCGCGCCCGCTCGCGGTCGGCCGCCTCGACGACGTCGCCGCCCGGGAGCCGCAGCAGCTCGCGGAGCGCGCCGCGCAGCTCGTTGCCGTCCCACGGCTTCGTGAAGAAGCGGTGCAGGTGGCCCTCGTTCATCGCCGTGATGACCATCTGCAGGTCGGCCTGCGCGGTCAGCAGGATCGCGACCACCTCGGGCCGGGTGCGCCGGAGGTGGAGCAGGAACTCGAGGCCCGGCGTGCCGGGCATGTAGTGGTCGCAGATCACCGCGTGCACGGGCCGCTGGCGCAGGATCGCCTCGGCCTCGCCCGCGTCGTAGGCGTGGAGGAGCTCAAGCGGCTCCCGCCGCAACGTCCGCTCGAGCGCGCGGTGGATTCCCTCCTCGTCGTCCACGATCAGGAGCGTCGGCTTCGAGCACGGCATGGTCACGGCCTCCGGAGGGCCCGGGCTCGGTCGCCACGGGCCACTCGATGGTGATGCGGGTCCCCTCGCCGGGCGTCGTGTCCACGTGGAGCGTGGCGTCGTGCGCCTCGACGATGGTGCGGACGATGTGCAGCCCGAGCCCGGTGCCCTTGCCGGCGGGCTTGGTGGTGAAGAACGCCTCGAACATGCGCTGCGCGACCGCGGGCGTCATGCCGGCCCCCTGGTCGGCCACGACGAGGCGGACGCGGTCGGGCCCGGCGTCCTCGGCGGCGAGCGTCAGCGTGCCGCCACGCCCTTCCATCGCGTCGAGGCCGTTCGAACCGAGGTTGAGCAGCGCCTGCTGCAGGCGGCCCGGGTCGGCCAGCACCGCGCGGGCGGTCCCGCAGCGGACCGCGATCGAGAGCGGCGCCTTGGCGCGGTGGCGCAGCATCCGCGCCGCCCCCTCGAGCGCGTCGGCGCAGCGCACCGCGACGGGCGCGGCCGGCGTCGTGCGCGCGACCGCGGTCAGGTCGTTGGCGAGCCGCAGCAGGTGGTCGCAGGCGGCGCGGGCGTCGTCGAGCGCCGCGGCGAGCATCGGCCAGGGCCCGTCGCCCTTCCCGGCGCCCGCGCGCACCTCCTCGAGCAGCGAGGGGGCCTCGTCGAGCGAGGCGCAGATCGCCGCCACGGGGTTGCGGATGTCGTGCGCGACGCCCGCCGCCAGCATGCCGAGCGTGGCGAGGCGGTCGCTGGCCGCGAGGCGGGTCCGGGCGGCCTCGAGCTCGGCGACGCTGCGCGCGAGGTCGGCGGTGCGGGCGGCGACGGCGGCCTCGAGCGCGCGCCGGACGTCCTCGTCCTGGCGCCGGGCACGCTGCTGCTCGCGGGCGGACTCGGCGAGCTGGCTCATGAACAGCGACACGACGAAGAAGAAGGAGAACTGGGCGAGGATCGGGAACGAGAGCAGCGCGATCGGGTCCTCGCCCCAGAGGCTCACGGCGGCCGAGACGAAGCAGACGAGGAGCGCGTTGACGAACGCGTTGCCGATCCCCTGCACGACGGCGGCCATCAGCACGATCGTGAAGTAGGCGACGATGAACTCGGGGACGCGGGACCCGCGCAGCACGATCAGCGTGCTGACCACGAGCACGTCGAAGAGGAACACCGCGCGCTGCGTGCGCGCGGTCGCGAACAGGTGCGCGCCCGACGCCATGTAGCCGAGGTTGGTCAGCCCGTAGACGATCGTCGTCAGCCAGAACGCGTCGGGGTTCGCGGCGCCCTCGCCGACGCCGAGCATCGCGAGGCCCGCGAGGACGAGGAGCCGCAGCGCCACGATGACGTCGCGGGGGTCGCGCAGGAACCGGCCCTGGCGCGCGGTCATCGGGACGCCCCCACCGCGGCCGCGGTCTCGCCGACCGCCCGGGGCAGCACGAGGCGCACGCTCGGGCGGCCCGCGACGAGCAGCGGCTCGAGCGCGCCCCCGGCCGCCTCGACCTCCCCGCGCAGCGCGTCGAGGTCGGGCGCGGCGCCGCGGTCCACCGGGGCGTCGGAAGCGACGAACACCGACGGGCCGCGCTCGTTGCGCACCACCTCGAGGGTGAGGCGGGGGGCGGCGCCGTGCGTGAGCGCGTCGAGCAGCCGGCCGAGCCAGCGCGCGCACTCGCCCGGCGGCACCCCGCACGCGACGCCGTCGCGGTCCACGACCGAGGGCGGCGGCGTGCGCGGGTGGGCGGCCGAGAAGACCGCCACGGCGTCGCGCACGACCGCGCCGAGCGGCGTCCGCACCGCGGCGCGGCGCGCCGCGGGGGCGCCGGAGAACAGCGCGGAGACGCTGGCGGCGACGCGGGACAGCTCGGCCCGCGCGTCGGAGAGCGACTCCGCGGCGTCGCGCAGGTCCTCGGCGAGCGTGCCGCCGACGGCACGCGCCACGCGCTCGAGCGTGTCGGCGGCGTGCTCGACGTCGGCGCGCGCGGCGCCGATCGGGTTGTTGAGCTCGTGCGCGAGGCCCGCGGCCAGGCGGCGTGCGACCTCGCCGCGCTCGCGGTCGAGCAGGCGCCGCTCGGCCTCGACCGCCGTGCGCTTGGCGTCCTCGAGCTCGGCGCTGCGCTCGCGGACCCGCTCCTCGAGGGTGTCGCGCTCGCGGCGCAGCGCGGCGGTGCGCTCGTCCACGCGCCGCTCGAGGATGGCGTTGGCGTCGCGCAGCGTCTCGACCACGGAGAGGCGCGCGAGCGCGAGCCCGACGTAGGCCCCCGCGGGGCCGAGCACGTCCTCGGCGCCCGGCTCGAGCGCGCCCTCGCGCGGACCGACGACGAGGACGTAGCCCCGCCGCCCCTCGCCGATCGCGAAGGGCGCGACGAGCGAGCGCAGCCCCTCGGCCGACGCGCGGACGCCGCAGCCGGGAGGGATCGTGAACGCGCGGGCCTCGCCGTCGGGGACGCCGGCCGTCGCCCCGCGCGCGAGCCGCGCGACCACCGGGGCGTCGAGCGCGGGACCGCGCGTGTCGTAGACGCGGTCGGCGCCGTCGAGGTCGGGGCAGCCGACCCAGCCGAACGAGGCGCCGAGCGCGGGCACGAGGTAGGTGAGCGCCCCCTGCGCGAGGCCCGGGGCGTCCGCGGCCGACAGGCACAGCGCGCCGAGGTCGAGCAGCAGGCGCGCGAGCGAGTGCCGGCGCTCGAGGTCGCGCAGGTCGCCGCCCACGGCCGCCAGCCGTCGCGTCGAGTCGAGCGCCGCCTCGAGACCCGCGGAGTCGGGCGGGCGCGTCGGGCTCTGGACGACGACGGTGCTGCGCGGCGCCGCGGCGTCGGCGGCGGCGCCGTCGTCGCGGTCGGGCAGCCGCGACGCCAGGTCGGCGAGGAAGCGGCGACGCACGTCCTCGCTGTGCGCGACGCCGCTCGCCGGCAGCGTGCGCTCGACCGCCGCGAGCAGCGCCTCGCGGAAGCACGCGACGACGTTCATGCCGTGGATCGCCGCGGTCTCGGCGGCGAAGGCGGGCGCGCGCGACGGCGTCGCGTCGAGCAGGCGCGCGAGCACGTCGTCGCGCCGGTCGGCCTCGGGCAGGTCCACCTTGTTGACCGCGAGCACGACGGGCACGTGCCGGTCGCCGCGCTCGAGGCGGAGCAGGGCGGCGTCGAGCTGGCGCCACGACGCGACGTTGGCCGCGCGCTGGGCGGGGCTCGCGTCGGCGACGAAGATCACGCCGTCGGCGCCGCGCAGGATGCGCCACCGCGTCTCGACGTAGTGCTCCTGCCCGGGCACGGTGTAGGCGTGGACGCGCAGCGAGAGGTCCCGCCACTTCGGCAGGTCGAGCGGCGCGTAGTCGAAGAAGTAGGTCCGCTCGTCCTCGGTCTGCACGGAGTTGAGCTCGCCGCGGTCCGGCGCGGAGAAGGCGCCGTGGAGCGAGCGCAAGCTGGTCGTCTTCCCGCCTCGGGCGGGTCCCCAGTAGACCAGCTTCAGATCGACCCGCCGGGCCGTGCGATCGACGAACGGCATGACGCCCCACCTTCGCGGTGTCCTCGACACCGCGTCGGGGGACCTATCGGCCGGGCCGGTCGCCCCCGTGAAGGAGAGAACGGATGAGGAAACGATGAACGAAGATGTGAATGGGCCGTGAAGACGTGGAAGGCGACTTGCAACGCGTTGCGTCGCCGGTGTCGATCCGGCGCGACATCCCGGCCGGGGGGCGGGTCGCGTGCGGGCGGGTCGCGAGGGTCAGGACGGCGCGAGCGGGAGCCGCAGGACGAACCGGGAGCGGCCCTCGAGCGCGGGGTCGAGGTCGAGACGGCCCCCGTGCAGCTGGGCGATCCACCGCGCGATGGGCAGCCCGAGACCGGCCCCGGGGATCCCGCGCGCCCCCACCTCGGGCCCGCGCCAGAAGCGCTCGAAGACCTTCTCGCGGCGGGCGGACGGGATCCCGGGGCCGTCGTCCTCCACCGACACGATCGCCTCGGCGTCGACGACCTCGAGGCGCACCCGGATGGCGCCGCCGGCGACCGAGTGCAGGTGGGCGTTGTCCACGAGGTTGCCGACCGCGCGCGCGAGCAGGGACGGGTCGCCGACCACGACGCGCGGGCCCCGCACGCTCGCGAAGGAGACGTCGCGGTCGCTCGCCGCGGCGTGGACCCGCTCGGCCTCGCCGCGCACGAGCGCGACGAGGTCCACGGGCTCGCGCGCCGGCGGCGTCTCCGCCCCGCGCGTGAGCAGCAGCACCGAGCCGACGACGTTCTGGAGGCCCTTGACCTCCTCGAGCGTCGAGGCGAGCACGTCGCGGTACTCGGCGGGCGACCGCTCGCGGCGCAGCGCCACCTCGATCGCGCCGCGCATCGCCGTCAGCGGCGTCTTGAGCTCGTGGGCGGCCTCGGCGGTGACGTCGGGCGGCGGCGAGAGGGCGTCGCGTCGGCGACGCGACGCGACGCCGACGAGCGCCAGCCCCGCGGCGACGAGGGCCCCGGCGAGCGAGAGCCACAGGACGGGGCGCGCCGCGCCGGCACCGGCCACGACCGGCGCCACGGCCCGCACGGTCGCGCGCGGCGCGGGGTCGTCCACGGCGAAGCGCCAGCGCACGAGCTCGGGCGAGGCGGCGACACCCTCGACGTCGTCGGGGCCCGCCGGGCGCCCGCCCGGGGCGGGACGGCGCGGGAGCGCGCGGTCGGCCGCGCCGTCGACGACGTCGCAGCGCAGCGTGACGGCGAGGCCGTCGGGCACGCGCACCGGGACCGACACCTCGACCGCCCGCACCACCGAGGTCTCCTGGTCGTCGTCCTCGTAGGAGTGCGTGTAGAGCGCGTGCTGGTGCAGGCGGGCCGCGTCCTCGCCCTCGGCGCCGAACCAGCCGACGTCCCCCGAGCCGTCCTCGCCGGGCGCGTCGGCCTCGCGGCGCTGCAGCGCCGGCGGGACCCGCCCCGGCCACGCGGCCAGCCCCTCCCGACGCACCCGGCCCCGCTCGACGACCCCGAGCAGCACGAACGGCTCGGGGGCGTCCTCGGGCGCCGCGTCGTAGAGCACGACCCGGACGCCGGGCGGCGCCGTCGGCCCCTCGACCAGCGCGCGGATGCCCGCGAACGCGGCGTCGCGCCCCGCGGCCTCGCGCCGCGACCCGACCGGCTCGCTCGCGTGCAGCCACGCGCTCCCGACCTCGCTGCCGAAGCGCGAGAGCTCGCGGAACGTGCGCCGCAGCTCGTCGTCGAAGGCGGCGGCCGCCGCGGTCGCGGCGCGCGCACGCTCGGAGGCGACGAGGGCGGCGTGCGACGCCCGCGCGTCCGACGCGCTCGCGACGAGCGCCCCCGCGAGGACGACCGCCCCGAGCGCGACGAGCGCCACGCCCGTCCCCGCCAGCCGCCGCGGGCCCGCGCTCACGACGGGGCTCCTGCGCGCAGCACGTAGCCGGCGCCGCGGACCGTGTGGATGAGCGGCGGCCCCGCCTCGTGGAGCTTGCGCCGCAGGTAGCCCACGTAGACGTCCACGACGTTGGTCCCCGGGTCGAAGTGGAGGCCGAACACCTTCTGCCCGATCACCGTGCGCGAGAGCACGATCTCGGGGCGGCGCAGGAACAGCTCGAGCAGCGCCCACTCGCGCGGCGTGAGGTCCACGCGGCGGCCGCCCCGGCGCGCCTCGCGTCGCGCGAGGTCGAGGGTGACGTCGGCGTAGGCGAGCACCGAGGAGGAGGCGGCCCCGCGCCGCAGCAGCGCGCGCAGGCGCGCGACCAGCTCCTCGAATGCGAAGGGCTTGGGGAGGTAGTCGTCCGCGCCGGCGGAGAGGCCGCGGACGCGGTCGTCCACCTCGCCGCGCGCCGACAGCAGGAGCACCGGCGACGTCGCGCCGCCGGCCCGCGCCCGCCGCACGACCTCGAAGCCGTCGAGCGAGGGCAGCATCACGTCGAGGACGCACGCGTCGGGCGGGCGGTCGAGCAGCTCGGTCAGCGCGCGCGCGCCGTCGTCGACGACGTCCACGACGAACCCCTCCTCCTCGAGGCCCTTGCGCACGAAGGAGGCGATCCGGGCGTGGTCTTCGACGACGAGGATCCGCACCGCGGCGGCTCCGGAGGGGGGCCGGGAGGGTACCGGACGGGGGCGCCGGACGGAACGGCCCGCGTCACCAGGCGTAGCGGACCGTGTAGGTGACCTCCTCGGTGGCGCCCGGCGCGAGGTCCACGTCGAAGTGGACCGTGCGGGCGTCGCGCTTGACGAAGGGGCGCGACGACTGGGTGACCTCCCAGCCCATCCAGCGGAACAGCGTCTCCCGCACCGTCACGCGCACCGCCTCCGCCTTGCGGTTGCGGAGCACGACGCGGACCGACTCCGACATCGTGCGCCGGGACGCGTCCACCTCGAAGGCGGTCTGGGTGCGCTCGCCCACGACGTCGAACGCCTGGCCCACCTTGACGAGGACGGTCTCGTCCTCGGGCGTGTGGTCCACGACGTCCTCGCCCACGAACTCGGGCGTGCCCGCGGCGTCGTCCTGCTGGAGCACCCGCACGCGCCCGCGCGGCAGCGCCATCCCGAGGTGGTTCGCGGCGGTGTTCTGCACGCGGAGGTAGACGTCCACCTTCGGGTTCGCCGCGGAGCGGACGTCGCGGTCGGTGCGGGGCTGGGGCGTGACGCCCCACGACGCCGCCTCCGGCAGCCCGTAGTAGACGAGCACGCGCTCGACGCCGACGTCGCGGGCCGTCGGGAAGAGCACGAGCTGCTGCGTGCTGTCCTCGAGCACGTCGGTGCGCCGCGGCAGCGTGTACAGGTGGTACTCGAAGAACGCCTTCTCCTCGAAGCCGGGCCCCGCGTCGAAGCCCCCGCGCGTGGACCCGCCGCTCGACGTCGCGCGCGTCGGCGTCGTCCGCACGCGGGCCACGTCGCCCGCCACGAGGCGCAGCCGCGCGTCGCGCCAGCTCGCGCCCGAGACGTTGAGGAGCGTGACCCAGGCGCCGAGCTCGGCCTTCTTGCCCGACGCGTCGAGGACGAGGTTGTAGTCGGCCCGCCACGTCAGGCCGGCGGTCTGGTACGTCGTCCGCACCCGGTGCGAGCCCGGCGACGCCGAGGCGACCTTCCAGACCAGCGTGGGCCGCGTCACGATCCCCTCGGGCAGCCTCGGCAGGCGCAGCCCCGGGTCGCGCGCCGGGACGAAGCGCAGCCCGGCCCCCGTCTGCAGCACCACCGTGCCCTGGTTGATCGAGACGACGGTCCCCTCCGTCTGCTCGGCGAGCGTGCCGTCCTGCGCCCGCACGACGTAGCCGACGCGGCGGCCCACGTAGCGGTCGAGCAGCTTGTCGGGGCTCGCGAGGTCGAAGCGGAACGCCTGCTCGAGCACGGCGGTGCCCGCGGGGTCGGTGAGGTCGTCGAACGCGACCGTCGTCGGGTCGATGTGCTCGGCGACGTCGGCGAAGGCGAGCTCGCCCGCGGCCGGGACGTCCACGCGACGCGTGTCGCGCACGACGCCGAAGCCGGGCACCTGCGACGCCGCCGTCGCCGTCGCGCCCTGGCGCTGCTGCGCGACGAAGCGCGTCGGGTCGAAGCCGGCGGGGTCGGCCGACGAGTACACCGTGAGCGAGGGCCCGTCGTCGTCGGCAGCGGCGGGTGCGGGTGCGGGGGCCGGCGCGGGCGCGTCCGCGGCGCCGGCGGGAGCCGCGTGCCCTCCGAGCGTGGCGAGGAGCGCCGCGAGGAACGACGCCGACGCGGTCCGACGGGCACCCATGGGGCCTCCCTTCCCGTCGGCCGGCGGCGGCCGCGGCCCCGCCATGTTCGCACGCCGCGACGGGCACCCCGTGCGGTGCGCGCTGCGGCCGCCGTGGGCCCCCTCTCCGCCTCCGCCCCTTAGCCCGGATCTCCCACGAGCCGACGAGGTCGGGGCCGCGCCGGGCCGCCGGGCGCGCGGGGGCGCGCGTCGCAGGATCGACCGCCTTGCCGGCGGGGTTTCACCTCCTCGGCGTGTCCCAAGAACACGCGGTCGTCGGTGAAACCCCGCGCCCGGCGGCCCCGCATCGGCCCCGACCGCGGGTCGCCGATCGGTCGGTCCGCGTACCCCCTCGTCTTTCGTGGGAGATCCGGGCTTAGGAGCCCGTCCGGGGCGCGGGCCTCCCGGGAGCCGGCGACCGCGACGGGCTCCGAGCCCGCCGAATTCACGAGCCGACGAGGTCGGGGCGGCGTCTTGCGCCCGGGCGTGGCGCAGGGCCCGTCGGCGATTCGATGCGTGTCGCCGCGCGTCGTCCGCTCCTCGACGTGGTGCCAGAACACGCCGTCGTCGCGGCCGACGCGCGCCCGGGCGCAATCCGCGCGCCCCGACCGGGGCCTGCCGTGCGTCCGACGCTCGACTCGCCTCGTCTTCCGTGAACTCGGCGGGCTAGCGGCTCCCGTCGCCGGTGAGCACGACCCGCGCCGTCTCGGCGAGGATCGCGACGTCGAACCAGAGCGAGCGGCGCATCACGTAGAAGAGGTCGTACTCGAGCTTGGCACGGGCGTCGTCGGCGCTCGCGCCGTACGCGAGGCGCACCTGCGCCCAGCCCGTGAGCCCGGGGCGCACGATCGTGCGCAGCTCGAACAGCGGGACCTGCTCGCGGAGCACGTCGCAGAAGTGCGGGCGCTCGGGACGCGGCCCGACGAGCGCCATCTGCCCGACGAGCACGTTCCAGAGCTGAGGCAGCTCGTCGAGGCGGTAGCGACGCAGGAAGCGCCCCACGCGCGTGATGCGCGGGTCGCCCTCGCTCGCCCACACGGGCCCGGAGCGCGACTCGGCGTCCTTGCGCATCGAGCGGAACTTGATCACGTCGAACGGACGCCCGGCCCGGCCGACGCGGCGCTGGCGGTAGAACACCGGGAAGCCGTCGTCGAGCACGATCGCGACCGCGCACGCGAACAGGAGCGGCGCGGCCAGGACGAGCAGGACCAACGACCCGACGATGTCGAGAAATCTCGACGACGCGTCGAGCCAGCGCGACCGGGGGCGCCCCATCAGCAGGTTAAGCGGGTCCGCACGGGACGAGTCCACCCGCCCCTCCGCCGAACGGAGCGTGGCCGACTCGGAGGTCAGGTCGTGGCCGCGCGCCACCAGCTCGGCGATGGCCCGGCCCACCCCCGGGTCCTTCATCGGCGAGCAGACGATGACGCGCCGCTCGAGCGGGACCTCGCCGCGGACCGCCGCGGTCACGGGATGGCGGAGCAGGCGCGACGCGGTCGCGGGGTCGGCGTCCGGGACGATCACGCTCGCGATGCGGACCCACGGCACCGCCTCGAGGCGGTCCACCGCGGAGGCCGCGGCGACGACGTTGGGCGCGAGCAGGCTCACGCGCTCGACGCGCGCCGCGGTCCACCGGTCCTGCCACGGGCGCCAGATGAGCGGCGCGAGGAACGCGAGCGCCGCGGCGACGACGAGCACCGCGACCGGCGGCAGGGCGCCGGGCAGCAGGATGCCGCCCAGCCACGCGCCCCCCGCGGCCCCCACCGCCGCGAGCACGCGACCGACGCGGCTGCCGTGCGCGCGCGCGAAGCAGTGCAGCACGGCCGCGGGCAGCAGCGCGAGCAGCGACACGGCGAACGCGCGACCCACCGCGCCCGCGGGGCGCGCGTCGCCGACGAACACGTCCACCCACGCGACCGTGGCGTGCAGCACCGCGCCGACCACGAGCGGCGGCACGAGGACGGCCTCGCAGCGCGGCGCCGGCGACAGCGGCAGCGCGGGACGCGCGGTCCCGGCGGCCGCTGCGGCGGCGCGGGAGGCGACCGAGGGGGAGCCCGAGCTCGGCGTCATCGCCAGCCCCCGTCGGCCGCGTGCGCGCCCTGCACGATCACGCCGAGCACGCGCCCCGACAGCGAGCCGAGGGTGCGCGTGACCGCGGTGCGCGTCGTCTCGCCCGCCTTGACCACGAGCACGATGCGCTCGACGCACTCGCGCAGCACGAGCCCCTCGGGGTCGTCGAGCACCGCCGGGCAGTCCACGACGAGGTGCGGGTACAGCGCCCCGAGCTCGCGGAACGTGTGGACCCACGCCGCCGGCGTCGAGACCGTCAGGCCGTCGTCGAGGTCGGGGGCGGTCATGAGGTCCACGCCCTCAAGCGCCGTGCCAATGAGGGTCGGGTGCGGGACCGGGGCGCCGTCGGGGCCCGCCACGGGGCCCGTGCCACAGAAGAGGCGCGTGAGGCCGCGCCGGCGCGCGTCGCCGTCCACGAGCAGCACGCGTCCGCGACGGCCCTTCGCGCGCCCGAGGCACACCGCGAGGTTGACCGCGGCCGCGGTGCGCCCCTCGCCCTCGTGCGCGGACACGACACCGACGACGCGGCTCGCCTCGCCGGGAGACTCGATGAGCACGCGCGCCGTCATCCGCAGGTAGCCGTCGGCCGTGACGCGGTCGGGCTGCGGCGTCGCGACGAGGCGCGCGCCGTCGGTGGACACCGCGAGCAGCGCGGCGGCCGACGACGACGGCTGCGACGGGACGAGCCCGTAGGGTGTCGCGACCTCCGCGGGCGGCGTGGGCGCCGGCGCGCCGACGTCGGGCATGCCGGGCGGCGGCGGCACGACGGGCCGACCCTCGTGCGAGGCCGGCGCCGGGACGTCGCGGGGCTCCTCGCCGATCATGCGCGCCCCCCGAGCCAGGGACGGAACCACGCGGGCGCCTCGACCCAGCCCTTGTGCGCACCGAGCGCGAACAGGGCGCCGCCGAGGCAGAGCGCGACCCACGCGGCGCACGCCCAGTCCACGACGACGCCGCGCCGCGGCGCCGGCCCCTCGCCGACGAGCGGCACGGCGACGACGAGCGCCCCGGGCACGAGGTCGGCGATGTCGGCGGGCGAGGCGACGAGGTCGTCGTCCACGTAGCGCCGCCGCAGCACGTGCAGCCCGTAGCCGAGCGCGAGGCCGAACGCCACCGCGGTGGCGAGGTAGCGCATCCGGCCCGGCCCGGAGGGCTGCACGGGCGGGACGGCCCGCGACTCGAGCGTGAAGCCGATCGTGTCGCCGGTGTCGCCGTTGCGGAGGAACTCGGCGGCCGCGCGCGCGTTGCGCGCGGCGTCCTCGGCGCGCAGGCTCGCCTGGTAGGCGCTCTCGAGCGCGGGCTTGAGCTTGCGCAGCTGGTCGTCGGTGCTCGGGATCTCGGCGAGGCGCGCGGCGAGGCGCTCCGAGCGCGCGCGCAGCTCGGTGACGGCGGCGCGGGCGCGCTCCTCCTCGCCGAGCAGCGACTCGCGCCACTGGCGCAGGTAGGCGAGCAGGCCCTCGGAGTCGGTGCGCCGGCGCGACGACGCGTCCGCGTCGGCCCGGCGGCGCGCCGCCTCGAGCCCGACCTTGGCCGTGTCCACGTCCTTCTCGAGGAGCGACACCTGCAGCACGGCGCTCTTGACCGCGTCGTTCTTCTCGGTGTAGCGCAGGCGGAGCTCGGCCAGGGTCTTCTTCGCCTGGTCGAGCGCGGCCTGCGCCGACGTCACCTTGAGCTGCGCGACGACCTCGTCGGGGGTCGGCGGCGCGCCGCCCGCCGTGCCCGACGGGACCGTCGTGCGCAGCATCTTGTCCACCTCGGGCACCAGCATGCGGCTGCGCTGCGCGTCGTTCTCGCGCTCGCGCACCTCCTGCTCGATGCGGTGCAGCTCGGCGGTGATGGAGTCCTTCTGGTCGGGCATCGTGTCCGCGTGGTCCTTGCGGAAGGCCTCCATCGCGTCGAGCGCGCGGTCGTAGCCTTCGCGCGCCCGGCGGGCCTCGCCCTCGAGGAACTCGCGCTGGCCCTCGGCCACGCGGACCTTCTGCTCACGCTCGTTGTGGAGGAACGCGTCGAGCAGCGCGTTGACGGCCTCGGCGGCGAGCGCCGGGTCGGGGTGCTCGAGGGACACCGCGAAGCGCGTGTCGCCGACCTGGTCGTAGAGCACCTTGCCGCGCACCGCGTTGAGCGTGTACGTGTCCGTCGGGTTCCCCTTCGGCCACAGCAGCGGGACCACGGCCGCGACGTTGGGCGTCTGCAGCACGCGGTCGCGGGCCGTCGCGAGGATCTGCTCGGGACGCCACTCCTGCGTGGTCGGCAGGGCCCCGCCCGGGCGCGCGGCGATCACCTGCCGCACCGACACCAGCGCCGAGGCGCGGTAGGTGTCGGGCAGGTGGACCACCCACACGGCCGCGGGCAGCAGGAACGTCGCGACGGGCACCGCGAAGAGCCACCGCCGCTCCCACGCGGAGCGCAGCCCGCGCCGGACGAGGGCGGAGAGGGCGCTCACGCGCGCGCACCGGCGACGGCGGGTGCCGCCGCCGCGGCGCCGCGCACGGGCGGCCCCGACAGCGGCCACAGCACGCCGCGCACCGCGTCGCGCGGCACGGCGCCGCGCGCGTCCACGACGAGGCGGGCCTCGGCGGCGACGCGGTCCCACGGCAGCGCCCGGTGGTCCGTGGCGACGACGACGACGTCGTAGCGCGCCAGCGTCCCGGGCTCGAGCGGCACCCCGCGCCACGTCCGGCCGTGCACGGCCACCTCGGGCACGTAGGGGTCGGCGTACTCCACCTGCGCGCCGCCCTCGGCGAGGTGGCGGAGGATCTCGAGGCTGGGCGACTCGCGCGTGTCGTCCACGTCGCGCTTGTAGGCGACGCCGAGCACGAGGACGCGGGCCCCCTTGAGGCTGCGCTCGGCGTCGTTGAGCGCGGTGACCACGCGCGCCACGACGTAGCGGGGCATCGAGAGGTTGACGTCGTCGGCCAGCTCGACGAAGCGCGCGCGGTACTCGAGCGTGCGCAGCTTCCACGACAGGTAGAGCGGGTCGAGCGGGATGCAGTGGCCGCCCGTGCCCGGGCCCGGCTGGAAGGCCATGAAGCCGAAGGGCTTCGTGGCCGCCGCGCCGACCACCTCGCGGACGTCGAGGCCGAGGCGGTCGCACATGAGCGCGACCTCGTTGACCAGCGCGATGTTGACGCTGCGGAACGTGTTCTCGAGCAGCTTCGCCATCTCCGCGGCGGCGGCGCTCGAGACCTCGACGACGTGGTCCACCGCGATGCGGTAGAAGTCGGCCGCGAACCGCGTGGAGAGCGGGTCCACGCCGCCCACGACCTTCGGCGTGTTGCGGATGCCGTACTTCACGTTGCCGGGGTCCACGCGCTCGGGGGAGAACGCGAGGAACACGTCGCGCCCGACCGTGAGGCCCGTGGCGGCCATCGGCGGGCGCAGGAACTCCTCGGTCATGCCCGGGTAGGTCGTGCTCTCGAGGACGACCAGCTGGCCGGCGCGCAGCGTCTTCACCACGCTCTCGGTGGCGGCGGCCACGTAGGAGACGTCGGGGTCGCGCGACTTGCTCAGCGGCGTCGGGACGCAGATGCTGACGACGTCGCACTCGGCGAGGCGAGAGAAGTCGGTCGTCGCCTCGAGGCGCCCGGCCGACACCTCGCGCGCCACCTCGGCGGCGGGGACGTCGGGGATGTAGGAGCGCCCGGCCGAGAGCGCGTCGGTCTTGCTGCGGTCCACGTCGAAGCCGACGACGTGCACGCCGCGCTGCGCGAACGCGACGGCGAGCGGCAGCCCGACGTAGCCCAGCCCGATCACGCCGTAGCGGCAGGTGCGGGCTCGGATCTTCTGCTCGAGGTCGTGCATGACGGCTCCGGGGTCAGCGGCCGGCGGGGACGGAGGGCGCGACGGCGCGCGCGGCGGCGACGACGCGGGCGATGCCGCGGTCGATCGGCGTCGCGGGCTCCCAGCCGAGGCGCTCGCGCGCGCGGGCCACGTCGGCGAGCGAGTCGCGCACGTCGCCGACGCGCGCGGGCTCGTGGCGCGGGGGCACCGAGCACCCCGCCGCGGCGCCCACGGCGCGGATCAGGTCGAGGATCGAGATGCGGCGGCCGCCGCCGACGTTCATCGGGCCCTCGACCGCGCGCGGGGCCGTCGCGGCGCGCAGCAGCGCGTCCACGACGTCGCCGACGTAGGTGAAGTCGCGCGTCTGCAGGCCGTCGCCGTACACGGTCGCGGGGAGCCCCGCGAGCGCCGCCTCGACGAAGCGCGGCACCGCGGCGGCGTAGAGCGACTTCGCCGACTGGCGCGGGCCGTACACGTTGAAGTAGCGCAGCGAGACGGCCTCGAGGCCGTACGCCGCCTGGAACGCCGAGAGGTACGACTCGCCCGCCGCCTTCGACGCCGCGTAGGGCGACCGCGGCGTCAGCGGCATCGACTCGCGCTTGGGCAGCTCGGGGGTGTCGCCGTAGACGGACGACGACGAGGCGAACACGATGCGCCGCACCTTCGCGTCGCGGGCCGCGACGAGCAGGTTGAGCGTGCCCCCGACGTTGACCTCGGTCACCTCGCGCGGGTTCTCGACGCTGCGCGCGACCGAGGCGAGCGCCGCCTGGTGCCAGACGACCTCGCAGCCCGCGACGGCGCGCTCGACCGCGACGCGGTCGCGCAGGTCGCCCTCGAGGAACTCGAGGTGGGGCCGCGCGGCGGCGAGGTTCTCGAGGCGCCCGGTCGCGAGGTTGTCGAGCACGACGACGCGGTGCCCGTCGGCGACGAGCCGGTCGACGAGGTGGCTCCCGATGAAGCCGGCGCCGCCGGTGACGAGGACCTTCATGCCGCACCCCCCACCGAGGGCGCCCCGCGGGCGCCCGACGCGCACCCGCCTTCCGCCCCACGAGGGCGGGAGAGGGGAGCGCGGACCTGTATCGACCGGGGCGTCACGGCGGATGAAGGCGGCGTTGAGATCGGTGGACGTCCGGTGCGCGGCGAGGACGCGAACGGCGACCTGACGCGCCGCCGTCGAGGCGGCTCCGTCGGGTCCCGACGGCCGGGCAGGACGGAAGGAGCAAGGGTACCCTCGGCCGAGGCCCCCCACCCTCCGTCGCGCCCCCCGGTGGGACCGGGGATTGCGTGGACGCCCCGGTCCGGTCGAAACGGTACGTCTTGGCCCCGCCCACCGCCCCCCCCGCGCCGCCGCCTCCCGCCCCCCCGCCGCGCGCGGGGCGGTGGGCGTCCGCCCTGGGGCCTGCCGGGTCGGACCGGCGCCGGGTGGTCGTCAACGGCCTGTGGACGAGCGGCGTCTTCCTCGCGAACGCCCTCGTGATGTTCTTCGTCTCGCCCTTCGTCGTGCGGTCGCTGGGCAAGGCGGGCTACGGCGTCTGGGACGTCGTGATGTCGCTGACCGGCTACCTCGGCTTCGCCGACCTCGGGGTGCGCCCGGCCATCGTCTACTTCGTCGCGCGCCACGACGCGCTCGGCCAGCGCGACGAGGTCAACCGCTACGTCAACGCCGCGCTCGTCACGTTCGGCGCCTGCGGCGCGATCGTGCTCGCCGCGGCGATCGTCGTCGCGCCGCACGTGCCCGGGTGGTTCGACGTGGCCGCCGCGCAGGCCGGCGACACCTCGCTCGCGGTGCTGCTCACGAGCGCGTCGCTCGCGCTCACGCTGCCGCTCAACGCGTTCTCCGCGGTCGTCGTCGGCAAGCAGCGCTTCCCGCTGCTCTGCTCCGCCGACCTCCTCGTGCTCGCCGGCAAGGCCGTCGCGACCGTGCTCGTGCTGCGCGGCGGCCACGGGATCCTCGGGCTCGCGTGGGTCACCGTGGGCGCCGACGTGCTCGAGATGACGGCGAAGGCGGCGAGCGCGTTCGCGATCGAGCCCGGGCTGCGCTTCTCGCCCCGGCTGGCGACGCGCGACCGCTGCGTCGCGCTGCTCCGCTACGGCGGCGCGGCGCTGCTCGTCTCGTTCGCGCAGCTCGTGATCTGGCGCACCGACGCGCTCGTGATCGCCGCGATGCTGGGCACCGAGGCCGTCGCGGTGTTCTCGATCGGGAGCAAGCTCCCGTTCTACGCGCGCGCGCTGACCACGGCGGCCAGCCGCGTCCTCGCGCCGGCGGCGAGCCGGCTCGAGGCCCGCGGCGACCGCGCGGGGCTGCTCCGCATGCTCGCCTCGGGCAGCCGCTCGATGCTCCTCGTCGGCGGCGCGATCCTCGCCTACCTCCTCGTGGTCGGCGAGCCGTTCCTCGCGCGGTGGCAGGGCGACGACTTCCGCGGCGACGCGGTGGCGGTGCTCGTCGCGCTGACGGTGGGCGCGGTCGGCCCCATCGCCGCCTACCCGTTCGAGGCGGTGCTCTACGGCGCGAGCCGCGTCCGTGCGCTCGGCGTCCTCTCCGTGGTCGAGGCGGTCGCCAACCTCGTGGCGAGCCTGCTGCTGGCGCGGCCGCTGGGCGTGCTCGGCGTCGCGCTGGGGACCACGGTGCCGTCGCTCGTCGTCCGGCTCGTCGCGCTCCCCGCCTTCGCCGCGCGCAGCTTCGGCGGTCGCTTCGGCGCGCTCGCGCTGCGCGCGTTCGTGACGCCGCTCGCCGCGACCGCCGCCACCGCGCTGGTGCTGCTCGTGCTCGTGGACCCCGCGGCGTCGCTCGGCTGGCCCGCACTGCTCGGGCTCGCCGTGCTCGCGCAGGCCGTCTTCGTCGCGGTCCACGCGCTCCTCGTGCGGGTGGCGCCGAGCGCGCTGCGCCCCGACACGATGCCGCCGCCGAAGGACGCGGGCGCCGCATGACCTCGCGCCCGCCCGCCCCCTTCGTCGAGCTCCCGGCGGCGGCGCCCGCCCCGGGCGACGCGACCGGCGCCGCGCCGGACGCGGCGGAGACGGTCCCGGCCGCCCCGGCGCGCGGGTTCTTCGCGTTCGCCGACTCGAGCCTGCGCGGCCTCCCCGGCGCCTACTGGTGCCTCTTCGCCTACCTGTTCTTCGTCACGACCTGCTTCGACGAGGAGTGGCCCTCGATCGGCCGCTTCCGCCCGCGCCTGCTGCTCGGCAGCGTGGCGCTGCTCGTGGCCGGGCTGCGCTTCCTCCTCGCGGGCCGCCCCCGCGGCGCGGTGGCGCCCGAGCACCGCGCGACGACGAACGCGCTCGTCGCGTTCGTCGCGGGCGGCCTCCTCTCGATGCTGTGGGCCTTCGAGCCCGGCATCGCGCAGGACGCGCAGATCGAGCACACGACGACCATGCTCGTCTACTTCCTGATGCTCGCGATCGTGCGCACGCGGCGCGAGCTCGTCGTGACGCTGCTCGTGCTCGCGGCGGGGATGGGGCTCTACCTCGTCCGCTCGTTCACCGAGTTCCTCTCGGGCAAGTACCAGTTCACGATGGGCGTGGTGCGGATGATGGGCGCGGGGCGCAGCATCTCCGACCCGAACTCGTTCGCGGGCACCATCGCGTTCTCGATGCCGCTGCTCGTGTGGTGCGCCGTCAAGACCCGCTCGGCGTTCCTGCGGTTCTGCGTGCTCTGCTACGGGCTGCTCGCGACGTACTGCGTGATCCAGACGCACAGCCGCTCGGGGCTCGTGCTCCACGTGCTCAACCTCGTCTTCGCCTTCGTGATGCTGCCGGGCCGCGGGACCCGCATCGCGATGGCCGCCGTGGTCGCGGGCATGCTCGGCTGGCTCGCCACCGGGCAGACCGACGAGGCGATGGAGCGCTACTCGAGCATCCTGTCGTCGAAGACGTACAAGTCCGAGAGCAGCACGGTCGGGCGCATCGAGGGCTACCGCGTCGCGTGGCGGATGTTCTCGGAGAACCCGCTGACCGGCGTGGGCCCCGGGTGCTGGTCCACGTACCGCATGCGTCGCGTGGACGGCGACCAGCTCATGCCCCACAACCTCACGGGCCAGGTCATCGCGACCTTCGGGCTGGCCGGCACCGTGCCGTTCGTGGCCTACCTCGGGGCGACCTTCCTGTTCGCGTGGCGGGTGCGCCGGCGTCGCAAGGGGTCGAAGGACCCGTGGGACCGCGCGGTGGCGAGCTTCGCGCTCGTCGTGCCCATGACGACGGTGCTGCTGCTGATCTCGGGCCTCGGCGCGCACAACGTGGACCGGCTCGCCTGGTACCTCCTCCCCGGCCTGCTCGCGTGCGCGGCCCGCGCGCGCGACGCCGAGGCCCGCCTCGCCACGGAGCCGGCCCGATGACGAGCCCCCTGCTGCACGCGATGACCGTGGACGTCGAGGACTGGTACCAGGTCTCCGGCTACGAGGGCGCCGTGGACCGCGCCACGTGGCACGAGCGCGAGTCGCGCGTCGTGCGCGCCACGGGGCTCGTGCTCGACGTGCTGGCCTCCCGCGGCGTCCGCGCGACCTTCTTCACGCTCGGCTGGGTCGCGGCGCGCCACCCCGCGCTCGTCCGCGAGATCGCCGCGCGCGGGCACGAGGTCGCCTCGCACGGGTGGGACCACCGCCTCGCGTCGTCGCTCACGCGCGACGAGCTCCGCGACGACCTGCGCCGCACCGCCGACGCGCTCGAGGCCGCGTGCGGGCACCGGCCCGTCGGCTGGCGCGCGCCGTCGTTCTCGGTCGGGCGCGACAACCTCTGGGTGCACGACCTGCTGCGCGCGGAGGGCTACGCGTACTCGAGCAGCGTGTTCCCGGTGCGCCACGACCGCTACGGGATCCCCGACTTCCCGCGGCGCCCCGTCTTCCTGCGCGGCGAGGACGGGCGCGGGCTGTGGGAGTTCCCCATGACCACCGCGCGCCTCCTCGGCCGCAACTGGCCGGTCGCCGGCGGCGGGTGGATGCGGCTCCTCCCCGGGGCGGTCATGCGCGCCGCGCTGCGGCGCGTCGAGGCCGAGGGCGTCCCCGTCGCCGTCTACCTCCATCCGTGGGAGCTCGACCCCGGCCAGCCGACGGTCCCGCAGGCCCCGTGGCGCGCCCGGGTGCGCCACCGGCTCAACCTCGACCGCACCCGTCCCCGCCTCGAGCGCCTGCTCGACACGATGCGCTTCGCCCCGATGGGCGACGTGCTCGCCACCCTCGACCCCGCCACCGGCACGCCCGCGCATCCGGCGACCCCCGGCGCGTCTCTATGCTGAGAGGTCCCCGCATGCCCCGTCCGACGTCCCCGTCCCGTCCTGCCCGCGCGCGCGTCGCGGCGCTCCTCGCCGTCGCGCTCGGCCTCGTGG
This sequence comes from Planctomycetota bacterium, assembly GCA_020851795.1. Taxonomy (GTDB): domain Bacteria; phylum Planctomycetota; class PLA2; order PLA2; family JAEUHO01; genus JAEUHO01. The sequence continues at coordinate 81,713 of JADZCA010000048.1, read as the reverse complement.
CCGGCTGCGGCGGCGGAGGCGGCGGCTCGGGCGGCGGAGGGGGAGGCGGGGGCGGCGGCGGCGTCACCCCGCCGCCCGTCGTGGGCCCCTTCGAGCTGCCCGACCTCGCGGCCACGCCCGGCGCGGCCCCGGGCCAGGTGGTCCTGCACTTCACCGCCCCGAGCCCGCAGGCGAGCGCCTATGTCGTCCGCGCCCGCGTCCGCCACCTCGAGAGCGAGGCCGACGTCGCCGCCGCGGCCGTGGTGCCCCACGCCACGACGCCCGCGGCGCCGGGCACGCCGGAGACGATCGTGCTCTCGGGCCTCGAGCAGGGCCAGACGCTGCAGTGGGCCGTGCAGGTCGTGCGCGGCGCGGTCACGGCGCCGTTCGGGTTCGCCGTCGCGTGCCGCGTGCCCGCGGGCGCGTTCGCGGTGCCGGGCAACGCGATCACGCTCACCGGGCCGGCGACGCTGTCCCAGGACGGGGCGACGTACGTCCTCTCGACCGACGTCTCGACGCCGGGCACGGCGTTCACGATCACGGGCCGCGACGTCACGCTCGACCTCGGCGGGCACACCGTGACCTACGGCACCGCCGCGGGCGAGGCCTACGGCGTCCACGCGGAGTATCTCTACAACAACGGCACCACGACCGTGCGCAACGGCACGATCGTGCAGGGGGCCGCCTCGAGCGCGAACGCCCACGGGATCTGGTCGCGCGGCGGCCACCACGTCCGCGTGACCGCGGTGGACGTGACGGTGCGCGGCGACGACGCGTGCTGCATCGTGGTGAACGACAGCCCCACGGGCGACGTGCGTGTGGACCGGTGCACGCTGCGCTGCCAGACCACCGTGGTGACCAACCGCTCCTACCCCGGCGTCGCCGCGCTCTACCTCGAGGGCCTCACCCACGGGCTGCAGGTGGACCACAACCTCGTCCTCGCCTCGCCGCAGTGGGGCATCAAGGTGCAGGGCAACGCCACCGTCGGCGAGGCCACGGTGCACCACAACCGCGTCGTCGGCACGAAGGCCCTCGTGGCCAACGGCTACATGGTCGGGGTCTACAAGCCGTCGGTGGACGTGTTCGAGAACGAGCTCGCCGGCGAGTCGCGCGGCGTGCACCTCGACGGCGTGGACGGCTCGGGCACCTCGTGCCGCGTCCACGACAACCGCGTGCGCGTGCAGGACCAGCCCAACGCCGAGTACCCCGACTTCCACTGGGTGCACGGCCTCAAGGTCGAGGGCGCGTCGGGGAGCCGCCTCGACCGCAACTGGGTGACGGGCACCGCCGACGCGACGCACGCCGAGGTGCGCGCGATCGACCTCGACGTGGACGGCACGACGGGCGTGGTCGTCGAGCGCAACCGCGTGGACGCCGTCTCGGTCACCGAGACGCTGCGCGCGCACGCGCTGCAGTGGACGTCGGGGTCGTCGTCGGCCACGAACGACCTCGCGTTCCGGTGGAACGTGATGCGGGCGACCGACCGCGCGATCGTGCGCGCCTGGGCGGCGCGCCGCGGCGCGCCGCTGCGCGACAACGCGTGGGTGCGCGACCTCTCGCTCGGCCCGTCGCACCCGTTCCTCTTCGAGTACTTCGACTCGAGCGACGCGCTCGCCGCCCCCGACCACCGGCTCGTGGACGCGTGGACCACGGAGGACGTGCTCGCGGTGGACCAGTGGGCGTCGCCGGGGCCGTGGGTCGCCACGCGCGAGTGGACGCTCACGGTGGTCGTCGTGGACGACGGCGGGGCGCCGGTGCCCGGCGCCTCGGTCACCGTGCGCGACGCGTCCTCGACCGTCGTGTGGGGCGGCACCACCGACGCGCAGGGCCGCGTCGCCGGCACCGTCGTCGCGCACTCGATCACGAACGGCCCCACGGTGTCGGGCCGCAACCCGTTCTCGGTCTCGGTCTCGAAGTCGGGGGTGGGCTCCTACGCCGGCCCCGTGAACGTGACCGCGCGCGCCGCGCTGCGCGTGGACCTCGCGGGAGGCACCGCGGCCCCGGACACGACGCCGCCGCCCGCGCCGACGGGGCTGTCGGTGCACCGGGTGTCGGCCTCGCGCCTGCTCGCGCGCTGGGACGCGGCGACGGACCCGTCGGGGGTCGCGGGCTACCTCGTGCTGCACGACGGCGTCCTCGCCGCCGTCACCGACGAGAACCGGGCGTGGCTCTCGGGCCTCCCGCCCGCGACGAGCGCGTCGGTCACCGTCGTCGCGGTGGACCGCGGCGGCAACGCCTCGGTGCCCACGGCGGCGGGCACCGCCACCACCGCCCCCGAAGACCGCGGCCCGTAGGAGCGGTCGCGCGGCGTGGTCGGGAGCGGGCGCCCGCGCTCGCTGAGGCCCGGGGTTCGCGGTCGTCGGGGCGCAGCGCCCCTCCGACCCTCCTCCTCGTCGCAGACTCCTCGTCGTCGGGCCGCGGCTCGACGTACGGCGGTGCGAGTACGCGGTCGCCGCGGCCGCTCCCGCGGGCCTGAGCGAATCGCGGGCGACGAGGGAGGCGCGACCCCGGCGAGAGCGAAGAGGGAAGCCGCGCAAGGAGTGGTGGGGAATCGGCGAGCAGAGGCGCGGGGGCCTTTTCAGGGGCGACGTCGTCGCGCGAGGTGGACGGTCGGGTGCGGGCGGGCTTTCCCCTGCGTGCGCAGGTCGTTCATGTCACCGCGCACGCCCGGGCTACCGGCGCACGGCGCGCGGGGGTAGACCAGCGGGGTGCCGATCCCGGTCCTCCACGTGCGCGCGTCGGACCGGTTCGGTGGGCCCGAGCGGCTCATCCTCGAGGCCGCCGCGCGCGCCCGCGCGACCGCACCGACGGTCGCGTCGTTCGGACGCGAGGGCGCCCCCCACCCGCTGCTCGACCCGTGCCGCGCGCGCGGCGTAGCCACGGCGCTCGTGGCGGCGTCGGGGTCGTACGACCCGCGCGCCGTCTGGCGCCTGCGCCGCACCGTGGTCGATCGCGGGGCCCGCGTCGTCGTCGGCCACGACTACCGCAGCGACCTCCTCGTCTGGGCCGCGACGAAGGGGCTCGGCGTGCGCCGCGCCGCCGTGGTGCACGGGTTCACCGCCGAGGACCGCAAGGTCGCCACGTTCGAGGCGCTCGACCGCCGCGTCCTGCGGCGGGCCGACGCCGTCGTGGCGGTCGCCGCCCCCACCCGCGGCGCGCTCGTCGCGGCGGGCGTGCCCGCGGCGCGCGTGCACCTCGTCGAGAACGCGATCGACGTCGAGGCCGTGGCCGCCGAGGCGCGCGAGGCCCGTGCGGAGGTGCGCCGGTCGCTCGACCTGCCCGACGGCACGCCGATGGTGCTCGCACTCGGCCGGCTGAGCCCGGAGAAGGGGCACGCCGTGCTGCTCGACGCGTGGGCCGAGGCGGCCCCCGAGCGCGCGGTGCTCTGCCTCGTCGGCGACGGCGCGAGCGCGGACGCGCTGCGCCGCCGCGCGGCGACGCTGCCGCCCGGCGGCGTGCGCTTCCTCGGGTGGCGGTCGGACCCGGCGCGGTGCCTCGGCGCGGCCGACCTCTTCGTGCTGCCGTCGCTGCGCGAGGGCCTGCCGCTGGCGGTGCTCGAGGCGATGGCCGCCGGCGTCCCGGTGGTCGCCTCGGCGGTGGGCGGCGTGCCCGAGGCCCTCGGCGGCGGCTGGTGCGGCACGCTGGTGCCGCCCGGCGACGCGGGCGCGCTCGCCCGGGCGCTGCGCTCGGCGCTGGCCGACCTCGCCGCGGCCCGCGCCACCGCGCAGGCGGCCCTCGAGCGGGTGCGGGAGCGCTACGACGTCGGGCGCCAGGTCGAGGCCCTCGAGGCCCTCTGGACGAGCCTCGCGTAGGACGGCGTCGCCAGGACGCCGGCCGACCCGGCCGCTCCACGGGCCCTCCTCCGGGGGGCCCGCGCGGCGTCGGACGGAGACTCTTGGGACGCGGGCCCCCGAGCCGATACGTACAGAGGGTGCACCGAGGTCCCATGCTGCGTCGCTGGCTCGTCTGCGCGTCCGTGCTCGTCGGCTCGCTCGCCTTCGCCGGGTGCGGCGCCGGCGGGGTGCAGGACCTGATCGACGACTACTCCGGCAACGACGGCGGCTCCGTGCCCGCCGCGACGATGTCGGTCGAGGAGCGCGCCTTCGCCGACGAGGTGCTCGCCCTCGTCAACCAGGAGCGCGCCGCGCGGCAGCTCGCGCCGCTCACCTGGGACGACGGCTGCGCCGACGCGGCCTACGCGCACGCCGTGGACATGGACGTCCGCGGCTACTTCGACCACGACTCGCCCGACGGCAAGGACCCCGGCGACCGCCTGCGTGCGGCGGGCGTCTCGTCGTCGGGCTGGGGCGAGAACATCGCGCGAGGCCAGGGCTCGCCCCAGGCGGTCATGAACAGCTGGATGAACTCCGACGGCCACCGCGCCAACATCCTCAACCCCTCGTGGCGGCGGCTCGGGGTCGGCGTCCACATCGCGATCGACGGCCCCTGGTGGGTCCAGGACTTCGTCACGCCGTAGCCCGCCGAGTTCACGAAGGGCGAGGCCCGGCGAGCGCCGATCGCACGTCAGGCCCCCGTCGGGGCCCGCGGATTGCGCCCGGGCGCGCGTCGGACGCGACGACAGCGTGTTCTGGCACCACGCCGAGGAGTGGACGACGCGTGGCGACACGCATCGAATCGCCGACGGGCCCTGCGCCACGCCCGGGCGCAAGACGCCGCCCCGACCTCGCCGGCTCGTGAACTCGGCGGGCGAGGCTCTGTTTCGGAACTTCCCGTCGCGAGGCCGCACGGGCCGAGGCGAGGCCAGGCACCGCAGGCGAGAAGCCCCGGAAGCGGGTTCCTGACCCGCTGAGGAGGCTCTTCGCCGAGGACGCCTCGCCGCAGCCCGGTCCGTGCGGACGCAGCAGGGAGGGTTCCGAAACAGAGCCTAGCGCCGGCCGCGCAGCGCCTCGAGGGCGCCGGAGACCAGGAGGCGGAAGCGGGCGAAGGACAGGTCGCTGCCGACGGAGAGGCGCGGGACCGCGAGCCGGTCGAACCCGCGCCGCACGAAGCCCTCGACGGTGGCGAGCGCGTAGCGCACGCCGAGGTGGTCGAGCGCGGCGCGCGCGCGGTCGTCGAAGTCCATGGCGCGCCCGTTGGGGTAGGCGAACACCGTCGGGGTCGTCCCCGTGCGCGCCGCCACCGCCTCGTGCGAGCGGCCGATCGCGGCGGCGACCTGCCCGTCGGGCATCCGCGCGAGGATCTCGTGGCGCGTCGAGTGCCCGCCGAAGGCGAAGCGCCCCGTCCGCTGCATCGCCTCCACCTCGTCCCACCGCAGCAGCCGGAACTCGCCCGGGTCCTCGGGCCCCTCGCGCCGAAGCGCGGCGAGCAGGGCCGCGAGCCGCGCCTCCTTCTCGGGCAGCGGCAGGCCCTTGAGCGCGCGCACCGACGTCGCGTACGCGGCCGCACGGTCGCGCGGCGTGCGCAGCGGCGCGGCGACGAGCCCGAGGTCGGGCGCGTCCACCGCGGCGGCCGCGGTGCGCGCGAAGGCGAGGTAGAGCCGGTCGGGCCAGAGCGGCTCGTCGGTCCCGGTGACGTCGCTGACGAGGAACACCGTCGCGTGCATCCCGTGCGCGGCGAGCACGGGCGCGGCGGTCGTGGCGACGTTGCGGTAGCCGTCGTCGAAGGTGATCGCGAGCGAGCCGCGCTCGAGCGTCCCCGCCTCGAGCCGCGCGAGCCCCTCGGCGAGCGGCACCACGCGGTGGTGGCGCGCCACCCACGCCATCTGGCGGCGGAACGCGTCGAGCGGGAGCTGGTGCCAGCACGCGGGCGAGAGCGGGCGCTCGACCACGCCGTGGTACATGAGGACCGGGAGCGCGTCGCGCCGGCGCGCCCGCGCGAGCGCGGGCAGCGGCGTCGCGCAGAGCACGCGCGCGAGGAGGTCGCTCACGGCCGCCTCCGCGGGCCCGCCTCGACGACCTCCCGCCACGCCGCGACGAGGCGGGGGGCCTCGGCGTCCCACGCGTGGTGCACGAGCACGCGCTCGCGGCCCCGCGCCGCGCGCACCGCGGCCTCGTCGGGCCGCGTCAGCGCCTCGACGACCGCGGCGGCGAAGGCCTCGGGGTCGTCGGCGCGCACGACGCCGTCGCCTACGTCGAGGCCCTCCGCCCCCACCGTCGTCGAGACCACCGGCCGGCCGGTCGCGAGCGCCTCGCAGATCTTGAGGCGCGACCCGCCCCCGACGCGCAGCGGCACGACCACCACCGCCGCGCGCGCGAGGAACGGGCGCACGTCGGGCACCGACCCGTCCACCGCGGTCGCCGGCGCGGCGCGCCACCGCGCGGCCAGCGCGTCGGGCGGCGCGCGCCCGACCACGCGCAGCGTCGCGTCGGGCACGGCCGCGCGCACGCGGGCCCAGGTCGTCTCGAGGAACCACGTGACCGCGTCCTGGTTCGGCCGCCAGTCGAGCGAGCCGAGGAACAGCAGCTCGCGGCTCCCCGCGGCCGCGCCGGGGCGCGGGACGAAGGTGGCGGTGTCCACGCCGTTGCGCACGACGCGCACCCGCGGCTGGCCGGTCCAGGTGCGGATGCGCTCGGCGTCGGGCTCGCTCACCGCGACGACGCCGTCGGCCTGCGCGAGCGCGCGCCGCTCGAAGCGCGCGACCTTGCGGTGCTGCAGCGCGGCGTAGGCGCGACGGGCGCGCGTCGGCTGCGCCTGCACCTGGCGCGCCCACAGGTCGGCCTCCACGTTGTGCGCCGACACCACGACGGGCACGCCCGCGTCGGCGGGCACGTTGGCCACCAGCGGCGTCCACTCGACGTGCACGAGGTCCGCCGGCCGCTGCGCGAGCAGCGCCGCGACCGCCGCGCGCACGGCGCGGAGGCGGTGCGCCATCACCATGTAGGGCACCGGGAGCAGGAGGTTGCGCGCGAGGTCGCGGGCGAAGCGCCACCCGTGCTTGCGCAGCGGCCGGCGCGGCACGCGCACGACCTCGAGCCCCGCCTCCCGCACGGTCGCGAGGTGGGCCGGGTCGGGCGGCGCCTCCTCGGGCACGACGAGGACGACCTCGTGCGCGCGCGCCGCGCGGCGCAGGAGCTCGAAGGTCCGGATGCGCTTGCCGGTGTCGGTGGGCACCGGCAGCGCCTCGTCCACGACGACGACCCTCACGACGGGCGCCCCACGTGGCTGATGCAGTAGCGGACCTTGCCGTTGGGCGACGGCCGCAGCCGCTCGACGCGCTGCAGCGTGACCGCGAGCTCGCCGTAGAACATGCGCACGAGCCGCTCGCGCATCACCTCCTCGTCGCCCTCGTGGTACTGCGGCCCGGCGACCCAGTTCACCTCGAGCCGCGACAGCTCGGGCTGCACGAGCTGCGCCTCGAGGATGCCGAGCCCGATGCGGTAGGCGCGCAGGTCGGCCACGACGCCGGGGACGCGGCGCCCCGACGGGAGCGTGAACACGTCGTTGAGGCGCCCGTCCACCGTCGCGAGCACGGGGCGCGGGTCGCCGCACGGGCACGGCTCGATGTCGAGGGTGCCGCGGTCGCCGATCTCGTAGCGGATCAGCGGCATCGCGCGGTTGACGAGGTCGGTGACGAGCAGGCTCCCGCCCTCGCTCTCGAGCAGCACGCACGCCGTGTTGACGTGGAGGCGGTGCTCGAGGCACTCGGCGGCGACCCAGCCGCACTCGCGCGCGCCGTAGAACGTGAACACCTCGGCGCCCAGCGCCGCGGCGACGCGCTGGCGCTGCTCGGGCAGCACGGGCTCGGCGGTGAGCAGCACGACCGGCACCTCGAGGCGGCGGCCGCGCTCGAGCAGGCGCCGGGCGAGCAGGTCGGTCGCGCTCGGGTACCCCTGCAGGACGTGCGGGCGGAAGCGCTCGAGCCGCTCGGCGTGCGCGTCGAGCTGCTCGTCGGAGAGGTTCCCGGCGGGCAGCCACAGGCTGCGGTCCACGACGCGCCGGACCAGCTCGTCCTTCGTGCGGTGCAGCCAGTCGAGCCCCTCGGCGGGGCCGTCCTGCGCCGCCCCCCACAGGAACGCGCTGCGGTGCCCCGGGCGCCACCCCATGCGCTGCTTGAGCACCGTCGCCGCGGCGTCCTTCCACGCGACGGCCTCGCGCGTCTGGCGGAACGGCACGGCCGCGCTCGTCGTGCCGCCCGTGCGCGCCTCGACCAGCGGCTCGCCGGCGAACGCCGACGAGAGCAGGCGCGGCGACTCGCCCGCGAGGTCGGTGCGCGTCAAGCGCGGGAGCCGGCGCAGGTCCTCGGTCGCCTGCAGGTCCTCGGGGGCGAACCCCACCGCCGCCATGCGGTCGCGGTACCAGGGCACCGTCGCGCGCGCGTGGACGAGCAGCGAGCGCAGCACCGCGAGCTGGCGCCGGCGCCCGGCCGCGCGCGGCAGCGACAGGATGCGCGCCACCGACGGCGCCCGCAGCCCCGAACGGTCGCCGCGTGCGGTGGAGGCGAGCGGCCGCACGACGTGCGTCCACAGCGGCTCGACGCCGTCGTTCGGCAGGGCGCTGCGCCGGCGGCGACGCCGCTCGGGTCGCCGGGCGGGCGCCGGGCGGGCGGGCGGGGCCGCCGGCGCGGGGCCCGGGGCGACGTCGGGCTCGGCCGCCACGACCACCGGCCGCCCCGAGGCGGCACGGGCGTCGGCGGCGAACTCCGCCGCGGTGACGTTGGAGATGCAGTGGCGCACCTTCCCGTTGGGCCCGGGCAGGATGCGGTCGGTGCGGTGCAGGACCACCTCGACCTCGTGGAAGAAGAGCCCCTCCACGGTGCGCCGGAAGTCCTCGACGTCGCCCTCGACGAGCTCGGGCCCCGCGACCCAGTGCACGTCGATGCGGTCCACGCGGTCCTGCACGAACTGCGCGTCGAGGATGCCGTGCCCGTCGAAGCCGAGCCCGCGCACGTCGGCGAGCACGCCCGGCACCCGCCGGCCCGACGGCAGCGTGAACAGGTCCACCTCGCGCCCCTCGAGGCGCGCGAGCACGGGGCGCGGGTCGCCGCACGGGCAGGGCTCGGGGTCGAGGGCGCCGCGGTCGCCGATCTCGTAGCGGATCAGCGGCATCGCGCGGTTGGCGAGGTCGGTCACGAGGAGCCGGCCGTCGTCGGTGGCCTCGAGGTGCACGCCGACCGTGTTGACGTGCAGGCGCCGCTCGGCGACGCACTCCGACGCGATCCAGCCGCACTCGCGCGCGCCGTAGAACGAGAACACCTCGGCGTCGAACGCCGCGGCGACGCGCGCGCGCTGGGCCGCGAGCACCGGCTCGGCGGTCAGCACGAAGACGGGCACGCGCAGCGCGACGCCCCGCTCGGCCGCGCGCCGCGCGAGCAGGTCGGAGGCGCTCGGGTAGCCCTGCACGACCGCGGGACGGAAGCGGCGCAGCGTCTCGAGGTGCGCGTCGAGGCACGCGTCGGACAGGTCGCCCGCCGGGAGGAACACGGCGCCCTCGCAGAAACGCCCGACGAGGAAGTCCTTCGCGCGGCGCAGCGGGTCGAGCCCGGAGGCGGGCCCGTCGGCGGCCGCGCCCCACAGGAACGCGGTGCGGCCGCCGCGCCGCCAGCCCAGGCGCTCGCGCAGCACGAGCGTGGCGGCGTTCTTCGCGGCGATGCTCTCGCGCGCCTGGAAGAAGGGCACGGGCTCCGACGTCGTCCCGCCCGAGCGGTGCACGACGAGGCGGGCGGGGTCGTAGGCCCGCGAGAGCATGTCCTTGACGTGGAGGCGCACGTCGGTGCGCGACAGCGGCGGGAGCGCGGCGAGCGCCGCCGCGTCCGACATCCGCGCGGGGTCGAAGCGCGCCTCCGCCATCCGCCGGGCCCAGAAGGGCGACGTGTCGCGCGCGTGGACGAGCAGCGCGCGCAGGCGGGCGAACGCGTCGGCGCGCTGCTCGGGGGCGGGGCGCTCGAAGGCGCGGCGCACGGCGCGCACCTGGCCGTAGGCGCGGTCGCCGCGCAGGCGCGCGAGCACCGGCTTGAGCACCGCCCCGCGCAGCGGCGCCATCGCGTCGGCGCGGCGCCTCACGACGCGGCCTCCGCGACGGGCGACGGCTTCGGGGTCAGCCACCCGCGCAGGTAGCCCGAGCCGAGCCCGAGGTGGATCGTCACGAACGCGAGCACGACGAGCGGGAGCAGCGCGAGGCGCCCGGCGCGCGCGGCGGCCGCCGCGGCGAAGCCGAGCGCGAGGACGAGGTAGAGCGCCCACGCGGCGGCGACCGCGAGCCCGAGCGGACGGGGCAGCAGCGGCGCCAGCGGCAGCGCCGGCACGCCGAGCACGAACGCCGCCGGCACGAGCGACTCGACCGTGAACGCGGCCGGGTGCTTGCGGTGCAGGCGGGCGCGGCCGAGCCCGTAGCGGTGCATCTGGCGGAACAGCCCGCGCAATGTGCGGCGCGGCTCGTAGGCGACGGCGAGGCGGCCGCTGGTCACGCACGGCAGGCCCGCGCGCTCGACGCGCCAGTTCAGCTCGACGTCCTCGCAGGCGTCGAAGCCCTCGTCGAAGGAGCCGACCTGCTCGAACACCTCGCGGCGGTACATCGCGCCGTGGCTCACCGGGCTCGCGGGCCCGTCGCGGTCGCCGTAGATCTCCGACTTCGTGCTGTGCCCGAAGGGCGAGGAGCGCGCGACGGAGACGGCGCGCGCGACGGCCCCCGTCGCGGAGGCGACGAGGGGCTGCGGCCGGCCGAGGCAGGCCGCGCCCGTGCGCTCGAACAGCTCGACCATGTCGGCCAGCAACGTCGTGCGCGGCACGCGGCAGTGCCCGTCCACGAACGCGACGTAGCGTCCCCGCGCCTCGCGCACGCCGATCGCGCGCGCCGACGACGAGAGGCGCCGCGGGTTGTCGAGCAGCCGCACGCGCCGGTCGCGGGCGGCCGCCGCCTCGACGCGCGCGCGGGTGTCGTCGTCGGAGCGGCCGTCCACGACGAGCAGCTCGGTGCGCTCGGCGGGAAAGGTCTGCGCGAGGAGGTCGCCGAGCACGAGGTCGATGTGGCCGCCCTCGTTGCGCACCGGGAGCACGACGGTCACGTCGATCGGGGAGGGGGGCGGGGCCGGCGTCATGGGCGGGGGGCGGCCGGACCGCGGGCACGGGCCCACGGGCCCCGCGCCGACGGACCCGAGCCTCCATCCTCCCTACATCGGCCGGAGGCCCCCCCCGGGGAAAGCGGGAGTACCGGGGGAGTGCGCCGGATAGCATCGACGGGCCCGCGATGCCCGCCCGGTCCGCCCCCCGCCGCCCCCCGTCGGGACGCCGCCCATGAGGCGCGCGCTGGCTTGGCGGCTCGTCTACGCCCGCCGCGAGCACGGCTGGAAGCGGCTGCTGCGCGACTTCGAGGCCGTCGGGCGTCTCGACGCCGACGCGTTCCGCGCGTGGCAGGACGAGGCGACCTCGGCCCACGCGCGGTGGGCCGCGCGGACGATCCCCTTCTTCCGCGAGCGGGTCGCGCCCGACGCGCCGCTCTCGGCGTTCCCGGTGCTCACGCGGCGGGACCTGCAGGAGCAGCTCGAGGCGCTGCGCGACCCCGCGCGCCCCGCGGCGACGCTGCGCCTCGAGGCGAGCGGCGGCTCGACCGGCGCGCCCGTGCGGCTCTACCTCGGCCCCGAGTACGCGGCGACCACGTTCTCCACCGAGGCGTGGCTGATGCGCTCGTGGGGGCTGACGCCGTGGTGCCGCAAGGCCTACCTGTGGGGCGACGACCGCGAGCAGGGCGCTGTCGGGTGGAAGGAGCGCGTCGCGCGGCGCCTGCTCCCCCACCTCTTCCTCAACGCCTTCGGGATGGACGAGGTGCGGATGGCGTCGTTCGCCGACCGCCTCGACGCGTTCCGGCCCGAGATGGTGCAGGGCTACGCGACAGCGCTCGACCTCTTCGCGTCGTGGCTGCTCCGCACGGGCCGCCGCGTCCACCGCCCGCGCGTCGTGCGCTCGTCGGCGGAGGCGCTCTCGCCCGACGCGCGCGACCGCATCGAGCGCGCCTTCGACGCGCCCGTGCGCGACGTCTACGGCTCGCGCGAGAGCACGCACCTCGCCGCCCAGTGCGGGCACGGCGGCTTCCACGTCCTCTCCTTCGGGCGCGTGATCGAGATCGTCGACGACGAGGGCCGCCCGGCGGCCCCGGGCGAGCCGGGGCGCGTCCTCGTCACCGACCTCCACAACCGCGCGTTCGGCGTCGTCCGCTACGAGAACGGCGACGTCGCGTCGTGGAACCCCGACGGGTGGCCGTGCCCCTGCGGGTGCCCGTTCCCGCGCCTGCAGCGCGTCCACGGCCGCACGAGCGACTTCTTCACGACGCCCGCGGGCAAGCGCATCCACGGCGAGTGGTTCACCCACCTCTTCTACGGGCGCACGGGCGTCGAGCGCTTCCAGGTCCACCAGCGCTCGCTCACCCTCGTCGAGGTCCGCACGGTCGGGAGCGCGACCGAGGCCGACCTCGCCCCGCTGCTCGGCAAGATGCGCGAGGCGCTCGGCGAGGGCGTGACGGTGGTGTGGCAGCGCGTGGACGACATCCCGCTGACCCGCGCCGGCAAGCACCGCTTCACGCTGTCCGACGTCCCGTTCCTCTCGGGGCGCCGGTGAGCGGGCCCGACGCGGGGGCCGCCCCGCCGGCGGGGCCGCGGCGGGTGCTGCTGCTCGCCGACGCGTACTGGAACCCCCACGGCGGCACCGAGGGGCAGATCCGCGCGCTCGTGGCGAACCTGCCGCCGGGGTGGGAGGCGCGGCTGTGGGTCACCCACCACTCGCCCTGGCTCGAGGAGCACCCGTTCCCGTGCCGCAACCGCTCGCTGCGGCTCGGCTCGCTCTCGCGCCCGTGGACGTGGCTGCGGGTGCGGCGCCTCGCGGCGGAGGTGCGCCGCGGCGGGTTCCACCTCGTGCAGACGTTCATGGGCGACAGCAGCGTCGTCGGCCCGGTGCTCGGCCGCCTCGCCGGCGTCCCGGTGCTCGTCTCGCGCCGCGACCTCGGCTTCTGGCACACGCCGGCGGTGGTCGCGGCGCTGCGCCGCACGGGCCGCCTCGCGGCGGGCTACGTCGCCAACGCCGAGGCCGTGCGCACGCACGTCGTCGAGACCGAGCACGCACCGGCCCACGACGTCGCGGTCGTGCACAACGGCCACGACCCCGCCGCCTTCGACGGCGCGCGGGTGCCCGGCCTGCGGGCCTCGCTCGGCGTGCCGCCGGACGCGACGGTGCTCGTGCTGCTCGCCAACCTGAAGCCGCTCAAGCGCCAGCGCGACCTCGTCGAGGCCGCGGGCCGCCTGCTCGCGCGCCACCCGCGCCTGCACGTGCTGCTGCTCGGCGGCGGCCCCGACGACGAGGTGCGCGCGGCGTGCGCGCGCGCCGGGATGGAGGGCCGCGTCACCGTCCACCACGCGCAGGGCGGCGCGATCGACCTCCTGCGCGAGGCCGCCGTCGGCGTGCTCTGCTCGGAGACCGAGGGGCTCTCCAACGCGATCCTCGAGTACATGGCGTGCGGGCTGCCGGTCGTGGCCACCGCGGTGGGCGGCACGCCCGACCTCGTCGTGCCCGAGGAGACGGGGCTGCTCTACGCGCCGGGCGACGTGCCCGCGCTCGCCGCCGCGCTCGACCGCCTGCTCGGCGACGACGCGCTGCGCGCCCGCCTCGGCGCGGGAGGGCGGCGGCGCTTCGAGGACCGCTTCGGGCTGCGTCGGATGGTCGCGGAGACCGTGGCCGTGTGGGACCGCGTGCTCGCCGGCCGGCCCGTCGGCGCGGGGCCCGGGGCGACGGCGGCCGACGCGGCCCCGCGCGGCGCCCTCGTCGCGACGCTCGAGAGCGACGTCGAGCGCGTCGCCGCGCTGGCGCCCGCGTGGCGCGCGCTGCTGCGGCCGGGCCAGGTGTTCCTCACGCCCGAGTGGGTGCTCACGTGGTGGCGGTGGGCCGCCGACGGCGCCGCGCCGCTCGCGGCGGTGGTGCGCGACGCCGCGGGCGCGCTCGTCGGGCTGCTCCCGATGGCGCGGCGGGGCCGCGCGCTCGCGCTCGTCGGGGCCGACGACGGCGGGGACCACCTCGACGTCGTCGCCGCCGCGGGCGTCGAGGACGCGGTCGCCGACGCCTGCCTCGACGCGCTGCTCGCCCCCGCGGCCCCGCGCTGGCGCACGCTGCGGCTGCGCCACCTCGCGCAGGACGGCGCGCTGCGCCGCGCGGTGCGGCGGCGGCGCTTCGCGCTCCCCTACCGCGAGGGGCACGCGACGGTGTGCCCGTTCGTGCGGGTCGAGGGGTCGTTCGACGCGTACCTCGCGCGCTTCCGCGCCAAGCAGCGCGGCAACCTCCGCCGCCAGGTGCGCGCGTGGCGCGACGACCCGACGGTGCGGCGCCGCGTCGTCACGGCCCCCGACGAGGCCGCCGCCGCGGTGGACGCGGTGCTTGACCTCCACGGCCGCCGCTTCGACGCGCGGGGCCGGCGCTCGGCGTTCTCCGGGGCGCGCGTGCGCGCGTTCCACCGCGCGCTCGCCCCGGCGATGGCGGCCGCGGGGATGCTCTCGGTGGTGCTGCTCGAGCAGGCGGGCCGGCCGGTGGCGGCGCAGTACGGGTTCGTGCACGCGGGGACGCGCTACCACTTCCAGGGCGGGTTCGACCCCGCGGTGGCGTCGCGCAGTCCCGGCACGTCGCTGACGACGTGGATCCTCGAGGAGGACGTGTTCGGCGCGGGGCTGGCCGAGTACGACCTCCTCGACGGCGACGAGGCGTACAAGGAGACGTTCGCCACCGGGTCACGCCGCCTGTTCGACCTCGTCGTCCACCGCCCGAGCGTGCCCGGCCGCGCGTCGGCGCTGGCGCTGGGCGCCGGCGCGCTGCTGCGCGACCGCCTGCGCTGAGCGGCTGCGCCGCCGCGCGCGCGGCGGCCGTCGGCGCGGTACGGTGGCCCGTCGGAGCCCTCCCATGCACCTCGCCGGCCAGGTCGCCCTCGTCACCGGAAGCAGCCGTGGCATCGGCCACGCCATCGGGCGCGCGCTCGTCGCCGCCGGGGCCGACCTCGCCGTGCACGGGCGGCAGGGCGCGGGCGCGTCGGCCGAGGGCGCGGCGGGGCTCGTCGAGCACGCGACGGCGGCCGGGCGGCGGGCGGCGGCGTTCCAGGCCGACGTCGCGGTGCGCACCGAGGTCGAGGCGATGATGGCGAAGGTCGGCGAGACCTTCGGCCGCCTCGACGTGCTCGTGCTCAACGCCGCGAAGGCGCCGTTCAAGCCGACCGAGCGCCTGCTCGAGCGCGACCTGCGCCAGTTGGTGGACGTGAACTTCCTCGGCAACGTCTTCTGCGCGCAGAAGGCGCTGCCGCTGCTCTCCAAGCAGGGCGGCTCGATCGTCTTCGTGTCGAGCCTCGGCTCGCGCTTCATGAACCCCGAGTACCCGCTCGGGGCGATGAAGGCGGCGATGGAGACGATGGTGCGCCAGTGGGCCGAGGAGTGGGCGGGCCGCGGGATCCGCGTCAACGCGGTGTGCGCGGGCCTCGTCAAGACGGACGCGTTCCTCACGCTGCGCCAGATCTGGCCCGAGACGGCCGCGATGCCCGACGACCTCTTCGTGACGCCGGAGGAGGTCGCCGACGTCGTGACGTTCCTCACGTCGCCGGCGGCGCGCGCGATCCGCGGGCAGACGTTGGTCGTGGACCGCGGCCTCTCCAACCGCGTCCTGCGCGCTCCGTAGGCGCCCGAACAGCGGTGCCCGGCACGGGTGTACTCATCGCTTGTATGTTGCAGGCAATGGATACAGTCGTGCCCGGCACGAGTGTATCCACGCCCCCCCGGTGGGGGCACGCGCGGAGGCGGAAGGGGTGGTCGCAGCACGGCACCCGACCGACCGGTCGCGTCGGGGGCGGCGCGCCTCGCTCCGAACCTAGGACGAGGCCCCCCGGACGGTAGACTCCGGCGTTTCCCGGGCGCGGGCCCGGCATGCCGTCAGGAGCGCCATGGGCAACGCCCTCGTCTCGGAAGCCCGGATCGTCGAGGAGGTCCAGAAGGCCCTCGCCAAGTCGCTGCGCCGCAAGGAGGACCCCGCGTCCATCCGCCTCGACGCGTCGGTCATGGAGGACCTCGGCGGCACCTCCCTCGACTTCCTCGACCTGACGTTCCGCCTCGAGCAGGCGTTCGGCATCCGTCTCGCCCACACCACGATCCTCGACCACGTCGAGGAGACCTTCGGCGAGGGCAAGGCCATCGACGGCTCGGGCGCGCTCACCAAGGACGCCGTCGAGGTGCTCAAGGACCGGATGGGCAGCCCCGACGGCCTGTCGGTCGGCATGTACAGCGACGAGGTCCCCCGGCTCGTCACCCCGAACACCCTCGCCCGCGGCGTCCGCGAGATCCTCGCGGCGCTGCCGCCCGCCTGCACGCACTGCAAGGCCGCCCAGTGGACCAGCCCCGACGGCGCCAAGGTCAAGTGCGGCGCGTGCGGCAAGGACGCCGCCTATCCCGACGGCGACTCGCTCGCCAAGGCCTGGCTCGAGAAGGTCGCGAAGGAGAAGGGCCTGTTTGCGGGCTAGCGCGGACCGCCTCCCCGAGCAGCGCGTCGTCGTCACCGGTTGGGGCATGGTGACGCCGCTCGGCGCCACCGTGGAGCAGACGTTCTCCGCGTGCGTCGAGGGCCGCTCGGGGATCCGCGAGATCTCGCGCTGGGACACGCGCGGGCTCGCTTGCCGCATCGGCGGCGAGGTGGACGACGCCTGGATCGCCGCCGACGACCCCGACCCCCGCTCGCCCGCGACGCGCGCGCACCGGCTCCTCGTCACGGCGGGGCGCCAGGCCGCCGCGGCGGCCGACCTCGGCTCGGTCGCGCGCCGCGAGCGCGTCGCGACCGTGGTCGGCGGCCACGGCGGCAGCCCCTCGGTCCCGACGATCGAGACGACGCTGCACCACGTCGCCGCCGACGGCGCCGTGGACGCCGCGGGCCTGCGCGGCGACGGCGCCTACGACCTGCGCCAGTTCGACCTGCGCCGCTGCGACTACGCCCCCGCGGCGCTCGCGCGCGCGCTCGACGCCCGCGGGCGCGTCGTCGGCGTCGTCTCGGCGTGCGCAGCGAGCGCGCAGGCGATCGGCGAGGCCACGCGCCTGCTCCGCGAGGGCCGCGCCGACGCGGTCGTCGCGGGCGGCGTCGAGGCGCAGCTCGACTACGCGGGCTTCGTGGGCTTCGTGCTCCTGGGCGCGATGACCAAGCGCTACCCGTCGCCGCAGAAGGCGTCGCGGCCCTTCGACCGGCGCCGCAACGGCTTCGTGATGTCGGAGGGCGCGGCCGTCGTCGTGCTCGAGACGCTCGCGTCGGCCCGCGCGCGCGGGCGCCGCGTGCTCGGCGAGGTGCTCGGCTACGGCGACAGCGCCGACGGCTTCCGCATCACCGACGTGCACCCCGAGGGCGAGGGCGCCCGGCTCGCGATGGTGCGCGCGATGGCCGACGCGGGCGTGCGCCCCGAGCAGGTCGAGTACGTCAACGCGCACGGCACCTCGACCCCGACCAACGACCCCGGCGAGACGCTCGCCATCAAGCGGGCGCTGGGCGAGGCCCGGGCGCGCGCCGTGCCGGTGTCGTCGAACAAGTCGATGCTCGGGCACACGATCGGCGCCGCCGGCGCGGTCGAGGCGATCCTGACGTGGAAGGGCCTCGAGCAGGGCGTCCTCCTGCCGACGATCAACTACGAGACGCCCGACCCGAAGTGCGACCTCGACTACGTGCCCAACGTGGCCCGGCGGGTCCCCCACCGCATCGCGCTCTCGAACTCGTTCGGCTTCGGCGGGCAGAACGCGTGCCTCTGCCTCGGGGCCGGCGACCCGCCGGCGGCCTGACGTGGCGCGGCCCGGCCCGCTCGCGGTCGCCGCCGACGTCGTCACGGCGCTGGGCGACGGGATCGCCGCGACCTTCACGGCGCTGCGCGAGGGCCGCAGCGGCGTCGCCCGCGTGGAGGCGTTCGACCCGACGCCGTACGGTGCCGACGCCGCCGCGCCGCTGCCGGCGGGCACGGTGCCGCCGCCCGGCGAGGGCCCCACCCGCGTCGAGACGCCGCACGGCGCGCGGCTCGACCGCGTGGCGCGCGCCGTGCACGACGCGGCCCGCGCCGGCGACCTGCCGCGCGAGGCGCTGGGGCTCTACGTCGCCGTCGGCGTGGTGGACAGCCCCCCGCAGGACGTCGAGCCCGCGCTCGCCGCGTCGCGGGGCGCCGACGGGCACTTCGACCTCGGCGCGTTCTTCGCCGGCGGGTTCCGCTCGATCCACCCCCACTGGCCCCTGCGCATGCTCGGCAACGTGGTGGTGGGCCAGCTCGCCGCCGAGCTCGACGTCCGCGGCGACAACCTCGTGCTCGCGGCGGAGGCCGACGCCGGCGTGCGCGCCTTCGCCGAGGCCGCCGAGGCGCTCGCGGCGGGCGCGGTGCTCGCGGCGCTCGTCGCGGGCGTGTCCGACACGCTGGGCCCCGCGGCGCTGCTGCGCGCGTCGATGCGGGGCACGCCGGGGCTCGTCCTCGGCGAGGGGGCGGGCGCGTTCGTCCTCGAGACCGACGCGTCGGTCTCGGCGCGCGGCGCGCGCCCGCTCGGCCGCCTCGCCGGGAGCGCGACCGCCTTCGGCGCCTCCGACGCGGGGCCCGGGCCCGCCGCGGAGACGCTCGAGCAGGTCGCCCGCGCCGCCCTCGACGAGGCCGGCCGCCGCCCCGACGAGGTCGGGCTGGTCGTCGTCGAAGGACAGAGCGCCGAGGAGGCGGCCGCGCGCCGCGCGCTGTTCCCGGGCCGCACCGACCTCGCCGTCGTCGCGCCGGCGGTCGCGCTCGGCCACCTGCTCGCCGCCGCGCCCGCCGTGGGCTCGGCGGTCGCGCTCGCCGCGCTCTCGACCGGCGAGGCGCCGTCCACCGCGGGCGGCCGCCCGCGCGCGCTCGCCCGCGGCCGCGTGGCGCTCGTGCTGGGCTCGGGCCACGCCGGCGGCGCGGGCGCGCTCGTCTGGGAGGGCGTGCGGTGAGGTTCCTCCTCTTCGACCGCGTGCTGCACTTCGAGGAGGGGCGCCGCATCGTCGCCTCGAAGGCGTTCTCGATGCAGGACGAGGCGCTGCGCGGGCACTTCCCCCGCTCGCCGCTCGTGCCGGGCGCGCTGCTCGTCGAGGCGATGCTGCAGACGCTGGGCTGGCTCATCCTGCGCACGCACGGGTTCAAGGTGCTCCCGCTGTTCTCGATGATGGAGGACGCCACGGTCGCCTCCGACCTCGCGCCCGGCGTGCTCCTCGAGGTCGAGGGCGAGCTCGACTCGACCCACGGCAAGGGCAGCATGGGCCGCGCGGTCGTGCGCCACGAGGGCCGGGTCGTCGCGTCGATCGGTCGGGTGCTCTTCGGACACTATCCCGTGCCCGACCCCGAGGCGCTGCGCCGCACCTTCTCGGTGTACGGGAGGCTCGCGTGAGCCGCCGCGTCGTGGTCACGGGCCTCGGCGTCGTCACGCCGCTCGGGGACGACCTCGAGACGGTGTGGCGTGCGTGGCTCGACGGCACGCCGGGGACGGCCTCGTCGCGGCGCTTCGCCGCGCAGCGCCCGCCCGCGCGCTCGGTGGGCGAGGTGCCCGACGCGACGATCGACCGCCTGCGCGCCGAGTTCGGCGCCGACGCCGCGACGACCGACCTGCGCACGCTGTTCGCCGTCGCGGCGGCGCGCCGCGCCGTCGCGCACGCGGCGCTGCCCGCGGCCGCGCTCGCACGCGCGGGGGCGGCCGTCGCGTCGGGGCCCGGGGCGCACCGGCTCGAGGACTTCGTCGCCGCGGCCGACGAGGACGGCCGCGTCGAGCTCGCCCGGCTGGCGGCGGGGCCCGCGGCCGTGCACGGGGGCTCGCTGTGGCGCAACCCGCCCGACCGCCCCGCCACCGAGGTCGCGCGCCGCCTCGGCTTGGGCGGCCCGGTCAGCACGGTGACCACCGCGTGCGCCGCGTCGCTGCAGGCGATCGGCTCCGCCCTGCGCGCGATGCGCGCGGGCAAGGCCGACGTGATGCTCGCCGGCGGCGCCGACGCGATGGGCGACCCCTTCGGCCTCGTGTTCTTCGTGCTGCTCGGCGCGGCCGCGACCGAGGAGGGCGCGACCGCGTGCCGCCCCTTCTCGCGGCGGCGCACGGGCATGGTGACGGGCGAGGGCGCGGCGGTCGCCGTGCTCGAGACCGAGGAGCACGCCCGCGCGCGCGGCGCGACGCCGCTGTGCGAGGTGGCCGGCTACGGCGCGTCGTTCGACGCCTTCCGCGTCACCGCGCCGCACCCCGAGGGGCGCGGCGCCGCGCAGGCGATGGCGAAGGCGCTCGCCGACGGCGCGCTCGACCCGTCCGAGGTGGACTACGTGAGCGCCCACGCGACGGGCACGAAGCTCAACGACCCCGCCGAGGCGAAGGCGATCCGCACGGTGTTCGGCCCCCACGCGAGCCGGGTCGCCGTGTCGTCGGGCAAGGCGGCGATGGGCCACCTCCTCGCCGCCGCCGGCGCGGTCTCCTTCGCCAGCGCCGTGCTCTCGGTGGCGCGCGACGTCGTGCCCCCCACGATCAACCTCGCCCCCGCCGAGGTGGACCCCGCGTGCGCGCTCGACCACGTGCTCGGCGCCGCCCGCCGCACGCCGGTGCGCGCCGCGCTCGTCAACGGCCTCGCCTTCGGCGGGCACAATGCCACCATCGCGCTGCGCAAGGCCCCGGGAGGGACCGCCTCGTGATCCGTGCCGACCTCAAGGACCGCGTCGCCCTCGTGACCGGCGGCGCCCGCGGGATCGGCGCCGCCGTCTGCCGCCGGCTCGCGCAGAGCGGCGCGACGGTGGTCGTCAACTACGCGCGGTCCGAGGCGCCGGCGAAGGCGCTCGTCGCCGAGCTCGTCGCCGAGGGCCACCGCGCCGAGGCCGTCGCGGCCGACGTGGGCAAGCCCGCCGACGTGGAGGCGATGTTCACGTCGGTGCTCGAGCGCCACGGCCGCCTCGACGTGCTCGTCAACAACGCGGGCATCGTCAAGGACACGCTGCTCCTGACGATGAAGCCCGACGACTGGCGCCGCGTGATGGACGTGGACCTCGACGGCGTCTTCCACTGCACCAAGCGCGCGCTCGAGGCGATGTTCCGCGCCCGCGCCGGGCGCGTCGTCAACGTCGCGTCGGTGTCGGGGATCCGCGGCGGCCGCGGCCAGACCAACTACGCGGCGGCCAAGGGCGCGGTGATCTCGTTCACCCGCGCCGTGGCCGTCGAGGTCGCCGACCGCGGCGTCACGGTGAACGCGGTGCTGCCCGGCTTCGTGGACACCGACATGACCGCCGCGGTCAAGCGCCGCGCGGGCGACCAGATCCTCGCGCGGATCCCGATGGGCCGCTACGGCACCCCGCAGGACGTCGCGGGCCTCGTCCTCTTCCTGTGCAGCGACGACGCCGCCTACGTGACCGGCCAGTCCTTCGTCGTGGACGGCGGGATGTCGGTGGCATGAGCGGCGTGCTCCGCCACGGCGTGGACCTCGTGCACGTGCCCGCGCTGCGCGCGGCCGTCGAGGGCAACCCCGCGCTCGAGGCCGGCCTGTTCACCGAGGGCGAGCGGGCGTACGCGCACGCGCGCCCCGACCCGTGGCCGCACTTCGCCGCGCGCTTCGCGGCGAAGGAGGCGGTGCTCAAGGCGCTGCGCCGCGGCCTCTCGACCGAGGGGCCCGACGCCGCGCTGCACGAGATCGAGGTCGTGCGCGAGCACGGCGCGCCGCGCCTCGTGCTGACCGGCCGCATCGCCCGCGCCGTCGAGCGCCTCGGCCTCGACGCGGGCGCCCTCTCGCTCTCCCACGCGGGGGACCTCGCCCTCGCGTCCGTCGTGTTCGGAGCCCGCCCGTGAGGTACCTGCTGCTCGACCGGATCGAGGAGGTCGCCCCCGACCGCGCGCGCGGGTGGAAGACCGTCGCGATGAGCGAGGACTTCCTCGAGTGGCACTTCCCCGAGCGCCCGATCCTCCCGGGCAGCCTCGTCCTCGAGGCCTTCGCGCAGCTCGCGGGCTGGCACGAGGCGCTCACGTCGGGCTTCTCGCGCTGGTTCCTCGTCGAGCGCGTCGCCTCCGCCCGCTACTTCGGCTTCTCCGGGCCGGGCGACCGCGTGGACCTCGCGCTCGAGGTGGTCCCCACCGGCGACCCCGCCCGCCGCGCCTACCGTGGCGAGGCGTCGGTGGGCGGCGAGCGCCGCGCCGCCGTCGAGCTCGAGGGCACCGTCGTCGCGCTCGACGACCTCGACGACCGCGCGCGCGTCGAGCGGCTCAGCCAGGCGCTGCGCGGCGTGCGGATGACGCCGGCCTCGCGCGGGGGTCGGCCGTGAGGGCCCCGCGCGACCGCGACGCCGCGGTGGTCGGGCGCGGGCTGGTCACGCCGCTGGGCGCCGACCTCGCCGCGACGTGGACGGCGCTCGCCGCGGGCCGCGCGGCGGCCCCGCCCGTCGCCGCCGCGGCCGCGCCGCTCCTGCGCGCGGCGGTGCCGGAGGAGCTCGAGAGCCAGGCGAAGTTCCTCAACGGCTCGGGCCTGCTCGCGGCCGAGGCGGTCGCGCAGGCCGCGGCGGCGGCCCGGCTCGCCGGCGCCGGCCACGACGACGGCACGAAGGGCTTCTACCTCGCCGAGATCGACTGGGGCGTCACCGACTTCTTCGCGTACCGCCCCGCGTTCGACGACGCGACCGACGGGTTCCGGCGCCCGCTCGACGCCGAGGCGCTCAACGTCGCCACGCAGCGCAAGCTCAACCCCTTCTACCTGCTCGAGACGCTCAACAACAACGCGTTCTCCTTCGTGTCGGCGTGGCACGGGCTGCGCGGCGCGAACACGAGCGTGTCGGGCTGGTCGGCGTGCGGCACGGCCGCCGCCGGGCTCGCGGCGCGCGCGGTCGCGCGCGGCGACGCCGCGGTCGCGGTGGCGTGCGGCGCCGGGCGCCTGACGAGCCCCGTCACGCGCACCGAGCTCGAGCGCCTCGGCCGCAGCCTCGCGGGCGTCGTGCCCGGCGAGGGAGCCGGCGCGCTCGTCCTCGAGCCGCTCGCCGACGCGCGCGCGCGCGGCCTCGCGCCCGCGGTGGCGGTGCTGGGCTCGGGCGGCGCGTTCGGCGCGCCCCCCCACCACGGCGCCGCGGTGGCGGCGGCGGTCGGGGCGGCGTGCGAGGAGGCGGGCCTGTCGCCGCACGCGCTCGGGGCCGTCTGGGCCGGTGCGGCCGACGGGGTCGCGTCGGGCGCGCCCGGCCGCCCCGTCGAGCTGCGGCGCGCGCTCGGCGAGGCGGGGCCCGGGTCGGACGCCGCCGAGCTGGTGCTCGCCGTCGAGGCGCTCGCGCGCGGGACCCTGCCCGACGGCCGGCCCGCGGGCCGCTCGGCGCTGGTGCTCTCGTGCGGCCTCGACGGGCAGGTCGAGGCGCTCGTCCTCGGTCGCGTGGGCTAGGCGCGGGGCCCGTGGCGCGCAAGGGCTCGCTCCGGGCTCGGCTCCAGCGCGGCGCGCGCGGGCTGGCCGAGCGGCTCGCGGTCGCCCCGCTCGTCGTCCTCTCGAAGGTGATGCCGGCGCTCCCCGAGCGCGCGGTGCGGGGGCTCGCGCGCGTCGCGGCCGACCTGCTCAGCGTGCTCGACCGCCGCGGCCGTCGCGCCGCGCTCGAGGGCCTCGCCGCGGTGTACGGCGACGAGATGCCGCCCGCCGAGCGGCGGCGCGTGATGCGGGGCGCCTACCGCACCGCGGTCCTCGCCGAGGCGTTGCTGTTCCACGTGCAGCCGATGACGCCGGCCCGCTTCGCGCGCTACGTGCGGGTCGCGCCCGAGGACGAGGCGCGCCTGCGCGCGCTCGCGGCGCGCCACCGCGGCTGGGTCGTCGCGTCGGCGCACTTCGGCAACTGGGAGATGCTGCTCGCCGCGGCCGACGGCCTCGGCTACCTCCCGCCGACCGACTACGTCGCCGAGAGCACCGGCTCGCTCGCGGTGGACCGCCTCTTCGAGCGGCTGCGCGCCCACGCGGGCGGCCGCGCGGCGATGCGCAAGGGCGGCGCGGTCGCGCTGCGGGCCTCGCTCACGGCGGGGCGGTGCGTCTCGCTGCTGGCCGACCGCAACGTGCCCAGCCGCTACGGCGGCACGTACGTGCCGTTCCTCGGGATCCCGGCCCGCACGACGCCCGTGCCCGCCAAGCTCGCGTGGTGGCACGAGGTGCCGCTCGCCGTCGCGCTGCTGGTGCCCGAGGGCGAGGCGCGCTGGCGCCTGTGGGTGTCGGGCGACCTCATGGAGCGCACGGGCGACGAGGAGCGCGACGTGGCGGCCGCGCTCGCGCGCGTGAACGACGTGTTCTCGCGCGCGATCCGCGAGCACCCCGAGGCGTGGGCGTGGATGCTCAAGCGCTGGAAGAGCCGCCCCACGCCCGAGCTGGGGCCCTATCCCCCCTACAGCCTCCTCGACGCCGACGAGCCGAGCTAGGCTCGGTTTCGGGACCCTCCCTGCTGCATCCGCACCGTCCGGGCCTCGGCGAGGTCAGTTGCCGGCGACCATGAGGGCCGCGACGCTGCTCGCCGTGCCGAGCGCGGTGCTCAGCGGCGACAGCGCCTGCCCGACCGTGCGCGCCCACTCGGTGACGCCGCGCGCGGGCACGAAGACGATGTCGCCGCGCTGCAGCGACGCGTCCACGTCGTGGCCGGCGAGGATCGCCTTGAGGTTGACCGCCGTCGCCTCGGGCCGCCCGTCGGCGCCCTTGCGGATGATGAGGACGCTGGTCTTGTCGGCCGCCTCCTCGACGAAGCCGCCGGCCTGCGCCACGGCCGCGAGCAGCGTGGTGGGCCCGGTCAGCGTCACGGCCTGCGGGTCCTTCACCTCGCCGAGCACGAAGACGCGGTCGGCGTGGATCGACACGACGCGGACGGAGACCTTGGGCTCGACGAGGTACTCGGCGTAGTCCTTCGTCAGCCGGCTCTGCAGCTCCTCGACGGTGAGCCCGACCACCGTCGTCGGCCGCAGCAGGGGCGGCGAGATCGTCCCGTCGGCGAGGATCCGCTGCTGCGTGGCGAGCTCGGGCTCCTTCCACACGGCGACCGCGATCTCGTCGCCGACGTCGAAGCGGTAGCGGACCCGGGCCACCGGCCGCGCCGGCCCCTCGGCGGGGGCGGCGACGGCGGTCGGGGCGGCGACCGGCCCCGGCGCGGCCACGGGCGCCGCTCCGGCGACGGGGGCGCCGGGCCGATAACGGGTCGCAGACGACGACGCGCACCCGACGAGGGACGCGGCGGCGATCGCGACGAGCAGCGGGACGGTGCGCACGGTGGCCTCCTCACCCCCCGGAGGGGAGGTCGTATCCTCTCGGATCGGCGTTTCGCCCCCCCGGACGTTAGCGCCCCCCCGGAGCAGACCCCACGGTGGACCGCCTCCCGCCCCCCGCCCCCGACGCCTCGACCGCCGGCGGCACGTCACGCGGCGCCACGCTCGACGCCGCCGCGGCGATCGCCGCGCACCGCGCGGGATGGGACGCGCTCGCGCTCGAAGCCCCCGCCCGGCTGCCGATGCTCGGGCCGACGTGGGTGGACGCGTACGCGCGGCACCGGCTCGACGACGGCGAGACGCTGCGCGTGCACGTCACGACGTCGGGCCCGCGGGTGGTCGGCGTGCTGCCGGTCGTGGAGGCGCCGTCGCGGCTCGGCGCGCGCCTGCGGGCGCCGCACGACGGCCACACGCGCGCGGGCGACCTGCTCGTCGCGGCCGACGCGCCCGCCGCCGACGCCGCGTCGATCGTGCGGGCCGCCTTCGGCGCGGTGCCGGGCGCGCGGGCGCTGACGCTGTGCGGCGTGCGCGACGGGTCGCGCACGCCCGCCGCGCTCGCCGCGGCGCGCCTCGACGCGACGGTCGTCGAGGCCGACGACGGCCGCGGCTCCTTCGTGGACGTGCGCGAGCCGCTCGCCGCGCTGCGCGCGCGCCTCCCGGACAACTTCCGCCGCAACGTGCGCAAGGCGGGCAACCGGCTGGCGCGCGAGGCCGGCGTCGCGTTCCGCTTCCTCGAGGGCGCGCAGGCGACCCCCGACGGGCTCGCGGCCTTCCTCGGCGTCGAGGCGTCGGGCTGGAAGGGCCGCGCGGGGACCGCGATCGCCGCGGACCCGCGCCTCGTGGCCTTCTACCGGGCGCTGGCCGAGGGCTTCCACCGCGAGGGCCGCCTCGAGTGGCACCGGCTCGAGATCGGGGGCGAGGTCGCCGCGGTCCACTTCGCGGTGCGCTGGGGCCGCTCGCTCGTGCTCGCCAAGATCGCCTACGACGAGCGCTTCGCGCGCCTCGGGCCCGGCAACCTGCTCTTCGAGCGGCTGCTCGAGCGCGAGACGCAGGCCGGCCGCGCCGACGAGGTCAACTGCCTCACCGACATGCCGTGGCACCGCCACTGGGCGATGCCGCAGGCGGCGTACCGCCGGCTCACCGTGGTCCCGCGGCGCGCGCTGGCGTGGGCGACCGTCGCCGCGCCGGCGGGCCTGCGCGAGGCGGCCAAGCGCGTCCCGCTGCTGCGCACGATCGTGCGGCGGCTGCGCGGCGAGCCCGCGCGCCCGACGGACGCGGACGGCGGCGAGGGGAGCGACGCGTGAGCCGGCTCCGCTGGCGCGACCGCGTCTACGCGTCGCCGTGGCTGCGCCGCGGCTTCGCGCTCGCGTCCTGCGCCGTCGCCCGCGCGCGGCTGCTGCGGGGGCGGCGGTTCGCCGCGCTCCAGCGCCTCGTGCACGCGTGGAAGCACCTCGGCGACGAGGGCTTCGGCGCGCGCCGCGTCGCGTGGGTGCGACGGCTGGTGGACGAGGCGACGCGCGCGCCCGACGGCACGCTGCGCCCCGTCGCGGAGAACGCGCTGGGGGCCGAGTTCGTCCGCAGCGCCGGCGCGCGGGCGCTGCGCGCGAAGTTCGCGGCGTTCCCGCCCGACGACCGCGTGCGGCTGCGCTACCCGCGCCCCGACCCCGACCCGGAGCGCCAGGGCGACGTCCTGGTGCTCAAGTCGCCCGACGACGCGACCGGCGAGCGCGGCGTGCTCCTCGTCATGTACCACGAGGCGATCGAGGCCTTCGCCGCGTGCTTCGACCTGCCCGCGCTGGCGGCGCGCTGGCAGCTCGTGCTCGAGACGAGCACGTGGGGCACGCGCGAGTGGCGCCTGCTCCCCTACCTCGGGCGCGACCTCGACGCGCTCGTCATGGCGCCGCGCGAGGAGGACTTCGCGTTCCTCGCGGCGTGGGGCACCAACCTCGTGCCCGTGCGCGTCGGCTCGGCCGACTGGGTGGACCCCGCGGTGTTCGCGGAGAAGCCCGCCGACGCGCCGTTCGAGCAGGACGTGATCATGGTCGCGTCGTGGGACCCGCTCAAGCGCCACGCGACGCTGCTCGACGCGCTCGCGCGCGCCCGCGCGCGCGGCCGGCGGCTCTCGACGCTGCTCGTGGGCGTGCCCGCGGTGTGGACGCGCGAGGAGATCGAACGCCAGGTCGCGGCGCGGGGCCTCTCCGACCAGGTGACCGTGGCCGAGCGGCTCCCCCACGCCGAGGTCGCGCGGCGCACCGCGCGCAGCCGGTGCGCGGTCCTGCTCTCGAAGCAGGAGGGCAGCAGCCGCGTGCTGGGCGAGGCGCTCTGGTGCGGCACGCCGGTCGTCGTGACGGCGGGCCAGGTCGGGATCGACCGCGCCCACGTCAACGCCGAGACCGGCGCGTTCGCCTCCGACGACGGGCTCGCCGACGCGCTCGTGGCCGTGGTGGACGGGCACGCGCGCTTCTCCCCGCGTCGCTACGCCGAGCGTGCGCTCGGCTACGCCAACGCGACGCGCACGGTCAACGAGGCGCTGCGCGCGATGGCGGCGCGCCGCGGCCTGCCGTGGACGCGCGACGTCGTCGCGAAGAAGAACGCGCCCAACCTTCGCTACGCCGAGGCGGGCCGCGGGCGGGCCTTCGAGGCCGACTATCGCGCGCTGGCGGCCGCTCTGCGGCCGGTGGACGCCGGCTGACGCCCGCCGGGCGCGCGGCCCACCGCAGCACGACCTTCGTCGTCCCGGGGAGCCCGACGTCGCGCCGATCGCGCCCCGCGTGCGCCCGCGCTCGCCACGGGCCCCGCGCCGCGCGACGCGCTCCACGCTCCGGCCCAATCCACGCTCCGGCCCCTCCGCTCCGTGCAAGGGATCGGGTTCAACGTCTGTTCCGCGGACCCCGCCCCGCCCGCGAAGGTGGTCCGTCCCCGCCGCGCGCGCTCCGACCCTCGCCGCCCGTCCGCCCCAGCGGCTTGCGGGGCGGCTTCCGCCGCGCAAGCCGCTCAGACGCGGATCTTGGGCCGCGTGAAGGGCAGGAGACGGTTCTTCGCCTTGAAGACGAAGCGCGACGCGCGCTTGACCGCATCGACGCGCGGGCGCCGTCCCCACGGCGTCGGCGTGAGGCCGAGGTGGCGCAGCTCGAGGTTGACGCAGTGGACGTCACGGCGACGCCGGCTGCGCGCGGTGTTGAAGCCGACGTTCCACGACACGCAGACGGTGTCGTCGTTGATCACGCGGTGCGGCGCGTAGAGCGGGAGGAACACCGACTCGCCCGGCGAGAGGTGCACGGGCTCGAAGCGCTGCGGCTCGTAGGCGGGGTCGTAGGTGACGACCCCCTGGTCGTAGGCGTAGACGAGCTCCTCGACCGTCTTCTCGGGCAGCACGCGCGCGGGGTAGACGAACACCGTCTTGCCGCCGCGCACCTGGTTGAGGAACGACTGGTCGGGGTCGGCGTGGAAGTGCACCACCGAGCGGCCCGACGACAGGAACATCCAGCAGCCGAGGTCGGAGACGCCCGGGGCCAGCTCCGGGAACAGCGTGGAGAGCTCGGCGAGGTACTGCTCGAGCAGGTCGCGGTAGCCCGCGTCGTGCTTCCACGTGTCGTGCAGCAGCATCCACGTCGGCCGCTGCGCCAGCCCGCGGAACGCGGCGACGGGATCCACGTCGGGGTCCATCGGGCCGCGCTTCCAGCCCCCCGCGGGATCGGGGTCCACCGTGACGCGACGGACCTCGACGCGGGCGCGCGGCAGCCGCCGCAGGAGCTCCTCGATGCGCTCGTCGGAGAAGAGCGGGTGCCCGGCGAGGCCGTTGCGGACCGGGAACGGCGTCTCGCCAAAGCTCGGCGGCGTCGCCGGGGCGCGGGTCACGAGCGCGGAGGCGGGGGCGGCGGGTTCGGTCACGGCGTACACCCTACCCCCGTCGAGGTTGCGGCGGCGCGGCGCCGCCGCAACCTCGATGCGCACCGCCGAGCCGGAGCGGAGCGTCGAGCGGGTGGATCGCGTCGGAGACGGGAACGGAGGACGAGACGGACGGCTCCCGGAGCGGGAGCCGCGTGCGGGGACGGCGGACGCGAGGGGGGCGCAGGCTCATTGGTCCCGATCGTCGCCACGGCCGCGCAGGAGGCGCAGGGCGCCACGCACCAGCGGCCCGGGCAGCGCCGCGAGCGCCCGGAGCGAGAGCGGGGCGTGGCCGGCGCGAGCGAGGGCCTCGCGCGCCTCCGTCGAGCGGCCGGCGCGCAGCAGGCGGCGGGCGCGGACGAGCTCGAGCGCGGTGACGACCTCGCGGTACCGCGCGCCGTGCGCGCGCTGGAAGGCCTCGTCGTGTCCCCACACGCGGTCGAGGACGGTGAGGCGCGCCTGCGCGAACACCAGCGGGTCGATGCGCGTGATGCGCGGGCCCGGGTGGCCGTTCTGCCAGGCGGTCTCGGTGTCGAGGTAGGCCGCGGTCCCGCGCCGGGCGAGCCGCCCGAAGCACTCCCAGTCGTCGCAGGTGCGCAGGTCGGGCGAGAAGTGCAGCGCGTCGCCGGCGAGGTCCTTGCGCACGACGAGCGTGAAGGTCGCGACGAAGTTCTCCTCCATCTCGGCCTGGAACAGGTCGCCGATGCGCACGCCGAAGTCCTCGCGGCCCGCCGGCAGCGGCGCGATCGACGAGTAGGGCACCGCGGGCCCGAGCACCTGCTCGAGGTCCCAGGCGCGCTCCTGCCACTTCGGGAGGAAGCGGCGCTCCTCGCGGCCGTCCTCCTCGCGCACGGCGAAGTCGGAGAACGAGAAGAGCACGTCCTCGCGCGCCTCGTGGAGCCGGCGCTGCAGGAGCGTCTTGTCGGCGAACCACTCGTCGTCGCTGTCGAGGAAGGCGACGAGCGGGCCCCGCGCCGCGGCCGCGCCGTCGTTGCGCGTCGCCCCGGCGCCTCGGTGCGGCAGGACGAGGTGGCGGACGCGGTCCCCGAACGGGGCGAGCGCGCCCCTCGTGTCGTCGGTGGAACCGTCGTCGGCGACGACCACCTCGTCGCCGGGCTCGAGGGTGGCCAGCGCGGACCGCACCGAGCGCGCGACGAGGTGCGCCCGGTTGTAGGTGGGGATCACGACCGAGAGCGGGAGCCGCGCCATGCCCCTCCCTACGGCGTTCCGCCCCCCGGTCCTGTAGCCGACGGATCGGCGCCCAGCGCCGATCCGTCTTTACTTGCCTTCAGCAACCATATGCGGCCTCTGTGCTCGGCCCAAGGCGCAACGCGGTGCCTGGCACCGCGCTGCGTCCTACAGACCACTTCGTATACCATTCTGCCCCGTGACGGTTCGCCTCCGCCTCGCCGGTCCCGCCTCGGCCCCGCTCTACCAGCGGATCGAGCACGGCGTGCGCGACGCGGTCGAGGCGGGACAGCTGCGGCCCGGGGACCGGCTGCCGTCGGTCGCCGACCTCGCGAGCGAGCTCGGCGTCGCGCGGCTGACGGTGCTGAAGGCGTTCCGCGGGCTCGAGCGCGAGGGGCTGCTCGCGTCGCACGTCGGCCGAGGCACGTTCGTGGCGGGGGGCGCGGCGCCCGAGACCGGCGCCGAGGCTGCCCCCGACGACGGCGGCGCCGCGGCGCACGCGCGCGCGCTGCGGCGCCTGCGCGAGGGCTACGCGCGCGACCTCGACAGCCTGCTGCGCGTGCCCCGCCCGCCGGGGACCATCGACCTCACGGGCGGGGTCCCGAGCCCCGCCTCGGTCCCCGACGGCCTGCTGGCGCGCCTGCTGGCGTCAGCGACCGCGCAGGACCCGCAGCGTCTGTACGGGTACGGCGGCCCCGCGGGGCTGCTCGACCTGCGCACCGCGATCGCCGCGCGGCTCGCGGCGGACGGCGCCGCGGTGACCGCGGACGGCATCGTCGTGACGATGGGCTCGCAGCAGGCCGCGTCCCTCGTCGCCGCGTGGGCGCGCGAGGAGGCCCGCCCCGTCCTGTGCGAGACGCCGACCTTCACCGGCATGCCCGGCGCGTTCGAGCTGTTCGGCAACCCGGTCGCCTCGGTGCCGTGGGGCGCGGACGGGCTCGACCTCGACGCGCTCGAGGGCTCGCCCGCCCGCCGGCCGGTGCTCTACGTCTGCCCCGACTTCCACAACCCGACGGGCCTGACGATGAGCGTGGAGGCCCGCCGGGCGCTGGCGCGCTTCGCGATCGAGCGCGACGCGCTCGTCGTCGAGGACGTCGTGTTCCGCGACCTCCGCTACGAGGGCGATCCGCTGCCGCTCCTCTACGGCATGCTCCCGCCCGGCCGGCGCGTGCTCATCGGCTCGGTGTCGAAGTCGTTCATGACCGGGCTGCGCGTCGGCTTCCTCGCCGCCGACGCGTCGCTCGTGGCCGACCTGCTGCCCTTCAAGCGGACGATGGACCTCGGCGGCCCCACGTTCGTGCACGCGATGGCCGCGGCGTTCCTCGCCGACGGCTACGACGAGCACCTCGCGCGCATGCGGCGGGCCTACCGCGAGGGGCGCGACGCCATGCTCGCCGCGCTCGCGGCCTCGATGCCCGCGGGCACGCGCTGGACACGGCCGCAGGGCGGCTTCCAGCTCTGGCTCACGCTCCCCGAGGGCCTCTCGGCGGTGGAGGTGTTCCTCCGCGGCGTCGAGCGCGGGGTCGCGACCCGCCCGGGCCCCGCGCACGACATCGACGGCCGCTACGGCGACCACCTCCGCGTCGGCTGGGGCGGCGCCGACCCTGCTTCGATCGCGACCGGCGTGGCACGCCTCGCCGACGCGACCGCCTCCCTCCTCCGACGCGGCGCGGGCGACGCCGTGGCGGCCTCCCCCGTCTGACCCGCCCCCCCACCGACCGGAGCCCCCGATGGACGCTTCCCCCGCACCGCTCAAGCTCAAGACCGGCCTCGCTGAGATGCTCAAGGGCGGCGTGATCATGGACGTCGTCAACGCCGACCAGGCGCGCATCGCCGAGCGGGCGGGCGCGGTGGCCGTGATGGCGCTCGAGCGCGTGCCCGCCGACATCCGCGCGCAGGGCGGCGTCGCCCGCATGTCGCCGGTGGCGAAGGTGAAGGAGATCCAGGCGGCGGTGACGATCCCCGTCATGGCGAAGGTGCGCATCGGGCACTTCATGGAGGCGCGCATCCTCGAGGCGCTGGGCGTGGACTTCATCGACGAGAGCGAGGTGCTGACGCCCGCCGACGAGGCCTACCACGTGGACAAGCACGCGTTCGCGGTCCCGTTCGTGTGCGGGGCCCGCGACCTCGGCGAGGCGCTGCGGCGCATCGCGGAGGGCGCCGCGATGATCCGGACGAAGGGCGAGGCGGGCACGGGCAACGTCGTCGAGGCCGTGCGCCACATGCGCACCGTGACCTCGGAGATGCGGCGCCTGACCACGCTGCGCCCCGAGGAGCTGATGCGCACGGCCAAGGACCTCGGCGCCCCCTACGAGCTGGTCCGCCTCGTCGCGCAGACCGGGCGGCTCCCGGTGCCCAACTTCGCCGCGGGCGGCATCGCGACGCCGGCCGACGCCGCGCTGATGATGTCGCTGGGCGCCGAGAGCGTGTTCGTCGGGTCGGGCATCTTCAAGTCCACCGACCCCGAGGTCCGCGCGAAGGCGATCGTGCGCGCCGTGACGCACTGGCAGGACGCGAAGGTGCTCGCGGAGGTCTCCGAGGGCCTCGGCGAGGCGATGCCGGGCCTCGAGATCGGCAAGATCGGCGAGGGCAACCTGCTGCAGACGCGGGGCTGGTGATGCGCGCGGGCGTCCTCGCGCTGCAGGGCGACTTCGCCGCGCACCTCGCCGCGCTGCCCGCGGGCGCGACCGAGGTGCGCACCGCCGCCGCGATCGACGCCCTCGACCTGCTCGTCCTGCCGGGCGGCGAGTCCACCACGATGCTCAAGCTGCTGGACGGCTCGGGCATCGAGGAGGCGGTCCGCCGCCTCGTCGCCCGCGGCGGCGTCGTCTTCGGGACCTGCGCGGGCGCGATCCTCCTCGCGGCCGAGGTCCGCGGTCCCGCGCAGCGTTCGTTCGGCCTCATCGACGTCACGGTGGAGCGCAACGCGTTCGGGCGGCAGGTGGACTCCTTCGAGGCGGTGCTCGAGCCCGACTACCCCGGCGTCTTCATCCGCGCCCCGCGCATCCGCCGCGTGGGCCCGGGCGTCGAGGTGCTGGCGCGCTGGAAGGGCGAGCCGGTGCTCGTGCGCGAGGGCCGCGTCTTCGCGGCGACCTTCCACCCCGAGCTCACCGCCGACCGTCGCGTCCACGGCCTCGTGGTCGCCGCCGTCGGCACGGCGCGCGAGGCGTCGGCGGCGCGGTAGCGCGCGGTCTCAGCGCCTACCGCAACGCCGCCGCGAGCGCCGAGCGCATCACCGTGACGGGGTCGGACGGGTCCACGAGCACGGCCGTCCAGCCGTGGGCGCGCGCCGCGTCCACGTTCGGCGCGAGGTCGTCGAAGAACCACACGCCCGCGCCCGACGTCCCCGCGGTGGCCTCCACCGCGCGGAACGCGGCGGCATCGGGCTTGCGCACGCCGAGGCGGTGGCTCGCGTGCGGGTGGCGCACGCGGGCGAGCGTCGGGAAGCGAGGCGACGCGCCGGCCGAGGGGTACATCGCCGCCCAGTGCGCCTCGTTCGTGTTCGAGAGGACCGCCGTGGGCAGGCCCGCCGCGTCGAGCGCGTCGAAGAGCGCGGGCAGGCCGGGGTACTCCGCGATCAGCCACGCGTCGTGCACGCGCGCGACCTCCTCGGGACCGTAGAGCCCGCCCGTGGAGGCCGCCACGCCGGAGAGGAACGCCTCGCGCGTCACCGCGCCGGTCTCGTAGGCGACGACCCACGGGTCGCGCGTCAGCCTCGCCGACGTGACGTCGGCGCCCGGCCGGCGCGGGACGCCCGCGGCGGCGCAAGCCTCGTCCCACGAGCGCGCGATGCGGACGAGGACGCCGCCGAGGTCGAAGACGACGAGGGAGGGCGGCGGCGGTCGCACGGCGCGCCCGACAGTACCCGACCGACCCGCAGATCGGTGCCAGGCACCGCGGCGCGGTGCCTGGCACCGGTCTGCGGGTCGCGTCCGGTCACTTCGCGTGCTTGTCGGACTTGGCGCCCCCCAGCAGCATCCGGCGCTCGAGGTGCGCCCGCAGCGCGGCGTAGTACGCCCGCAGGAACGGCTCGACGTCGGCCGCCGCCACGGGCGCAGCCCACCCGATCTTCTTGCGGATCCGCGCCGCGACCGCGACGAGCGCGTCCTGCCGCGCCCGACGGTCGGGCCCCGGGCGCAGCACGTCCTCGAGCACCTGCAGCTCGAAGACGCCGTAGACCTCGAGCTGCGCCGGGGAGAACGCAGGCCCCGCGCCCGGCGAGGTCGGCTCCGGCGCCGACGCTCGCGCCGCCGTGGAGGCCGCCGCCGGCGCCGCGCGGGCCACGTCGGCCAGCAACGTCGCCCGCGGCACGACGACGACCATCGTCCCCGCGACGAAGTCGCCCAGCCGCAGGCGACGGCGGTTCAGCCACGGGACCATCGAGAACCCGAAGGTCCACGCGGCCGCGACGAGGCGCACCCAGCCCGACGCGGCCTCCCCCCCGAGGTCGGGCACGAGGAGCACCGAGAGCGGCAGGAACACCTCGACCTCGCGCGCGAGGTTGCGGACGAGCACCGCCTCCGCCCGCAGCGGCCCGCCCGCCGCGTCCACGACGCGCAGCCCGACGAGCCGCTTGCCCGGGGTCGCGCCCCGGCCGCGCAGCTCGAACACCGTGAAGCCGCCGTAGCGCAGCGCGAACGCCGCCAGCAGGAACCCCGTCTCGGCCCAGCCCCCGTCGAGCTCCCCGTCGCCGACGACGAGGAACACGAGGCCGAGCGCGACGAGGGCCAGCGCGAGCAGCAGCAGGTCGATCAGCAGCGCGGCGAGCCGGTCCCCGACCGGCGCCGCGCGGAACACGAGCGGCACGCCCTCCGGCGTGACGACCTCGACCGGCGTCCCGCGCTCGGCGGCGTCGCCCGGCAGCGCGAGCGGGGCCCTCGTCGGCGCGGCGCGGCTCACGGGGCACGCTCCGCGCGCCGACCGCCGCGCATCCACGCCACGAGCCCCGCCGCGAGGACGGCGGCGACGCCGAGGCGCGCCGTCGGGTCGAGCACCGTCTGGCGGACGACGCCCTCGACGAAGCCGGCCACGAAGAGCAGCACCACCGCCCCCGCCACCAGCACGCCCGCGTCGCGCCCGCACCGCGTGAGGTGCTCGCGGCGCGACAGCCGCCCGGGGAAGAGCAGCCCCTGCGCGAGGAGCAGGCCCGCGCCGCCGCAGAGCACGAGCGCGGAGAGCTCGGGGACGCCGTGCGGGAGCAGCCACGCCCACAGCTCGAGCCCGAGGCCGCGCCCGTGGTGGAGCGAGGCGAACGCCCCGAGGATCAGGCCGTTCTGGAACAGCAGCAGCGCCGTGGGGAACCCCGCGAGGAAGCCGAGCACGAACGAGAGGATCCCGACGCGGGCGTTGTGCGTGAACAGCGCCGCGGCGAAGTGGGCCAGCCGCCGCGCCGCGGGCTCGCGGACGTAGAGGGCCGTGCGCAGCTCCTCGGTGGACGCGTGCGGGCCACGGTCGTCGGAGAGCGAGGCCGGGACGTACGCGTCGAAGCGCGCGGGGTCGGCGTCGGTGGTCGCCCACCCGACCACCGTGCCGAGCACGAGCGCGAGGGCGGCGAGCCCGAGCGCCGCGCGCCGGGCCCGCACGACCGCCGGGAGGCGCACCCAGAGGAGGTCGCGGCACGCCGCGAGGAAGCCGCGGCGGACGCCGTACACCACGCCGTACGCGCGCACGCAGAGCGCGTCGAGCCAGGCGACGAGGTTGCGGTCGAGCGAGATCGCGCGCGCCACCGAGAGCGAGGAGACGGCCCCGCGGTAGAGGCCGGGCAGCCGCGAGAGCTCGGCGGCGGAGAGGGTGCGCACGCCGCGCCGCTCCGCGCGCTCGACGAGCGCGTCGAGGTCGCGCCACGACGCCTCCCGCTCGCGGCGGAACTCCACGCTGCGCAGCGTCGGCGCGCTCATCCGACCAGCTCCCGGCGGTGGATCCACAGGTAGCGGTCGAGGAGCTCGCTCGACAGCCGGTCGGGTGTCGTGTCCACGACGTGGGCCCCGGCGCGGCGCAGCCGGCGCAGCACGACCTCGCGGTCGCGGACGAGGTCGGCGGCGACGACGGCGCGGTGCAGGTCGGCGGTCGTCCTCGGCTCGGCGTCGGCGATCGCGGGCAGCACCGGGTCGCGCAGCGCGACGAAGAGCAGCAGGTGACGCCGCGCGAGCGGGGTCATCGCGTCGAGGAGGAGCTCGGCGGCGGTCGAGTCGGCGAAGTCGGTCAGGACGACGACGAGCGTGCGCCGCCGCAGGCGTGCGCTCAGGTCGGCGACGGCGAGCGCGTAGTTCGGCTCGGCCGTGGAGTAGGCGAGCCCGCCCGCGGCGGCGAGGAAGCGCCCGAACGCGCCGGGGCCCGACGTGGGCGCGACCCACGCGCGGGGGCGGTCGTCGAAGCCGAGCAGCCCGACGCGGTCGCCCGTCCGCAGCGCCGCGTAGGCCAGCAGCAGCCCCGCGCGCACGGCGTGGTCCACGCGCGGCACGCCCGCGACCGGCTCGCCCATCAGTCGCCCGGTGTCGAGGGCGACGACCACGGGGCGGTCGCGCTCGGCGCGCGTCTCCCGCCCGACGAGCCGCAGGTGCTTCGCCGACGCCTTCCAGTCGAGCGCGCGGGGGTCCATGCCGGCGACGTGCTCGCGCAGCGCCTCGAACTCCGAGCCGTCCCCGCTCGCGCGCACGCGCCGGGCGCCCGTCGCGGCCTGCGCGAAGGCCAGGCGCACCGCGGCCTGCCGCACCGGCGCGAGGTCGGGCACGACGACGACGGGCCGGTCGAGCGTCACGTCGCGCTGGCGCCGCACGAGGCCGAGCGGGCCCGTCCAGCGCAACGAGACCGAGCGCACCGACGCGGGCCCCCGTCGCCGCGGGACCAGCGGCACCGCGAGGCGCGCGGCCCCCCGCGCCGGCACGGCGAGCGCGGACGGCGCGACGTCGTCGAGCTCGGGCGAGAGGTCGGCGACGACCTCGAAACGCGCCCCGGCGCCGTCGCCGACGGCGACCTCGAGGTCGAGCGCGCCCTCGGTGCCCAGCGCCACCGACGCCGGCGCCGACGCGCGCACCGCGACCGCCCGCCGCGTCGGCGCCAGCGCGACGTCGAGGCCGGTGGCGAGCACGAGGCCCACCGCCGCGGCGAACACGACGGCGGCCGCGCCGTCCCCGAGGAGCGCGGGCAGGACGCCCAGCGCGGCGAGGAGGGCGAGCGCGGCGACGAGGCGGGGCGAGGGCGACATCAGCGCGGGGCCTCGACCTCCTCGACCACCCGGCGCACCTCGGCCTCGGCGGTGAGGCCCTCGATCTCGGCCCCGGGCGCGAGCACCACGCGGTGGCGCAGGGTGGGCACCACCAGCGCCTTGACGTCGTCGGGCACGACGAAGTCGCGCCCGCGCAGCACCGCGAGCGCGCGGCTCGCCGCCGCGAGCATCGTGGCGGCGCGTGGCGAGGCGCCGCACGCGAGCGTGGGCCGCCCACGGGTGGCGCGGACGAGCTCGACGACGTAGTCCACGAGCTCGTCGGAGAGGCGCACGGAGCGCACCACCTCGCGGGCCGCCTCGACCGTCGCGAGGTCGGCGAGCCGCTCGAGCCCGAGCCCGTCCAGCGTCGGGTTGGCCGCCCGGTGGCCGTGCAGCCGCACGAGCGCGCGCTCCTCCTCGCGCTCGGGGTAGCCGACCACGACCTTGAAGAGGAAGCGGTCGAGCTGCGCCTCGGGCAGCGGGTAGGTGCCTTCCTGCTCGATCGGGTTCTGCGTCGCGACGACCATGAAGCCCGCGCCGAGCGGCCAGGTCGTCCCGTCGATCGTGACGCTGCGCTCCTGCATCGCCTCGAGCAGCGCCGCCTGCGTCTTCGGCGGCGTGCGGTTCACCTCGTCGGCGAGGAGCAGCTCGGTGAACACCGGACCCTTGGTGAGCGCGAAGGTGCCGCTGCGGAAGTCGAAGAGGTTGGTCCCGACGACGTCGCCCGGCATGAGGTCGGGCGTGAACTGGATGCGCCCGAAGCGCAGCCCCAGCCCCGCCGCGAACGTGCGGACGAGCAGCGTCTTCGCCGTCCCCGGCACGCCCTCGAGGAGCACGTGCCCCTGCGCGAGCAGGGCGACGGTGAGGAGGTCCACGGGGGCCCCTTGGCCCACCACGACGCGGGCGGTCTGCTCGCGCAGCCGCGCGGCGAGGTCACGGACGGCTTGGATGTCCATCGGTCAGGGCGCGCCTCCAGGCGTGCACCCGGCGGGCGGCGTCGATCGCCGTGCCGGGATCGGGGTGACGTGCGGCCGTCGCGACGACGGCCTCGAGCTCGGCCACGGTCGTGCCCACGCCGCGGGCCGCGGCGGCGCGGTCGAGCCACGCGCGGGCGTCCTCGGCGGTCAGGCCGGGCGGGGCGTGCACGTCGCGCGCGGCGGCGTGGAGCGCCACGGCGGCGTAGCGCGACAGCGCGTGCGCGGTGTGCCCGCCGTGCTCGAGCAGCTCGGCGGCGTGCTCGACGAGCGGGCGCGTGCGGGCGCGCGAGGGCGACGCCGCCGGTCGCGGCGCGCCGAACCGCCGCGCCCCGCACCACGCCGCAGCCAGCGCCGCGAGCAGCGCGGTGCCGACCGGCAGGGCGAGCGGCCACGAGGTCAACTCGCGCCACAGGCTCGGGGTGCGCCCGCGCCCCTGCGCCTGCGCGTCCAGGACGACCATCCCGCCCGGCGGGCGCAGCCGCTCGACCCAGCCGACGACGAGCTCGGCGTTGCGGCCGCGGTGCAGCCCGTGGGCCGCGAGGACGTCGGGGTCGCTCAGCACGTAGACGGGCGGGGCGTCGCCCGCGTCGTCCTCGTCCTCGTCCGACGCGTCGGGCGGCTCGAGCTGCCCGAGCAGCACGCCGTCGTCGGACGCGACGATCGGGCGCAGCCCG
The DNA here is from genome assembly GCA_020851795.1 of Planctomycetota bacterium. Lineage (GTDB taxonomy): Bacteria > Planctomycetota > PLA2 > PLA2 > JAEUHO01 > JAEUHO01. The sequence goes on along the minus strand of JADZCA010000048.1, from coordinate 42,671 downwards.
CGGTGCGGCGCGAGCAGCTGCAGCGGCGGCGCGACCGTGGGCGACAGCTCCCCGTCGCGCAGCGCGGCCGCGCGCGCCGCGTCGGCGACGTGGACCACGTCGGCGTCCCCCCCGAAGCGGCGCAGCACCGTCGCGACCTCGGACGCGGGCAGCGTCGTCTCCGACTCGACCCACCGTCCGGCGTCGTCGAGCCGACCGGGCCGGCGCTTGGGCAGCACGAGCAGGATCGGGGCCCGCCGCCCCGCGAGGACGGAGCCCGGCCCGCCGCCGCCCCGCGCGGGCGCGTCCTCGCTCGGGCGCGGCTCGGCCACCACGACGAGCGCGCCCGGCCCCGCCCTCGCCACCGAGCGGGACCGGCCGACGAGCACGGGGACCCCGAGCGCCTCGAGCAGCTCGACGAACGGACGGTGCCCGAGCGCGGAAACGCTGTCCACGTCGGCGCCCGCCGAGCGCTCCTCGCGCGCCCCGACCACGAACACCGCGAAGCAGACGCCGAACGAGACCGCCACCGCCGCGACGAGCAGCGCGAGCGCGCGGGGCGAGAGCTCGGGGCCGGGCGCGCTCACGGCGTCGGCTCGGCCGACCCGGGCACGACGCGCGCCGCCGCCGCCCGGGCCGCCTCCCAGTCCCGCGGGCCGAGCGGCCGCCCGCCGAACAGGCTGCGCTCCACGGCGCCGACGAGCACGTCGAAGGCCGCGCGCGCGGGCCCGTCGAGGTCCGCGCCACCGGCGACCTCGCGGCTCGTCCAGTGCGAGGGCACCCCGCGCCCGCCGGCGCGCAGCAGCGCCACGGCGCGCACGAGCAGCAGGTGCACCGCCTCGTCGAAGCGGCCCTGCGCCGCGAGCGCGTCGGCGGCGTCCGCGGGCGGCGCGGGCTCGGGCGGCGCGCCCACGCCCACCGGTCGCCCGCTGCGGCCCACGGTCGCCCCGGCGGACGCCGCCCTCCGTCGGGCCCACCCCCGCGCGAGCGCGACGACGAGGGCGACGGTCGCCAGCGCGACCATGCCCCAGAACAGCGCCGTCGCCACGCCGCCGACCGACGACGGCACGTCCGCCGCCGCGGAGGTCTCCGGCGGCCGCGGCCGGGTGGACGGCGGCCGCGGGCTCGGCAGGTCGCGCTGCACGGCGGGGTCGGCGTAGACCTGCGCGACCGCGCGCCGGATCGCCTCCGGCGGCGGCGGCGACAGGAGCACCCCGGCGAGCACGACCCCCGCGAGCCACATGTGGGCCGCGAGGATACCCGCGCGGGGCCGCCGCGCGCACGGGCCCTCCCGACCGGCTCAGCCCGGGTCGCCTACGGGCTCAGCGCAGGGGCGGGACCGGCGTCGGCGCGCCGTCGGCGCCCATCGCGACGAACACGAACTCGGCCGTCGTGCAGAACCGCCGCTCGCCCGACTGGAGGTCCTCGCCCCACGTGTCCACGCGGATGCGCATCGACGTGCGCCCCACCGAGACGAGCGTCGCCGTGACCTCGACGGCCTCGCCCTGCAGGATCGGCGCGCGGAAGTCCACGGCGTGGATGTGCGCGGTGACGACCGAGGTGCGCGCGTGGCGCAGCGCGACGATCGCGGCGGTCTCGTCCATCAGCGAGAGCGCGACGCCGCCGAACAGCGTCCCGCGGGCGTTCGCCTGCCCGGGCATCACGATGCGCGTGACCGTCACGCTCCCGTGCGGCGGCGGCCGGTCGGGCGGCTCGGGCGGGAGCGCCTCGCGGACGCGGCTCACCGGACGGCCTGCCGCGCGGCGTCGAGCGCGTGCGCGAGGTCGGCGACGAGGTCGTCCTCGTGCTCGATGCCGCACGAGACGCGCACGAAGCCGTCGTCGATCCCGAGCGTGCGGCGGGTCGCCGCCGGCACGCTCGCGTGGGTCATGATCGCCGGGTGCTCGATCAGGCTCTCGACGCCGCCGAGGGACTCGGCGCACGCGAAGAGGCGCACCGTCTCGAGGAAGCGGCGTGCCGCCGGGAGCCCGCCCCGGATCCAGAAGTTGAGCATCCCGCCGAAGCCGCGCATCTGGCGCTTGGCGAGCGCGTGCTGCGGGTGCGAGGGCAGGCCGGGCCAGGTCACGCGCTCGACCTGCGGGTGCGACGCGAGGAACGCCGCGACGCGGGCGGCGTTGCGCTCGTGCCGCTCCATGCGGACGTGGAGCGTCTTGAGCCCGCGCAGCACGAGGAAGCAGTCGAGCGGCCCCGGGACGCCGCCGACGGCGTTCTGGTGGAAGCGCAGGCGCTCGGCGAGCGCGTCGTCGCTCGTGACGATCGCGCCGCCGACGACGTCGCTGTGGCCGTTGAGGTACTTCGTCGTCGAGTGGACGACCGCGTCGGCGCCGTGCTCGAGGGGGCGCTGCAGCCACGGCGTCGCGAAGGTGTTGTCCACGACGGTCTTCGCCCCGCCCGCGCGGGCCGCGGCGCTGACGGCCGCGAGGTCGGCGAGCTTGAGCGTCGGGTTCGTCGGCGACTCGACCCAGACGAGCTTCGTGCGCGGCGTCATCGCGCGGGCGACCGCGCCCGGGTCGGTCATGTCCACCGCGGTGAACGAGAGCCCGTGGCGGCGGAAGACCTTGTCGAAGATGCGGAACGTGCCGCCGTAGACGTCGTCGGAGTGGACGACGTGGTCGCCGGCCTCGAGCAGATGCAGCAGGCAGTCGGTGGCCGCGAGGCCCGAGGCGAACGCGAGCCCGTGGCGCCCGCCCTCGAGCGAGGCGAGGCAGCCCTCGAGCGCGTCGCGGGTGGGGTTGCGCGTGCGCGAGTACTCGAAGCCCTGGTGGACGCCGGGGCTCGACTGCACGTAGGTCGAGGTGAGGTAGACGGGCGTCATGATCGCGCCCGTGGTGGGATCGGGCCGCTGGCCCGCGTGGATGGCTCGCGTCTCGAAGCGCAGGCGGGCCTCCTCCTCCGGCGTCGAGGGCTTCACGACCGCCTCCGCGTCAGGAAGTCGATCACGTCGATCTTGCTCACGATGCCCACCGCGACGCCGCGCTCGACGACGACGGCGACGTTGTCCTCGTCGAAGACGCGCCGCAGCGCGTCCACCGGCGTGTCGAGGGAGACGACGCCCTCGAGGGGCGCCATCGCGTTGCCCACGGGCTCGGAGGCCCGCCGTTGCGGGTCGAGCAGGAAGCGGAGCACGTCGGACTCGTGCGCCATCCCGACCGCGCGCCCCGCGGCGTCCACGACGGGGACCTGCGAGACCTGCTTCTCCTTGAGCCGCCGCGCCACGTCGGCGACGGGCTCGTCCACGCGCGCCGAGATCACGCGGCCGCGGCGGTCGCCGAGCACGTCGCGCACCGTCGCGGGGCCGACCTCGGCGAACCCGTTGTCGCGCATCCACTCGTCGGCGTAGAACTTCGAGATGTAGGCGCGGCCCCCGTCGGGCAGCACGACGACGATCGTCTTGCCCTTGCCGAGCTCCTTGGCGAGCTGGACGGCGACGTGCACCGCGCCGCCCGACGACCCGCCCGCGAAGATCCCCTCCTCGCGCGCGAGCCGCCGCGCCATCGCGAAGCACTGGCGGTCGTCCACCTGGCGCACGTCGTCCATGACGTCGAGGTCCATCGCCCCGCACATCATGTCCTCGCCGATGCCCTCGACCTTGTAGACGTGGGGCTCCGACATCGTCTTCGTGTGGAACATCGCGTGGTAGACGCTGCCCACCGGGTCCACGCCCACGTTGCGGACCGCCGGGTTCTGCTCCTTGAGGAAGCGCCCCGTGCCCGACATCGTCCCGCCGGTGCCGATGCCGGAGACGAAGGCGTCCACGCGGCCGCCGGTCTGCTCCCAGATCTCCGGGCCCGTCGAACGGTAGTGCGCCTCGACGTTGTCGCGGTTGTGGTACTGGTTCACGTAGAACGAGTTCGGCGTCTCGGCCGCGATGCGCTTGGCGGTCGAGTAGTACGAGTCGGGGGAGTCCGCCGGGACGTTGGTCGGCGTCACGACGACCTTCGCGCCGAACGCCTTGAGCGTGTCCTGCTTCTCCTTCGACATCTTGTCGGGCATCGTGAACACGCAGCGGTAGCCGCGCACGGCCGCGACGAGCGCGATGCCGACGCCGGTGTTGCCGCTCGTGTTCTCGACGATGGTCGCGCCGGGCTTGAGGCGGCCCTCGCGCTCGGCCTTGTCGAGGATGAACCGGGCCATGCGGTCCTTGATGGACCCGCCCGGGTTCATGTACTCGAGCTTGCACAGCACGGTCGCGTCGTCGGGGCCGACCACCTTGTGGAGGCGCACGAGCGGCGTGCGGCCGACCGCGGAGAGGATGTCGTCGTGGATCACCGGGAGGGTCCTCGGGGAGCCCGGGCAGGATACGGGGCCGGGACCGGGATCCCGCGTCCCGCCCCGCCGCCGCACGCCGGGTCTCGTGCCCGCCGCGCCCGTCGGGCTACGATCGGCCGGATGCGGGCCCGTGACGCCGGTCTCGTGCTGCTCGGCGCCAGCCTCGGGGCGGCGGGGGCGCTCCTCGCGACCCGCGCGGGCCGCGACGAGCGCCCCGACGCCGACGCGGTCGCGCGGACGGCCGCGCTCGAGCGTCAGGTCGGCGACCTCGAGCGGCGCCTCGCCGAGCGCGGCCCGCCGGCGCTCGCCTCCGCGCCGGCCCCGCTCCCCCGCGCCGCGGCCGACCCCGTGGCCTCGGTCGCGGCGGCGAGCGGGCCGGGCCGCGCGGGCGCGCGCGACGGCGCGACCGCGGGCGACCCCGCGACGGGCGAGGCTGCGCGAGAGCCGGGCGCCGTCGCCCCCGCGACCGTGCCGGGCGTGGCCGAGGCGCTGCTCGGCGGCGCGGGCGTCTCGTTCGGGGGCGGGACGTGGGTCCGCGCGGGCGGCCCGGCCGAGCCGCCGCCCCCGCCGCTCGACCCGAGCGAGGTGCGCCGCCTGCTCGACAGCGGCGACCGGGCCGACCTGCTGCGTGCGCTCGACGACCTCGCGCGCACGCACGACCGCTCGCACCTGCCCACGCTCGTGGACCTCGTCCACCGGCCGGAACGGCGCGAGGACGTGCCCCGCCTCGTGGACGTGATCGCGACGACGAAGGACCGGCGCTGGAGCGCGGTGCAGGCGACGGGCGCGCCCGACACGCCGATCGACGGCGACCTCGGCACGGCGTGGGCGAGCAAGCAGCCCGACATGGGCCGCGTGACGCTCGACCTCGTCTACGAACGCGCCGTCCGCGTGGACGCGGTGCGCGTCCACGAGACCCTGGCGCCGGGCGCGGTCGCCGAGGTGCTCGCGCGGGGCCCCGACGGCACGTGGACGTCGCTCTGGCAGGGCACGGCCCCCGCGGCGGCCTCGCCCGCGTGGTTCGAGCCGGCGGTGCGCCCGACCGACTTCGCCACCGACGCGCTACGGCTCGTCCTCGACACCGACCGCGTCCCCGGCTGGAACGAGATCGACGCCGTCGAGCTGGTCGGCGACGGCCTCCGCCAGTGGGCCGCCACCGCGACGGCGTCGTCGTCCTTCTCCGACTGACCGGCGCGGGCGGGCGCGACCGACTCGCCGCGCGCCACGCCGCCGATCCGCTCGCTGCGGCTCGGCGGCTGACCGGCGCCGACGACGGACCGCGCGCGGGGGCGCCTCGGCGCGCCCCCGCGCCGCACCGTCGGGCGGCCGCCCGCCCCGTCGTAGACTCGGGGCCGCGACCGCGGAGGGCGACCCAAGGTGGCGACGACGAGCGCGAGAGCCGTGCGGGACGCGTGCGTCGTCGCGCTCGTCGCGGTCGCCGCGCTCGGCGCGGGCCCCGGGGCGACGGTCGCGCGCGGCGCGGACGCGCCGTCCCCGGACGCGCCGCGGGCCCCGCTCCGGGAGGTCGTCCTCGACCGCGACGACCTCGACGTCACCGAGAGCGTGCGCGTGCGGCCGGGCACGTACCGCGTGCGCGACGCGCAGGGCGACGGCGTGCTGCGCGTGACGGGGAAGGACGTCGAGGTCCACCTCGAGGGCGTCGAGCTGGTCGGGTGCGACCAGGCCGACGCGGCGGAGGGCTACGTCGGCGTCGGCGTGCGGCTCGTGGACGCCCCGGGCGCGCGCGTCGTCGGCGGGCGGGTGCGCGGGTTCCGCGTGGGCGTCGGAGCCGAGCGGAGCGAGCGCGTGGCGGTCGAGGGGCTCGACGCGTCCCGCAACCGGCGAGACCGGCTCGGCAGCACGCCCGCGCGCGAGGACCCGGCCGACTGGCTCTGGCCCCACGAGAACGACGACGGGCAGTGGGCGGCCCGCTACGGCGCAGGGATCTCGCTGCGCGCGTGCCCCGGCGCCCACGTGACCGGCTGCCGCGCGCACGACGGGCAGAACGGGCTCCTGCTCGCGGGCTGCCGCGGCGCCGTGGCGGCGGGCAACGACTTCTCGCGGAACTCGGGCTGGGGTGTCGCGCTGTGGCGCACCGACGAGGGCCGGTTCGAGGGCAACCGGTGCGACCTGTGCGTGCGCGGCTGGAGCGACGGCGTCTACGCGCGCGGTCAGGACAGCGCGGGCTTCCTCGTGTTCGAGCAGTGCTCGCGCAACCTCTTCGTCGGCAACTCGGCGACGCACTCGGGCGACGGCTTCTTCCTCTACGCGGGCCACGAGACGCTGCGGCGCACGGGGACGGGCGGCTGCAACGACAACGTCGTCGCCGACAACGACTTCTCGTGGGCCGTCGCGAACGGGATCGAGGCCACCTTCAGCGGCGGGAACCAGTTCCTGCGCAACCGCCTCGTCGGCTGCGACCACGGCGTGTGGGCCGGCTACTCCTACGGCACGCTCGTGCGCGAGAACACGATCGAGGACTGCGCGCACGGCGTCTCGATCGAGCACGGCACGGGCAACGCGATCGTCGGCAACCGCGTCGCGCGCTGCGGGGTCGGCGTCCACCTCTGGTGGGACCGCGACGAGGACCTGCTCGCGAGCGCGTTCGCGACGGCGCACGACACGGCCTCGGCCCGCAACGAGGTGATGTGGAACACCGTCGAGGACGGGCGCGTCGCGCTCCGGCTCGACGGCGACCGCGTGTCGGTGGTGCGGTGGAACGCGCTCGTGCGCCCGAGCGAGGCCGCGCTCGACCTCGCCGGCGACGTGCGCGACCTCCGCTTCGTCGGCAACCTCGTGGACGCCGCCCGGGCGGCGCAGGGGAAGACGCGGACGCCCGTGCGGCTCGGCGCGAACCGGTGGCGCCCGCGCCCCCCCACCGTCGCGGGGACCGTCACGCTCGACGTGGACGCGACGGCGTCCGAGGGCCCGCCGGCGCCCGCGATGCCGCCCCCGCCGCGGCCGGTGCCGACCTCGCCGCCGAGCCTGCCGGGGCGCGCGCCGCCGCCGGGACGGGCGTGGATCCTCGTGGACGAGCGCGGGCCCGTGGACCCGGACGCGCCCGGCCTGTTCCCGCGCACGCAGGCGGCGTCGGGCGCGGCGAGCGTGGCGGTGCTCGGCGTCGGCCCCGCCGGACGCGCGCCGGCGGGGTTCCGGGTCGTCTCGGTCTCGGAGGGCTTCGACGCGACGATGGCGCCCCCGCCGGCGGACGTGCGCGCGCCCGCCGGCCCGCCGCGCGTCGTCGTGCGGCCGCGGGCGGGCGGGCCCACCGTGGCGCGTTTCGAGCTCGTCGTGCGCGTCGGCGAACGCGACGAGGTCGCGCGCGGGACGGTGCTCTCGACGCGGTGGACGACGCGGTTCTGGGCGTGGACGAAGGACCCGCGCGAAGACCGCGCCGCCTTCGACGCCCTGGTCGCGGAGCCGCCGCGGCTCGCGCGGGAGACGGATGGGCTCGATGTCGGCGGGCCCGGGGCGCCCGCGCCGGGCGTCCCGGCCGACCGCTTCGCCACCGTGGCGGAGACGACCCTCGACGTCGGAGCGGGCCGCTGGCGGCTGCGGGTGGTGTCCGACGACGGCGTGCGCGTCCTGCTCGACGGACGGGTGGTCCACGAGGACTGGACGTGGCACGCGCCGCGCGAGGCGATCGTGGACGTGGACCTCGCGGCGGGCCGCCACGCGCTGCGCCTCGAGCACTTCGAGCTCGACGGGTGGGCGGCGCTCCGCTGCGACGTGGAGCCGGCGCCCGACGGACGCTGAGGCCGCGCGAGGCGGTCCGACGCGATCCGTGACGGATCGGCCGGCTCCCGCGTAGGCTCGGCGCCCGCCGTGGACCCCGCCCCCCACCCCGACGCGCCGCGCCAGGACCACGCCCGCCGACGGCGGTTCCCCCTGCGGCTCACGCTCGGGACCGTGATCGTCGGGCTCCTGCTCGTCGTCGTCGCCGGGATCCTCGTCGCGTGGGTCTACGTCCGCGAGCACACGCGCGACGCGACCGCCGACGCGCTCGCCGGCGAGGTGGCGCGCGGGCTCGCCTCCGACATCGAGGACCGGCTCGAGGCCGCCGAGCACACGCTGAGCACGCTGGTCACCGAGACGGTGGCGCGGCGCATGCGCGAGGACGACCCCATGGGCGTCGCGCTGCGCCTCTGCGACCTGCTGCGGTGGGACGACCGCCTCGAGTGGGTCGGCTTCGTGACGCCGCAGGCCACCGGCGCGTACGTCCTCCGTCACGACGACGGGTCGGTCCTGTGCGTGCACCGCGCCGTGGGCGGCGGCGTGGTCGAGGAACGGGTCGCGCCCGACGGGACGCGCGCGCCGGCCACGTCGGGGCTGCGCGACCTCGCCCAGCTCGAGGAGGTGCCTTGGTACCGCGTCGGCGCCGAGGCCACCGAACCGACGTGGGGTGCGCTCTACGAACGGCCCGTGGACCACGCGACCGGCCGCGCGTGCTCGGTCGGGGTGCGCCGCGAGGGCGTGCTCGTGGGCGTGTACGGCGTGGGGTTCTCGACGCGGTTCGCCTCCGCCGCGGTCGCGCGCATGTGGGGCGACCGCCCGGGCGACGCGGCGGTGTTCAACCCCGCGACCGGGCGCATCGGGATCTCGACGTCGCCGCGCGTGGAGGGCGAGCTGCGCCCGCTGATCGACCGGGTCTGCGGCGACCTGCCTCGCGGCCTCGACGACCTCCCGCCCACCGGGACGCGGACGTGGGAGCTCCCGCGCGGGGACGACACGTGGATCGTCGTGCTGCGCCGGTTCCACGTCGCACGGGCCCCGCCCGCCGCACTCGCCGTCCTCGTGCCCGAGCACACGCTCGTCGCGTTCTTCTCGCGCTGGCGGGGCGTCGCGTTCGGGGCCGTCGGGGGGCTGCTCGTGCTGGCGGTCGCGGCCGCGCTGTGGATCTCGCACCGCATCGCCGCGCCGCTGAAGACGATCGCCCGCGACCTCGAGCGCGTCGGGTCCTTCGAGCTCTCCGACGCGCCGCCCCCGTCGTCGCGCATCCTCGAGGTGTCGGTGGTGTCCGACGCCGCCGCGCGCATGAAGCGCAGCCTGCGCTCGTTCTCGCGCTACGTCCCCACCGAGCTCGTCCGCACGCTGCTGCGGCGCGGCGACGAGGCCCGGCTCGGCGGCGCGGTGCGGCGCATGACGCTGCTGTTCTCCGACGTCGAGGGCTTCACGACGGTGTCGGAGCGGCTCGCGCCCCAGGCGCTGGTCGAGGCGCTCGGCGCCTACCTCGACGTGGTCGTCCGCGCGGTGACCGCGTCGGGCGGCACGGTGGACAAGTTCGTCGGCGACGCCGTCGTCGCGTTCTTCAACGCGCCCGACCCCGACCCCGAGCACGCCGCGCACGCGTGCCGCGCCGCGGTCGCCGTCCAGACGGCGCTCGCGGCCGCGCGCACCGGGTGGGTGTCGGCCGGGACCCCGGCCTTCCCGACCCGCATCGGCCTGCACACCGCCGAGGTCGTCGTCGGCAACATCGGCACGCCCGAGCGCTTCGCGTACACGGTGCTCGGCGACGGGGCCAACCTCGCCGCGCGGCTCGAAGGCCTCAACAAGGCCTACGGCACGCAGGTCCTCGCGAGCGACGACACGCGCGCCGCCGCGGGCGACGGGCTCGAGTGGCGGCGCGTGGACCGCGTCGCGGTCGCCGGCCGCGCGGCGGGCACCGACGTGTACGAGCTGCTCGGGACGACGGGCGCCGTCGCGGCCCCGCGGCTCGCGGCGCGCGACGCGCACGAGGCCGGGCTCGCCGCGTACTTCGCCCGTCGGTTCGACGAGGCCGCGCGTCGTTTCGACGAGGCGGCGGCGCTGCGGCCCGACGACCGCGCCGCGCCGACGCTCGCCGCCCGCGCCCGCGCGTTCGCCGCGGCGCCGCCGCCGCCCTCGTGGGACGGCGTGGACGTGCGCGCGGAGAAGTGACGCGGGCGGGGCGGCCGCCGCGCCGCGGGCCCTCTCCCGTGCGCGCCCGGTCGGGGTCCCACTCGCTTGCGCGCCCCTCGGAACGGGCATAGCCTCCCTGCATGAGAACGCGAAGGGCCTGGGCCACGCTGCTCCTCGGCGCGGTGGTCGCCGCCGCAGGCCACGCCGAGGCCGCCGACGACCCCGAGACGAAGACGGTCGCCGACGGCGAGGCCGGGCGACGCATCGTCGCGTTCGCCCGGGCGGCCGAGGGTCGCGGGTTCGCGGGCGTCGTGCTGGCGGGCAAGGGCGGCCGCGTCGTCGCCGCGGTCGGCGTCGGGTCGGCCGACGTCGAGGGGAAGACGCCGAACACGCCCGCCACGCTGTTCGAGCTCGCCTCGCTCTCGAAGCAGTTCACCGCGGCCGCCGTGCTGCGCGCGCAGGAGCTGCGACGCCTCTCGCTCGACGACCCGATCGGGAAGCACCTGCCCGACGTCCCGGAGGACTGCCGCGCGATCACGGTGCGGCACCTGCTGCAGCACACCTCGGGCATCCCCGGCTCGAACTCGGAGGGCGGCGGGATGGACGTCGCCGAGGTGCTGCCGGTGTTCCTCCGCGGCGGCCCGCAGCACCCGCCCGGCACGCACTGGGAGTACTGGAACCAGGGCTACGCGCTGCTCACGGTGATCGTGTCGCGGGCCTCGGGCCGGGACTTCCTCGAGTTCTGCCGGGCCGAGCTGTTCCAGCGCGCCAAGCTCAAGGCCACCGGCTTCACGGGGGACCCGGCCCCGAATAAGGCGGCGGTCGCGGTGGGCCGCTCCAAGGACGGTCGCCACCGCTCGGCGCTCGAGCCCCCGTACGGGCCGTTCGAGCTGCAGTACCGTGGGATGGGCGGGGTCGTCACATCGGCGTGGGACCTCTGGCGCTGGGACCGCGCGCTTCGAACCGACGCCGTGCTCCGCGCCGAGTCGCGCAAGGCGCTCCTCACGCCGGGGCTGCACGACTACGCGCTGGGGTGGGTCGTCGCCAAGGACGAGGGCGGCCGCTCGGTCGTGAGCCACGGGGGCGACGTGCGGGGCTTTCACACCGAGATGCGCCGCTTCCCCGACGAGGACGCCTGCGTGGTCGTGCTCGCCAACGCCGACGACGCGCCCGTACGCCCCCTCGCCGACGCGGTCACGAGCCTCCTCTTCGGCGAGGAGCCGCGCCCCCTGCCCGACACGAGCGGCGACGCCCCGTCCGCGGAGGTGGCCCGCGCCCTCACGGGCACCTACGCGGACGAGCGGGGGCGCGTCCTGACGGTCGAGCCCGCCGACGGGACGCTCGTGGGGCGCATCGCGTGGTCGCCGCCGAACGGGCCCGTCACGCAAGGCCGGTTCCTCTCGGGCCCCGACGGCGCGCTCGTCTTCTTCGACGGGTCCGAGCGCGTGGGCGTCGCATTCCGCCGGGGTGCCGACGGAAGGGCTTCGCACGTGACGCTCACGATCGCGCGGGGCGGCGAGCTCGCGTTCACGCGGCGCCCCTGACTCGCACGAGGCGCGGTCGCCGCCGCGACGCGCGGGTCAGCGCGCGACGACGTCGGTGGGCGACGCGTCCGGACGGCGCAGCGTCGCCGTGGGCACCGGCGTCGCGCCCGTCGCCGACGACAGCCAGGTCAGCGCGCCGTCGGTGGTGCGCACGGCCACGGCCGTGCCGTCGGTGGACCACCCGTCGCGAGGCATCGGCGACGCGGGGAGCGCGAGGCTCGCGTGCGTGACCGCCGTCGCGGCGTCCACGAGCCGCACGGCCCGCGCGTCGGCCACCGTCCCCGAGCCCAGGACGAGCACCCGCGACCCGGTCGGCGGGAACGACGCGCGCACCTCCGACGAAGACGGCGCGGGCCCGACGTGCGACGCGAGCGTCGTCGCGGCCCCCCCCGCCACCGGCACCGCCGCCACGGCGACGTCGCCGACCGGACCCGAGGCGACCACCGCGCGCGCACCGTCGGCCGTCACCCCGACGAACGTGGCCGTCGCGAGGACGTCCGGTGTCCCGCCGACGGCCGGCACCGACTCGACGGTGCCCCCACCGGCCCCGAAGACCACGCGGCCCCCGCCGCCGCGAGCGAACGCCGTCGCGCCCGCGAGCGTCGCCACGACCCGCGCTCCCGTGCCGTCGTCCTGCACGACGCGCAGCACGCTGTCGGCGTCGTCCGACGCCGTGTCGTCGTGCGCGAGCCACGCTCCGTCGAGCCAGGCGAACCCACGCGCGGTGCGCCCCGCTGCGGGCGCGAAGACGCGGACGGCGCTGCCCGCGGCGGGCGCGACGAACAGCGCGTCGTGGGTCGAACCCGACACCGGCACCGCGTCCACGGCGCGCGTGGTGAACGCGACGCGCTGACCGGCCGCGTCCCAGGCCACCGACGAGACCGTGGTGGCCGCGGGACCGGGCGGATCGAGGAACGGCGCCGACACCACGTGGCCGTTCCCGCCCGTCGCGGCGACGACGACGACGCGCGCGCCGTCCCCGTCCGGGGCGAAGCCGACGTAGGCGACGCGGCTGCCGTCCGGGGAGAACACCGCGCCACCGTCCTGTGCGAGCGGGACGGGCGCGTCGAGCACGACGTCGCCGGTGCCGTCGGCCTCGACGACGTGCAGGGCGTCCGTGGCGGCGTCGGGCGTCGCCTCGACCCAGAGGAGGCGGTCCGTCGACGACCAGGCCCACGCGGCGGGGCCTCGTCCGTCGTCCGAGACGGCGACGTCGCGCAGGCCGGTCGCGACGACGTGGGACGGCCCGCCCGCTGCGGGCACGACGTGGAGCGACGCGTCGAAGAGGGTCGTGAACGCGAGGAAGGTCCGGCTGGGCGACCACGCGAACGACACGACGTCGAGGGTGTCCACCTGGGGGCCGGCGACAGGGCACCGCCACGCGCCCGTCGCGTCGCTCGTCCAGAGGTCGTTGGCGGCAGGGAAGGCGTCGGTGGAAGCGAGCGTGGTCATCGCGAGCGTCGGCGCGAACGCGCCGACGTGGCGGACGCCGGTCACGTGGTCGGACCCGGTGCATCCCGTCGCCTGCTGCGTGACCGCGGAGTACTCGATCCACGCCACGTCCCCGTCGAGGGTGTCGCCCGTCACGTCGGCACGCAGCTCGAAGTCGATGTAGCGGAAGTCGCCCGGGACCCGACCGTTCACCGCGAGCGCGCCGGCCGAGAAGGTCCCGACGAGGGTGCCGCCGCCGGTGCGCAGCGTCGCGGTGGTCCCGACGACGGACGCCCATGCAAACTCGTCGAGGAGGAGCGTGCCGCACGCCGAAGGCTGCCGCTCGTAGGCGAGGCGCCAGAGGCCGCCGAGCGTCGGCGCCGGGGGCGGCGGGCTCCCGCCCCCGCCCCCACCGCCGCCGCCCCCGCAGCCCGAGAGCAGCAGACCGGCCGCCCACGCTCGGATCCAGCACGCGCGCCGCATCGACCGCCTCCGCGAGGCTCGTGCCGCGCGCACGGCGCGCGGACCGGCCTCGACGCGAGATCATCGGAGGCGGGACCGCGGCGGTCAACCCGCTCGGGCGAACGGCGACGTCCGACGACCTCGGCGCGAAGGCGTGAGACCGTCCGCGAGCGCCCGCCGCAGCGCGGCGCCGTCGCCCCGCCACGCGCGGCCACGCCCTCACGCCTCGTCACGCGCGGCGCGCGATCGCGAGCAGCGTGCCGAACGGGAGCGCGAGGCCCCGGTCCGCGACGGGGCCGAGCAGCGACTCCACGGCGGGCCCGAGCTCGGACGGGAGCTCACGGGCGAGGCGTCCCCACGACACGGGGGTCGGCGTCGCGGCGACCTCGAGCACGCGCAGTCCCACCGCGGTCAGCGCGGCGCGCAGCGTGCGCCGCGTGAAGTAGTGGAGGTGCTCCGTCGGCGTGACGAACGGCCACCGCGCGCCTGTGGCCCGCGCCCACCCGCCGCCGAAGTCGGGCACCGAGACGGCGACGAGGCCGCCGCGGCGGGCCCACGTCGCGAGCCGCGCCAGCCCCGCGACCGGGTCCACGAGGTGCTCGACCACGTCGAACGCGGTGACGACGTCGAACGGCTCGGGGCCGAGCTCGGCGCCCTCGATCGACCCGGTGCGGACGTCGAGGCCGGCGGCGCGCGCGACGGCGCCCGCGTCGGCCGAGGGCTCGAGCCCCACGGCACGGAAGCCCGCGGCGGTCGCCTCCTCGAGGAACGAGCCGGTGGCGGCCCCCACGTCGAGGAGCCGCCCCCGAGCGCCGAACGCGCGCAGCCGGCCGAGGCGACGGCGGAAGACGGCGCGGTAGAGCGCCTTCTCGCCGGCGTAGTCGCGGTAGCCCCGGGCCCCGCGGAAGTAGCCGGCGTCGTACTGCGCGAGCGCCTCGGCCGGGCCCGGCATCCGCGCGACGACGGCGAGGCCGCACGCCCGGCAGCGGACGAGGTCGCCCTGCGGGTGGCGCAGCGCGAGCCGGCGGCGCGGCGAGCCGCACAGCGCGCAGCGCGGCACACCCGGCGCCGGCGGAGGCGGCGGCGCCGGGCGTGCGGCGGCGGCGAGGCCCTCGGCGGGCACGCGGCCGACGACGAGCACGCGCCCGTCGAGCCCGAGGCGGCCCGCGCGGACCGCGGACACGTCGACGAACCCGAGCGCCTCGAACGCGGTGGCCCACGCGCGCGGCGTGCGGACGCCGCCCTCGCGCGACCCGCGCGCGGCCAGCCCCCGCCCGACGCGCCGCAGGGCCCGGCGCAGGCGCGCGCGGAGCCCGCCGGTCCCGTCGAGGACGCGGACGACGAGCACGCCGCCCGGCGCGAGCGCGCCGGCCGCCCGCGTGACCGCGGCCTCCTGCTCGGCGCGCGAGAGCCGCGACAGCCCGCGCAGGAGCACCACGGCGTCGCTGCGCGGGAGGTCCACGCGCTCCGGCGCGCCGGGCGCGACGACGACGCCCCGCGCGGAGAGGCTCGCGACCGCGCGCCGGCGACGCCGCGGGTCGGCCTCGAACGCGAAGACCCGCAGCGCGGGCGAGGCGCGCAGCAACGCGTGCGGGAGCAGCCCCTCCCCCGCGCCGACGACGCTGACGACGCCCGACGTCGGGAGCACCGCGACGACGCGGCGGAGCACGCTGCGGCGCAGCGCCCGCGCGCGCAGTCGGTCGCGGAGGATCCCGCCGTCGCGGTAGGACGCGAGGATCGCGCGACGGTCGGCGCGGCCGAGCCCGGCGCTCACGACGGGCCCCCGTGCGGGGCGCCGGGCGGGACGCCGTGTTCCGCCGGCGCCGTGGCGACGAGGACCAGCGCGACCGCCACCGCGACGAGGAGCACGCCCGCGTCGGCGAGCGGACGCAGCGCGCCGACGGCGTGCGCGGCGTAGAACAGCGCCGTGCCGGCCACGAGCCCGACGACGGCGGCGCGGGCGGCCCGCGGCGCGCCGGGTCGCAGGCCCTCGGCCAGCAGCGGCACGGCGACGACGAGGTGGACGGGCCACACGTAGCGCGTGACGAGCGCGGGCAGCAGCCCCGCGACCGCGAGCGCCGCGCGGTCGCCGTCGCCCCGGGCCCCGACGCGACGCCAGCCGAGCGCGACCGCCCCGGCGAGCGCGAGGGCGGCGACGACGAGCGCCACGCGGTCGGCGGCGGCCTCGCGCCCCTCGGCCTGCGGGCGGCCGCGCGCGTCGAGGGGCTCGTCGGCGAGGCGGGCGCCGACCGTGCCGGCCACGCGGCGCACGCCCTGGTTCTTGAACGACCACTCGTTGACGTCGTAGTCGCGGGCGAGGTCGGCCTGCTCGCCCGGCGAAGGTGCGTAGACGTCGGCGGTCGAGCGGGCCCAGCGCTGCGTCACCTCGAGCGCCCGCGACGGCCCGAGCGCCACGAGCGGGACGACGACGAAGGTCAGCGCGAGCCCGCCGGCGAGCCCGAGCGCGAGGCGGCGCAGCGGTGCGTGCTCGCCGCGGACGAACGCGCGCAGCGCCGCGAGCCCGAGCAGGGCGGCGGGGAGCAGGGGGGTCAGGCGCAGCGCGGCCCCGAGCGCGAGCAGGGCACCCGCGCGCCCGTCGCGCCCGCGCAGGAAGGCGAGCGTCGCGCCCGCCTGCACGGCGAGGAGGAAGAGCGTCACCTGCCCCCGCTGCAGCGTCTGCACGACGAACGGGCCCGCGAGGGCGAGCGCGAGCGCGGACGCGCGCCCGGCGCCGGCCCCGCCGCCGAGCGACCGCGCGACCGCGAGCGCGCCCGCGACGAGCGCGCCCACCGACAGCGCGTACCAGACGAGCGCGGCGTCGGGCACGTCGAGCGCCGTCAGCGGGCGCGCGACCACCGCGAGGAACGGCGGGTAAACGTAGCGCCAGCCGCGCGGGCTGCGGGCCTCGTAGGGGTCGTCGCCGCGCGCGAGGGCGTCGGCGGCCGCGAGGTAGACGGTCAGGTCGGTGCGGTGGTACTTCGGCCCGCGGTCGAGGCGGGCGCGCTGGCGGACGTCGAACCACCCGAACGCGGCGGCCGCGACGGCGAGGGCGACGACGACGAGCACGCGCGGGCGCGACACGGCCCGGCCACGCTACCCCGGCGGCGCGGGGGCCGAAACGATGCCGTGCCGCAGCGCGGTGCCTGGCACCGCGCTGCGGCCCCGTCAGGGCACGACGATGATGACGCTCGAACGGCGGTCCGTGCGCAGGACCGTGGCGAAGAAGGTGCGCCCCGAGGCCGCCGCCTTGAAGACGCCGGCGAGCTCCGAGGGCGACGAGACCGCCTTGCCGTCCACGTCGAGGAGCACGTCGCCCGCGACGAGGCCGGCGATGTCGGCGTTGCTGCCCGGCGTCACCGCCGCGACCAGCACGCCGACCGGGGCGGTCGCGAGCGAGAAGCCGATGGGCGCGCGCGCACCGGGCGCGGGCACGACCGTCGAGGGGGTGCGGCGCACGGCGGGCGGCCGCGGCGAGGGCGCGGCCTCGGGCTCGGGGAGCGCGGGCCCGAGGTCGCGGGGCGACTCGATCGCCGCCGTCTCGGGCGGGAGGCAGGGCGACGGCCCGGGCCGCGACGCGGGCCCGAGCGCGCGGTCGAGCATCCGCTGCACGTCGTCGGCGGGGACCGTGAACGCGATGCCCTGCGCGTTGGCGTGGACGGCGGCGTTGATGCCGATCAGGTCGCCGTCGAGGTTGAGCAGCGCGCCGCCCGAGTTGCCGAGGTTGATCGACGCGTCGGTCTGGATCAGGTTGTGGATCACCTGGCCGGTCGAGAACGTCGCGCTGCGGCCGATCGCCGAGACGATCCCGACGGTCACGGTGTCGCCGAGGCCGTAGGGGTTGCCGATCGCGATCGCCGTCTCCCCCACGAGCACCTCGCAGGTCGAGCAGATCGTGACGTAGGGGAACGGGCCGCCGGCGATGCGCACGAGCGCGAGGTCGTGCGACGGGTCGTCCTCGATCACGCGCGCCTCGTAGGCCTGGCCGCCCACCGCCCGCGCGAGCGAGCAGTAGACGCGCGAGGCCCCGCGGATGACGTGCGAGTTCGTCACCACGTACCCGTCGGGGTGGACGATGACGCCCGCGCCCGAGCCCCGCGACCCGCCGCTGCCGCCGATGGCGATCGTGACGTTGACCACGGCGGGCGCGGCACGCTGCACCGCCTGCACGACCGGCGTCACGCGCGACGACGAGCGCGCGGCGGCGCCGACCGACGTGGAGAGCGCCACCGAGCCCGCGGCGAGCCCGACGACCGACAACAGCACCGAGGCGGCGGACGGACGGCGCATGGTCGCTCCCTGGACGGACCGGGGGCCCGCGGCGTGCCCGTCCGATCCTTGGATCGGTCGCGGGCGGCGCGGACTCGCCCCGGGGGGACCGGATCGCGGGCCCACGCTACGCGGACGCGAACGGCGACGCGAACGCGGGCCTACGCGCGCCCCGGTCGATTCCGGGGACGCGGGACCGGACCCGTGGAAAACGACGCGGGCGCCCGTCGCGAGGACGGGCGCCCGCCGGGGAGACGCGGAGGCGGCTCGGGCTACTTGAGCAGCGAGTGCCAGGGCATCGCCTCGAACACCTTCACGATGAGGGGCGCGAAGACGAGGGAGATGACCGCCATGAGCTTGAGGAGGATGTTGATCGACGGGCCCGCGGTGTCCTTGAAGGGGTCGCCCACGGTGTCGCCGACGACGGCCGACTTGTGGCGCGGCGAGCCCTTGCCGCCCGACTTCTCGATGTGCTTCTTGGCGTTGTCCCAGGCGCCGCCGGCGTTGGACAGCATGATCGCGAGCGGGACGCCCGCGATCAGCGAGCCGGCGAGGAGCCCGCCGAGCGCGCTCGGGCCGAGCCCGAAGCCGACGACGAGCGGGACGAACACGGCCATGAGGCTCGGCTTGACCATCTCCTTGAGCGCCGCCTGCGTCGTGATGTCCACGCAACGGGCGTACTCCGGACGCGCCTCGGGCTTGCCCTCGCGCAGGCCGGGGATCTCGCGGAACTGGCGCTGCACCTCGCGGATGACGCCCTGCGCGGCGCGGCCGACCGCGTTCATCGCGTAGGCCGAGAAGAGGAAGGGCACCACGCCGCCGATCAGCGCGCCGGCCAGCGTGTAGGGGTCGGTCAGGTCGAACGACAGGCTCTCGCCGGCGAGGTGGATCGCCTGCTTGTACGCGACGAAGAGCGCCAGCGCGGTGAGCGCCGCCGAGCCGATCGCGAAGCCCTTGGCGATGGCGGCGGTGGTGTTGCCCGCCGCGTCGAGGCTGTCGGTGCGCTGGCGCACCTCGGGGGGCAGGTGCGCCATCTCGGCGATGCCGCCCGCGTTGTCGGCGATCGGGCCGTACGCGTCCACGCCCACCGTGATGCCGAGCACGCCGAGCATGCCGACGGCGGCGAACGCGATGCCCAGGATCCCCGCGCACAGGTGGCCGACGATGATCGCCGCCGCGGTCAGGACCAGCGGCACCACGCACGAGCGGAAGCCGATCGCGAGGCCGCCGATGATGTTGGTCGCCGCGTTGTCGCTCTGCTCGGCGAGGTCCGCCACGGTCTTGCCGGAGGTGAAGAGCTCGGCGATGAGCCCGATGGCCATGCCGCAGACGAGGCCGCCGACCACCGCGCCGGCCCACTTCATCGCGTCGGCCTGGTCGCCGAAGAACGCCGCGGCGACGACGAAGCAGCCGACCCCGAACAGGCCGGCGGACAGGAACGTGCCGCGGCGCAACGCGACCTGCGGGTCCCCGCCCTCCTTCATCCGGACGGCGAACACGCCGACGATGGACGCCACGACGCCGAGCGCGAGCACGGCGAACACGTAGCCGAGCGCCGCCGGGCCCGCGCCCCCCGCCTCGAGCGCGATGACGGCCGCGGACACGATCGCGCCGACGAACGACTCGAAGAGGTCGGCGCCCATGCCGGCGACGTCACCCACGTTGTCACCGACGTTGTCCGCGATGACGCCGGGGTTGCGGGGGTCGTCCTCGGGGATGCCCGCCTCGACCTTGCCCACGAGGTCGGAGCCGACGTCGGCCGCCTTCGTGTAGATGCCCCCGCCGACACGCGCGAACAGCGCGACCGACGACGCCCCCATCGAGAAGCCGGCGAGGATCGTCGCGGCCGAGTGCAACGACGTCTCGGTGCCCGCGAACAGGTAGAAGAAGCCCGCGAGGCCGACGAGCCCGACGCTCATCACGAGCATCCCCATCACGACGCCGCCGGGGAACGCGACCGAGAGCGCCTCGTTGAACGACTTCGAGGCC
Source organism: Planctomycetota bacterium (assembly GCA_020851795.1). Lineage (GTDB taxonomy): Bacteria > Planctomycetota > PLA2 > PLA2 > JAEUHO01 > JAEUHO01. The sequence continues at coordinate 22,833 of JADZCA010000048.1, read as the reverse complement.
GCCTGCGCCGTCCGCGCGTTCGCGGCGGTCGCGATGCGCATGCCGCCGTACCCGCACAGCACCGAGCAGAGCGCGCCGCCGACGAACGCGACGGCGGTCTTCCAGCCGAGCCCGCCGATCTCCGCCGACGACAGCCCCAGCGTCAGCGCGGCTGCGACCGCCACGACGAAGATCGCGAGCACCCGGTACTCGCGGAACAGGAACGCCATCGCGCCCTCGCGGATGGCGCCCTGGATCTGGCGCATCCGCTCGTTGCCCGCGTCCTTCGAGAGCACGCGCTTGGCGGTGACGGCGGCGAACGCCAGGCCGGCGACGCCGGCCACGAGCGCCCACAGGGTTTCCTTGGGCATCGACATGCGGACCCTCCGAAGGACGGGCCGGCGCGGGGGATCTCGCCCGCGCCCGACCGGGAAAGCGAGAGACAGTACGGCGCCCCCCCGGGCGCCCCAAGCAAAGCGCAAGTCCCCGGGGGCCGGCCCCCGGGGGCCCGCGCGGTCAGCGGAAGAAGACGAACGTGACGAGCACGAACAGCGGGACGAGGATCCCGACGGACCAGATCATGTAGCCGAAGAACGAGGGCATCTTGACCCCGTTCTCCTCGGCGATGGCCTTCACCATGAAGTTCGGCCCGTTGCCGATGTAGGTGTTCGCGCCCATGAACACCGAGCCGCACGCGACGGCCGTGAGCAGCGCGTTGCCGGCGGGGGTCGTGGTCAGCACGCCGAGGCCGGCCTCGCCGTCCATCTGGAGCACGCCCACCGCCAGCGACGCGAAGGTCTTGTACGTCGGCGCGTTGTCGAGGAACGAGGAGAGGGCGCCAGATGCCCAGAAGAACTGCCACGGCTCGTGCAGGTGGATCGTCCCGTCGCGGCCCGCGACCTCGAGGTACTGCACGGCGGGGATCATCGTCACGAAGATGCCCGCGAAGAGCACGGCGACCTCGATGATCGGGCCCCAGCCGAAGCGGTTCGCGGCGCGGACTTCCTTCGAGGTCAGGCGCAGCGACGCGCCGGCGAGCCCGACGTAGAGCGCGGTCTGCGCGAGCTTCTTGGCGGCCGGGCTCAGCCCGAGCGTGGCGTCGAGCGACGACCCGCCGACGAAGTAGGACACGGCGAGGACGCCGAGCAGCAGGATGAGGTTGGCCTTGCCCTGGATCGACAGCGGCTCGGCGATCTTCTGCACCTCCTCGAGCTGGCTGCCCGGGCGCTCCACCTCTTCCTTGTCGAGCACGCGCTGGTCCCAGACGTTGAAGACGACGAGCAGCGCGCCGAGCACGGTCGCCCACTCGACCCACAGGCGGAACGTCCACGTGAACGGGACGCCGTTGAGGAACCCGAGGAACAGCGGCGGGTCGCCCAGCGGGGTGAGCAGGCCGCCCGCGTTGCTGACGGCGAAGATGAAGAAGATGACGATGTGCGCCTTGCGCTGCCGCGCGGCGTTGGCGCGCAGGAGCGGGCGGATGAGCAGCATCGAGGCGCCCGTCGTGCCGACGAAGGAGGCGATGAGCCCGCCGACGGCGAGGAAGCCGGTGTTGGTCAGCGGCGTCCCGGCCAGCGACCCCCGCAGGTAGATCCCGCCCGAGATCGTGAACAGCGCGCCGAGCAGCCCGATGAACGCCGCGTAGTCGAGCAGCGACTCCTCGAGCCAGTGGGTGCCGTGCTCGGGCCCGGTGAACAACCAGACGGCGACCGGGAGCGACAGCAGCGCGGCGACGATCCCCTTGTTCCTGTTGTGCTCCCAGAAGTGGGGCTTGGTCAGGGGCAGGACGGCGATGCAGAGCAGCAGGACGGCGAACGGCGCGACCCAGCCGAGCGGGACGGCGTCTCCCGACGCGAGGACGATCGGCGGCATGGGACCCTCCGGGCGGAAGCCGCAGAAGATGACGATCGAACCGCCCTCGCGCAAGTGCGATCGCGCGGCCGAGGACGCCCGCCGCGGCGCGCGCCGCGCCGACGTCGCGCCTCGAGCCCCCCCGGTGCGCCGCCCGGACCGACGGTCCCGGTCAGCGGAAGAACACGAAGGTGACCGCGACGAGGATCGGGACGAGCACCGCGACCGACCAGCCGAGGAAGCCGAAGAACGACGGCATCCGGACGCCGCTCTGCTCGGCGATCGCCTTGACCATGAAGTTGGGCCCGTTGCCGATGTAGGTCGCCGCCCCCATGAAGACGGCCCCGCACGACACCGCCGCGAGCAGCCCCTCGCCGCCCGGCAGGGCGAGCAGCCCGCCCAGCGCGGTGGGCTCCACGTGCACGCCGGCCGCCTTGCCGGCGACGCCGCCGGCCACGGTGGCGAAGGTCACGTACGTCGGCGCGTTGTCGAGGAACGCCGACAGGCCGCCCGTCGCCCAGAAGAACTGCCACGGCTCGCGGAGCTCGATCGTGCCGTCGGCGACGAGCCCGTCGAGCAGTTTCATCGCGGGCACCATCGTGACGAAGATCCCGGCGAAGACGACGGCGACCTCGACGATCGGGGCCCACGCGAAGCGATTGGCCTCGCGCAGGCGCCGCGGCGTCGTGAGCAGCGACAGCACCGCCATCGTCGCCATGCCCGCGACGAGGCAGAGGTCGCGCACCGCGTGCGACCACCCGCCCTCGCGCGAGGCCCAGCCCACGCCGACGTTGGTGGCCACGACCCCGGCGAGGAACAGCACGTTGTGTCCGCCCTCGAGCCGCAGCGGCTCGCGCACCTTCTGCACCTCCTCGAGCTGGCTCCCCGGCCGCTCGCGCTCCTCGCGGTCGAGCACCGCCTCGTCGAGGAAGTGGAAGACGATCAGGAGCGCCGTGTTGACGAGGAGCCAGGGCCCCCACAGCGACAGCGTCCACCCGAACGGGACCCCGCGCAGGAAGCCGAGGAAGAGCGGCGGGTCGCCCAGCGGCGTCAGGAGGCCGCCGCAGTTGCTGACCACGAAGATGAAGAAGACGACGAGGTGCGCGCGGCGCCGTCGCGACGCGTTGGCGCGCAGCAGCGGCCGGATGAGCAGCATCGAGGCGCCCGTCGTGCCCACGAACGACGCGATGAGCGCGCCGAACCCGAGCACCGCGGTGTTGACGATCGGGGTGCCGGCGAGCGACCCGCGCAGGTGGACGCCGCCCGACACGACGAACAGCGAGCCGAGCAGCGCGAGGAACGCCGCGTACTCGAGCCCCGCGTCGGCGAGCCACCCCGCGCCGCCCGCCGGCCCGAGCAGCAGCCACGCGGCCACCGGGACGCCCAGGACGGCCGAGACGAGGCCGCGGTTGCGGTTGCTCTCCCACCAGTGGTGCGCGACGAGCGGCAGGACCGCGATCGAGAGGAGCAGCAGGACGAACGGGGCGACCGCGAGCCACGGGACCGGCTCGAGCGCGGGTGCGGCGGCGGACAGGACCGGCATCGGGACCTCCTCGCGAGCGGGACGGGAACATCGCGGACCCGGCAGGGCCCTGCAACGGAATCCGAGGCGCGCCCGCGGGCGGCTCGCCCCCGGACCGCCCCCGCCTCGTCAGACCCAGCGGAAGATCCGCAGCGCGACGGCGAAGGAGCCCGCGGTCCACGCGGCGAGCACCGCGAGCGGCCCGGCGCAGGCGGCCAGCGACGCCCCGTCGTTGACCACGAGGCGCAGGGCGTCGTTGAGCGCGGTGAGCGGGAGCGCGTCCACGACGGGGCGCAGCCACGTCGGGAAGTTCGACGTCGAGAAGAAGACGCCCGAGAGCAGCCACATCGGGAGCGTCGCGAGATTCATCAGCCCGTTGGCGGTCTCCATGTTCTGCGCGCGGCTGCCGACGAGCAGCCCCAGCGCCCCGAAGGCCAGCGTGCCGAGGAGCCCGACCACGAGCGCGTCGGCGAGCGACCCCGCGATGCGCAGGTCGAAGGCGAGCGCGCCGAAGGCGAGCAGGAAGCACACCTCGACGAGGGCGAGCCCGACGCGGTGCACGAGGAACGAGCCGAGGAAGGCGCGGCGCGACATCGGCGTCGCCGCGAGGCGCTTGAGCAGCCGGCGCACGCGCATCGACACGAGGCCGTAGCCGACGCCCCAGATGCCGCCCCCCATCAGCGTCATCCCCACCAGCCCGGGGATCAGGAAGTCCACGTAGCGCCGGCCCGGCGCGTCCACGCGCACGAGCGCCGGCGACACGACGTCCTTGCGCCCCGCGCCGCGCTCGAGCGCGTCGGCGGCGAGCGCGGCCGCGGCGGGCGCGCCGGGCCGGCCCGGGTCGTGCTCGACCGTCGGGGCCCCGCCCGCCGTCCCCGGCCGCACCAGCACGAGCCCGTCCCCGCGCCGGAGCGCGTCCGCCGCGCCCGGGGCCGCGACCGCGCGCACGCTCAGCAGCGGCGAGGCCTCGAGCGCGCCGCGCGCCGCGGCCGCCTCGGGCGCGTCCACCACGAGCACCGGAACGCGCTCGGGCCCCTTCTCGCGGAACGCCAGCCCGAGCGAGACCGCGAGCACGATCGGGAAGCCGAACACCCAGAACAGCACGCCGGGCTCGCGCACGAAGTCACGCACGCGGGCGAGCAGCAGCTGCACGAACGACGACGGCGGAGGCTCGAGCAGGGGCTCGGTCACGACGCCTCCCCCGGCCGCGCGGCGGCCTCCGCGTCGGCGAACGAGCGCCCCGCCACGGCGAGGAACGCGTCCTCGAGCGTCGCGCGGTGCGTCGCGAGGCGGACGGGCCTCGCGCCCGACGACGCGGCGCGCGAGAGCACCGCCGGCAGCGCGTCGGCGACGCGGTCCACGACGAGGCGGTGCACCGGCCCCTCGACCGTGGCCTCGCGCACGCCCGGGACCGCGCGCCACGTCGCGACGTCGAGCGGCGGGTCGGTGGAGAGCTCGACGACCTCCTCGCCGCCCACCCGCGCGACGAGCTCGTCGGGCGTCCCGAGCGCAGCGACTCGACCGCGGTCCACGATCGCGATGCGGTCGCAGAGGCGCTCGGCCTCCTCCATCGAGTGCGTCGTCAGCACCACCGTGCGGCCGCGGGCCTGGAAGCGCCCGATCACGTCCCACAGGCCGCGCCGCGCGGCGGGGTCGAGCCCCGTGGTCGGCTCGTCGAGGAAGAGGATCTCCGGGTCGGCCACGAGCGCGCAGCCGACGGCGAGCCGCTGGCGCTGGCCGCCGGAGAGCGCCTTGACGCGCGCGGTCGCCTTCGCCTCGAGGCCGACGTCGGCGATCACGTCCTCGACGCGGCGGCAGCGCCGGTAGAAGGAGCCGAACAGCGTGAGCGTCTCGCGGACCGTCTGCAGGGGGTCGAGCACCGTCTCCTGCAGCTGCACGCCGATCCGCTCGCGCAGCTCGCCCGCGTCGCGGGCCCACGTGCGCCCGAGCACGGCGACCTCGCCGCCGGTCGGCGCGAGCAGCCCCTCGACGATCTCCATCGTCGTCGTCTTGCCCGCGCCGTTGGGCCCGAGGATCCCGAAGCAGACGCCCGCCGGGATCTCGAGGTCGAGCCCGTCCACGGCGACGACGTCGCCGTAGCGCTTGACGAGGCCGCGGACGAGGACGGCGGGCGGGCTCACGGGCGGCGAGGATGCCACGGGCGGCCGCGGACGCCCGGGAACGGCTTGATCGGGGGTCGCGGCCCCGGGATGCTCGCTCCGGGAGGCCTCATGACGATCGTGCTCTGGGTGGTGGTCGCGGTCTTCGCCCTGCTGCTCGTCCTCGCCGCGGTCGCGTACGTGCTGGGCACCCGCATGCCCGTCGAGCACACGACGACGGTGGAGGCCGAAATCGCCGCGCCCGTCGCGCGGGTGTGGGCGGCCGTCACGGACTTCGCCGGCCAGACCGCGTGGCTGCCCGGGCTGCGCCGCGTCGAGCGCCTCCCCGACCGGGACGGGCACGAGGTGTGGCGGGAGCACGTCGGCCCGCGCCCGATCACACTCGTCGTCACCGAGCGCGTCGAGGGGCGACGGCTCGTCCGCACCATCGTGGACGAGGGCGGGCCGTTCTCGGGCCGCTGGGACCTCGTCCTCGCGCCGTGCGCGGTGGGGACGCGGGTGACGGTCACCGAGCACGGGAACGTGCGCAGCCCGATCGCGCGCTGCGTGATGGCGAAGACCTTCGGCTTCGACTGGTTCCTGCGGCGCTACCTCGGCGCGCTGTCGAAGCACCTCGCGTGACGGTCGAGCTGCCCGTCCTCCTCGGCCTGTCGCTCGCGGCGTTCGCCGCCGGCTTCGTGGACGCGATCGCCGGCGGCGGCGGGCTGATCCAGCTGCCGCCGCTGCTCGCCGTCGTCGGGCCCGGGCTCGCGCCGGGCACGAACAAGCTCTCGTCGATCTGCGGCACCACGACGGCGCTCGTGCGCTACGCGCGCCACGGCAGCGTGCGGTGGCGGGTCGTCGCGCTCGTCGGGCCCGTGGCCTTCGCGGCGGCGCTCGCGGGAAGCCTCGGCTACCTCGAGGTCGTGCGCCGCCACGCGACGCACGTCGAGCCGGTGTTCGCGATCGTGTTCCTCGCGCTCGCGGCCGACCAGGTGCGGCGCACGCTGGGTCCGGGGCGCGAGCGCGCGGCCCGCCCGCCGCGGCCGGGGCCCGGGATGCTCTTCGCGGCGGGGGTCGCGCTCTACGACGGCGCGATCGGGCCCGGCACGGGCATGTTCCTCTTCTGGACCTTCTCGACCTGGTTCGCGCTGACGCCGCTGGAAGCGACGGGGACGACGAAGGCGGTGAACGCGCTGACCAACGCCGGCTCGCTCGTCGCGTTCGTCGCGCGCGGCGCGGTGCTCTGGCCGCTGGCGCTCGCGATGGCGGCGTCCAACGTCGTCGGCGGCGCGCTCGGCGCCCGCTCCGCGATCCGCCACGGCGTCGCGCTCATCCGCGTCGTCACCGCCGTCGCGTGCGCCGGCGCGGCCGTCTACCTCCTCGTCCGCTGGGCCTCGCGATAGCCCGCCGAGTTCACGAGCCGACGAGGTCGGGGCGGCGTCTTTCGTGAACTCGGCGGGCTGGCCGGACGCCGCAGGCGCGGTCCCGCGAGCGCGCAGGCGTCCTCACCCGACCGCGACGCGCGACGTCTCCTACGGGTCCATCGCGTCGCGGGGCTCGAAGTCGGGCGCCGTGGGCCCGAGGAGCGAGAGCGCGAAGCGCCAGACGACGCCGCGCGCCGCGCGGTTGGCGGGTGCGCCGAGCGCCTGCCCGTTGATCGCGTACGCGTGGCCCACCCGCCCCCCGCGCAGCTCGGTGCGCGCGATCTCGAGCAGCACGTCGGTCAGCGCGGGCGGCGGCTCGGGGGCGTCGTCGCGCGGGTACTCGCCCACCAGCCACTGCAGCGCCCGCCAGTGCTCGCGCCCCGGCGTCCCACCCTCGACGACGTGGTGGCGCGGCCCCGTGGCCGTCGCCTCCTCGCGCAGCACGACGCGCGTGACGCGCGCGCCCGGCGGCGGCCACAGCCAGCGCGGCACGCCGCGCGGCGGCGTGCGGTCGGGGTCGGGGAGCGCCGCGTCCATCGCGGCGGGGAGCCTAGCCGGCCGAACTCACATAAGACGAGGCCATTCGAGCGCCGGTCGGGGCGCGCGGATTCGGCCCGGGCGCGCGTCGGACGCGACGACCGCGTGTTCCGCGTGCGAGGACACGCGTGGCCGCACCCGGAGACGCCCCGGGCCCCGTGTCGTCGCCGCGACCGCCGATCGTCGTCTCAACTCGCGGTGGCCGCTCGACTTCCGTCGGCGTCGCCGCGACGCCGACCGTTGGGCACGGGATGTGAGAACCCGTCCGTCGCGAGCGGGAGCCCCCGCCCGCGGAGACCGACCATGCAACGCACCGCCCTCGCCACCGCCCTCGCGTCCGTCCTCGGGTTCGCGGCGACGGCCGCGCCCGCGTCCGCCGACGACTTCACCCTCGACCGCTTCGCGCTGCGGTTCGACACGGGCGGCCGCAGCTCGCGGGGGTTCGTCGCCGTGGACTTCGTCGCGCGGCCGCCGGCCCCGCGCGAACCGCGCGTGCTCGCCGAGCCCGCGCCGTACGCGCCGTGGGGCCGGCCGGGCTTCCCGCCGCCGCCCGTCGTCGAGCACCGCCGCTGGGTGCCGGGCTACGACGTCGTCGTCGAGGACGTGGTCTGCGAGCCCGCCGTCTACGAGGACCGCTGCGTCCCCGTCTACGACACGGTCGAGGTGCCCGTCTACGACGAGGTCGTCGTGCCGGTGTTCCGCACCGTGCGCGTGCCCGTGACCGAGACCCGGACGGTGCCGCTGTTCGAGCGCGTGGTGGACCCGCGCACCGGGCGCGTGCGCAACGTCCGGGTCGGCGAGCGCACCGAGACGGTAGTCGTCGGCGAGCGCGAGGAGCGCGTGCGCGCCGGCGAGCGGCGCGAGCGCGTCGTCGTGGGGCACCGCACCGAGCGCGTCCAGGTGTCGGAGCGCCACGAGCGCGTCCTCGTGCGGGCCGAGGTGTGCCGGCCCGTGACCCGCGTCGAGCACGTGCCGGGGCGCTTCGTGACCTGCGTCGCCGACCGCGCCCACGCGGGGGGCTTCGAGGGCGAGGTGATGACCTTCGAGGAGTACCGCGCCGAGGTCGCGAGGGCGTCCGCGCCCCACGCCTCGACCCACGCCCCGCGCGAGGCCGGCCGCCGCGGCCCGGGCCCGGCGGGCGCGCGACGCTGACCGATCCGTCCGCCGCGCGCCGTGCCCGGAGCGCCCGGGGACGGCGCGCGGCCTCGATGCGCGCCCACGCCGGCGGGCGGTGGTTCAATGGGAGCCGGCCCCGCGGAGGTCTTCGATGCGTCGCGCCTCGACCGCCCTCGCCCTCCTCGCTGCGCTCGGCGCGAGCGCGGCCCCGGCGTGGGCCGGGCCCCGCCACGGTGGTCGCTCGCCGTACGCGCCGCGCTCGTCGTCGCGCCACGGCTCCTACGGCCACGGCGGCAGCGACAGCGGGTGGGCCGTCGGGGTGAGCGTGGGGATCGACCTCGTGGGGCTGATCCTCGCCGCGACGTCGCGCCCGCCGCCGCCTCCGCCGCCGCCCCGCGTCGTGTACGCACCGCCCCCGCCGCCCCCGATGCCGATGGCCGTAGGCCCCGTCGGCCCGGCGCCGTTCGCGCCGGCCCCCGCCCCGACGGGCGCGCCCGGCTTCGCGCCGCCCGCGCCGCCCGCGCCGCACGCCTTCGACCCGGCGCCGTACCCGGCGCCGACGACGCCCGCGCCGGCGCTCGCGCCCGAGGAGACGCCGCTCCCGCCGATGCCGGCCGACGACGAGGGCGCGCCGTCGGCGCCCGTCGCGCCGCCTCCGAGCGTGGCCGCGCCCGCGCCGACGGCCTGCTGGGTGCCGCGCACGGTCGTGGAGCCGGCCGTGTACGAGCTGCGCGAGGTGGCGGTGTACGAGGACGTGCGCGTACCGGTGACCATGGAGCGCGAAGTGCCGGTGACGCAGACGGTCGCGCTGCCGCTGGTCGAGGAGCGGTGGGACGCGGTCGCGTGCCGCTTCGTGCCCGTGGTCGTCGGCGAGCGCCTCGAGACCGTCGTCGTCGGCACGCGCCGCGAGACCGTCGAGGTCGGCTCGCGCATGGAGCGCCGCGAGGTCGGCCGCCGCACCGAGTCGGTGCTCGTGCGGCCCGAGGTCACCCGCGTCGAGTACACCCGCGTCGGCGGACGCTAGGCCGCCGCGGGCACGAGCCGCAGGGAGGCGCGCTCCCGGGACGGGCTCCTACGGCGCGGAGGAGGAGGGGACCGTCTCCGATCCGCGCCGTCCGCGGGCGCGCGGCCGTCCCGGCGCGAGGGCGGTCGCGATCCCGACGAACGAGCGGGGCCCGTGCGGTCGCGGGTACAACGACGCCGTGCACTCCCACGGCGACCTGCCCGCTCCCGTCCGCGAGACGATCGACCTCTGGGTCTCCGACTTCTTCGACCGACCCGCGGCGGCGGCACCGGCCGGGCGCGTCGGCGAGGCGGCGGCGACGGTGCTCTCGACCTTCCTCGAGGTGGCCTGCGACGCGCGCGGGCCGAGCGAGCTGTCCGAGGGGGCGATCTCCCACGCGCTGCTCGACCACGTCGCGGGGCTCTCGCTGCCGCCGACGGCGATGGCGGCGGTGCCCGACCTCGTCGCGGCGTTCCTCGCCGACCTCGAGGACGTGGGGCGGCTCGCCGACGGCCGCACGCTGGCGGCGCACGTGCGCGCGATCGCCGGCCCGTTCCGCGACCGCGCCGCGGGCCGTCCCGCCACGATCACGCGCCCCGCCGCGAAGGTCGGCCGCAACGACCCCTGCCCTTGCGGCAGCGGCCGCAAGTACAAGCAGTGCTGCCTCCGCGCGCTGGGGTAGCAGTCCTCGCGAGCGCATCCTCCCGACGGCGGCCGGCACCGTGGAGGCGTGGCGACGCGCGTCGAATCGCCGACGGACCCGGCGGCGATCGGGGCCGGCCGATGCGCCCCCGCGGTTGAGGGGCCGGTCCCCGGGAGCGTGCCTCCTGTCGGGCGACGCTCGCGACGGGCTCCTACACCGCGAGGCCGGCCGCCTCGCCGGTGGCGAAGGCGGCCTGGAAGTTGAAGCCGCCGATCGGGCCGTCCACGTCGAGGAGCTCGCCGACCACCGAGAGGCCCGGGACGAGCCGCGAGGCCATCGTCGTCGGCTCCACCTCGGGGAGCGCGACGCCGCCCGCGGTCACCTCCGCGAAGTCGAAGCCGCGCGTGCCCGCCACGGGCAGCGTCAGCCGCTTGAGCGCCTGCACGAGCGCGTGCCGGTCGGCCTTGGAGGTCTCCGCCGCACGCCGCTCGGGATCGACCCCGACGTGCGTGCACAGCCCCTCGGCGAGGCGCGCGGGGAGCGCGCCCGGCAGCAGCCGCGCGACGCGCTCCGCCGGCGCGCGCGTGATCGCGTCGAGCAACGCACGCCGCACGTCCTCCTCGCCGCGGGCGGGGAGCAGGTCGATCGCGAGCGTGGGCCGGTGCCAGGGCGGGAGCACCTCGAACCACCGCGACACGTCCATCGGGCCCGGCCCCGAGAGCCCCGTGTGCGTGAACAACGTCGGACGGCGTCGGTCGGCGAGCAGCTTGCCGTCGCGGACCACGGTGACGCGCGCGTCGCCGAGCGCGATCCCCGCGAGCGCGCGGACCCACGGCGTCTCGACGACGAGCGGCACGAGCGCGGGCACGCAGCGCACGACCGTGTGCCCGAGCGCCTGCGCGAACGCGTACCCGTCGCCCGTCGTGCCCGTCTTCGGGTAGGAGCACCCCCCCACCGCGAGCACGACCGACGGCGCGACCACGTCGCCCCGCGGCGTGCGCACGCGCAGCGCCGCGCCGTCGCGGGCCACGTCCACGACCGGCGTCGCCGTCTCGAGCCGCGCGCCCGCCCGCACGGCGCGCGCGACGAGCGCGTCGGCCACGTCGCGCGCGCGCCGGGACAGGGGCCACACCTTCTCGAGCGCGGGCTCGACGTCGGTCGCCACGCCGAGCGCGTCGAGGCGGCGGCGCAGCTCCGACGGCGGGAGCCGTCGCATCGAGGCGGCGAGGAAGCGGCCCTGCTCGCGGCCGAACGCGTCGAGCAGCGCCGGGCCCTCGAGCGTCGTGGTCACGTTGCAGTGGCCGCCCCCGCTCGCGAGCACCTTGACACCCGGGCGGCGGTTCTTCTCGAGGAGCAGGACCCGCCTCCCGCGCAGCGCCGCGGTGCCCGCGCACCACAGCCCGGCGGCGCCCGCCCCCACCACCACGACGTCGAAGGGTCCCGCGGGGAGCGGGGCGACGGCGACGGGGGCGGCCTCGGGGTCGGTCACCCGCCCACGCCACCACGGCGGCCCGCCCCCGGCAACGCGCCGTCGCGCCGCCCCCGCCGCCCACCCGGGGGAGGGGGCGCGCGCTTCAGCCGCGGGGCGTCTCCCGCCGAAAGGAGGGCGTCCCCCGTCCCTGACGACCATGGCACCCCGTCGCAAGAACCCCCTCGCCACCCTCGCGATGTTCGTCGGCGTCCTCGGCTTCGGCGGCGCCGCGTGGCACTTCCTCGCCGAGAAGCGCATCCTCGACCACGAGGACCACCCGACGCCTCCCCAGGAGGAGGTCGAGCGGCTGCGCGGGCTCTGCCACGAGGCGCTGCTCGACGAGGAGCTCTACGAGGGGATCACGATGTTCAACTGGCGCCCGACCGACGAGCGCTTCCGCGTGGACATCCACATGCGCGACGGCAGCGGCAAGGCGACCGCGTCGCGCGTCGCGCGCCGCACCTCCGACATCGTCGAGCGGGCGTCGAAGGGGATCCCCGCCGAGGTGGCGGTCTACGTGCTCGGCCGCGAGGTCACGCACTACGTGCCCTGAGCGCCGGGGCGCGGGGCGGGTCGGCGCCGGTCAGCCCGCGGCGGCGGGGCGGACGCGGTCGGCGATGGTCGGCGCGGCCAGCGCGGCCGAGGAGAACGCGTCGTCGAAACCGAACGCGGCGCGGATCTTCGCGGCGATCGCCTGGTCGTAGAAGCGCACGAGGACCTGCACCTTCGGGTTCATGCGACGGGCGTCGAGGGCGACCTCGAGGTTGCCCATGTCGTCGTTGGTCGCGACGACGACCGCGCGCGCCCGCTCGACGCCGGCGTCGCGGAGCACCGAGTCGTCGCGCATGTCGGCGACGAGGGCGGGCACGCCGAGGGCCCGCACCGCGGGGAGGAACCTCGCCGTCGGGTCGCGCTCGACGACGACGACCGCGTCGCCGCGGCGGCACAGCTCCTCGACGACGCGCAGGCCGAGGTGGCCGACGCCGCAGACGACGACGTGGTCGCGATGGGTGGAGGCCATGACTCGGATCCAGGCCCGCTCGCCGCGGCGGCGGGAGGTCATGAGGAGCGCGAAGCGCACGAGGCCCTCGCCGAGCACCACGAAGCCGACCACGGGGTAGACGGCGTGGAGCACCTCGAGCAGCACGGTGTCGGGCGGGTTGTGGACGATCTGCCCGAACAGCGCCATCCACGCGGCGAACGCCGCCTGGTGGAGCGAGGGCGTCCGGCCGCCGAGCGTCGCGAGCGGCGTGGCGAGGAACGCCGCCGCCCCCAGCGCGACCGCGGCGAGCGCGGTCAGCAGCGTCCCGCGGAACTCGACGACGAGCGCCCCGACGTAGAGCGCCGCGACGCGGACGGCAGAGGCTCGGGGGCGGGCGGCGGGCACGCACCCGATCGTACCGGGCGGCCCCGCCCGCGCGCACGGGCCCCGTTCACGCCGTGTGGAGGACGAAGTCGAGCAGCTCGTGCGCACGCTCGACGAGGAAGCCCCCGTCGCGCGCCGCGACCTCGGTGAACGCGTCGCCCCGGTGGCTGCGCACGCCCGCGCCGTACATCGCGAAGGGGACGGGGTCGTGGAGGTGGCGGCCCGAGTCGCACGCGACGGCCTCCCCCGCCACGACCAGCAGCCGCAGGTCGGACCGGCGCTCGGCCTCGCGCAGCGCGGGGCCCACGATCGACGCGTCGAGCCGCTCGAGGGACTCGACCTTGGCGACGAAGTCGCGCGAGTGCGACGCCTCCGCCGCGGCGCCGACGTGGACGAAGACCACGTCCTCCTGCTCGAGCGCCGCGAGGGCCGCGTCGAGCTTGCTGCGGTAGGCCGTGGCGACCGTGCCCGTCGCGCCCTCGGGCCGCACGACGCGCAGCCCCTGCAGCTTGCCCGCGCCGACGAAGGTCGGGTCCACGCCGACGACCGCGGCACGCAGCCCGGTCCGCTCGGAGAACGCCGGGAGCGGCGTCGCGACGCCGGGCCCCCACGCCCACGCGAGCGTCGCGGGGTTCTCGCCGAGGTCGGCGCGGCACTCGTTGACGTCGTGGCGGGGCAGGAGGTCGCCGCTCTTGCTGACGGCCGCGACGAGGCGCGCGGTGCCGGTGCCCCGCGGCATCGCCGCCGCGACGCTGCGCCCGACGACCTCGTAGGGCGGCAGCGTGCGCACGCGGACGTCGCGCGCCCCGCGCCAGACGAGGAGGTTGCGCCAGCCGTCGCCGGGGAGGAAGAGCAGGTCCGCGTCGCCGACGCCCTCGGAGAGCGAGGCGAGGAGCATGCGGGCCTCCTCGCGCGACACGTGCCCCGCCGTGGGGTCGAAGATCGTGTCCTCGTGCGCGGTGACCAGCGAGAGGCGGAACGCCTGGTCGAGGGAGCCCACGGGGACGTCGAAGGCCGCGGCGTCGAGCGTGGCGCCGACGTCGGGGTAGGCCTGCGGGTCGAGGCCGTAGCAGGCGAGCGCGAACGCGCCCTCCTCGGGGCGCACGTCCTCGGCGCACGGCACGAGGCGGCCGAGGCGCCCGTCGCGGGCGAGCCGGTCGAGCGCCGGCGTCTGGGACGCCTCGAGCGGCGTGCGGCCGCCGAGCTCCTCCTGCGGCCGGTCGGCGACGCCGGCGGCGACCACGACGAGGGTCTTCATCGGGCGCGTCAGTCCGCGGTCGCGGCGGGGGGCGGCTCGCCCGGGAGGAGCAGCCGCGCGAAGCCCGTCGCGGGGTCCACCGCGCGGGTGATCGTGCCCTGCATCGAGACGACGAACACCTCGACCACGACGCCGACACGCGCCTCGTGGAGGTGGCCGGCGTAGGCGAGCAGCTCGCGCGGGCTCACCACCGCGTGCAGGTGGCAGAAGGGCTTGTCGCCCGCCAGCCCGATGTTGCCGGTGAGGTGCCCGATCTCGAGGCGCTCGTCGAAGGTCCGCTTGAGGTAGACGTTCTCGCGGGGGTCGAGGAACCCGAGCACCGCGTGGTCCACCGAGCCGAGCCCCGACACCCAGGCGGCGTGGACCGCCCGCTCCTGGGCGAAGGCCGAGATCGACGCGACGACCTCCTCGCCGGGGTCGAGGCGCAGGACGTAGCGACCGGCGCCGAAATGGTGGTATCTCATGCGACCCCCGCGGCGCTTGACGACCCGGGCGCCCCGGGAACGTACCGGTGCGCGGCCGGAGGGTCAAGGCGCGCGAGGCGCCCCCCGATGCGCGTCCACGTGATCGCCAACCCGACGGCCGGACGCGGGCGCACGCCGCGCCTCGTCGCCGCGCTCGTGGACGCGCTCCGCGCGCAGGGCGCGACCGCCACGTCCTACGCCACGACCGGGCCCGGCGACGCCGCCGCCCACGTCGCCGGCCTGCCCGACGACGCCGCCGACCGGCTGGTGGTCGTGGGCGGGGACGGGACGCTGCACGAGGCCGTCAACGGCCGCGCGGGGCCGCTGCCCTGGCCGGTCGCGATCGTCCCCGTCGGGACGGCCAACCTCGTCGCCCGCGACGCCGGGACGCCGCTCGGCGGCGACGCGGCTTCGCACGCCGACCTCGTCCTGCGGGGCGAGCCGTGGACGGTGGACCTCCTCGCCACCGACCGCGGGCGCACGCTCGCGGTCGCCGGCGCGGGCCTCGACGCCGAGGTCGTGGCGGCGGTGGCGCGGGTGCGGCGCGGGGGGCTCGGCGGCTACGCCCGCTGGCTCGCGCCGATCGCGCGCACCTTCTCCGACTACCGGCCGCCGCGGCTCGTCGCGGTCGTGGACGGCCGCGCGGTCGAGGGCGGCGCGGTGATCGTGCAGAACACGCGCTGCTACGGCGGCCTGTTCACGCTCTCCCCGACCGCGCGCATGGACGACGGGCGCCTCGACGTGGTCGTGCTGCGGGAGGCCCGCCGTCGCGACTGCTTCCGCATGCTGCTCTCGGCCTACGCGGGGCGCCTCGCGGGCGACCGAGGCGTGAGCCTCCTCGTCGGGACGTCGGTCGAGGTGCGGGCCCCGCGTCCCGCCGCGGTGCAGATGGACGGCGACCCCGCGGGCACGACCGACTTCTCGGCGCGCCTCCTGCCGCGCGCGCTGACCCTCCTCCGCCCGCGCCGCGGCGGCTGACGCCGGGCGTCGACACGACGAGGGGTCCCCTGCCGTCGGCGACGCGAGGCGGCGGGCTACGGCGCGTGGGCGGCGGCGCGGATCGCGACGAGCGAGGCGAGCAGGTCCGGCGTCGAGTCGAGCGTGAGCATGTTCGGGCCGTCGGAGGGCGCGCGGTCGGGGTCCTCGTGGACCTCGGTGAAGAGCGCGTCCACCCCCACCGCGAGCGCGGCGCGCGCCAGCGCCGGCACCTCGCGCCGGTCGCCGCCGGTGCGGTCGCCGAGCGCGCCCGGGCGCTGCACCGCGTGCGTCGCGTCGAAGCAGACCGGGTGCCCGAGCGCGCGCATCAGCGGGAGCGCGCGGAAGTCCACGACCAGCGCGCCGTAGCCGAACGAGACCCCGCGCTCGGTCAGCAGCACGTCGTGGCACCCGCCCTCGTGCAGCTTCTCGACGACGTTCTTCATGTCCCACGGCGCGAGGAACTGCCCCTTCTTGACGGCGACCGCACGCCGCGTCGCGGCGGCCGCGAGCAGCATGTCGGTCTGGCGGCACAGGAACGCCGGGACCTGCAGGACGTCGACCACCTCGCCGACCGGGGCCGCCTCGTCGGGCGTGTGGAAGTCGGTGAGCACCGGGCAGCCCACGTGCGCCTTCACTGCCGCGAGCACCTCGAGCCCCGCCACGAGCCCGGGGCCGCGGAACGACCGCCCGCTCGAGCGGTTGGCCTTGTCGTAGGACGACTTGTAGCAGAACGCCACGCCCGCCCGGTCGGCGATCGCCTGGAGCCGCTCGGCGTGCCGCAGCGCGTGGTCGCGCGACTCGATGACGCACGGCCCCGCGATCCAGAGCAGCGGCCGGCCGTCGCCGACCTCGTGCGACCCGACGCGGCAGGGCGTGACGGGCGCCGCGGTCACGAGCGGGCCCCGCGCGAGGTCGTGCGGGCCGGGCCGCGCGCGGGACGGGCCCCGCCCGCCTTGCGCGCACCGGCCTTGCGCGCGCCGGCCTTCGCCGTCGGCGCGCGCCACGTCGGGGCGGCGGTCTCGCCGCGGACGAGGTCGGCGTACGTCTCGCGCCGGCGCACGACGGCGAAGCGCCGCCCGTCCACGAGCACCTCGGGCGCGCGCGGCCGGGCGTTGTACTGGCTCGACATCACGAAGCCGTACGCGCCCGCGCTCATGATCGCGAGGAGGTCGCCGGCCTTCGTCTCGGGCGGGAAGGGACGGTCCTTGGCGAGGAAGTCGCCCGACTCGCACACGGGCCCGACGATGTCGTGGAGCGGGAGCTCCGGCTCGGTGCCCAGCGGCGGCGGGGGCGCGCCCACGACGGGCCAGATGCGGTGGTAGGAGCCGTACAGGCTCGGCCGCACGAGGTCGTTCATCGCGGCGTCCACGATCACGAAGCGCTTGTCGCCGCTCGTCTTGCGGTAGAGCACGCGGGTCAGCAGCACGCCGGCGTTGCCCACGACGATGCGCCCGGGCTCGAGCACGAGCCGCAGCCCGCTCCCGCGCAGCACCGGGGCCATCGCCGTGGCGTACGCGGCGATCTCGGGGGCGGCGGCGTCGCGGTACCAGATCCCGAAGCCGCCGCCCATGTCCACCCACCGCAGCGCCGGCGCGTCGGCGCGCAGGCGGCGCGCGAGCTCGACCGTGCGGCGCAGGGCCTCGACGTAGGGCTCGGTCGTCGTGATCTGCGAGCCGATGTGGCACTGCACGCCGCGCAGCTCGAGCGACCGCAGCGCGAGCACGCGCCGCGCGAGCGCCTCGCCCCGCTCGAGGTCCACGCCGAACTTGGTCTCCTTCTTGCCCGTGGAGATGTAGGTGTGCGTCTTGGGGTCCACGTCGGGGTTGACGCGCACGGCGACCCCGGCCCGGCGGCCCACGCGCGCCGCGACGGCGGCGAGCACCTCGACCTCCTCCTCGCTCTCGACGTTGAACGCGAGGATCCCGGCGCGCAGCGCCTGCTCCATCTCCTCGACGGTCTTGCCGACGCCGGCGAAGACGACCTTCTTCGGGCTCGCCCCCACCGACAGCACGCGCGCGAGCTCGCCGCCGGAGACGACGTCGAAGCCGCAGCCCTCGCGCCGCACGACGTCGAGGAGGGCGAGGTTGCTGTTGGCCTTGAGCGCGTAGCAGATCAGCGGGTCGAGCTCGGCGAACGCCTCCCGCAGGCGGCGGACGTGCTCGACGACGGTGCGACGGCTGTAGACGTAGGCCGGCGTCCCGACCGCCTCGGCGAGGCGGTCGAGCGCCACGCCCTCGCAGTACAGACGGCCGTCACGGTGCTCGA
Organism: Planctomycetota bacterium; assembly: GCA_020851795.1. Lineage (GTDB taxonomy): Bacteria > Planctomycetota > PLA2 > PLA2 > JAEUHO01 > JAEUHO01. Next base: position 4,854 of record JADZCA010000048.1, on the reverse strand, counting down.
AGTGGTCCACGGGGCCCTCGGAATGGGTCGGCGCGGCAGGATACCCGGCGCTGGAGCGATGCGGGTCGCGACGAGCGAGCGGACGCCCGCGCGCAGCCGGGCCCCAGAGCGACGGACGGACCGCGCAAGAGACTCCTGCGGCCGAGCGCCTCGACGGGCCCGGGGACGCCCGCGCTCGCGCAGGCGCGGGCCGCTGGGGCGTGCGCGCGCTCCCGGGGACGCCGCGGGCGCGCTACCCTCCGCCCCCGATGACGTCCCCGCTCGTCGCGATCTCGCGCCGGCTCGCGCAGGAGGTCGAGGCACTCCGCTTCGGCCCGCCCACGGCCTACGTCTACGACCCGCTGACCTACGCCCGCGCGCCGCACGAGGCCTACCTCGAGCGGTACGGCGCGCCGCCGCGCGAGGTGCTGCTGCTCGGCATGAACCCCGGCCCGTTCGGGATGGCGCAGACGGGCGTGCCCTTCGGCGAGGTGGCGGCCGTGCGGGACTGGCTCGGCATCGAGGGCCCGGTGGGCCGCCCGCCGCACGAACACCCCAAACGGCCCGTCGAGGGCTTCTCCTGCCGTCGCTCCGAGGTGAGCGGCGCGCGCCTGTGGGGCTGGGCGCGGGACCGCTTCGGGACGCCCGAGCGCTTCTTCGCGCGCTTCTTCGTCGCGAACTGGTGCCCGCTCGCCTTCGTCGAGGCGTCGGGGGCGAACCGCACGCCCGACCGCCTGCCCGCGCCGGAGCGCGCGCCGCTCGAGGCGGCGTGCGACCGCGCGCTGCGCACGACCGTCGAGGTGCTGGGCGCGCGCCGCGTCGTCGGCGTCGGGGCGTTCGCGGCGGAGCGGGCGCGCGCGGCGCTCGCCGGCCTCGCGGTGCTCGTCAGCGCGATCCCCCACCCGAGCCCCGCCAACCCCGCCGCCAACCGCGGATGGGCGCCGGCCGCCGAGAAGGCGCTCCGCGCGGCCGGGATCGAGGTCTAGGCTCCTACGACTCGGCGCGCGCGGCCGGGGCCGCGGCGGGCGCGGCGGCGGCCGTGGCCGGCGCCGTCGGGCGGCCGTCGCCGCGCACGATGCCCTCGAGGTGGGCCTTGAGCTTGCGCAGCAGCTTCGTGTGGATCTGGCAGACGCGGCTCTCCGAGATCCCGAGGACGATCCCGATCTCCTTCATCGTGAGGCCGTCGTGGTAGTAGAGCGCGACCACGGTCCGCTCGACCTTGGTCAGGTGGTTCGAGAGGCTGCCCGCGAGGTCGCGCGTGACGAGCTCGTCGAAGGGGACGTCGCTGTCGCGGTCCACGAGGACGTCGATCTTGCGTGCCTGCGTCGTCTCCTCGTGGCCCTCGTCCTCGCGCGAGAGCGTGTAGACGGTGGTCAGGTTGCTGTCGCGGCGCAGCGCCTCGACCTCCTCGGCCGGCAGCCCGAGGTGGAGCGCGAGCTCGTGCGTCGAGGGCTCGCGGTCGAGCTTCGTGCGCAGCGCGGCGAACGCGGTGGTGTAGACGTCGGCGCGGTTGCGCACGAGCCGCGGCACGAAGTCCTGCGCGCGCAGCTCGTCGAGGATGGCGCCGTGCACGCGCGTCGCGCAGTACGACTCGAAGCGCGTGCCGCGCGTCGTGTCGAAGTTCTCGATCGCGCGGATCAGCCCGAACACGCCCGCCGAGCGCAGGTCCTGGACGTCGATCGAGCGGGGCAGGCGGGCCGCGATGCGGTTGGCGATCACCTTGACGAGGTAGTGGTAGCGCTCGACGAGCGCGTTGCGCAGCGCCTCGTCGCCGGTGCGCTTGAAGTCGCGCCACACCCTCGAGATGTCCTCGTCGTCGCGCGTCGCCTGGAAGCTCATCGGCCTCTCCCGCCTCGGAGCACGTCGCGCACGCGGTCGAGGGGGAGGTCGGCGGAGAGCGCGCGGATCTCGTCGATGCGCCGGACGACCTTGCCCGAGAAGAGCCGGTGGCCCCCCTCCGTCACGGCGACGGGGACGATCAGTCCTCGCCGTGCCCAGGCGTGGAGCGTCTGGCGCGAGAGCCCGACGAGGGCCGCGATCTCGCCCATGGTGTAGAGCCGCCTCCGTGCCATCGTCGTCGCCCCCCCGGCAAGACTGCCGGGGGGTACGCCCTGGTCCGCGAACGCCGAACTCGAACAGGTCAGCCGTCCGTGGGCGCCGCGCGCGACCGAAGCCGCGCGAAACGTCAACGAGGCAGCCGCCTCACCCGAGGCGAGGTTCTAGCCGATGAATGCCGAGGGCGCAAGCGCGAAAGTCCTTTCGCACGAAGAACTTACGACGACCGAGGCTCGACGTAGCCCCCCCGTGAAACGCGATCGGTGGGGTGCCCCGCCCCGGAATTGGGCGCTGACCGACCCCACCCGTTGTAGACAAACAACGGACATACGGCGACCGGTCGGACCGGTGGAAGCCGCCCGCGCGCCCCCCGACGGCCGCCCTGCTCCCTCGACGCGTCGAAGCCCGCACCGGGGGGGACAGCCCACGGCGCGGGTCCCGGGGCGAGGGTCGGAGCCGACGGGGACGGCGTGGACGGGGCGCCGCGGCGGCGCGCGGAATGGCGACCGCCGTTGCGGGCCGTGGTCGAATCCTCGCCCCCCTGTCGCAGGAGATCCCGGGTCCATGGCTGCCGAGACGGACGTGATGGAGAAGGTCGTCGCGCTCACCAAGCGGCGCGGCTTCGTGTTCCCGACCGCCGAGATCTACGGCGGGATGTCCGGCTGCTACGACTACGGCCCGGTCGGCGCCGAGCTGCGGCGGCTGATCCGCGACGACTGGTGGCGCACGATGGTCACGGCCCGCGAGGACGTCGTCGGGCTCGAGTCGTCGATCCTCATGCCCGCCCGCGTCTGGGAGGTCTCCGGCCACGTCGCGGGGTTCCACGACCCGCTCGTGGACTGCAAGAAGTGCAAGGGCCGCTTCCGCGCCGACACGCTGGCCGACGCGCGCTGCCCCGAGCGCCCGAGCAAGCGCCCGGGCGAGTGCGGGGGCGAGCTCACCGAGCCGCGCCAGTTCAACATGATGTTCAAGACCGTCGCGGGCCCCGTGCAGGAGGAGGGCGCGACGGTCTACCTGCGGCCGGAGACGGCGCAGGGCATCTTCGTCAACTTCAAGAACGTCCTCGAGTCCACGCGCGTGCGGGTGCCGTTCGGCATCGCGCAGATCGGGAAGGCGTTCCGCAACGAGATCGTGGTGCGGCAGTTCGTGTTCCGCCTCCGCGAGCTCGAGCAGATGGAGTGCGAGTTCTTCTGCGTGCCGGGCACCGAGGACGCGTGGTTCGAGCACTGGAAGGCGTACCGCCTCCGGTGGTGGACCGAGCTCGGCGTGCGGCCGTCGCGCCTGCGCCTGCGCCCGCACGACAAGGAGGAGCTCGCGCACTACGCCCGCGGCTGCGTGGACGTCGAGTACCGGTTCCCGTTCGGCTGGAAGGAGGTCGAGGGGATCGCGTCGCGAACGGACTTCGACCTCAAGGCCCACCAGACGGGGAGCGGCAAGGGCCTCGCCTACCTCGACGAGACGACGAAGCAGTGGGTGGTCCCGTTCGTCGTCGAGCCGTCGGCGGGCGTGGACCGCTGCTTCCTGACGGTGCTCGTGGACGCCTACGAGGAGGAGACGAAGGCGAACGGGGAGACCCGGGTCGTGCTCCACCTCCACCCCAAGCTCGCGCCGACGCAGGTCGGCGTGTACCCGCTCGTCAAGAAGGACGGGATGCCGGAGCGGGCGCGCGCGATCCACGCGCGGCTCGCGACGGTGCTGCGCGCCGCCTACGACGAGCAGGCGACGGTGGGCAAGCGCTACGCGCGCATGGACGAGGTCGGCACGCCCTTCGGCGTGACGGTGGACAGCCAGACGCTCGTGGACGGCACGGTCACCGTGCGCGACCGCGACACGATGGCGCAGGAGCGCGTCCACGAGGACGCGCTGCTCGGCCACCTCGCCGAGCGCATCCGGACCTGGAAGCGCGCCGACGACGGCGCGACCGCCTGAGCGCGGCCGGCGTGCGCCTCGCCCGCCGCCTCGCCCCGGTCGGCCTCGCCGCGGCGCTCGCCGCGGCGGGGTGCGGCTCCACGCCGCGCCCGAAGGAGGCGCGGAGCACCGCGTTGCCGTCCGAGGCCCCCGAGCCGTTCCAGGACGTGCGCGAGAGCGTGCTGGCGCTCGCGCGCGACCGCGAGGCGGCCGACGCGGCGGCGGCGCGGGGCCGCGTCCCCGAGGTCACGGCGCGGGGCCGCCGGCTGCTGCTGATGGCGCCGCCGGTCGACCTCAAGCGGCAGGACGTCGCGCGCTTCCTCGAGGGCCGCGCGGCCTTCACGCAGGCGCTCAACGCGTTCGGCGCGGCCGCCGACAGCCCCGACGACGCGGCGCTGTGGGCCTCGACGCGCGACCTCGAGGCCGCCTACTGGGCTTGGTACGACGCGTACCGCGGCCGCCCCTCCGAGGGCGCGATCTGAGGTCGCGCGCAGCGCGCGACCTGAGAGGCGACGGCCGCGCGACGAACGGGGCCGCGCGCCATCTCGGCAAGACCGCCCGTCCGCTCACCACGTCCGCCGGTCCTTCCCCGACGACGTGGGCGTCCCGCGACCCGGGGAACTCGTCGCCCACGGACGCGGCGGTGGTGGTGGGCGGGCGCGATCGAGGCCACCACAAGCGTCAGGCGTCCTGACGTGCCCCCCGAAAACTGGTCCAGCGATCATGAGAGTCTTCCCGCCTTTGACGTGCTCCCCGTCTCTGGTCCAAGGATAACGGGAAAAACTTCTGCTTCGTCAGCGCCTCTCTGCTCCCGGCCCGAGGGCCGGGAGCAGAGAGGCGAACGCCGCCGGGGACACACCCCCGAGGGCTGAGTGCGGCCTCGACTCGTTGTAGTCGCGCCTCCAATCTTCG
>JADZCA010000047.1 GCA_020851795.1 Planctomycetota bacterium | reverse complement strand
GCCCCCCGGCGGCGCGGGAACCGCGCGCGGAGCCAGCCCGAGGCGGACTCCAAGTCGGTCCACGAAAAACGGCCGCTGGCGGCGATCCGCCAGCGGCCGTCGAGTCTCGTCGCTCGGCTTGACCCGCTACTTGGAGTCCGACCGCTTCCGGACTCCGCGGGGGCGCACCTTCCAAGCTCCCCGCGCGCCCCGCGCCGCACACGCGTCGTCCGTGGGGCGCGTGGCGTCCCCGTTGCACGATCACGTCCTCCGACCGGCGGGGCGCCCCCCGGCGGCGCGGGAACCGCGCGCGGAGCCAGCCCGAGGCGGACTCCAAGTCGGTCCACGAAAAACGGCCGCTGGCGGCGATCCGCCAGCGGCCGTCGAGTCCCGTCGACCGTCCGGTTCAGCTACTTGGAGTCCGCCGTCCCGAAGACCTTGTCGTAGCGGTACCAGACCTCGAGGCAGAGCGCGAGGCACGCCGTCGAGTACACGCGACCGCCGTCGGGGCCCCACGGGTCCACCGGGTCCCACGAGCCCTTGTACATGCAGTAGTCGGTGTCCTTGCGCTGCGTGTCGATGACCGCCGTCTTGAGGCCGGCCTCCCACTTCTTCCACGGCTCGCCGCCGACCTGGAACATCGCCAGCGTGGCGTAGTACCAGTAGTACATGTCGATCGAGCCGTCGTTGGGGTCCCACTTCGGGGGCAGGGCCGCGCAGAGCTCGGAGCCCTTCTTGATCGGGTCGCTCGTCTTCGGGTTCTCGCCGAGGAAGATGCGGGCGAGCATGCCGACGCCGGTCATCGACTCCGACTTCGCGGCGGGGAACTTGTCCACGAGCTCGGTCGGACGCGCCGGGCCCGTGCCGCGCTGCTGGTAGCCCACGCGGCCCGTCTCGGGCTCGGTCATCTTGTCGACCCACGCCTTGACGCCCTCGAAGGCGTCCTCGTCGAGCTGCAGCGACGCGGACTTGCCGGCCTTGACGTCGGCGTGGTTGATGAGCTTCGCGCTCTTGAGCGCCATCATCATCCAGCCCGTCACGGAGGTGTCGTTGTCGCCCGGCTTGACGCCGTAGCGCCACGCGAAGTACGGGTTGCGCGTGACGGCGATGAAGTCGAGGCCCTTCTGGGCCGGGTTCTTGTAGTTCGTCGAGCCCGTCATGCCGTACGCCTCGACCATGGCGAGGGCGGCGATGGCGTGGTTGTAGACGTAGTGGCCGGTCGCACGGCTGCCGAAGCAGCCCTCGGCGTCCTGGACGTTCTTGAGGTAGCGCAGGCCGTTGCCCACGACCTTGCCGAACGGCCCCTCGGAGCGGTTCGTGTAGCCCGCGCCGAGGAAGGCGAGCAGCGAAAGGCCGGTGACGCCGACGTCGTACTGGGCCTTGCCCGCGCCGTCGGGGCCCTCGCCCGAGATCTGCTTCTGGTCGCACCACTTGCGGAAGCCCTCGCACTCCCAGCCGCCGTCGGCCGACTGGTGCGCGGCGAGCCACTTCAGCGCGTCCTCGACGGCGTTGTCGGCCTTCTTGCCGCCGCCGCCCGCGCGCAGGTTGCGGTGACCGCCGCGGCCCTTGAACGCGCCGCCGGCGCCGCCACCGATGCCGATGAGGCCGTTGTTGGCCGGCCCCTCGAACGGCGCGTCGGAGATGCCGCTCTCACCGAGCGACTCCTCCGTCGGCAGGTCGTTGTCGGTCTCGTTGTGGTCGGAGAGCTCGGCGTCCTTGACCGTGGGCTCCTTCGCGACGACGTCGGAGGCGTGGACCTGCTCGGTCTCCTCCGGGGTCGGCGGGAGCTCCTCTTCCGGCGGCGTGTCCGCCGGGTTCATGGCGGTCTGCAGCGTGTCCGCCTTCTTGAACTGGACCCCCTCGGTGGCGAAGAGGTTCGAGATCACGAAGAGGAGCACGTGGACGGCGATGGAGATCATCCACCACGGGCTCTTCCGCAGGGCGTTGTAGAGCTGCTCGTTGAAGTCGCCGCCCTGCTGGGCGAACTGCGGCTGGAATTCGGCGCGCTCGGTGCGAGGCATCGGTCTTGGGTACTCCGGACGACCGCCGGGGGACGGCGGGCGGGCACGAGGGAGCCCGTCGGATCGCGCCGACGGACCGTCCGTCGCGCGCATTCTAGGGCCACGTGTCCACGGAGTACAACGGCCGAGATCGGCGGCGGTTCGACGGACGCAACCCGCTCAACGGGAACGGGTTGCGTCGGCGCCTCCGACGAGGACCCCGGCGCCTTCGGCCAGCACGAGGAGGGCGCCCGCGGTCCGGCTGACCGGATCCCCGTAGTAGGTCCCGCGGATGGTGCCGTCGGCCCCCACCGCCTGCTCGAGCACCGGGAGCACCCGCTCGAACCAGCGAGCCCCGCCGTCCACCCGTGCGGCGAGCCACGCGGCGAGCACGAGCGAGCCGACGTCGGTCGTCTCGCCGGTCCACGTCGGCGGCTCGGCGAGCTGTCGCTCGAGCACGGCGGCGGCGAACGGCGTCCGCGACGCCCCGAGCTCGGCCTGGATCGCCTCGGCCACCGCTTGGGCGACGTGGCTGTCGGTGCAGCGGCGACCGAGCTCGATCGGCTTGCTCGGCACCGCGGTGACGGGGTCGGGGACGAGCAGCGCACGCCGGCCGGTCGAGGCGAGCGCGGCGACGGCCCGCGCGGCGACGCCCTGCACCCACCCGGCGGGCAGGGTGCCGATCGTCGTCTGGCTGACGAGCGTGCGCCCGGCGAGGTCGAGGGCGGAATCGTCGGCCCGGTCGTCGGCGTAGGCCAGCGCGAGGACCGAGCCGGCGAGCGCGCTCACGGCGACCCCGCGGCGCTGCTGGCGGCTCACGCCGAACATCCCGCCGCGCGTCTGGCGGCGGGTGAGCGACGCCTTCGTGGCGGCGAGCGCGTCGTCGAGCCCGGCGACCCGGGCCCCCATCCGACGCGCGGCCGCGAGCCCCGCGACGCCCATCGCCGTCGCCTCGGCGCGGTCCATCGGGTCCACCTCGGCGCCGTCGTCGCGGGGGGAGAAGTCGCCCTCGGGTCGGCGCAGCACGAGGAGGCCGGCGACGAGCCGGTCGCGCAGCGCCGCGACGCGAGCCTGCGTGCCGGCGGGGAAGAGCGAGCGCGTCGCGGGCGCCGCCGGGGCGGGCCCCGCCGCGCGCCACACGAGCGAGCCCGCCGCGACGACGAGCGGGACGGCGAGCGCGAGCGCGGCCCCGACCACGAGGAAGCGCGCGCGGGCCGACGCCCGGGGCGCGCGCGGCCCGACGTCGGCGACCGGCGCGGTTCCGGACGCGCTCACCGCAGCCGGATCTCGCGGTCGACGGGGTCCTCGTCGAGCCGCTTGAGCGCGCGCCGCAGCTGCTCGGCGATCTCCTCGACGAGCACCGGCGGCTTGACGGGCGCGACGGCGAGCACCTCGAGCATGTGGGCGAGGCGGAACCGCGCGCTGCGCGTCGCGCGGATGCGGTCCATGATCTCGGTGCGCACCTCGTCGTAGGCGCGGGTGCGCGCGGGGCGCACGTCGAGCACCACGAACGCCGCGATGGCGCCGCGCGGCGCGTCGAACACGTTGACGTCGCCCCGGCGGCGCGCGGGGTCGAAGGCCCACGCGTCCGCCGCGACGAGGGGGATCGCGCCCTTCTCGACGAAGCGCCCCTCCGGCGTCGCCGCCCAGTCGCCCTTCTCGAGCTGGTTCGCCGCCGCCACGGCCTCGGGGGACTTCCCCGCGGCGACCTCGCGCCCGAGCCGCTCGACGAAGCGACGGGCGGCCTCGATCGCGGCGTCGTAGGTCCCGCCGACCTCCTCGAGGAAGCGCTCGGGGCGGGCCGAGAACGACACGAGGCGCGCCCCGGGCTGCTGGTCGAACGCGGCGCGGTGGTCGCGGTACAGGCGCAGCGTCTCGTCGGGGCCCGGCTCGACGTCCACCTGCGCGCGCTTGCCCGGCACGCCGCGCATGAGGATGACCCAGTAGTTGCGCACGAGCAGCTCGCGGGCGAGCAGGTCCTTGAACTCCTCGAGGCTCTGGCCGCGGCGGCGCAGGATCTCCGAGAACGGGATCGGGGTGCCGCGGTCGCGGGCTTCCTTCTCCTCGGCCTTGGCGGCCTCGGCGACCTCCTCGTCCACCACGTCGGGCTTGGCCTCGAGCCCGAAGAGGCGGGCCTTCCACACCATCGCGCCCGTGAGCACGCGCTTGAGCAGCACGTCGCGCAGCCGCGCCTCGTACTCGCCCTCGGACTGCCCCTCGGCGCGCTCGCCGATCTGGCGGACGAGCATCCGGCGCGTGACCTGCTCGCCCGCGACGTAGGCCAGCCACTCGTCGAGGTTGGTCGTGGCGCCGGGCGGCGACGACCCCGGGCCGTCGGCGCGGACCGGCGGCGGCGAGACGCCGGCCGCCGCGAGGAGGAGCGCGGTGACGACGGCGGTCCGTCCGGAGCGGCCGGGGGAGGTCATCGGCGGGAGGATACCCGCGGGGGAGCCCCGCGCGGCGGCTCCTCCGGGGGCCGCGGGGCGCGCGGGAGCAGCCGCGGGAGCAGCGCTCGGAGCGAGGCCTCGAGCGACTCGACGAAGGACCGGCCCGCGGGGCCCGGGGGCGGCGGCACGTACGCCGTCGCCGGATCGAGGCGCCGCACCACGACGCCCCGCGCGGCGAGCCGGTCGAGCGCGTCGGTCCCTTCGCGCCCCGCGACCGAGAGCCCCCCCGCCTCGGCCGGCCCCACGCGCGCGACGCCGAGCGCCCCGGCCGCGAGGCGCACCGCCTGGAAGAGGAAGAGCCGGTCCACGTCGGGCGGGAGCGCGCCGTGGCGGCTGACGAGCTCCTCGCGCAGGCCGTCGAGCACCTCGAGGGTCGGCGCGGTGGAGACGCGCCGCACGAGGCGGAACGTCTCGCGCGCGTCGCGGACGTAGGCGGACGGCACGCCGCACGGCAGCTCGACGTCCACCGTCGCGGGCTCGGTGGTCCGCGGCGGCTCGCGGCGCACGCGGCGGACCGCGTCGGCGAGCATGCGGCAGTAGAGGTCGTAGCCGACCGAGGCGATGTGCCCCGACTGCTCGGCGCCGAGCAGGTTGCCGGCCCCGCGCAGCTCGAGGTCGCGCATCGCGATGCGGAAGCCCGCGCCGAGCTCGCTGTACTCCTCGAGCGCCTTGAGGCGCCGCGCGGCCTCCTCGGACAGCGCGCGGTCGGGGTGCACGAGCAGCAGGCAGTGCGCGTGGCGCTGCTCGCGGCCGACGCGGCCGCGCAGCTGGTGCAGCTCGGAGAGGCCGAAGCGGTCGGCGTCCTCGATCACCATCGTGTTCGCGTTGGGGATGTCGAGGCCCGACTCGACGATCGTGGTCGAGACGAGGACGTCCACCTCGCCGCGCACGAACCGCACCATGCGCTCCTCGACGAGGTCGCGGTCCATCTGCCCGTGGATCGTCTCGACGCGGGCCTCGGGCACCGCGCGCATCACGCGCCCGGCGACGACGTCGAGGTCGAAGACGCGGTTGTGCAGGTAGTAGACCTGGCCGCCGCGGTCGAGCTCGCGGCGCAGCGTCTCGGCGACGAGCGTCTCGTCGAACCGCGCCACCTTCGTCTCGATCGGGTGGCGCCCCGGCGGCGGCGTCGTGAGGTTGCTGATGTCGCGCAGGCCGAGCAGCGCCATGTGCAGCGTGCGCGGGATCGGCGTCGCGGAGAGCGTGAGCACGTCCACGTCGGCCCGCAGCTCCTTGAGCCGCTCCTTGTGCTCGACGCCGAAGCGCTGCTCCTCGTCCACGACGACGAGCGCGAGGTCGGCGAACCGCACGTCGCGCGACAGCAGCCGGTGCGTGCCGACCACGACGTCCACCGACCCGTCGGCGAGGCCGGCGAGCACCTCGCGCTGCTCGGCGGGCGTGCGGAAGCGTGAGAGCGTGCGCACGACGAGCGGGTAGGGCGCGAGCCGCGCCTCGAAGGTGCGCCGGTGCTGCTCGCAGAGCACGGTGGTCGGCACGAGGACCGCGACCTGGCGTCCCGCGCTCGCGACGAGGAACGCCGCGCGCAGGGCGATCTCGGTCTTGCCGTAGCCGACGTCGCCGCAGAGCAGCCGGTCCATCGGCTTGCCCCCCGCGAGGTCGGCCTTGACCGCGACCGTGGCCGCGGTCTGGTCGGGCGTGTCCTTCCACGGGAACGCGCGCTCGAACTCGGCCTGCCACACCGGGTGCGGGCGCACCGGCGCCGCGGTGCGCGCGCCGCGGTGCGCCTGCACCTCGAGGAGCGCCTCGGCGAACTCCTCGACCGCGTCCTCCACCTTCGCCTTGCGCGCCGCCCACTCGGTCCCACCGAGCTTCGAGAGGCGCGGGCGGCGCCCGCTGCCGACGTAGCGCTGCAGCAGGTCGATGCGCGCGACCGGCACGTAGAGCGTCGTGCCCTCGGCGAACTCGACCGCGAGCGCCTGCGCCCCCTCGCCGCCCTTCTCGAGGGGCGCGAGCCCGCGGAACACGCCGATGCCGTGGTGGAGGTGGACCACGGGCTCGCCGACCTCGAGCTCGAGGAAGTCCTGGATCGGCCGCGTCGCGCCCGCGGCGCCCGCCGGGCGCCGCTCGCGCAGCGCGAGGTCGGCGAGGTCGTCGTAGGCGAGGTGCGCCTCCCGCGTCGGGCCGAAGAGGAACGACGCGGAGAGCGAGCCCGCCACGAAGTCGAGCGGCGCGCCGGGGAGGAGCTCGCGCAGGCGCTCCTCCTCGCCCGCGGCGCGGCGGTGCACGACGAGGCGGTCCGCCCGCTCGAGCACCCGCCGCAGCGCCGCGGCGACGAGCGCCTGCGGGTCCTGCCGCGCGCCCTTGCCCGCGGGGCCGGTCCCGCGCTCGGCGCGCGAGGCGAGCCCGCGCAGCTCCTCGAGCGTGCCGACGTCGAGGTCGAGGTGGCCCTCGGGCCCCACGCGGAGCGCGGCGAGGTCGAGCCGGCGCGCCTCGGCGAGCGCGCGGTCGAGGCGCTTCCAGCGCACGCGGTCGCCCGCGGCGGCGACCCCCTTGCCCACGGCGAGCTTGCCCGCGACGACCGCGGGCTCGACGAGGACGACGAGCGCGCGGCGCGGGAGGTGGTCGAGGAGGGCGCAGGGACCCGAGTCGGCGCCGGGGTCGCGCAGGCGCTCGGGCGCGAGCGCGAGCAGCGAGGCCTCCTCGCGCTCGGCCCCGACGCGCGACGCGACGGGGTCGAGGTCGCGCACGCCCTCGACGACGTCGCCGAAGAAGTCGAGGCGCAGCGCCGTCGGCGCCCCGAGCGGGAAGACGTCGAGCACGCCGCCGCGCGCGGCGAACTCGCCCGCGGTCTCGACGGCCGGCACGCGCACGTAGCCGGTCAGCGCGAGGTGCTCGGCGAGCGCGCCCGGCGGGTGCGACGCGCCCGCGCGCAGCACGAGCGTCGCGGCTTCGACCACGGCGGGCGAGGGCACGTCCTGCGCGAGCGCGGAGAGCGGGGCGACGACCACGGGCGCGGGGCCCGCGGCGCCGGCCCCGGGCGCGCGCGCGCGGCGCAGCGCGTCGAGCACCGCGGCGCGCGCCGACAGCACCTCGGGGTCGGGCGGGCCCTGCCCCGCGTCGTGCGGCCAGAGCGGGAACGGCAGCGGCGCGCCGGCCGCGAACGCGCCGACGTCGAGCACCGCCGCATCGGCGGCCCGCGGGTCGGCCACGACGACGAGCACGGCGGCCACGCGCCGCGCGGCCGCCGCGACGATCAGGCCCACCGCCCCGCCGTGGACGCCCCCCACGCGGACGCACCGCTCCCGGCCGAGGAGGCCTTCGAGGGCGGCGTCCGCGGTCCCGAGCGACGGAAGGGGCGCGACCCGGTCGGGCGCCACGCGGCGCGCGATGCTACCCGCGGTCCCGCGACGCGACGCGGCCCCGTCGGGCGGGCCGGCGCGACCGCCGACCCGTCCGTCGCGCGGCGGCGCCGCGGCGAGCCGTCGTCAGAGCCCGACGCCGAACCCGCCGTCGTTTCGAGGCGGGGCCGGCTTGGGCGCCTTGCGCACGGCGGGCACGCCGGGGGCGGGCGGCGGGGCCGACGGCGCCGCGGGCGGAGGCGTTTGGGGCGGCGGCGGCGGAGCGTCGCCGCCGAGCACGCCCGCCCCGAACGCGGGTCCCGCCGGCGCGCGACGGGCCCGAGGGGGCGGAGGAGGAGGCGGCGGCGGGGACGCGGGCGGCACGGGCGCGGGCGGCGGCGGCACGGACGCGGGCGCGCCCTCGGCCGCGGGCGTCTCGCCCGGCTCGTCGCGACGGGGCCCGCGACGACGACCGCGACGCCGCTCGCGCGGCCCGCGCCCGTCGTCCTCGACCGCGGGCGGCCGCTCGGGGCCGTCGGGCCACGACGGCGCCTCGGGCGCGACGAACGGCATCGCCGCCTCGGGCAGCGGGGCCGGCGCCGCGTCGGGCGCGGGTGCGGGCGCCTCGTTCGGCGCGTCGGACGTGTCGGCCGGCCGGTCCGTCGGCGCCGGCGCGGCGTCGTCGGCGCCGCCGCGGCCGCGACGGCCGCCGCGGCGGCCGCGGCGACGGCGGCCCCGGCGCTCCTCGCCCTCCTCGCCGGCGGGCGGCGGGGCGTCGGTCGTCGCCGGCGCCGCGTCGGGCGCCGCGGCCGGCGGCGGCGGCGGGGCCTCGTCGGTGAAGTCCGCGTCGGCCTCGGGCGCCACGACGCGCGGCGCGGGCGGCTCGGCGGCGGACGCGGGCTCGTCGAGGAACCCCTCGTCGGCCTCGGGCCCGATCGCGTACGGCGTCGGCGCCGCCGGGGCGCCGGGCGCGGCGCCCTTGGCGCCCTCCGCCCACGACCGCCAGGCGTCGTCGTCCTTGCTCTGCGACACCAGCCGGCGCGCCTCGTCGCGCGCCTGCGTCTCGGAGAGCTCGCCGCGGCGGCGCCGCGTGCGGCCGCGCCGCTGGAGCGCCTCGAGGGCGTGGCGCGCCGCCTCCTGCTCGGCTTCCTTCTTGTTGATGCCGCTCGCGCGCCCGTACTCGCGGCCGCGCACCATCGCGGCGACGGTGAACGCCTTGCGGTGGTCGGGCCCCTCGGTCTCGACGGTGCGGTAGACCGGCGTCGCGCCGAGCACCTGCTGGGCCTCGTGCTGGAGCAGGCTCTTGTAGTTCCGCGGGACGCGGTCGTTGAGGACGTCGTCGACGGCGGGCCCGAGCTGGCGCAGGATGAACTCGCGCGCGGGGAAGAACCCCGAGTCGAGGTAGATCGCGCCGATGATGCTCTCGACGAGGTTGGCCGTGAGCGAGACCGGGAGCTCGTCCTTGCGGCCGACGCCCTTGGCGACCTCGATGAACCGGACGAGGCCGAGCGCGGTCGAGACCCGGTAGAGGGCTCCGCGCGAGACGACCGCCGACTTGATGCGGGTGAGCTCGCCTTCCTGCTGGTCGGGGAGCCGCTTGTAGAGCTCTTCGGTGATGGCGAGGCCGAGCACCGAGTCCCCGAGGAACTCGAGCCGCTCGTTGCACTCGCGATCGGGGGTGCGCACCGACGAGTGGGTCAGCGCGACCTCGAGGAGCGACGGGTCGGCGAAGTGGTACCCGATCACCCGCTGGCATTCCGCCAGCCGCTTGGACATTGCGTGGGGTTCCTGTCTCGTGCGAGGCTCCCGACGGGCGTCGTGCGCGTCGGGTTCGGAGACGAACCCCGGTCGGACTCGGCCGGGCGGGGAGCCGCGGCCGACCTGTGCGCCCGGGGGGCGCCTCGATCGGGGGCGAAGGCTAGCACGACGGCGCAACAGCGCGAAGCAAACAGAGCGTGCGCTGCAACGTCGCCGATGCATGCGCGTGCGACGTAACGCCATGGCGAAACGCGGGTTACGGCCTTCCGCCGAGGTCATCGGATCCGCTAGAATTCCCCTCGGAGGCTGCGGTGAGCTCACCGACGATCCCCCGCCGTCCGGCGCCGACCGACGGATGGTCCGGCCTCGTCATCGACGGTCGTTACCGCATCGGGCGCCTGCTCGGCGAGGGTGGGATGGGCGAGGCCTACCTCGCGCGCGACCTGCGGCTCGAGCGCTGGGTCGTGGTCAAGCGACCGCACGCGAGCCTGCTCGCCGACGCCTCGGAGCGGCTCCGCTTCCTGCGCGAGATCCGCAGCCTCACGCGCCTCGAGCACCCGTACGTCCTCAAGATCCTCGACGCGGGCGCGGGCCCCGACGGCTGCCCGTTCGCCGTGATGCCGTACCTGCCGGGCGGGAACCTGCGCGACGTCCTCGCGTCGCGCGCGCGGTGGAGCGTGCGCGACCTGCGGGTGTGGCTGCCCGCGATGGCGTGCGCGCTCGACTACGTGCACGGGCACGGCTACGTGCACGGCGACGTCAAGCCCGCCAACGTGCTCTTCGACGAGTCGGGCAACGCGATCCTGTCCGACTTCGGGCTCGTGCACGCGCTGGCGCCCGACGCGCCCGACGGCGAGCTCGAGGCGACGCCGGGCTCGCCCGCCTACATGGGCCCGGAGGTGATCGGCGGCGGCGCGATCGGCCCCGCCTACGACCAGTACGCGCTCGGCGTGATGATCCACGAGGCGCTCGCGGGCGAGCGGCCGTTCGACGACACGTCGGTGGTCGCGTGCCTGCTGCACAAGCGCGCGTCGCCGCCGCGGCCGCTGCGCGACCTCGGCGTGCACGTCACGGCCGCCGAGGAGGCCGCGGTCCTGCGCGCGCTGGCCCGGGACCCCGCGGCGCGGTTCCCGCGCTGCGCGTCGTTCGTGCGCGCGCTCGACCCCGAGGCGCCGCTGCCCTCGTGCCTGCCGCCGCCCGCCGCGACCCCGGACGTGTCGGGACCGGCGTGAGCGCGCCGAGCGTCGGTCACGACGCCGCTGAGCCCACCGAATTCACGAGCCGACGAGGTCGGGGCTGCGTCTTCGACCCGGGCGTGAGGTGGGGCCCGATGGCGATCCCATTCGCGTCGCCACGCGTCGTCCGCTCGTCGACGTGGTGCCAGAACACGCCGTCGTCGCGTCCGACGCGCGCCCGGGCCGAATCCGCGAGCCCCGACGGGGGCCCGACGTGCGCCGGGCGCTCGACGGGCCTCGTCTCTCGTGACCTCGGCGGGCTAACCGTGCGCCTCGACCATCCAGAGGTCCTTGTCCACCGCGCGCGAGATGCCGGTGAAGAGGTCGGACGTGCCGGCGTCGCCGTCCTTGGCGGCGACGTCGATCGCGTCGCGCACCTTCGCGCCGAACGACGCGAGCCCCGCGGCGATCGCGGCGAGGTGGGCCGCGCCGGTGGCGGCGTCGCCGGGGTAGGCGGGCATCGACGTGCGCGCCGCGACGGGCGCCACCCGGCCCTCGGCCACGCCGCCGAGCGCCACGGCGCGCTCGGCGAGGTCGTCGGCGTGCTCGAGCGCGTGCGACGCGAGGTCGTCGAAGAGGCCGTGGAGCATCTGGAACTGCGGGCCCTTCACGTTCCAGTGGGCCTGCTTGCTCTGGTGGTAGAGGTCGAGCGCGTCGGCGAGCCGGTCGTTGAGCAACCGGACCATCGAATCGCGGGTCTTGAGCGGGAGGCTGTTCTTGGTGGTGTGCATGCGCGGATGCTACGCCTCTCCCCAGGGTCTTGAACGGGATTTAGACGGAGTCTAAATCCCGTTCATAGGCCGGTCGTGTCGATGGAAGCGGGGCGCGGTCGTGGCGGCGCCGAGAGCCCTCGACGACATCCATAACCCATTCTATGAAAGGATGTTATGACGATCTAGGCCGACGCTCTGGGGGTTTGCGTGTGCCGCCGCGGCATCCCCCGGTCGCGCCCCGGTCGAACGGGGACCGGCCTGTAGCGGCCGCGGCCGCGCGGCCGCTAATGCCGGAAGTGGCGGTGGCCCGCGAGGACCATCGCCACGCCCTTGGCGTCGCAGAGCGCGACGGCGGCCTCGTCGTTGCGGCTGCCGCCGGGCTGGATCACCGCGCGGACCCCGGCCGCGATCGCGGTCTCGAGCGCGTCGTTGAACGGGAAGAACGCGTCGGAGGCGAGCACCGCGCCCTCGAGCGAACGGCCCCCTTCGGCGGCCCAGCGGCGGGCGCGGTGCACGGCCAGCTCGGTCGCCTCGACGCGGCTCATCTGGCCGGCCCCCACCCCCACCGCCTGCGTGCCGACGGCGACGACGATCGCGTTGCTGCGGACGTGCTTGACGACGCGGTACGCGAAGAAGAGCGCCGCCTGCTCGGCGTCGGTCGGCGCGCGACGCGTCGCGACGTGGACGCCCTTGGGGTCCACGAGGTCGGTGTCGCGCTGCTGGACGAGCAGGCCGCCGTCGATGGCGCGCACGTCGAGGCCGAACGGCGCGGCCGACGGCGCCTCGGTGTCGAGGATGCGGAGGTTGCGCCCCCACTTCGGCCCCTCGACGAGGGCGCGCACCGCGTCCGCGTCCACGCCCGGGGCCACGAGCACCTCGAGGAAGGTCTCGGCGGCGACGATGCGACGCGCGACCGCCTCGGTCAGCGGGCGGTTGAGCGCGACGATGCCGCCGAACGCGCTGCGCGGGTCGCAGGCGAGCGCCCGGTCGAAGGCGGCGGCGAGGTCGTCGCCGGACGCGACGCCGCACGGGTTGGTGTGCTTGACCACGACCGCGGCGGGCGCCTCGAGCTCGCGCACGAGCCCCCACGCGGCGTCGGCGTCGAGGTAGTTGTTGAACGACAGCTCCTTGCCGCTGCGCAGCAGCGCCCGCGCGAGCGCGCCGCGGGGGGCGCGCGGGTCCACGTACACGCCGGCGGCCTGGTGCGGGTTCTCGCCGTAGCGCAGCGCCTGCGTCCGCCACACGGCGCCGACCGCCTGCGGGAGCGTCTCGCCGGCCCGCGCCGAGAGGAACTGGTGGATCGCCGCGTCGTAGGCGCTCGTCCGAGCGAACACCGTGCGGGCGAGCCGCGCCTTGAGCTCCTCGGACAGCGCTCCCCCGTGGACGCGGAGGTCCTCGAGCACGTCGGCGTACTGGGACGGGTCGGTGACGACGCCGACGCTGCGGTGGTTCTTCGCCGCGCTGCGCAGCATCGCCGGCCCGCCGATGTCGATCTGCTCGACGGCCTCCTCGAGGGTGACGCGCGGCTTCGCCACCGTCGCCTCGAAGGGGTAGAGGTTGACGACGAGGAGGTCGATCGAGCGGATGCCGTGCTCGGCCATCTGCCGGGCGTGCTCGGCGTCGTCGCGCAGCCCGAGGAGCGCGCCGTGGACGCGCGGGTGGAGCGTCTTGACGCGCCCGTCGAGCATCTCGGGGAAGCCGGTCTCCTCGCTGACGTCCTTGACCGGCAGGCCCGCCGCGCGCAGCGCCTTCGCCGTGCCGCCGGTGGAGAGGAGCTCGACGCCGGCGGCCACGAGCGCCGACGCGAAGTCGACGAGGCCGGTCTTGTCGGAGACGGAGAGGAGCGCGCGGCGCACCGGGGTCGGGGGCATGCGGTGGAGCGTAGCGGCCCGGCGCCCCGCCGTCACCTCGCCGCGCGGCGCAGGGAGGCCGGCGCGGCTCGATCGTCCCCGCTACGGCGCCTTCTGGCCGCGGAGCGAGGCTTCCATGAACCCCGTGATCTTGCCGTCGAGGACGCCCTCGGTGTCGCCCGTCTCGTGGCCCGTGCGGTGGTCCTTGACCATCTGGTAGGGCTGGAGGACGTAGGAGCGGATCTGGTTGCCCCAGGCGATCTCGCCCTTCTCGTCGTACATGCGCTCGGCGTCGGCCTTGCGCTTGTCCTCCTCGAGGCGCAGCAGGCGCGCCTGGAGCATCTGCAGCGCGACCTTGCGGTTGCGGTGCTGGCTGCGCTCGTTCTGGCACGCCACGACGATGCCGGTCGGCTTGTGCAGGATGCGGACCGCGCTCTCGGTCTTGTTCACGTGCTGGCCGCCCGCGCCGCCGGCGCGGAAGGTGGTCACCTCGAGGTCGGCGTCCTTGACCTCGATCTCGGCCTCGTCCTCGACGAGCGGGAGCACCTCGACGGACGCGAAGGTCGTCTGGCGCCGCTTCTGCGCGTCGAAGGGCGAGATGCGCACGAGGCGGTGCACGCCCGCCTCCTGGCGCAGCCAGCCGTAGGCGAACGGGCCGCGGATCTCGACCGTGGCCGAGCGGACGCCGACCTCGGCGCCGTCCTGGCGGTCCACCTCGGCGACGGTGAAGCCCGCGCGCTCGGCCCAGCGGACGTACATCCGCAGCAGCATGCCGGCCCAGTCCTGGCTCTCGACGCCGCCCGCCCCGCACTGCACCGTGAGGTAGGCCGACATCCCGTCGTGCGGACCGGCGAGCAGCGCCTGGATCTCGAGGCGGTCGGCGTCGGCGCGCAGCGCGTCCATCGTCGTCTCGACCTCGGCGAGCGTCGCGTCGTCGCCCTCGCCGACGGCCAGGTCGAGCAGCACGCCCGCGTCCTCGAGCCGCGCCTCGTAGGGCGCCCACGGCTCGAGCATCGCGCGCAGCGTCTTCAGCTGCTCGACGGTCTTGCGGGCCTGCTCCGGGACGTCCCAGAAGCCCGGGCTCGCCATCGTCTTCTCGAGCTCGGCCGCGTCCGCACGCTTGCGGTCGAGGTCAAAGGCTCCTCTTGACCTGCGAGAGGCGGGTCCGGAGGGCGTCGAGACGGGTGCGGAGGTCGCCGGCGTTGGCCATGGGAGGGGGTCGGGGGCCCCTTCGGGACCCCGACGGGGCGGGATTGTGCGCGGCGCCCCCGCCCGCGACGAGGAATCCCGCGGCGGGCTCGCCGTCGGGCCCGTGCGACACGCGTCGAATTCGGTGGACAGGCGCCGTCCGCCCCCCCGAGGCCCGATCGACGTAAGTCCTTTGCCCACCGCAGTGTGGGACAGGATCCGTCTCGATTTGACAATTGGCGTGCAACGTGCGGGGATGCCCCCCGAACGATCGCCCGAACGGGCACCCAACATCCTGGAGCCGAGACGACTCCCATGACGCTCTCCCGATTCCTCCGCGCGAGCCTGCTGGCGGCCCTGCCGCTGGCGAC
Source organism: Planctomycetota bacterium (assembly GCA_020851795.1). Taxonomy (GTDB): domain Bacteria; phylum Planctomycetota; class PLA2; order PLA2; family JAEUHO01; genus JAEUHO01. The sequence continues at coordinate 7,060 of JADZCA010000047.1, read as the reverse complement.
GCTCGCCATCGCCCCGGCGCCGGCCGGCGCCGCCGAGCCGTTCGACAACGACGAGCTCGTCGCGGGCGTCGAGTTCATCGGCCTGCCGGACAAGGACACGCACAGCGGCGTGTTCCTCGACCTGATCGCCGTCGGCTCGAGCTCGATCACGGGGCCGAACGTGTTCGGCATCCGGACCGACCCCGGCCAGACGACGCTGCGTGTCGCGATCTTCGACGGCAACGCGGGCGGGCTCTGGGACCAGAACCGTCTCGAGAACGACGCGAACGGGAACCCGATCCCGGACGGGTCGGTCGTCGAGTACGACCTGCTCACCGCGTCGCCGAGCTTCCCCGAGACGGTGGTCGCGCTCGCGGACTCCGAGAACGCGACGCCTCGCCCCGGCGCGTCGATCTTCCCGTACGCCGTGGACGGCCGCTGGCAGTTCCTCTACGACGGCCCGCAGCACCCCAACGCGCTGATCGCGCCCAACCAGTACGCGTACCGCCTCGTGGTCCGCTACCGCCTCCCGACCCCGAGCGGCCCCGGCCTCGCGCCGATCAACGGCTACAAGGTCGCGGTCAACGCGCCGTTCGGCCTCATCCCGTTCTCGGTGGGCGAGGCGCTCGTCGGCGGCTTCATCGGCGGCGTCGTGGACTCGCGCAACCTGCTCTTCACGCCGCCCGGCGGCGTCGGCCCGGCCGACGAGTACTCGGTCTCGCGCGACCACTATCCCGAGGGCCTCGAGCCCGACGCGAGCCTCAACACGCGCCTCACGAACGGCCCGGTCTACCTCCCCGCGGTCCGCTACCCGGCGCCCGACGCCGCGTTCGTGAACAACTACAACGGCACCTTCGACATCCGCGTGTCGCTCGTCCCGGCGCCCGGCCAGACGTGGCCGCAGTTCATCGAGGACCTCATCCTCGAGGAGGGCGACGCCGACGACTTCGACGACGCCAGCGGCATCTCGCCGGAGGGCCTGCCGAGCCCGAGCAACCGCGGCATCCCGCCCGACGACGGCCGCCCCTACGTCGACAACAACGGCATCTCGCACGACAACAGCGGCTACCGCCTGCCGATCGCCGCGCAGCCGTCGGACGCGGGCAGCCCGTACCTCGAGGTCTACGACCCGAACGGCATCCTCCGCCTCGTGCTCACCGACCTCTCCGGCAACGTGTCCCAGGAGGACGCGACCGGCGAGAACTTCGAGAAGATCCCGCTGCCGCTCGACGGCATCCCGGGCATCTGGACGCTGCGCGTCCACAACCTCGACGCCCGCAACTCGTGGTTCCTCCGCACGAACGCCGCGTTCGTGCCGGAGTCGGCGCGCCTCTCCGGCCGCGTCTACTGCGACCTCGACTGCGACGACAGCGACGAGGAGGACACCGAGCCGGGCCTCGGCGGCATCCGCGTGATCGTGCAGCGCACCGACGTCGTCGGTGAGCCCCCGATCGAGGTGGTCACGGCGGCCGACGGCTCGTGGGTCGTCGAGAACATCCGCCCCGGCGTGTACGACTGCTCGGTCGCGCCCGGCCAGGCCGAGGGGCTGATGAACAAGACGCCGAGCGCGGTCCAGCCGAAGTCGGCGAACGTGCCCAACGGCGGTGACATCCGCAACGTGGACTTCGGCTACTGCGAGAAGCACTGCGAGTGCGGGCCCGACGGCCGCGTCCACCAGGTCTGCCTCGAGGCGAGCATCTGGACGCCCGACCCCGCGACGACGCACTTCGACGTCTACGTCCGCGCCGACCAGGGCTGCGAGTGCGGCCCGATGATCGACCTCTCGTGCTTCGAGTTCGACGGCGCCTTCCCGGGCACCCAGAAGGGCCGCAACGGCCTGATCCAGGTGAACGACGTGAAGGTCGTGGACGGGTACGTGAAGGTGAACTTCTGCCTCGACGCCACGGCGCCGTGGTTCCCGATGGGCTACTTCACCGGGTCGGTGCGCTTCGAGGTCGTCGTCAACTGCGTCGGCGAGGCGGTCTGCGCCCCGGTCGACTGCCGCTGCATGACGGTCGGCGGCGTCTTCCCGAAGTCGTGGAAGCCGCTCTGGTGCGACGACGTGCCCGACTTCTTCGTGAAGTCCTACCTCGCGTGGGACTGCTGGGAGGACAAGCCCTGCACGGACGGGTGCACCCGCACGAAGGGCTACTGGAAGACGCACAACAAGTACGCCAAGACGTCGGGCCTGAAGGTGGCCTGGCCGGCTCCGGCGGACGAGGACACGAGCAAGCTCTGCGGCCGCACCTGGCTGTGCGTCCTCTCGACGTCGCCGCGCGGCGAGGCTTGGTACATCCTCGGCTCGCAGTGGGTGGCCGCGCAGCTCAACGAGTACGCGGGCGCCTGCGTCCCGCCGGCCGTGCGTGACGCGATGGTCGAGGGCAAGGCGCTGCTCGAGGGCAGCTGCGAGGGCCTCTGCGGCCTCGCGGCCGACCGCGCGATCCAGCTCGCCGCGATCCTCGACGCCTACAACAACGGCAAGATGGGCCCGGTGCACTGCGCCGACGAGACGTGCGAGCCGCCGACGACGTGCGACCCGAAGCCGAAGTGCAACCCGAAGCCCAAGTGCGACCCGAAGCCCAAGTGCGACCCGAAGGGTGACAAGGACTGCACCCCCAAGGGCGACGACTGCGACAAGCCCAAGGACAAGGACTGCACCCCCAAGGGCGACGACTGCGACAAGCCCAAGGACAAGGACTGCACCCCCAAGGGCAACGACTGCGACAAGCCCAAGGACAAGGACTGCGCCCCCAAGGGCAACGACTGCGACAAGCCCAAGGACAAGGACTGCGCCCCCAAGGGCAGCGACGGCAGCAAGCCCAAGGACAGCAAGGACTGCGCGCCCAAGGACGGCGGCAAGAAGAAGTAGTCGGTCGAACCTCCTGCGCGGGGCGGAGTACGCCCCGCTCGACCCTCGGCGGCCGGCCCCCTCAAGGGCCGGCCGCCGTCATTTCGAGAGCGCGCGCGTCGCGCGCCGATGTCTCGCGAATTGGACGCGCGTGCGGCTCGTTGGACGCCCCCGGGGGGGCACCGGCCCGGGCCGCGGCGCGCCGGGCCGGGGGTCCCGATTGCAACCCGATGTTTTGCAGGTGGTTACGTCGCCGCCGCGCGAACGCCTCGACGGATGAAGACCGTCTTCATTTCTGGATCGAGACTTGCCGCCTGCGCGCTGTCGCCGGAGCCGGACCATGCGTCGACCCGTTCGCACCCTCTCCTTCGCCGCCCTGCTCGGGGCGGCGTCGTTCGTCCCGAGCCTGCGCCTCGCGAACGCGGGCCCGGCCACCGACGACAACGACGAGCTGGTCGCCGACCCGGAGTTCACGGGCCTTCCCGACAAGGACAGCCACAGCGGCGTCTTCCTCGACATCATCGCCGCGGGCTCGTCGTCGATCGTCCAGGACTCCTACTACCGCGTCGTGACCGAGCCGGCGACCGCGTCGCTCAAGGTGCTCGTCTTCGACGGCAACTGCGGCGGGCTGTGGGACCAGAACCTCATCCAGCACGGCGCCGGCAGCGCCGTGCTCCCCGACGGCTCGGTGGTCGAGTACGACCTGATGACCGACTCGCCCGACTTCCCGCGCACCGTCGTGGCGCTGGGCGAGTCGGAGAGCGCGACGCCCCGTCCGGGCGCCAAGGTGTTCAGCTACGCGGTGGACTCCCGCTGGGAGTTCCTCTACGACGGGCCCAACCACCCGTCCTCGACCGTCCTCGCCACGGGCGAGCACCAGTACGTCCTCCACGTGAAGTACCGGCTCCCGACGCCCTCGGGCGCGGCGGTGGCCCCCATCAACGGGTTCAAGCTCGCCGCGAACGGCGTGCTCGGACAGTCGCCCAACGCGGGCGAGACGCTGCTCGGCGGCTTCATCGGCGGCGTCGTGGACTCGCGCAACCTGCTTTTCGCGCTCCCGGGCGCGCCCGCCGCCGGCAGCGAGTACTCGGTCTCGCGCGACCACTATCCCGACGCGCTCGAGCCCGCCGCCTCGCTCAACGGGCTCCTGCTCAACGGCGCGGCCTACGCGCCCGCGGTGCGCTACCCCGCGCCCGACGCGTACGAGAACCGGTACGCGGGCTCGTTCGACATCCGCGTGCGGCTCGTGCCCAAGCCGGGCGAGTCGTGGGCGCAGTTCCTCGCGAGCCTGATCCTCGAGGAGGGCGACGCCGACGACGTGGACGACGCCTCGGGCGTGGGCCCGGACGGCATGCCGAGCCCGAGCATCGCGGGCGTGCCGCCCGACGACGGCCGCTTCTACGTGGACACGTCCGGCCGCCAGCACGACAACTCGGGCTACCGCCTGCCGGTGGCCGCGGCGCCGGCCGACGCCGGCAGCCCGTGGCTCGAGCTCATCGACCCGAACGGGGTCGTGCGGGTCACGCTGTTCGACCTGTCGGGCAACGTCTCGCAGGAGGACGCCACGGGCAACGCGTTCGAGCGCATCCCCGTGCCGGCCGACGGCGTCCCGGGCCTGTGGACGCTGCGGATGCACCACCTCGACGCGCGCAACTCGTGGTTCCTCCGCACGAACGCCGAGACGCGCGCAGACCGCCAGTCGCTCGAGGGGCGCGTGTTCTGCGACCTGGACGGCGACACGACCGACGACCTCGACACGGACCCCGGGATCGCGGGCGTCGTCGTCACGATCCAGCGCACCGACGTGGTCGGTGAGCCGCCGATCCTGCGCACGACCGACGCGACGGGCGCGTGGCGCGTCGAGACGATCGCGGCCGGCACGTACGCGGTGTCGGTGACCGACGGCCAGGCCGCCATCGGCGCGAAGAAGAAGACGACCACCCAGCCGGTGCCCGCCACCGTCGCGCCGAGCCAGAACGTCCGCGACGTGGACCTCGGCTACCTCCCGAGCGGGGCGGTGGGCGACCGGGTCTGGTGCGACGAGGACGGCGACAAGGCGCAGGACCCGGGCGAGCCGGGCCTCGACGGCGTCACGGTCGAGCTCTACCGCCTCGACCCGCAGGGCCCGGTGCTGCTGGGCACGCGCGGGACGGCGGGCGGCGGGGTCTACCTCTTCGACAACCTGCCCGACGCGACCTACCGCGCGGTCGTGCGGACCGACACCGTGCCGGGCAAGAAGACGCCGACGACCGACACGACGTGCGACGCCACGATCACCGGCGGCGGGTCCGAGCTCGGGTGCGACTTCGGCTTCCGGCCCGTGGGCGCGCTCGGCGACCGGGTCTGGGAGGACCGTGACGGCGACGGGACGCAGGGCCCGCCCGCGACCGAGCCCGGCCTCAACGGCGTCGTGGTCGAGCTCCTCGACGCGACCGGCACGGTCGTGCTGCGGACGACGACGACCACCGGCGACGGGGGCTACCTGTTCGAGGGCCTCGCCGACGGCGACTACCGCGTGCGCGTCGCGGAGGCGTCGGTGCCGCCGGGCTACGCCCGGACCACGCCGGCGACGAACCCGCGGGCCGCGTCGGTCGTGGACGGTTCGGTCGACCTCACCGTGGACTTCGGCTACCGCGCCACCGGGCGGCTGGGCGACCGGGTCTGGTGCGACGAGGACGGCGACCAGGTGCAGGACCCGGAGGAGCCGGGACTCGTGGGCGTGACGGTCGAGCTGTACCGCGTCGTCGCGGGCGTCCCCACGTTCCTCGCGAGCCAGACGACGGGGACGAACGGCGCGTACCTCTTCGACGCGCTCCCCGACGGCACGTACCGCGCCGTCGTGCTCCCGGCGACCGTGCCGGGCGCCAAGGAGCCGACCACCGAGACCACCTGCGAGGAGGCGATCGTCGCGGGCTCGTCCGCACTCGGCTGCGACTTCGGCTTCCGCCCTGCGGGCGCGCTCGGCGACCGCGTGTGGCACGACTGCGACCGCGACGGCGTCCAGGACGCCGACGAGCCGGGCTTCGACGGGGTGGTCGTCCGCCTCTACCTCGTCACGCCGCAGGCGCCGGTGCTCGTCCGGACGACGACGACCGCGAACGACGGTCACTACCTCTTCGACCACCTCGACGACGGGGCCTACCTCGTCGAGGTGGACGAGAGCGCCCTGCGCCCGACGATGTTCCGGTCGTGGCCGGCGCTCAACCCGCTCCCGTCGGCCGTCGTGGACGGTTCGAAGGACCTGACCCGCGACTTCGGCTACTGCTTCCTCGGCGCGATCGGCGACCGCGTGTGGCTGGACCGCGACGGCGACGGCCTCCAGGACCTGCCGGCCGACGAGCCCGGGATCGACGGCGCGGTCGTGCGGCTCTACGAAGTCACGCCCGCGGGGCCCGTGCTCGTGGGCACGAAGACGACCGCCGGCGGCGGGCTCTACCTCTTCGACAACCTGCCCGACGCGACCTACCGCGTCGAGGTGGACGAGAGCGGGCTCCCGGGACTGGCGCGCACGGCGCCCGCGGCGAACCCGACGACCGCCGTGATCGCCGGGGGCGAGCGCCGGTTCGACGTGGACTTCGGCTACCGGCCCCGCGGCGCGATCGGCGACCGCGTGTGGCTGGACGTGGACGGCGACGCGGTCCAGGACGCCCCCGCCGACGAGCCCGGCCTCGACGGCGTCACGGTGCTCCTGCTGCGCCGGCAGGGTGACGTGCTCTCGATCGTCGCGACGAAGACGACCGCGGGCGGCGGGCTCTACCGCTTCGACGGGCTCGACGACGGCGAGTACCTCGTGACGGTGGACGACACCACGCTGCCGAAGACGGTCGTGCGCACGTTCCCCGCGACCGTGCCCGCGACGGCCACGATCACCAACGGCTCCGAGGACCTGACGAAGGACTTCGGCTACCGCTACACCGGCCGCATCGGCGACCGGGTGTGGCTCGACGTGGACGGCGACGCGGTCCAGGACGCCCCCGCCGACGAGCCCGGCCTCGACGGCGTCACGGTGACGCTGGCGCGCGTCGTGAGCGGCGTGCCGGTCCCGGTCGGCACGCGCACGACCGTCAACGGCGGCGCCTACCTCTTCGACGGCCTCCCCGACGGCGAGTACCGCGTCGACGTCGTGCCCGCCTCGGGGCCCGCGGGCCTCGTGCGCACGTTCCCCGCGACCGTGCCCGCGACGGCCACGATCACCAACGGCTCCGAGGACCTGACGAAGGACTTCGGCTACCG
>JADZCA010000046.1 GCA_020851795.1 Planctomycetota bacterium | reverse complement strand
GCCCGGGCGTGGCGCAGGGCCCGACGGCGATTCGATGCGTGTCGCCACGCGTCGTCCGCTCCTCGGCGTGGTGCCAGAACACGCCGTCGTCGCGGCCGACGCGCGCCCGGGCGCCATCCGCGAGCCCCGACGGCGGCCTGACGTGCGATCCGCGCTCGACGGGCCTCGTCTTTCGTGAATTCGGCGGGCCAGCCGCCGTGACCGCGGGCGGCCTACTCCGCGACGTCGGAGAGGTGGGCCTCGTGCGGCGACAGCGGCGTGCACGACGAGGCGAAGGCCTCGGCGTCACCGACCTCGAAGCGCGCGCCGCGGCGGCTCGTCGCGCCGAGCCGCGCGATGTGCTCGAGCACGAACAGCGGCCACGCGAAGGCGTCGGCCAGCGAACGCGGGGCGCCCTCGCCGTCCACGCGTCGGAACCACTCCGCGGCGGGCTCGGTCGTCGCCGCGTCCTCCGCGAGGACCTGCGCGGGGACGGGCGCGAGCATCTGCCGCAGCCGCGCCACCTCGCGCGCGAGCGCGTCGCACTCCGCCGGCGTCAGCGGTTGCTCCCGACCGACGAGGCGGAGCAGCGGGAAGCGCGATCCCGGCCGCTCGCCCTCGAGGCGCCGCGCGACGACGCCCGCCATCGCCTCGAGCGCCGCGACCCGTCCCAGGAGGTCGTTGCGCCCCGACTGGGCGTCCACGAACCGCACGGCCAAGCGACGCGGGTCGCCGTCGGCGGGGACGTTCACCGAAGGACCTCCGGCGCGAGGAGACGGCCGCGACGCGCGACCGGGCACTGCACCGAGGCCGCACCGTACCGCATCACACCGACACGACGCAACGCCGCCGCACGCCGGGCGTGCGGCACGCCGCCGCCGCGTCAGCGCTTCTTCGGCTTCTTCGCGCCCGACAGGGAGGTCTTCTTGGGCGCAGGCTTCGCCTGTTTCGCGGCGGACGCCTTCGCGGCGGGCTTCTTCGCGGCGGGCTTCGTCGCAGACCTCGCCGCGGGCTTGCCCTTGCGCTTGCCGAGCGCGGGCGGCGGCGGCGGCGGCGTGGACCGCGCGCTCTCCGGCATCGGGAGCGCGGCCCCGTGGTCGAGGGCGTCGAACGCCGTCTGCACGCGCGAGGTCCACGTGGCCAGCTCGGCCGGCGTGCGCGGGAACGTCCGGTCGGTCCGGGAGGCGGTCCCGATCGTGCGGATCACCGTGAGCTGGTGGCGGACGGTCATCCCCGGGATCGTCCCGGCGGGGACGTCGGGCCAGCGTCCGGGCTGCGTGGCCGGCGGGACGTCCGGGGGCAACGGGTCGCCGTGACCGGGCGCCATCGAGTCGACGAGCGCGGTGTAGGCCCGCTGGACCCGCCCGCGCCACGCCTCCTGGTCGGGACCGGCGTACGTCCCCGCCGGTTCGATCGCCTCCGCCACCCACACGACGTAGTCGAGCTGGTCGCGGACCTTCAACCCCGGACTCGAGAACGCGGGGACATCGGGCCAGACATTCGTCACGGTTGACCGTCCTCCCAGACCGGGAAGGGCGCCTCCACGCCGGATCTTGCGGGGCGCGACGGCCGATCGCAAGGATCCCGTGTCCGACGGGCGGGCCACGGGGCCCGCCGCACCGTGAATGGCTCCCAGAACCGGGGGGGCTCGCGGGATCCGGCGTTTCGTCCGGGGTGGCGCACGCGGTACACTCCCGCCCGATGGGCCGCGTGAATCGCGCGGTCCCTCGGGGCAGTCGCGCGAGGCGACGGCCCCGAGCCCCTCCCTCCCGGCACGACCGGTGCCCGGAGCCCACTGATGACTGACGACGTCCGCGTCCACGTCCGCCTAGGCACGCTCCGTCTCGACTACGAGGGCGCGCGTGCGTTCTATGAGTCGAAGGTGGAAGCGCTCGTCGCCTCCGCCGCCTCGCGCGGCACCGGTGGGGCCCCCGTGGTCGAGTCGGCGGCCGCGATGTCGGCCGCGGCCTCCGCCCCCGCGCCGGTGGACCCGCCGCCGGCGCCGCCGACCCCGCCGCCGCCGTCCGGCTTCGTCCCGAAGACGCCCGAGTTCGGCCGCTACCTCCGCCGGCTCGGGCCCGAGGCGGGCGAGCCCGACCGCCAGGTCGTCGCGCTCGGCTTCTACCTGTGGAACTACGAGCGCCGCGAGGCATTCGGGCGGGTCGAGATCGAGGGCTGCTTCAAGGCGCTCGGGCTGCCGGCACCGAAGGACCTCGACGCCGTCTTCGCGGACCTGACCGACCGCAAGCGCTTCCTCGAGACGGTGGGCGAGGGCGCCTACCGCCTCTCGAAGAAGGGCGAGAACTACGTCAAGACGCGGCTGCTGTCCGCGTAGGAGCCCGTCTCGATCGCGGACTCGCAGGAGGCCCGCGCCCTCGACGGGCTCCTACGGGGCCCGGGCCTGCGCGCGCGCCGGCGGCCGTCGCGGGATCGCAGCTCGCGGGAGTCCCTCGCCCGCGGTTGCCCGCGAAAACGAATGCGGTTTCCCGTGAAAGCGAAGCGAGGCCCGGGACGGCCCGGGCCTCGCTTGGTTGACGTCGAGGACGACGATCAGGCGGCGGGGGCCTTCGCCTTCTTCTTCTTGGCGACGCGCACCATCACGAGGCCGCCGTTGCGGCCGGGGATCGCGCCGCGGATGTAGAGGAGGTTCTTCTCGGCGTCCACGCGCGCGATGCGCAGGTTCTGCACCGTGCTGCGCGAGTCGCCCATGTGGCCGCCCATGCGCGTGCCGGCGCGGGTCTGCTCGGGCTTGCGGCAGCCGATCGAGCCCGCGTGACGCCAGTGGTAGTGGGCGCCGTGCGACTCCTTTTGCGTGGAGAAGCCGTGGCGCTTGACCACGCCGGTGAAGCCGCGGCCCTTCATCGTGCCGATCACGTCCACCCACTCGCCGGGCGCGAAGATGGCGCAGGTGAGCTTGTCGCCCACCTTCGTCTCGCCGGCGGCGCCGGCGGCGAGGCGCACCTCGCCGAGGTGACGCTTGGCCTCCACGCCGGCGGCCTTGAAGTGGCCCTTCAGCGGCTTCGTGACGACCTTGTCCCGGCGGGCGCCGAAGCCGAGCTGGATCGCCTCGTAGCGGTCCCGCCCCTCGGCCTTCTTGACCTGCGTGACCGTGCAGGGACCGGCCTCGACGAGGGTGACGGGGATCACGTCCCCGTTGTCCTCGTAGATCTGGGTCATCCCGAGCTTGACGCCGAGGAGACCCTTGTGAAGCATCGTGTAGCCCATGGTGCGCGTTCCGGAGTCGAGCCGAGCAGGGTACGCGCGACCGGCCGGGGGGGCGAGGGAATCACGACCCCCGCGCGGACCCGTCGCACGTCGCCACGCGGCCCGCCTTGGCTGCCCCGGGGTGCGCCGGGGTGTGCCGGGGTGGACAGCACGGGGGCTGCGGTGGAACATCCCCGCGGCCCGGAGCGTCCCCCCCGACGATGCGATGGCTTCCCCGTAGGGTCTCCGAGGTGCGTCCGCTCGACCCGGGGGTGGAGTCCCTCCTCCGGGGGCTCACCCACCCCGAGCCGCCCCCGATGTTGCGCGCCCGCGTGCTCGCCGCCGCCGCGCAGCGACGTCCCGAGCCGGCTCCGGGGTGGGGGTTCCGCCTCGTCCTCGGGGGCGTGGCGGTCGCGGCCGCCGCGGTCGTCGTCCTCGTGGCGAACCCGGCCGGCGGCCGCGCCGCCGCCGCGCTCCCCGCGTGGGAGACGGTGCACCCGTCGGCGCCGGTGGCGGCGCGCCCGGTGCGGGTGGTGGACGACCCGACGATGCCCGGGCTGCCGTCCACGTCGCTCGTCGCGTTCGACCCGCTCGACGGGCCGTAGCCGCCCTCGCCCCGCCGCGGAGCTCCTCACGCCGTGATCCGGTCGCACCGCCTCATGCCGCTCGCGCTCGCCGCCCTCGTGGGCGTCGGCGCCGGCGCCGCCGCCCTGACGATGCTGCCGGGGCGCGACGCGTCGGTGTCCGACCTCGACGCCGGGCGCGCGCAGGACGCGCTGCGCGCGGCGACCTCGGCGGGCCTGCCCGACGGGCGCTGGCGCATCGTCGAGCCCATGTGGACGCGGGAGCGGCTGCTCGCCCGCGACCCGCTGCGCGACGGCGTGGTGCAGGTGCTGCTGCCCGAGCGCGGCGCCGGCGCCGTGCTGCCCGCGCCCCGCGGCGACCTCGTGCGCCACCTGCTCGGCGACATCGAGCAGTTCCTGCACGCCTACCGCGTCGTGGTCGGGCCGGTCGTCGAGGGCGAGGGGGCGTCGCGCTCGGTCTCGTACGAGTGGACCAAGCCCGGCATCCCGGGCTCGCCCACCCGCCGCGTGTGGTTCGACGCCCGTTCGGGCCAGGTCACCCGCGTGGTCGAGCGCGACGCGCGCGGCGACGTGCTGCGCTCCCTCGAGCTGGTCTCGCGCGACCTCGGCGGCTGGGTGCCGACCCCGGTGCCGAACGCGATCGTGCGCCAGCTGGCCCTCGGCCGCGAGCAGGTGCCCGACTTCGACGACTTCGTCGCGCGGGTCCCGGTGCCGATCTACGAGCCCTCCGCGCTCCCGCCGAGGTTCCACCGCAGCGACTGGGGCTTCGACGACCGGGCGCCCAAGGGCGACACCGCGGGCCCGCTCCCGCTCGCGTGGATCGCCTACACCGACGGCGTCGTGCGCATGAACCTCTTCGTGACGCCGCCCGCGCAGATGCGCCGCCTCGAGGCGCTGGCGCGCGAGCAGAGCACCGCGGCGGGGCGCAGCGGGTGCCCGACGACGGGCGCCGACACCCCGCAGGAGCTCGTCGAGGCGGCGGGCTCGATCCTCGTCCTGCGCCGCGACGACGGCTGCCGCGTGGTGCTGCGCCGCGACGACCTGCCCGACGCGGCGGTCGCGCTGGTGGGCTACCGCGGGCTCGCCCCCGACGACTACGTCCGCACGGTGCGCAGCCTCGTGCGCGTCGTGGCGCCCAAGCCCAAGCCGGGCGAGGTCCCGCTGCACGCCGAGGACCGCCGCTGACCGGCCGCCGCGCGGGCCGGGAGACGCGTACGTGACCGACGTCGCGTACGCTGGCGCCTCCTCGTCGGAGCCCGTCCCGTGTACCGCCGTTTCCTGAGCGTCCGCTACTTCCGGACGCGCCTCGTGAACTGGCTGTCGGTCGCGGGCGTCATGGTCGGCGTCGCGGTCATGATCGTCGTGTGGAGCGTGTTCTCGGGGTTCCAGGTCGAGGTGCGCAAGGCGATCCGCGGCTCGCTGGCCGACGTCGAGCTCCGGCCGATGGGCGACGAGGTGCCGCCGACCTGGCCCGAGCTCTCGCGCCTGCTCGAGGGGGCGCCGGGCGTCGTCGCGGCCGTCCCGCGCCTGACCACCTACATCGCGCACCCGTTCAAGACGGCGCGCAGCGACCGCGGCGTGGGCGAGTCGTTCCACTTCCTCACGGCCGTGGGCGTGGATTGGGCCGCCGAGCGGGCCGCCCTCGACGCCGCCAAGGCGCGCGGGGCCCCCGACGCGACCGGGCTCCCCTCGTTCCTGCTGGCCTCCGACGACCCCGCGCGGCCGTTCTTCAGCCGTGCCGCGACCGAGAAGTGGGGGGACGACCCCACGATCGTGACGGGCATGTTCTCGCTCTCGTTCCTGCGCATGTTCCGCGGCGAGCGCGAGGCGGCGAAGGACTACCTCGGCGAGATCGTGGACCTCGCGCTGGTCCGCGAGGCGACGACGAAGGAAGGCGAGGCCGACTACCGCCGCAGCAACTTCAAGGTCTACGTCGCGTCGGTCTACGACGGGCGCGACCAGGAGGCCGACCTGCGGCGCGTCTTCATCGACCGGGCGCTGCTCTGGTCGGTGAGCCGCCCGGTGCCCGCGAGCCCGCGCACCGAGCCGGTGGGGGCCGTGCCCTACACCGAGGTCGGCGTCACCGTGGACGACTACGAGCGCGCGACCGCGGTCCGCGAGGGCCTGCGCGGGTTCCTGCGCGCGCACGGCGTGCCGGGCTTCGAGATGCTGACGTGGCAGGACCAGCGGGCCTCGGTGCTGCGCGCGGTCAGCAGCGAGCGCGCGATGCTCGCGATCGTCATCGCCTTCATCGGCCTGCTGGCGGGGTTCACGATCCTCGCGACGCTGACGCTGACGGTGGTCGAGAAGACGCGCGACATCGGCGTGCTCCTCGCGCTCGGCGCGACGGCGCCGGGCATCCTCGCCGTCTTCCTGCGCAGCGGCGTGCTCATCGGCGCGCTCGGCGGCGCGCTCGGCCTCGCGCTGGGCGTCGCGCTCACGCACGCGCTCAACCCGTTCCGGCTCTGGCTGCGGAGCGCGTTCGACGTGGACCTGTTCCCCGCCGACATCTACCTCTTCGACTCCATCCCGTACGTGTTCGACTGGACGGCGATCGCGTGGATCGCCGGCGGGTGCGTGGTCCTCGCGTTCTTCGCAGGCCTGCTGCCCGCGGTCCGCGCCTCGCGCATGGACCCGGTCGTCGCGCTGCGCCACGAGTGAGGCCGTCGTGACCCCCGACCCCGCCCTCGACGCCGAGACCCCGCCGCCCGCCGACGACCCGTCGGCGCGCGCGCCGGGCGCCCCGGCGCGCCGCGTCGTGCTCTGCGCGCGCGGGCTGCGCAAGTCGTTCCGCATGGGGCCGCACCGCGTCGAGGTGCTCAAGGGCGCCGACCTCGACGTCTCGGAGGGCGAGGTGCTCGCCATCCTCGGCTCGTCGGGCTCGGGCAAGAGCACGTTCCTCCACGTGCTCGGCCTGCTCGACCGCGCCGACGAGGGCACGATCCAGTTCGAGGGACGTGACCGCGCGTCGCTCTCTTCCGGCGAGCGCGCCGCGATCCGCGGCGCCGCGATCGGCTTCGTGTTCCAGTTCTACCACCTGCTGCCCGAGCTCACCGCGCTCGAGAACGTGCTGCTGCCCACGATGATCCTGCGCCGCGGCGGCGCGTGGCGCGCCGAGCGCGCGGCCGCGCGGGCTCGCGCCGCGGCGGCGCTCGAGCGCGTCGGGCTGGCCGCGCGCGCCGGCCACCGGCCGTCGCAGCTCTCCGGCGGCGAGCGCCAGCGCGTCGCGATCGCGCGCGCGCTCCAGAACCGCCCGCGCGTGCTGCTCTGCGACGAGCCGACCGGCAACCTCGACGGACGCACCGCCGCCGACGTGGCCCGGCTCCTGTGGGACCTCAACGCGGTCGAGGGGCAGACGCTCGTCGTCGTGACGCACGACCCGGCGATCGCCGCGCGCGCGCACCGGGTCGTCCACCTCGTCGACGGTCGCATCGTCGAGGCGCCGGCGGCCGACGCGTCCGTCGTCGCCGCCCGCGAGCCCGACCCAGGCACGGGCGCGACGCCTGTCACGACGCCGTAGCGAGCGCGCACGCCGGGGCCGCGGCCCCGCCCGCCGCGCTTCGCCGCGTCAGCGGCGCCGGGACCGGGGCGGCCCGAGCACTTCCGTCCACAGGATCGCGGCCCGGAGCCGGTCCCGCGTGGTGCGCGGCGTCGCGAAGAGCAGCGCGCGCCCGCGCGGCGACGCCGCGGGAGGCGTCCCGCCGGCGGCGGCGCGGTCGGCCGGGTGGGCGGGGAGCGCGCGCAGCCCGGCGTCGAGCGCGACGAGCGGGTGCGTCGGGCCCTCGACCGACGCCGCGACGGTGCGCGGCACCGGCGCCGACGCCGGGGTCCCGCCCGGGGCGGGGCGCGGGGCCGGCGCGCGCGGCGGGGCGCGCCACGGGTCCTGCGCCGTCGGCTCGGCGTCGGCCTCGTCGTCCTCGGCGCCGTCCGACTCCGCGCGATCGGGCGCGCGGCGCGGCGTCGGCGGCGGGCGGCCGCTCGGCTCGCGGCGGCGGGCCTCCTCGGCCTCGCGTTCCTTGCGCTTGCGGTCCGCCCCCGTCAGCACCTGCACGAGGCGCACGATGCCGACGATCACGAAGAGCACGACGACCGCGAGGTCGTCGAGCGGCAGGTCGAGCCCGGCGCCGACGACGGTCGGCGCACGGGCCCCGAGGAGGACCGCGGTCGGGGTCACGACGGCTGCTTGGTGGGGGCGTCGCCGCGGTCGCCGCCGCCGAGGCTGCGCCGCATGTCGGTGTCGGCCTGCACGTTGCGCAGGTTGTAGTAGTCCATGACGCCGAGGTTGCCCGCCTTGAACGCGGCCGCGATCGCCATGGGGATCTCGGCCTCGGCGAGCACGACCTTCGCGCGGCTCTCGACGACCTGCGCCTGCATCTCCTGCTCGCGCGCGACGGCGAGCGAGCGCCGCTCCTCGGCCTTGGCCTGCGCGACGCGCTTGTCGGCCTCGGCCTGGTCCGCCTGCAGGCGGGCGCCGATGTTGTCGCCCACGTTGACGTCGGCGATGTCGATCGACAGGATCTCGTAGGCCGTCCCGGCGTCGAGGCCCTTGGCGAGCACCGACTTGCTGATGCGGTCGGGGTTGGCGAGCACTTCCTTGTGGTCCACGGCGGAGCCGATCGTGGCGACGATGCCCTCGCCCACGCGCGCGATGATCGTCTCGTCCGTGGCGCCGCCGACGAGCTGGCGGATGTTGGTGCGCACGGTCACGCGCGCCCGCACCTTGATCTGGATGCCGTTGCGGGCCACGGCGTCGATCGTGTCCACGCCCTTGCTCGGGTCGGGGCAGTCGATGACCTTCGGGTTGACGCTCGTCTGGATCGCCTCGAGCACGTTGCGCCCGGCGAGGTCGATGCCGCTCGCCGTCTTGAAGTCGAGCGGGATGCCCGCGCGGTCCGCGGCGACCATCGCGCGCACGACCTGCGGCACGTGGCCGCCGGCGAGGTAGAGCGCCTCGAGCGACGCCGTGTCGGCGGGGAGGCCCGCCTGCACCGCGGCGATCTTGCTGTTGACGATCACCGACGCGTTCACCTTGCGCAGCCACATGCCCACGAGGCTGAGCAGCGAGACGTCGGCCTTGCTGAAGTACGCCTGGATCCACAGCTTGACGAACTTGAGCAGCACGAAGACGAAGACGAGGACGACGACCCCGCCCGCGATGAGGAGGATCGTCGAGAGGTCGAGGCCACCGGGCGACGGCGCGGCGAGGGTCATGGGTGGGGTTCCGAGGAAGGGGAGGGAAACGGGGAGGCGGGTGCGGCGTCGTCAGCCCTTGGGGCGGACGACGATCCGGTAGCCTTCGACGGCGGCGACGACGACGCGCGTGCCGGCGGGGACGAGCCCCGCCTCCGCGACGACGCTGCGGCGGTCGTCGCCGAAACGGGCGGTGCCCGACGGGCGCAGGTCGGACTCGGCCACGCCCTCGGCGCCGACGAGGTGGTCGGCGCGCTCGACGGCCGACCTCGTCTCGGGGGCCGGCGCCGGGAGGATCATCCCGCGGCCGAAGGGCAGGCGGGGGAGCGCCCAGAACGCGCCCTTGAGCAGCAGCGGGATCGCGACCACCTGCACGCCGAGCAGCACCCAGAAGAACGTCGGCCCCACGTCGCGGGCCGCGACGACGTCGCCGGCCACGATGCAGACCGCGGCGCCGAAGCCGAACGCGCCGAGCGAGGGGAAGAGCACCTCGGCGACGGTGAGCACGAAGCCCGCCATGGTCAGCGCGACGGCGAGGATCACGATGCGGCTCCCGGCGCGGGGCCCGTGGCGCGCACGACGACCCGGGCGCCCTCGACGCGCACGACGCGCAGCGGCGTGCCCGCGTCCACGAAGCCGCCGTCGCTCGTGACGTCCACGCTGCGGCCGTCGATCGTGGCGCGGCCCGCCGGGCGCAGCGGCGTGGCCGCGACGCCGGCGTCGCCCGCGGCCGGCGTCGGCGTGCCCGCCACCTGCGTGGCGCCCGCGGCGAGGCCGCCGTCGGGGAGGTGGAGCCGGTGCCGGAAGAACGGCAGGCTCGGGAACAGCCGCGACAGCGAGAGCAGGATCGCCCCGCCGACGAGCAGCGTCGCGGCGAACTGCGCGAGGAACGACGCCGCGGTCGCCCACGAGAGGTCGTGGCCGCCGCTCCCGCCCGGCGAGAAGCCCGTGGAGAGGAAGAGGAAGCCCGCGCCGGTGCTGACGATGCCGAGGATCCCCGCGACGCCGAAGCCGGGGAGCAGGAACGCCTCGGCGGCCAGCAGGACGATCCCGACGCCGATGAGCAGGAGCGGGAACCCGTCGGTCAGGTCGGCGGTGACGGTGACGAGCCCGACGAGCACGAGCGCGCAGGCGCCCACGATCGTCGCGAAGCCGATGCCCTGGAACACGGTGATGCCCGCGCAGAGCACGACGATCGCGCCGAGCACCCCGGCGATCCCGAGCAGCCAGCGGCTCGTGCGCTCCTTCCACGACATCTCGACGGTCTCGACCACCGCGCCCTCGGCCGACACCGTGGCGAGGAACGCGCGCTCGTCGGCGACGATGCGCCGGACGAAGCCGTACGCCTTCGCCTCGGTCGCCGTGAGCGTGAGCAGCCGGTCCTTGGCGACCGCGACGCGGACGCGCTCGAGGTCCTTCTTGGCCACGCCCTGCACGAGGTCGCCGTCGCGGGCCGAGGCGAACTCGTCGCCGTCGGCGTAGAGCTCGCGGACCGGCTCGGTCCTCGTGCGCAGCAGGACGACCTCCTTGTCCTTGCTCACGAACTTCTCGCACAGGACCGGGTCCCACCCGTTGTCCTCCGCGAAGCGCCGGAACCACGCGCGCAGCACCGTCTCGATCTTCTCGCCCGCGGGGACGAAGCCGCCGCCGGTCATGAGGATCGGCTGGCAGTCGCCGATCGTCGCGTGGGGGCCGAGCACGATCTCGTCGCACGCGAGCGCGACCAGCGTGGCCCCCGAGATCGCCTCGTGCTCGACGAAGGCGAACGACCGCACCGTCTTGGGCAGCCCGAGCACCGCGTCGGCGATCTCCTTGGACGAGTCCACGCGGCCGCCGGGCGAGTCGATGCGCAGCACGACCGCGTCGGCGCCGGCCCGCTCGGCCGCGCCCACCTGCCGGACGAGGTAGGCGGCCAGCGCCGGCTCGATCTCGCCGCGGAAGTCGATCACGTGGATCCGCCGGAAGCGGCCGTCGGGGGCGGGCTCGGCCCCCGCGCGCGACGCGGCGAAGGCCGCCACGACGAGGGCGACGACGAGGACGGAGGCGACCCGCCGCGATTGCACGACCCGATCCATGGCGGGATTGTACGGAGGGAGCGGCCGCCCGACGGGGAAGGCCCGGGCGGCCGCCCCGGTCAGCGGATCCGACCGAAGGTGGAGAGCGTCCCGAGGCTCGCGGGCCCCGTCCCGAGGTAGGTCGAGGTCGAGAGCGGCCCGGCGACGAGCACGAACACCTCCGGGCCGTCGGGGTGGGACGCGCCCACCACGAGCGGGCCGAGCGTGCGGCCCGCCGTCGTCAGCGCGGTCGCGGTCCCGGGCACGAACGTGAGCGCGAACGCGGGGTCGGCGACGAGGTCGGAGGGCAGCGCGTACGCGTAGACCTTGCCGGGCTGGGGGCCCGCGGGCGCGAAGTAGTCGCCGAACCCCGACGCGACGAGCGTACGGCCGTCGGAGGAGAGCGCGAGGCCCGCGACGTTGCCGTTGGGCTGGCCCGACGAGGACGGGTCGATCGGGATCGGGTTCGCCTCGCCGCGCACCACCGCGACGCGGTCCGCCGCCACGACGGCGTCGAAGAGCCCGTCGAGCCAGAGGAGGTACACCGTCCCGAGCACGCTCGACGCGAAGAACGCGACGCGGTGGCCCGCGGCGTCGGTGCCGAGCGCCGGGCGCGCGCCCGCGAGCGCGCACCAGCCGAGGTCGAAGCGGCCCAGCGGCGCGAGCGACCGCGCGTCGAAGGTCTCGACGCACGACGGGCCCGCGGGCACGAGCGCGCCGCCCGCGCCGTAGTGCGACGTCCCCGCGACCGTGACGAGCACGCGCTCGGCCCCGCCCGCGGCCGCGACGCGCGTGACGGCGACCGGGTTGTACCCCGTCGTGTAGAGGGTGCGCGTCGCGTACGGCGGCACCGGGTCGTACGCGACGGGGGCGGAGGAGACGAGGTCCACGTCGTAGACCTGCACCGTGCCCGGGAGCTTCGTCGCGCCGTAGGAAGGGCCGCCGATCACGATGTTGGCCATCGCGACGAAGAGCCGGCCGCGGTGGCCGTCGAGCGGGACGAAGCAGAGGCCCTCCGCCTGCGACTGGCGGAACGTCGGGCCGGCCGGGGCCGCGCCCTCCGAGTCGGGCAGGCCCAGCGTGGGGACCTCCTGCGCGAGGTCGAACACCTGGAGGACGGTCCCGGCCGTGGGATCGAAGACGACGAGGTTGGACAGCGTCGGGACGGAGTCGGACCCGCCGGCGCTCACGAGCGCGAACCCGACGGTGTCGCTCGCGATCTCGAGGTCGTTGACGAAGAACCCGAACCCGATCGGCGCCGCGGCGTCGCCCGCGGCCCCCGCGCTGTCCACGAGCGACCCGGCGAGGAGGCGCGTCGGGCGGTAGCGCGACGACGCCGTGGGGACGGTCCCGGAGACGTCGATGGGCACGATGAGCGCGCCGGCGCCCTCGATCGCGTCGGCGTCCACCGTGAACAGCGTCGAGCCGAAGCGGACGAGGTCGGCCGGGAACGAGCCGAACGTCGCCGTGCGCCCGAGCGAGAACGCGTCCTCGTCCCACACCGGCGTGCGGGGGAAGGTGGGCGGCGGGATCGGCGTGGGGACGGCGGTCCCCGGGCCGGGCAGGGTGGGGGCGCCGGCCACGAAGGGCTCGGGCGTCTCCTGCGGACGGCGCGTCGCGCCGCAGGCGCCGGCCGCGAGGCCGAGCGCGACGAGAAGGGACGTGGCGAGGGGGTGTTGCATGGGCACCTCCCTCCGGGCCCTCGCCGCGCCGCGGACGAGGACGAGTCCGAGTCGGACGGAGCGCCTGCGGGGGACCCGTGGGCGCCGTCTCCGACCCTCAACACCGGAGGGTTCGTCGGAAGGTTGCGCCCGCGGGCCGGTCTTCTGGCTCCCGGATCGTCCTTCCCTCGCGCCTTCCCGCGGGCCGCGCGAGCGGTCTGCAGTGGCGTGCGCCGTCCTCGGGGGAGGTCGGCGCGGTGCGAGGGTCGTCCCCGGTCACAGCGGCGGGTCCGCGGGGGATTTGCACCCCACTTCCACGTCTCGGGGACGCCCCCCGTTGGGGCGTCCGAAGGCCGAGGCGCATGGACCCGCAGGCGTCGGTCGGAACAAAGAGCGGCGCGAAGGGCGGGAGCATACCGCGAGGGGGCGGCCGCCGCGCGAGTGGGCGGGAAGTTGACGCCCGGGGCGCCCGGCCCCATCCTCTGCGGCTCGCTGACCTCGTGGGGCTGTAGCTCAGTTTTGGCAGAGCGCTTGAATGGCATTCAAGAGGTCAGGGGTTCGAATCCCCTCAGCTCCACCATCTACTGGTTGCGCGGCTGTTCTGCGGACGCCTGAAGGATATGATCGACGCGGGGGCGTCCCCCGGCACATGTCGAAGGGCGGACCCCGCGGGACCGGTACGACGGCGCGTCCGCAGGCCGCGCCGGAGACGGGTGGAGCGGGCGGCGACCCGCGGGCGCTCGGCGACCGATCTGCGCGGCCCATCGGTCTAGGGGGCTCCGAGTCGAGGCGGCCCACCGAACCCGGCGGCCCATCGAACCGAGCGGGCCCTGAACGACGGCGCGTCCGCAGGGCGCGCCGGAGACGGGTGGAGCGGGCGGCGACCCGAAGGCGCTCGGGGACCGACCCGTGCGGCCCACCGGTCTAGGGGGCTCCGAGTCGAGGCGGCCCACCGAACCCGGCGGCCCACCGAACGGAGCGTTGCGGCGGACCCCGCGGGCTCGGTGCGACGGCGCCTCCGCAGGCCGCGCCGGAGACGGGTGGAGTGGGCGGAGACCCGAGGGCGATCGGCGACCGACCCGTGCGGCCCACCCGCCGAGGCGGCTCCGAGTCGAGGTGGCCCACCGAACCCGGCGGCCCACCGAACCCGGTGGCCCACCGAACCCGACGGCCCACCGAACCAGGCGGCCCATCGAAGCGCGAGGGCCCCGAACCCGGTGGCCGGTCGAGCCGAAGGGCGCGCCGAACGGCGCGGGCGGTGCGCAGGGAGGTCCGCGCTTCGCGCTCCTCCACGACGCCCGTACGATGCGAGACCCCCGGTGACGGGGACGGCGAGGATCGCATGCGCTACGCGGACCGCATGGGCAGGCTCGGCACCGAGACGGCGTTCGAGGTGCTCGCCAAGGCCAAGAAGCTCGAGGCCGAAGGCAAGTCGATCGTCCACCTCGAGATCGGCCAGCCCGACTTCCCCACGCCGCCCCACATCGTCGAGGCCGCCGCCAAGGCGCTCCGCGACGGCCACACCGGCTACACCCCCGCGCCCGGCGTCCCCGAGATCCGCGAGGCCGTCGCCGAGCACATCGCCGCACGGCTGGGGCAGCCCGTCCACCCCGACGAGGTCGTCGTCACGCCCGGCGCCAAGCCGATCATGTTCTACATGTTCCTCGCCTTCGTCGAGGCGGGGGACGAGGTCGTCTACCCCAACCCCGGCTTCCCGATCTACGAGTCGATGCTCGACTTCGTCGGCGCGAAGCGCGTCCCGCTGCCGCTCACCGCCAAGAACGGCTTCCGCGTGGACGTGGACCTCCTCGAGCGGCTCGTCACCGACCGCACGCGCGTCCTCATCCTCAACACGCCCGGCAACCCCACCGGCGGGATCGTCGCGCCCGAGGACCTCCCGCGCATCGCCCAGATCGTGCTGCGCCGCAAGGACCTCGTCGTCCTCTCCGACGAGATCTACTCGCGCATCCTCTTCGGCGGCCGCCACGCCTCCATCGCCGCGCAGCCCGGCATGCGCGAGCGCACCGTCATCCTCGACGGCTTCAGCAAGACCTACGCGATGACCGGCTGGCGCCTCGGCTACGGCGTCATGCCCAAGGAGTGCGCCGCCCGCTTCTCGCAGCTGATGGTCAACAGCAACTCGTGCACGGCCAACTTCGTCCAGCGGGCCGGCGTCGCCGCGCTGCGCGGCCCGCAGGACGCCGTGGACGCGATGGTGGCCGAGTTCGCCCGCCGCCGCGACCTCATCGTGGACGGCCTCAACGCCATCCCCGGCGTGCGCGCGATCAAGCCCGACGGCGCGTTCTACGTGTTCCCCGACACGACCGGCACCGGCCTGCGCTCGGGCGACCTCGCGAACAAGCTGCTCTTCGACGCGGGCGTCGCGTGCCTCTCCGGCACGTGCTTCGGCGCGCACGGCGAGGGCTACCTGCGCTTCTCGTTCGCCAACAGCCCCGACAACCTCCGCGAGGGCCTTCGCCGCATCCGCGCCTGCCTCGCGCCCGCCGTCGCCCGGTAGCACCGCGACCCCGTCGCCGTCGTCGGCCGCGGCGAGGCCCACGACCGTCGCCCCGAAGTGGGCCTCGGAGGCGGCGCGCGGGTCGTAGACTCGGGACGTGCGCCTCGCGCTGCCCCGCCCGTCGGCCACCGCCCTCGCGGCGCTGCTGGCCGGGGCGTTCCTCGGGCTCGCGCCCGCGCGCGCCGCCCCCGTCGAACGGCTGCGCCTCGAGACCCTCGTCCCCCCGACGACGCTCGCGTTCGTCGCGCTCCACGACGTCGCGCAGCTCCCCGACCGCCTCGCCGCCACGCCCTTGGGCCGGATCGTCTCCGACCCCGACTCCGCCGCGTTCGTCACGTCGTTCGTGGACGGGGCCCGCGCGGCGCTCGCGCGCGGGGAGTACTGGGGCGAGCCGGCGCTCTCGCCCGAGCTCGCGGCCGCCGTGCTGCGCGCCTCCGACCTCGACGGCGACGCGGCGGTCGCGCTGCTCCGCGTCCCCGAGGACGGGACGCCGCGCGTCGCCGCGCTGCTCGACTTCGGCCCGCGCCTCTCGCGCTTCGTGGACTTCCTGCGATCGATGCGCGCGGGCTGGCCCCGCGCGGACGCCGACGTGCACGTCACCGAAGGGTCCGACGGCACGTGGGTCGTCGAGGTGTCGGGCCGCCCGCGCGCGCTGGGCGTGCTGCTGCTCGGGACCGCGGTGCTCGTCAGCGACGACGACGAGTGGCTGCGGCGCGTGGCCGCGGCCCGCGGCGCGCCCGCCGAGGGCGCCCTTTCCGACACGACCGCGTGGGCCGCGGCGTTCCGGCGAGGACCGCCGACGCCGCTCCTGCGGGCCTTCGCGGACCCCCAGGCGTTCGGCGTCGAGGCCCCGGGACTCGCGCCCGACGCCCCGGCCCGTCGCGTCGCCGAGGCGCTCGGGCTCGACGGCACGGTCGCCGTCGGCTTCACGGTGGACGTCGCCGACGGCGCGTTCGTCGAGCGGCTGTCGCTCGCCTGCGACGAGACGCCGCGCAGCCCCGCGGCGATCGTGGACGAGGCCACGACCGTGCCGGGCGCCGCCGCGCCGCTGCTCGCGCGCGCCCCCGCCGGCGCGGTGGCGATCGTGCAGGCGGGCGTGCAGCCGGGGCCCGCGCTCGGGGTGCTGTGGCGCACGCTCTCCGCCGCGGACGAGGACGCGGCCGACGCGCTGGTGGACGCGCTCGAGGCGTTCCGCGCCCGGACCGGCGTGCGGCTCGAGGCCGTGCTCGGCGCGCTGGGCCCCGACGTCGGCGCGTTCGCCGGGCTCTCCGACGCGGGCGGCGTGCTCCCGCACGTCGCGCTCGTCGTGGAGGCCCGCCCCGCGTCGGGCGTCGAGGCGCTGCTCGCGACCGCGGCCGCCGAGGCCGTCGCGCAGAACGGCCCCGACGAGCCCGTCGCGGTCGTCACGACGCCGCTGCGCGTCCACGACGCGCACGGCTTCGACGTGCGGCTCGTCAGGCCCTCGCCCGGCTCGTCGTTCGCGCCCACGGGGGCGACCGTGCTCCTCGACGGCGACCGCCTCCTGTTGGCCGCCAACGCCGCCACGCTGCGCGACGCCGTCGAGCGCGGCCGCGGCGACGCGCCGACCGCGTCGCTGCGGCCGGCGGTCGCCGCCGCGTTCGCCTCGACGCCGACGACGCTGCGCGCGCGGGCGTGGCTCGACGCGGGCCGGGTCCTCGCCTCGGCCTACGACACCGTCGTCCCCGTCCTGCAGACGGTCGGCGACGACCGCCTCGGCCCGGTCCCGGTGGACTGGGCGGCGTTGCCGCCGACCCGGGTCGTCGCCGCGGCGCTGCGGCCGACGACGGCGACGCTGCGGCTCGAGGGCGCCGCGCCCGCGCGCGAGCTCGTGCTCGAGGTCACGGGGTCGGTCCCGCTGCTCACCGCGGCGCTCGTCGTGCTCGTGCGGCGCGCCGGCGACCTCCTCGAGGCGCCCCCGTCGGTCGGCGACGTCGAGCCGCCCTCGCCCCACGCCGCCGGCTCCGAGGCCGACGAGGAGCAGCGCACCGAGCTCGCCCTGCGGCGCGTCGAGGCCGCGCTGCTCGAGTTCGCCGCGCGCTACGGCGCGCTCCCGGCCCGGCTCGACGAGCTGGTCGCGCCCGCGGGCCTGCTCGCGGTGGCGCCGCGCGACGGCTGGGGCCGGGCGCTCGTCTGGCGCCGCGCCCTCTCGGCGGTCGGGGGGACGCTCGAGTCGGTGGGTCCCGACGGGCGGCCGGGCACCGACGACGACCGCGGGGTGGAGGTCGCGGTCCCGCGCAAGTAGGGTGGGGCGCATGACCCGCGGCCCGTCCGACTTCCGCAGCGACACCGTCACGAAGCCCACCGCGGCGATGCGCCGCGCGATGGCGGAGGCCGCCGTCGGCGACGACGTCTTCGGCGAGGACCCCACCGTCGCCGAGCTCGAGCAGGAGACCGCGCGGCTGTTCCACCGCGAGGCGTCGCTGTTCGTGCCCACGGGCTGCATGGGCAACCAGATCGCGGCGCGCCTGCACGCGCGGCCCGGCGAGGAGGCCGTCGTCGAGGCCGCGGCGCACATGTTCGACTGGGAGCTCGCGGGCCTCGCGGCGCTGTCGGGGATCCAGGTGCGGCCGCTGGCGTCGGCGCGCGGCGGCCTCGACCCCGACCTCGTCCGCGCGACGCTGCGCCCCGCGGGGGGCTTCCGTCCGCGCTGCGGGCTGCTGCTGCTCGAGAACACGCACAACTTCCACGGCGGCGCGGTCGTGCCGGTGGAGCACCTCGCGCGCCTGCACGCGGTCGCGCGCGAGCGCGGGGCCCGCGTGCACCTCGACGGCGCACGCCTGTGGAACGCGGCGGTCGCCTCGGGCACGCCGCTCCCGGCCTACGGCGCGGTGGCGGACAGCCTCATGGTGTGCCTCTCGAAGGGCCTCGGCGCGCCCGTGGGCTCGATGCTCGTCGGCGACGCGGCCTTCGTCGCGCAGGCCCGGGAGGCGCGCAAGCTGCTCGGCGGCGGCATGCGCCAGGTGGGCGTGCTCGCGGCGGCGGGCCTCGTCGCGCTGCGCACGATGCGCGGCCGGCTCGCCGACGACCACGCCCGCGCGCGACGGCTCGCGCGCGCGGTCGCCGCGGTGCCCCGCGCGTCGCTCCCCACCGGCGACCCCGACACCAACATCGTGATCGTGCGCGTCGAGGGCGTGGACGCCGCGCGCGTCAGCGCGGCGCTCAAGGCGCGCGGCGTGCTCGCCCTGCCCGCGGGCGCCGACCGCGTCCGCTTCGTCACGCACCTCGACGTGGACGACGAGGACGTCGCGCGCGCGAGCGCCGCCTTCCCCGACGCCGTCGCCGACGCGGCGCGCGCCTGAGCCGTGCGCGTCGTCCGCGTCGTCACGCGCCTCAACCGCGGCGGGCCGCTGCGCCAGCTCCTCGCGCTGGTCCCGGGGCTCGCGGCGGAGGGGATCGGCGGGCCGGTGCTCGTGGGCGAGCCCGCGCCGGGCGAGGAGGACGCGTCGGGCGAGCTCGTCGCGGCGGGCGCGCAGGTCGAGCGCGTCCCCGGGCTCGTGCGCGGCGTCTCGCCGGTGCGCGACGCGCAGGCGTGGCGCTGGCTGCGGCGGCGCCTGCACGCGCTCCGGCCCGACGTCGTCCACACGCACCTCGGCAAGGCCGGGGCGCTCGGACGCACGGCGGCGGCCGCGGTGGGGGTGCGCGCCGTCGTGCACACGGTGCACGGCCACCACCTCGACCTCGGCGGCGCGCTCGCGCGCGGGACCCGCCTCGCCGAGCGGGCGCTGTCGAGGACGACGACGGCGGTCGTCTGCCTCTCCGAGCGGCAGCGGCGCGACCTCGTCGAGCGCCACCACGTGGTGCCCCCCGACCGCGCGGTCGTGCTCGGGCCCGGCTTCGACGTCGAGGGCTTCCGGCGCGCGAGCGACCCGGCCGCGGCGGCCGCGCTGCGCGCGCGGCTCGCTCCCGACGGCGTGCCGCTGGTGCTGTGGCTGGGGCGCTTCGTGCACGCCAAGGACCCGCTCGGGCTGCTGGCGGCGGCGCAGGCGGCCGACCCGCGGGCGTTCCGCCTCGTGCTCGCCGGCGACGGGCCGTTGCGGCGCGAGACGCTGCGCCGCGCCCGCGCGCTGCGCGCGGCGGGCCGCGTCGTCGCGGTCGGCGCGGTGCGCGACGCGGCCACCTGGGTCGCGGCGAGCGACGCCGTCGTGCTCGCCTCGCGCAGCGAGGGCACGCCGCTCTCGGTGCTCGAGGCGATGGCCGTCGGGCGGCCGGTCGTGGCGACCGCGGTGGGCGGGGTCGAGGACGTGGTCGAGGACGGCCGCACGGGGCTCCTCGTGCCGCCGGGCAACCCGTCCGCGCTCGCGTTCGCCCTCGCGCGCGTCGTCGCCGACCACGCGCTCTCGGCGCGCCTCGTCGCGGCCGCCTCCGACGGCCTCGAGGCCCGCGTCGGCGCCCGCCGCCTCGTCGAGGGGACCGCCGCGCTCTACCGGCGTCTGCTCGCGTAGCCCGCTCGGTCGGGCGGCGCCGGCGCCGACGTCGTCGCTCCGCCCGGGGGCGGCCGTGCGAGAGGAGGTCGGCCCCGGTGCGGTCGGTAGGATCGTCCCGTGCTCAAGGACCCGTCGGCCCCCCGCGAACGCCTCGCCCCGTGGCTCAAGAAGCGTCTCCCGCTCGGCGACGCGACGCGCGAGGTCAAGGAGCTCGTCGCCGACCTCGACCTGCACACCGTCTGCCAGAGCGCCCGCTGCCCGAACCAGAACGAGTGCTGGTCGAAGAAGGCCGCGACCTTCATGATCCTCGGCGACCTGTGCACGCGCACGTGCCGCTTCTGCACGGTCCCGAAGGGCAAGCCGCTGCCGCCCGACGCCGACGAGCCCGAGAAGGTCGCCGAGGCGGCCCGCCGCATGGGGCTCCGCCACGTCGTCGTCACCAGCGTGGACCGCGACGACCTCGACGACCAGGGCGCGGGCCACTTCGTCGCCACGATCGAGGCGCTGCGGCGCGCGCTCCCCGCCGCCGCCATCGAGGTGCTCACGCCCGACTTCCGCGGCGAGCCCGCGTGCATCGACGCGGTCGCCGACGCCCGCCCGCACATCTTCAACCACAACACCGAGACCGTCCCCGCGCTCTACGCCCGCGTCCGGCCGGGCGCACGCTTCGAGCGCAGCCTCGCGCTCCTCGCCCGCGTCAAGGAGCGCCAGCCGTCGGTGTTCACGAAGTCGGGCCTCATGCTCGGGCTGGGCGAGACCGACGACGACCTGAAGAGCACGCTGCGCGCGCTGCGCGAGGCGCGCGTGGACATCCTCACGCTCGGCCAGTACCTGCGCCCGACCGAGGCGCAGCTCCCCGTCGAGCGCTTCGTGCCCCCCGAGGAGTTCGAGGCGTGGGGCCGCTTCGGCCGCGAGCTCGGCTTCCTCTCGGTCGCGAGCGGGCCCTTCGTCCGGTCGTCGTACAACGCCGCCGAGGTGTACGCCGCCATCGGGTCGGCCACCGGCGCGGGCGCGTGATGCCGACGACGTCGGTCGCGTTCCTCGACGTCAGCGCGGGCGTCGCCGGCGACATGTGCCTCGGTGCCCTCGTCGACGCCGGGCTGCCTCTGTCCGCGCTCGAGGACGTCGTCGCCGCGCTCGGGCTCGACGGCGTGCGCCTCGCCGCGCGTCGGGTCACCAAGGGCGCGCTCGCCGCGACGAAGGTGGACGTGCTGTTGCCCGGCGCGCCGACGCCGGCCCCCGAGGCGTTCGGCCACGGCCACGGCCCCGCGCACGGCGGCGGGCACGGGCACGCGCACGCGCACCCGCACGCGCACGACCACGCGCACCCGCACGACCCCGCGCCCGGCGCAGGGCCCGGGGCGTCGGCGGCGCCGCACCCGTGGGTGCACGGCCCGGGGCCCGCCCACGGCCACGAGCACCGCACGCTGCGGGACGTGCTCGCGATCCTGCGCGCGGCCCGCGGCCTGCCCGCCGAGGGCGTGGCCGACGCGGTGCGCGCGTTCACGTGGCTCGCGCAGGCCGAGGGCCGCGTCCACGGCATCGCGCCCGAGGAGGTGCACTTCCACGAGGTGGGCGCGCTCGACGCGATCGTGGACATCGTGGGCACCTGCGTCGGGCTGCGCCGGCTCGGCGTGCTCGAGGTGCGCACGACGGCGCTGCCGTGGTCGTCGGGGCGCGCCCGCATGGCGCACGGCGCGATGGCGCTCCCCGCGCCCGCGACGGTGCACCTGATGGAAGGGCACCCGACCTACCCGTCGGGCGAGTCGTTCGAGCAGGTGACGCCGACCGGCGCCGCGCTCGTCCGCGCGCTCTCGCGCGGGATCCTGCCGCCGGCGGGGTTCGTGCCGCGGGCGACCGGCGTCGGCGCGGGCGACCATCCCGGCGGCGCGCTGCCCAACGTGGTGCGCCTCGTGCTCGGCGAGGTCGGGGGCGACGCCACGCCGGCCGACGCGACGCTGCTCGAGACCAACCTCGACGACGCCACGGGCCAGCAGGTGGGCCACGCGATCGAGCGCGCGATGGCCGAGGGCGCGCTCGACGCGTGGGCGGTGCCCGCGACCATGAAGAAGAGCCGCCCCGGCGTCGTGCTGTCGGTGCTCTGCGAGCCCGCGCGCGCCGCCGACTTCGAGGCGCTGCTGTTCCGCGAGACGCCGACGCTCGGCGTGCGGCGGCGCGCCGTCGCGCGCACCGTGCTGGCGCGGCGCACCGTCGCGGTGAAGACGCCCTACGGGCCCGTGCACCTCAAGGTGCGCACGACCCCGTCGGGCGACGAGGCGACGCCCGAGTACGAGGAGTGCCGCCTCGCCGCCGAGCGCGCGGGCGTGCCCTGGCGCGAGGTCTCCGCGGCCGCGCTGCGGGCGTTCGACGCGACGCGCGGCGGGTGACGGCCGGGCCCCGGCTCAGCGGCCTCCGCCCGCGCGGGGCTCCGGGCCGCCGTGCGGGACCGCGTCGGCGGGCAGCGCGCGCGCCCACGCGACGGTGGTCGCGGTGAAGACGGGCGCGAACGCCCAGAACGAGCGCAGCTCGTGGAGGATGAACTCGCTCGCCGCGTAGAGCCCGTAGAGCACCGGGACGTACAGCCACGACAGCCGCACGAGGCGCGGCACGCGCCGCCAGGCGGCCCCGAGCAGCACCGCGAACGGGAGCACGTAGGGGAGCTGGTGCGCCAGCACCTTGCCCCACTCCTGCGCCGCGAGCGGCGTCTCGTCCACCAGCGGCCGGTCGGTGCCGAGCGCGAGGCGCAGCGTGACCGGCACGACGAGGCACGACGCGAGGAACGCCGCGCCGGGGGCGAGCAGCCGCAGGAACGGGCGGCCGGCGGCGAGCGCATGGAGCCCCCAGATCGCGGGCACGAGCGCGTGCTTCTCCCAGACCAGCCCGACCGCGAGGCCGAGCCCGCAGCGCACCGCGAGCCCCGCCCCGTCGGCGACGGCCGCCAGCA
This sequence comes from Planctomycetota bacterium, assembly GCA_020851795.1. Taxonomy (GTDB): domain Bacteria; phylum Planctomycetota; class PLA2; order PLA2; family JAEUHO01; genus JAEUHO01. Next base: position 104,843 of record JADZCA010000046.1, on the reverse strand, counting down.
GGAGGCAGAACCCGGCGACGCCCCAGAGGTCGTAGGGGTGGTGGTAGTAGTCGAGGAAGAGGCCGTGCGCGAGCGCGGCGAGCAGGAGCGTGCCGAGCAGCACGTCGCGCGGCGCGGCGTAGCGCGAGAGCCAGCGTGCGTGCGCCGCGAGGAGCGCGAGCAGCGACAGGAAGCCGTTCCACCCGTACAGCGTGTCGCGGGCGAGGCCCGTGGCTCGCGCGACGCCCTCGACGGCCCACGAGATCGTCCACAGCTTGTACTGGTACGGGTCCGGGGCGCGGTTCTCGAGCACCGCCTCGTGGAGCGCGAGCTTCTTCTGCAGCCGCGGGTGGTCCACGTTCTCGACGTGCGCCCGCGCCATGAGCAGCGCGAGCCCCACGCAGAGCGCGACGAGCAGCCACCGGTCGCCCGGGGTCGCGGTCGCGCGCGGGGCCGCAGGCGGAGTCGGCGTCGCGGTCACCGTCGCGCCCACGCGTCGAGCGCCGCGCCCAGCGCGCCGAGCGCGCGGACGAGGTCGGGCTCGCGCAGCCCGAACGAGATGCGGACGTGGTCGGGGGCCTGGAAGAACGCGCCGGGCACGACCCGCACGCCCTGCGTCGCGAGCGCGTGCTCGGCGAACGCGGTCCCGTCGCTCCCCGCGGGCAGGCGGAGGAAGCCGGTGATGCCCCCGTCGGGCTTCGTCCACGAGACGTCGCGGCGGCCGCGCACCCACGCGTCGGTCTGCGCGCCGCGCGCGGCGGCCTCGGCGCGGCTGCGGGCGACGCGGGCGTCGGCCTCGCGCAGGTAGGCCTTGGCGATCGCGATCGAGGGCACCGGGTGCGCGGGGCAGACGAGGTCGTTCCACTCCGCCACCCGCTCGATGCGGTCGGGGGTCGCGAGGATCCAGCCGATGCGCAGGCCGCCAAGCCCGTGGCACTTCGTCAGGCTGTTCGTCACGATCACCCGCGGGTCGAGCGTGCGCGCGACGGTGGGGCGCACGACCGTGTCGAGCTCGCGGTAGATCTCGTCCACCACGACCGCGGCGCCCACGCGCGCCGCCTCGGCCAGCAGCAGCGCGAGGTCGTCGGCGTGCAGGCGGACCCCGGTGGGGTTGTGCAGGTCGGTCACGACGAGCAGCCGCGTCCCCGGGCGGACGGCCGTCCGCAGCGAGGCGGGGTCGATCCGCCAGCCGCGGGCGGGGTCGCGCCGGAACGTGGAGCAGGACGCGCTCACCGCCGCCGGCAGGCGCAGCAGGGCCTCGTAGGCGGGGGCCTCGCAGGCGACGTGGCCGCCGCGGGCCTCGGCGAGGTAGACGAGGAAGTTCGCCAGCGACGCGCCCGCGCTGACGAAGACGTGATCCGGGGGCACGCCCTCCCGGGCCGCCAGCGCCGCGCGCAGCTCGGGGTCGCCGTAGGGCCCCTCGGGGGCCCAGTACGCGGCCGGCGGGGCGCTGGGGAACTCCGCCGCGGTGAGCGACGCCAGCCCGCTCATGCCGAGGTTGCTCGGGGTGAAGCCGGTCAGGTGGCGCTTCGCCCAGCGCATGTACGGGAAAGGGACGTCGCGGTCGTCGGCCATGGGTACCCTCGACGGGTCGGTTGCCCGCGATCGAAGCCGCCTTCTCGGTCCGGGTCAACGGAGGCTCCATGCGGACCCCGCTCGCCCTCGCCGCCCTGCTCGCCCTCGCCGCCCCGGTCGCCGGCCGGCCGGCCTTCGCCGACGAGCCGCCGTCGGTCGCCCCGCTCGACGAGTCCTTCTCCGTCGGCGTCGTCACCGGCGACGGCGTCAACCTCCGCGTGGGCCCCCGCCAGGACGACGTCGCCGTGCAGCAGCTCGCGCAGGGCGCCGTCGTGGTGATCGTCGAGCGCGCGGGCGAGTGGCTCGGGGTGCGCGTGCCGGAGGGCTTCTCGGGCGCGGTCGCCGCCGAGCTCACCGAGCCCGTGGACAGCGAGCACGTCCGCGTCACGGGCACCGACGTCAACCTCCGCCGCGGCGCGGGGCTCGAGCAGCCGCCCTTCCGCGACCGCCTCCAGCGCGGCGACGTGCTCCCCGTGCTCGCGCGCGAGGGCACGTGGCTCATCGTCGAGGCGCCGGAGTCGGTGCGGGCCTACGTGCACTCGCGCTACGTCGAGGAGAAGGGCCCGGTGTCGGCGAACGCCGAGCGCATCGCGGAGGGGCGCAAGCGCCGCGAGGCGCGCGAGGCCCTGCGCAAGGAGCTCTCGACGTCGTCGGCGGCCGAGGCCGACGACGGCGCGCTGCGCGCCGAGATCGGCGCGGTGGGCAAGGCGCTCGCCGACGCGCGCGCGGCGGGCGGCTACGACGTGGCGCCCGTCGGGGCGCTCGAGGACCGGCTCGAGGCCGCGGTCGCCACCGCCAAGCACCCGAGCGAGCGCACGAAGAAGCTCGCCGACGCGCTGCTGGCCGACCTCCGCCGCGAGTGCGAGATCCGCGTGGCCTTCGCCGACGAGATCCTCGCCAAGAAGCGCGCGGGGCAGACGCCGCCCGAACGCGCCAAGGACCCGGCGGAGCAGGTCCCCGCGGTGGACCTCAAGGGCACGGTGCGATGGGAGGCGGCCCCGGGCTGGGACGGGGGCGGCGCGTTCGTGCTCTACGACGGCGACAAGCCCTCGGTCGCGCTGCGCTGGTCGGGCGGCGACCTCGGCAAGCTCGCCACGGGCAAGGACGCGCCGCCCACGGTGGTCCGCGTCCGGGGCAAGCAGACCGGGGCGCGCATGCTCGGGCTGCCCGTCGTCGAGGTGAGCCAGGCCGACCGCGTGCCGTGACCCCGGCGGGTCCGCCGGCCGGTTGAACCGGAATCGCGCGCCGTGGTGTCCTGTCGGTGGACATGGACCCCGCGGCCGCCCCCGACGTCGAGCGCCTCCTCGCCGAGCGTGCGTGGGTCCGACGTCTCGCGGGCGCGCTCGTCCGCCAGGACGCCGACGCCGACGACGTCGCCCAGGACGCCGCGCTCGCCGCGCTCGAGCACGCCCCGGCGCGCGTCGAGCGGCCGCGCGCCTGGCTCGCCACGGTCGTTCGCAACCTCGTGCGGACCCGAGCGCGCGGCGCGGCCCGTCGCGCCGCGCGCGAGCGCACCGCCCGCGCGCCGCTCGCGGGCCCGGCGACCGACGACGTCGTCGCGCGGGCCGAGCTCGTCGAGCGCGTCGCCCGCCTCGTGCTCGCCCTCGACGAGCCCTACCGCACGACGGTGCTGCTGCGCTACTTCGAGGACGAACCGCCGCGCCGCGTCGCCGAGCGCACGGGCGTGCCCGTCGAGACGGTGCGGACGCGGACCCGCCGCGCGCTCGCGACGCTGCGCGCGCGCCTCGACGGAGAGCGGGGCGGCCGCGGCGCCTGGGTGCCGTTGCTGGTCGGCTGGGCGCTGGGCGACGCGGGGCCCGCCGACGGCGGTGGGGGACTCGCGCCGCTCGGCGCCGCCGGGCTCGCCGCGAAGGCGACGGTCGGCGGCGTCGTGGCCGTCGCGCTCGTCGCGGCCGCGTGGGCAGTGTGGCCGTCGCGCGACGCCGACGGCGTCGATCCGGGCCACCGCGCGGGGCCCGTGGCGCCGGCCACGGCCGAGGCAGGGGCGGGGAGCGAGGCAGGACGGCTCGCGGGCCGGACCGTCGCGACGCAGGACGGAAAGGAGGGCGTCCGGGCCCGCGGGTCCGGACGCGTGCGGGGCGTGGTGATCGACGAGGCGGGCGCGCCCGTGGCTGGGGTCGAGGTGGAGGCTCGAGCGCACGCGGCGCGGTCCCCCGACTTGCTCGAGATGCCCGCGCCGGGCGCGCCGCTCCCGCCCGGCGCGCGGTACGCGGTCGCGAGCACGCGGGGCGACGGGACCTTCGTGCTCGAGGGGCTCCCGTGGGGGACGCGGAGCGAGGTGGTCGTCGTCGCGAGCGCCGGCCGGTCGTCGTGCGAGGCGATCGTGACGCCGTGGCCGGGGCTCGAACTCCGCGCGGTCCTGCGGGTCGCGACGGCCGTCGCGGTCCGCGGGCGCGTGGTGGACCGCGCGGGCGCCGGTGTCGCCGCGTGGGTGGCGATCGAGGCCACCGACGACGGCGCGTCGCGCGGCCCCGTGCGGGCGCGGTGGGCGTCGGGGTGGGTCGCCACGGACGCGGCGGGGCGCTTCGCGCTGCCCGCGGCGCGACCGGGGCCCGCGCGCGTGACCGCGGTCGTGCCCGGGCGCGGCGCGCGGACGGGGCTTCAGGTGACGCTCGCCGACGGCCTCGACCTCGAGGTGTCGCTCGGCGTGCCCGATGGCAGCGCAGTGGCAGGGCGAGTGACCGGCGACGACGGAGTGCCGCTCGCCGGCGTCACGGTGACCGTGCAGGCCACCGCGCCCCCGCGGCGACCCTACGACGACCTGCGGACGCTGCGGACGAAGACCGACGCCGACGGGCGCTACCGCGTCGAAGGCGTGCCCGCAGGGCGCGTGCAGGAGGTGCAGGTCGTCGCGCCGGGCTTCGTCGCCCCGCCCGGCATCGTGGGCTACGACGTGCCGATCGCGGCGCGCGGGGACACCACGGTGGACGTGACGCTCGCGCGCGAGGCGGCCGTCGTCGGCCGCGCGACCGACCTCGAAGGACGTCCGCTCCCCGGCGTCGCGGTGGGCGTCGCGCCCACGCTCGCGGTCGGAGACCTGCGCGGCTACCGGTCGGACTGGACGGCGACCACCGACGCGGACGGGCGGTTCCGCGTGGGGGGGCTCCCCGCCGCGTCGGCGGCGGTGTCCGCGGGGCGCGCCGACCTCGCGCTGTCGAGCGCGCCCCCGTCGGTGCTGCTGGTCGCGGGCGCGACGAACGAGGTCTCGCTCGTGCTGCGGGCGACGGCGACGGGCGCGCCCGTCCGCGGGACCGTCGTGTTCGAGAGCGGTCGTCCCGCCCGCGGCGCGCTGGTGGTCGCGATCGGCCGCACGTCGGACCGGTTCGGCGGCGTTGCGCCGCCCGAGGTGCGCGAGGTCCGCACCGACAGCGCCGGCCGGTTCGCGTTCGAGGCGCTCGACCCCGCGCGCTCGTGGGAACTCGTCGCGTGGCAGGAGGGGACGACCTGCGAACGCACGGGCCTCGGGTCGGGCGCGGACCCGCTGCGCCTCGTCCTGCGCGAGGGCCTCGCCGTCACGGGTCGCGTGCTCGACGACCGCCGGGCCCCGCTGCGCGGCACGAAGGTGCGCGCCACGGCGGGCGACGTCCTCGTCGCGACGGTGGACGTGGACGACGACGGCGGGTTCGCGTTCCCGGCGCCGTCGGGCAAGGCCCTCGTGCTCGTCGTCACCGACGCGGCGGGCGAGACGCTCGGCGCGCCGCGCGCGGTGGCGCCCGGCGCGGCGGCCGGTGCGCTCGAGCTCGTGGTCGAGGGGCCGCTCACGCTGGGCGGGACCGTCGTGCGCCCCGACGGGCGACCGGCGGAGGGCGTGCAGGTGACGACGGCGTCCCCGCGCGGCGGCGGCTACGCCTACGCCGATGCCCGGGGCCGCTTCCGCCTCGGGCCGATGCGTCCCGGCACGTACGCGCTCGCGGTGGACGGCGCGGAGGTCGCCGGTGCGTACGCCACGGGGCGCGACGACCACCGCGTCGTGTGGGTGGAGCGGACGCGGAGGACGGTCGAGGTCGAGCTGCTCGCCCCCGACGGCACCCCCGTGGCGTCGGGGCTCGTCGTGGTCCATTCGGGCGAGCGCGTGGGCGAATTGCGGAGCAGCGGCGCGGGCATGCGCGCGGTGGGCGCGCGCTTCGTCGCGGAGGTGGAGGACGAGGGGCTCGTCGACGTCCGCGTCGAGCACGTCGAGGACGCGGCGGGCCGGCGCGTGGACGCGCGGCCGACGGTCGTGCGCGACGTGGACCCGACGCGAGGCCCCGTGCGGGTCCGCCTGGAACGCGGTCGATCCGTCACGGTGCGCGTGGTGGACGAGGCCGGGCGCCCCGTCCCGGGGGCGACGGTGTTCGCGGGGCCGCGCGCGAGCCTCCCCTTCCCGCCGTCGTCGGTGTCGCTCCTCGCGCCGGACTGGACCGGGACGACCGACGACGCCGGCGTGCACGTCGCGGTCGGACGTCCGCTCGACGACGTGGCCGTCGTCGCGCTCCCGCCGCGGGGGCGCTACGGCCCCGCGGTGCAGCGGCTCGCGCCGCGCCAGGACGACGTCACGCTCGTGCTCGCGCGCGGCGTGAGCGTCGCGGGGCGGGTGGATGACGCCGACGGCGCGCCGATCGCCGGCGCGGGCGTGCGGGTCGCGGCGGCGGGCGATCTCGAGCCGTCGCTCCGGGGCGACGACGGGCCCGAGTGGGCGCGGGCGGGGTGGACGGCCACCACGGGCGCCGACGGGCGCTTCTCGGTGGACGGCGTGCCGCCCGCGCTGGCCGTCGCGGTGACCGCCGGGGCCTCGCCCCACCTGCCCGCGACGGTCTCGAGCGTCGCGGGGCGCACCGACGTGGTGGTGCGGCTCGTGGTCGGCGCGTTCGTCGAAGGCGAGATCGTCGGCGACGGGTGGGGCGACCGCGAGGGGTTCTCCGTGCGGCTGACGCTGCCGCAGGCGCGGCCGTGGCCGCCGGTCACGGAGAGCGCCGAGCAGCGGCTCCCGCCCGGCGTGCGCCGGTTCCGTGTCGGGCCGGTGGTGCCGGGGACGTACCGCGTCACCGTCGCCGACGTCGCGCGGATCTTCGACGGGCTCGCCGAGGCGACCGTCTCCGCGCCGCGCGACGGCGTCGTGCTCGCGTTGCCCGTCGCACGGCCCGTGCGAGGTCGCGTCGTCGGCGACGACGTGCGCGGCTTCTCCGTGCTCGTGCGCTTCGCCGACGGCGCGACGACCTCGACCACGGTGGGCCCCGCGGGCCTCTTCGACCTCGCCAACACGAGGCCCGGCGCCGTCGAGGTGTACGCCTGGCGGCCGGGCGACGAGCGCGTGGGCCGCGCGGCTGCGACCGACCCACGTGCGGGGCCGATCGAGGTGACCTTGGGCCCGGCGCTCGTGCTCGAGGGGCGCGTGGTCGGGCTCCCCGGCGTCGCGGGCGTGCGCGCGGCGGTCCAGGCGACGGGCCCGTACCCGGTGCAGGCCGTCGCGGTGTCGTCGGACGGTCGGTTCCGCGTCGTCGGCCTCGCGCTGGGCACGACGTGGAGTCTGTCCGCGGACGCAGGGACCGCGGGGCGCGCCTGGTCCTCGCCGCCCGTCGCCGCCGCCGCCGGCGCGCGCGACGTGGTGTTGACGCTCCGACCCGACCCCGACGACGGGCGCTGACCGCACCCGGTTCGCCCCGCGTGGACGGGCTGGGCCGCGCGGCCTCGCGACGACGAGCGGCTCGCGGCCCGGCCGGGCTCAGAACCTCAACGAGGCGATGCGGTCCGCGGCCGCCTGCGTGTCGGGCAGGCTCGGGACCAGCGCGAAGCGCACGTGCCCCGCGCCGGGGTTGCTCCCGTCGGCGACGGCGTCGGAGAGCCACTCGCCGGGCGTGCACACGACCGCGACCTTCGGGTCGAGCAGCCGCTGGGCGAACTCGACCCCCGACATCCCTTGGGGCACGCGCTGCCAGACGTAGAGCGTCGAGGCGGGCGTGCAGTCGGGCAGCCCCGCCCGCACGAGCCCCGCGACGAGCACGTCGCGCTTGCGCCGGTACTCCTCGCGGAACGCCGTGACGTGCGCCTCGTCGGCGAGCGCCGCGGCCGCGCCGTCCTGCACGAAGGTCGGCGTGCCCGAGTCGATGTTGGTCTTCACCTTGCGGAACAGCGCCACGAGACGCGCGTCGCCGGCCACCCAGCCCACGCGCCACCCCGTCATCGCGCTGCGCTTGCTCATCGAGAAGAACGCGAGCACGCCCTCGGTCCGCACGTTGAGGATCGACGGCGGGGCCGCGGGCCCGTACCAGATCTCGGAGTACGCCTCGTCGGAGAGCACCGCGATGCCGTACCGGTCGGCCCACGCGAGCAGCCGGCGGTAGAACGCGAGGTCGGCCACCGCCCCCGAGGGCGAGTTGGGGTAGCACACCCAGATCGCGCGCGCGCGACGCGCGACGTCCTCGGGGATCGCGTCGAGGTCGGGCAGGAACCCGTTCGCAGCCGTCAGCGGGTAGAACCAGGGCGTGCCCTCGGCGAACGCCGTCCCGCGCTTGTAGGGCGGGTAGCCGGGGGACGGGCACAGCACCAGCTCGCCCGGGTCCACGAGGCCCTCGTGGACGTTGAACACGGCCTCCTTGCTGCCGATCGTCGCGCAGATCTCGGTCTTCGGGTCGAGCGTCACGCCGAAGCGGCGCTTCGTCCACTGCGCGACCGCGTCGCGGAACCCCGGGTCGCCCTCGTAGGCCGGGTAGCCCGCGGTGGCCCGGGCGTCCACGGCGCGCTGCAGGGCCTGCCGCGCGAGCACCGGCGTCGGGACCGTGGGGTCGCCCACGCCGAAGTCGGTGGGGGTGATCCCCGCGGCCTTGAGCGCGTCGACGCGGCGGTTGACCTCGTCGAAGGCGTAGCCGCCGAGCGCGGCGAGGCGGCGGGACGGGCGGAAGCGACGGTCGGAGGGCGTGGTCATGGGGCGGGACCGGTCGGGGAGGACGGAGCGGGGCCCGTGGCGCCACCCGGCGCGCGGGGACGGGGCACGATGCCATCGGGAGCGGCGGGGCGCGAGCGATTCGCCCGGCGCGGGACGGCCGTGCGGACGGGGGTAGAATCCGCCGCGATGACGCCCCGGCGACGCTCCTTCGGGCGACGGCCCGACCTCCTCGCCGCCGTCGCGGCGCTCGCCCTCGCCGCCGCGGCCTTCGCGGTCGCCCTGCCGTCGCGGCGGGCCCGGGCCGACGACGCGCCCTCGGCGGAGGAACGCGCCGAGGCGGTGGACCGCCAGGTGCAGAAGGGCTGGGCGGCCTTCCGTCGCGGCAACCACGAGGAGGCGCTCGCGCGCGCCGAGCGCCTCGAGAAGCTCGACCCGGGCAACCCGGTCGCCCGGGTGCTCAAGGCGCGCGTCTTCGCCCGCACCGGGCGCTACGAGGAGGGCCTCGCGCTCGCCGAGGCGGCGGTGCGGGCCGCCCCGGGCGACCTGCGCTCGGCGGCGCTGCGCTACGACTTCCTGCTGCGGCTCGGGCGCCTCGACGAGGCGCTCTCGGTGGCGACCGCGGCGATCGCGGAGCACCCCGACGACCTCGTCGCGCGCACCGTGCGCGGGCAGGTGCTCGAGGCGCGGGGCCGGCGCAAGGAGGCGCTCGCCGACTTCGACCAGGTGATCGCCGCCTACAACGCCCGCGACCCGCGCCCCGAGGAGATCCCCTCGGTGGCCACCGCCGCGCTGCGCGCGACGCGCCTGTCGCCCAACGCGGCCGACGACCTCACGATGGGGGCGCTCAACCTCCTCAAGCAGCGCATCGAGGCCGAGCCCGAGGACGTGGACCTCCTGCTCGCCTTCGCCGACGTGTACCGCGCCAACCCGGGCACGCAGGGCCAGTCGATCGCGGGCAAGTACTACAAGAAGGTCCTCGACCAGAACCCGATGGTCGCCGAGGCGCGCGTCGGCCAGGCGCGCATCGCGCTCGTGTTCTACCGCCAGGACCAGGCGGTGCAGGCCTGCCGCACCGCGCTCCAGGTCAACCAGAACCTCGTCCCGGCGATGAACGTGCTCGCCGCGATCCACGTCGGCGACGGCGACTACGACCAGGCCGACGCGATGTGGGAGCGGGCGCGCAAGGTGAACGCGCTCGACAAGGAGGCGCGGTCGGTGCGGGCCGCGCGCCTCTACATCACGGGCGACCGCGCGGGCTTCGCCGCGCTCGAGAAGGAGCTGCTCGCCGAGGACCCGACCTACGGCGCGCTCTACACCACCGTCGCCGAGCTCGTCGGCGAGCGCCAGCGCCGCTTCGACGTCGCCGCCGAGCTCTCGAGCAAGGCCATCGAGACCGACCCCACCGACCCGCGCGCCTACGTCGTCGCGGGCGAGAACCTGATGAACCTCGGCCGCGAGGCCGAGGCGAAGGCGGCGTTCCAGAAGGGCGTCGCCGCGTCCAAGGGCTGGCAGGACGTCGTCCGCGACAACTTCCTCGAGGTCCTCGACGTCCTCGAGACCTTCGTCGAGGCGAAGACCGAGCACTTCGTCGTGCGCCAGCACCCCGAGGAGGCCGCCGTCGTCGGGCCCTATCTGCTCCCGCTGCTCGAGGAGAGCCGCGCGGCGTTGCAGCGCAAGTACGGCTTCGAGTGCACGTCGCCCATCCTCGTCGAGTCGTTCCACCGGTCGGACGACTTCTCGACGCGCAGCGTGGGGACGCCGGGCCTGCCCGCCATCGGCGTGTGCTTCGGGCAGGTGATCACGCTGGCCGGGCCGCTGTCGGGCGACCTCGGCGCGTTCTCGTGGGCCCGCACGGCCTGGCACGAGTACGCGCACGTCGTGACGCTGCAGATGAGCAAGGGGCAGGTCCCGCGGTGGCTGACCGAGGGCCTCTCCGTGCACGAGGAGAAGGCGCACAAGGCGCAGTGGGGCCGCGAGATGGACCGCGAGCTCTACGACCGGTGGCGCAACGGCCGCCTCCTGCGGATGGCCGAGATCAACCACGCGTTCCGCGGGCCCGACATCCTCTTCGCCTACTTCCAGGGCGGGCTGATCGCCGACTACGTCTCGCGCGAGTGGGGGTTCGAGGCGATCACGAAGATGCTGCGGCGCTTCGCCGACGACGTGCCGACCGAGAAGGTGTTCGAGGAGGTGCTCAAGGTCCCGCTCAAGGACTTCGACGCGCGGTTCTCGAAGTACGTCGAGGAGCTCGTCGGCGCCTACCGGATGCAGCCGCGGTGGGACGACGAGAGCAAGAAGTCCTTCGAGGCCCGCACCGAGAAGGACCCCGCCGACGCGGAGGCCTGGACGCGACTCGCGTGGGCCCACCACCAGCGCGGCAACGCGGTGGACGCGGGCGCCGCGCTCGAGAAGGCCCGCCGTCTCGCCCCGGACGCCCCCGAGGTCGTGCTGCTGCAGGCCGAGACGGCGATGCGCGCCAACCGCCTCGACCTCGCGGCCGAACGCTACCGCAAGTTCCTGTCGCTGGGCGGCGACGACGTCGGGGCGCGGCTCGCGCTCGCGCGCATCGCGCTCGGCGACAAGAAGTCCGCGGAGGCGGTCGAGCACTACGAGGCGGCCAAGAAGTGCTTCCCGCGCTTCGTGGGCAAGGGCAACCCCTACGTCGCGCTCGCCGAGCTCCGCCAGGGCGAGGGCGACGCCGAGGGCGCGATGAAGGAGCTCGAGGCCTACGCCGAGATCGCGCAGGAGGACTGGGGCGTCCGCAAGAAGCTGCTGGCGTGGTACGTCTCGCGCAAGGACGACGCCGCCGTCGCGCGCGTCTGCGCGGAGATGATCGAGATCAGCCCCTTCGGTGCGAGCCGCGGCAAGAAGCCCGACCTCGAGGTGCACGCCCGCTTCGCCGAGGTGCTCGAGCGCGCGGGCAAGAAGCGCGAGGCCGCGCGCGAGTGGAAGGTGCAGTCGGTGCTCGTGGACCGCCTGCCCGAGGAGGAGCGCAAGAAGGCCGGCGGCGTCGAGGCGCGGCTCGCGCTGGGGCGGCTGCTGCTCGAGCTCGGGCAGCCCGACGAGGCGGTGGACGCGGCGCTGGGCGCGCTCGCCATCGACCCGGAGTCGGTCGCGGCCAAGGCCTTGAAGGCGCAGGCGACGGAGGCCGCGGTCGGCAAGTGAGCGACGCCGCCGCCCTCTACCGCGAGATCCTCGACGGCGTCCGGGAGGACCTCGTCACGGCGCTGGGCAAGGGCCGCCACGCCCTGTGGTTCCGCGACACCGAGGTCGTGCGCGTCTCGGGGCGCTCGGTCGTCCTCGCGGTGCCCACCGAGGTGCACCGCACGTGGCTCGAGTTCAACTACCGCGCCGAGATCGACCGCGCGTTCGGGCGGGTCCTCGGCGAGGGGGTGCACGTCGAGCTCGTCGTGCAGCCGCGGCTCGACGAGGCGCGCGCGGTGCGCGACCACGTCCCCGCCGACGAGGCGGGGTGGCGCGACGCGCTGCGCGACGTGCGGCCGGCGCCGACGCTCCTGTCGTTCGTCAGCGACGAGGCGAGCGCGTTCGCCGTGCGGCTCGCCGAGCAGGCGCTGCACGGGAGCGGGGTCGGCGCGCCGCCGCCGACGTGCTTCTTCGGCGGGCCCGGCACCGGCAAGTCGCACCTGCTGCGCGCGCTCGAGCGGGCGCTCGCCGCCGACGCCGGCGCCTGCGTCGCGTTCACCGCGAAGCGCTTCACCGCGAGGGTCGTGGCCGCGACGCGGGCCGGCGACAGCGCGGCGCTCGCGCGGCTGACCGCCGACGTGGCGGCGGCGCGCGTCGTGCTGCTCGACGACCTCGACGACCTCGCCGACCGGCCGGCCACGCAGCACGTGCTCGAGGGGCTGCTCGACACCGCGGCGGCGCACGGCGGCCGCTTCGTCGTGGCCGGTCGCGAGCACCCGCGCGCGGTCGAGGGGCTGTCCGAGCGCCTGCGCTCGCGCCTGCTCGCGGGGGTGCTGTTCCGCCTCGCCGAGCCGTCGCGCGAGACGCGGGGGCGGATCGTGGCGGGGCGCGCGACCGCGCTGGGGCTCGAGATGCCCGACGACGTGCGCGACGCGATCCTCGTCGCCGCGCCGTCCGTCGAGGCCGCGGCCGAGCTGGCCGACCGGTGGGCCTTCGTGTCGCGGCGCGCGGGCCGCCCGGTCGAGGCGAGCCACCTGCTCGAGCTCGCGCCGCCCGCCTCGCCGAGCTCGCCGCGCGAGGACGTCGTGCGGCGCGCCAAGGACGCGGTGGCCCGCCACTACGGCGTGGACCGGCGCGCGCTCGACCGCCCGACGAAGCGGCCCACCGTGCTCGAGGCCCGGCGGACGGCGATGTACCTCGTCTGGCGGGCGGCGAAGCTCCCGCTGACCGAGCTCGCGACCGCCTTCGGGCTGCGCAGCCACAGCGCCGCGAGCCGCGCGATCACCGAGGTGCGCGAGCAGCGCGAGATCGACCCCGGCCTCGAGGTCACCCTCGACGGCCTCCTCCGCGCGCTCTAGCCCGCCGAACTCACGAGCCGACGAGGTCGGGGCGGCGGCTTGCGCCCGGGCGTGACGTGGGGGCCCGTGGCGATTCGATGCGCGTCGCCACGCGTCGTCCGCTCCTCGGCGTGGTGCCAGAACACGCCGTCGTCGCGTCCGACGCGCGCCCGGGCGCAATCCGCGAGCCCCGACGGGGGCCTGACGTGCGGTCGGCGCTCGACGGGCCTCGTCTTTCGTGAATTCGGCGGGCTGGCCCGCTCGCGACCGGGACGGGCTCCCCCGCGCCGGGCCCGGAGTTCCGGGCGGGGGCGGTCGCCCGTAGGATCCGCGCCGTGGACGCCCACCCCGGCCTCTTCCTCGTCATCGACGGCCCCGACGGCGCGGGCAAGTCCACGCAGTGCCGCCGGCTCGCCGAGCGCATCGAGTCCGCCGGCCGCACGGTCGTGCGCCTGCGCGACCCCGGCGACACGGCCTTGGGCGAGCGCGTCCGCGCGGCGGTGCTCGACCCGGCCGTCGGCGACCTCGACGCGGTGACCGAGGTGCTCCTCTACCAGGCCGCTCGCCGCCGCCTCGTGGTCGAGAAGCTCCGCCCGGCGCTCGCCCGCGGCGACGTCGTCGTGTGCGACCGCTGGCACTACGCCACGCAGGCGTACCAGGGCGGCGGGGGCGGCGCCGACGCCGCGGTCGTGCGGCTGACGACCAAGATCGCGACGGACGGCCTCGAGCCCCGCCGCGCGGTGCTCCTCGACGTGGACGAGGCCGTCGCGCAGCGGCGGCTCGCGGCGCGCAGCAACGGCGCGCCGCTCGACCGCATGGAGCGTCGCGGGGCCGACTTCCGTCGTCGCGTGCGGACCGCGTTCCGCTCGGTGTTCGGCGCGGACCCCGACCGGTTCGTGCTCGTGAACGCCAACGACGGCGAGGACGAGGTCGCCGAGCGGGTGTGGCATGCCTTCGCCGACCTCGTCTGACGCGCGGGGAGCGGCGGTCTCGCTCGGGGCCGCGGGCGAGCGGCTCGCGCGGATCGCGCGCGGGACCCGCGTCGCGCCCGCGTACCTGTTCGAGTCCGCCGACGCGACCGGGCCACGCGAGGCCGCCCGCTGGTTCGCCGCCGCGCTGCTCTGCGAGGCCGACGCCCGCCCCTGCCTCGTCTGCCCGACGTGCCGACGCGTGCGCTCGGGCAGCCACCCCGACGTGCACCGTCAGGGCCGCGACAAGGCCACGGTGATCTCGGTCGACGCGCTGGCGGCGCTGCTCGAGCGCGCGCACGCCTCGCCCAAGGAGGGCCGTCGCCAGGTCTTCCTCGTGGACCCCGCCGAGGCGATGGCGCCGGAGGCCGTCGCGCGTTACTTGAAGACGCTCGAGGAGCCGCCGCCGACGACGACCTTCGTGCTCGTGACCACGCGCCCCGACCGCCTCCCCGACGCGGTGCGCAGCCGGTGCCAGCGCGTGCGCTTCCCCGAGCCGGGCCCCGAGGAGGTCCGCGACCGCCTGGTGGCCGAGGGCGTGGACGCGACGCGGGCCGCCGTCGTGGCGCGGTGGGCCAACGGGTCCGTCGAGCGCGCGCGCCGTCTCGCGGCGCTCGAGGCCGACCTGATCGTGGACGCGCTGGCCGGCGCGGCGCTCGCGCGCGTGCCGGGCGCGGCCACGGCGGCCGAGGCCGCGCTGGCGGCGCTGCGGGCCCGCGCGGGCGCGGTCGCCGACGAGGACGAGCTGCGCGAGGGCGGCGACGCGCCGCCCGAGGGCGCGCCCGGCGAGCGGATGCGGCGCGCGCTCGAGGACGTGTTCCACGCCCTGTGCGTGCTCGCGCGCGACCGCGCGGCCGGGCGCGAGGGCGGTCCGCTGGCCGCGATGTCGCCCGACGACGCGGCGGCGTCGCTCGAGCGCCTCGGGCGCCTCGCGGGCTGGGTGCGTCGCAACGTCTCGCCCGCGTCGCTCCTCCTCGACGCCACCCTCGCGCTGCGCCGACCGTAGGGGGACCGGGCGCGCCCGCAGCTCGGTGCCAGGCACCGCAACGCGGTGCCTGGCACCGAGTTGCGGCGGGCGCGCGGCGGCGCCGGGGCGTTAGGCCGCCGTCAGGCGTCAACCTCGGAGCGCCGCGAGCCGTAGACTAAGGAGGCTCGGGCACGCGCTTGAGCCCTCGTCCCCGAGGAGCCCGCCGTGGACCGCGACCGCGAGACGATCGTCGCCGAGATCGTGCGCCGCGACCCGCGCTACCGCGCGGAGGCGTACACGTTCGTCCTCGAGGCTCTCGACTTCACGATCCAGCGGCGCGACCAGGGGCGCAAGCACGTCGGCGGCGCGGAGCTGCTCGAGGGCTTCCGCGACCTCGCGATCGAGCAGTTCGGCCTCCTCGCGCGCCTCGTGCTCGCCGAGTGGGGGATCGCCTCCACCGACGACGTCGGCCGCGTCGTCTTCCACATGATCGAGGAAGACCTGCTCCAGAAGACCGCCGACGACCGGCTCGAGGACTTCTTCGCCGTCTACGACTTCGACGAGACGTTCGAGGCCGGCTTCCGCGAGACGCTGCAGCGCGTCGCGATCTGAGCCGCGCCGGCGCGGCCCCACGGGCGACCGGGCCGCGAGGGGCGGGGCCCGTGACCGCCGTCCCGGGTCCCGCCGCGCCGCCCGAGGACCGCGCACGGCCGCGTGACACGGCGGTGGCGTCGCGGTAGGACGTTGCCGCGATGCGCCGCGGCTCCCTCGTGCTCGTCTTCCTGCTCGGCGTCGTCCTCGGCGGCGGCGTCGTCTGGCTCGCGCTCGACCGCGGGGCGCGGGCCCCGACCGCCGACCTCCTCGACGGCACGGGTCCCGGGGCGACGGCCCCCACGCCCGCCGACGGGCGGGCGCTGGCCGCGCGCGGCTCGAGCGCGACGGGCGTGCGCGCCGACGCGGCCGCGGCGGCCTCGTCGCGCCCCGCTGCCGCGCCGAGCGCCCCGCCGACGGCGCCGCTGCCCGACGACGCGGAGCCGCCGCCGCTGCCCACGATCGAGGTCTACGTCGCGCGCGCCGACGGCATCCCCGACGACTGGTCGGGGACCGCGTACGCACTGCCGGCGGGCGCCCCGGGCGTGGACGCCGACCGCGAGGTGCCGCACGCGGCGGTCGGGCTCGAGAAGCCGGCGGTGTTCCCCGTGGTCGGCCCGGGTCGCTACGACGTCGGCGTCGTGTGGCAGGGCGCGTGGGTGCTGGTGCGCGACGTCACGGTGGCCGCGGGCGCGCCGGCGCGCGTGGACGTCGCGCTGCCGGTCTCCGCGCCGGTCCACGTCGTGGCCGTGGGGGAGGCCGGGGCCGCCGACGCGGGGAGCATCGGGGGGAGCGTGCAGCTCGTCCCGGCCGGCGACGGCGTGGCGCGCGCCTTCCCCGGCCGCGACGAGCGCGCGAGCGTGGTGGCGGAGGCGCAGATCGAGTCCCTGCCGGGCGCGGCCGACACGCCGCCGTTGCCGCGGCAGGGCCTCTACGACGTCCGCTGCACGCTCCACCAGATCGTCGAGCTCAGCTTCGGCGGCGGGTCGATGCGCGCGATGATGCAGGGGCCGACCGACCGGCGCCTCGTCCCGACGCCGACCTCCGTCCGCGGTGGCGGGGAGGTCCGCGTCGCGCCGGAGAAGCTCGCAACGTGGACGCTGCGGTGGCGCTGCGACCCGTTGCCGTGGCCGCGCGAGCGGCTGCGGGCGACGTACCGGCTCACGGTGCCCGGCGAGCGCGTGGCCTCGGAGGGGACGGTCGAGCGGCTGGCCGGAGACACCGCGGGCCCGCTCGGCGACGAGGCCCGTTCCGGGCCGCCGGGGACGTACCGCCTCACGTGGTCCGGCGCGGGCGTCGCGCCCGGTGAGGCGAGCGTCACGCTCGGCGCGGGCGAGGCCGTCACGACCGACGTCGTGCTGCGCCACGACGCCGCGGCGGGCGCCGACGACGAGCTGCCGGTGGACGTCGGTCGCGCCGTGGTGGCGGGGGCGACGGTGGTCGCGGCCGGGCTCGACGGCACGGGGCCGCAGGCGACGGAGCGGACCGACGTCTGGCAGGCGCCGCGCGGCGTCCTCGGCCTCGGCTGGCGGCGCGCCAGCGCGGTGTTTGCGTGGTGCGGCGACCGCGTGAGCCGCGCGGCCCCGCCGCCCGCGTCGGGCGAGTGGCGTCCGGCGCTCGAGACGGGCGGCTTCGTGGCGATCGTGCCCGACCCGAGCCCGGACCCGGCGCTCGGCGGCCTGACCGTGCGGCGCACCGACGGCGGCATGCTGCTGCGCCGCCAGTCCGACGTGCCGGGCGGGGCCGTCGCGTCGCGCGAGCAGGCGGTGGACCCGGGCTCGCTGCTCGGGCCGTTCCCGCCGGGCGAGGTCGTCCTTGAGGCGCGCTTTGCGGGTGCGACGCTGCCGCCCGCCTCGCTCGTCGTGCGCGCGGGGCGCGTGACGACGTGGACGCTGCGCTGGCGGTGAGCGCCCCGCCCGCCCGCCGCGCGTGAGCTCGCGCTTGTGCGCCGCTGCGTTCGCGGTCCACTCGCTCGTCGCACCTTCTTGGCTCCTCGGCCCTCTCCGTCCCGCGCCTCTTTCGTCCGTCTCCTTCTTCTCCCTGATCCCTCCGCGCTCCGTCCCCGTCGTCGGGGCCGGCCCGCCTCGCCCGACGTCCGTCTCTCGCGTTCCGCGGCCCCCCGCGCGCACCCGTTGAACGAAGCGCCGCGCTTCGTTCAGAGGAGGCACGCCACCAGCCCGTGCCGCCCCGTCGCGGGGCCCTCGCGCCGGTGCGAGAAGAACCGGTCGCGCTCGTCGTAGGTGCAGCGCGCGATCGCCTCGATCGCCGCCGCGGGGACGCCTGCGGCGAGCGCCTGGCGGCGCAGGGCCTCGTGCAGGTCGAGGAATCGGCGGTCGCCGCGCCCCGGCGTCAGGCACGCGGCACCGCCGGGGATCGACGCCGAGATCGGCTGCGCGACGTCGGGCCCGACCTCGTAGCGACGCGCCGAGATCCCCGGCCCGAGCCCCACCCGCAGCGCGCCGGGGTCGGTGCCGAACCGCGCCCGCATCGCCTCGATCGCCGCGAGCAGCACGCCGGCGACGGTGCCCCGCCAGCCGCAGTGGACGACGCCGATCGCCCGGTGCACCGGGTCGGCGAGCAGCACGCCGGGGCAGTCCGCGCCCAGCACGCCGACGGGGAGCCCGACGACCGCGGTCACGACCGCGTCGGCGTCGGGCAGCGGGCCGGCGGGGACGGCGTCGAGCACGACGACCTCGCGGCCGTGCACCTGCCGCGGGAAGCGCACGCGCTCGGTGGCGCCGAGCGCGGCAGCGAGGCGCCGGCCGTTCTCGGTCACGGCGTCGGGCTCGTCGCCGCACGAGCGCCCGAGGTTGAGCGAGGCGTACGCGCCGCGGCTGACGCCGCCCGCGCGCGACGTCACGCCGGCGACGAGCCCGGGGACCGCCGCGGCGATCCCCGGGAAGGCGAGCAGCTCGACCGGCACCGCGCGCGGCTACTTCGCGGCGGGCGTCGTGGACGCGTCGGCCGGCTTCTTCGGCGGCGGCAGGTCGGCGAGGAACGCGAGGTCGGGGACCGACTTCGGGTCCAGGTTGACCTGGCGCAGGAGCTCGACCACGCCGGCGCGCAGCACCGCGTCGTCGACGACGTCGCCCTCGAGCGCGCGGCCGATCCGGTCGGCGATGTTCTCGCGCACGCGCAGACGGACGAGCGAGCGCACGGCCTGCTTGGAGAGCTTCGTGCCGAGCGTGTCGTACCAGGCGTCGAAGCCCGGGTACGCCTCGGGGTCGCGCCGGTCCGAGCGGCCCAGCGTCTCGAACAGCGCCGGGTCCTTGGCCATCGCCGCGTCCACGTACGTGCGGATCGCGCCGCTGCGGTAGAGCTCGGACTGCGCCTGGAACTCCCAGAGGTCGCGCGGGTCGTCCTTGAGCTCGACGTCGGGCACGATGCCGCCGGTGCGCACGACCTTGCCCGCCTTGACCTCGACGTGGCCGTCGAGGTGCGTGCCGTCGGGGAGGTAGTAGAGCGCGACGGTGGGCTTGAACGCGCCACCCGGGTCCCACCGGCCGTTCTTGTTGCGGTCCTCGAAGGGCTCGGCGACGTCGTAGACGCCGTTGCTGTTGCCGTCCACGAACGCCTCGCCCTCGTCCCACACGCCGTTGCCGTTCGCGTCGGTGAACTTCTCGGCGGGGTCGTAGCGGCCGTTCTTGAGCTTGGCCGTGCGGACGGGCTCGCCGGGGTCGAGCCGGTTGTTCCCGTTCACGTCGCTGTAGGACAGCACGGTGAGCCGCTCGGTGTCGGTGAAGGACTCGCCGGGCCGCGACTTGAGGTCGACCGGGATCTGCACCGAGCCCTTGCCGTAGGTCTGCGTGCCCACGAGGCGCGCGCGCTGGTGGTGGCGCAGCGCGCCCGAGAGGATCTCGGAGGCGCTCGCCGTCCCGGCGTTGACGAGCACGACGAGCGGGGCCTGCTCGCGCGACGCGCCGGCGCCGCTGGACGCGTGGACCTTCTCGGGCCACACACCCTCGCGGCCCTTCTCCGAGACGACGGTGAGGCCCGCGGGGAGGAACTCGGAGGCGATGTCCACGGCGGCGCGAAGCAGCCCGCCCGGGTTCCAGCGCAGGTCGAGGACGACGCCCTTGACCTTGGCGGCGGCGAACTCGTCGAGGATGCGGTGGACCTCGCGCGGGGTCTCCTCGCCGAAGGAGAGGATCTGGAGGTAGCCGACGGGGCCCGGCAGCAGGTCGTAGGAGATCGTCGGGATCGTGATGTTGGCGCGCGTCAGCGTGAAGTCCTGCTTCTCCGCCCAGCCCGGGCGGACGATGCTGACGACGACCTTCGTCCCCGCGGGGCCCTTGAGGCGGCGCACGCACTCGTCCACCGAGAGCCCGAACGTCGCCTCGCCGTCGATGTGGGTGACCACGTCGCCGGTGCGCAGGCCCGCCTTGTAGAGGGGGCCGCCCCAGATCGGGCGGCTGATCGTGAACTGCTCGCGGTTGTCGGGGTCGTTGTGGACGTAGGCGCCCACGCCGCCGTAGGTCGGGTCGAGGCTCTCGAGCAGCCGTGCGTGCTCGGCGGGCGTGAGGTAGTTGGAGTGCTCGTCGAGCGCCTTCGTGAAGCCCTCGGCCGCGAAGTCCTCGAGCTTCTGGTCGCGCAGCTTCTCGGGCAGCACGTACGTCTGCTCGAGCAGCTGGCGGATCTCGTCGAGCAGCGGCCACGACGACGGCGCCGCGGGGGGCGGCGGCGGGGCGGTGCGCAGCGCGCCCTCGTCCACGCTCTCGCGCGCGAGCAGCTCGAGGAGCAGCGCCGCGGTGCGGCCGCGCTCGGTGGGCTGGTCGCGCAGCTCCTGCAGCGTCGCCTTCGCCTCGGCGGCGGCGCCGATCTCGCCCAGCGCCAGCGCGCCTTCCTCGCGGCGCTCGCGCGACTCGCTGCGCAGGAAGTCGAGCATGATCGCCTTGGCCTTCGGCGCGCCGGGCCCGCCGAGCTGCCACAGGGCCTTGGCCATGGCCATCTTGAGCGACGGGTCGAGCGCGTCGTCCACGGCCTTCTCGAGCCACTCGGCCTGCTCCTCCTCGCCGAAGCGGCCGATCACCTTGAGCGCGGCCGCACGCACGGGGACCGGCGCGGCGTCGTCCTTGACGAGCGTGACGAGCACCTCGACGCCCTTGGTCTCGTCCTGGAGGAGCACGAGGGCGCGGCCGATCGCGAGCCGGTGGCCGGCGGAGGCCGTGGCGGCGAGCGCGCGCAGCGCGGGGATGGCCAGCTTGTCGTCGGAGAGCCGCTTGCCGGCGGCCCACAGGGCGGCGACGTCGTCGTCCTTCGTCTGCGCGAGCACGGCCTCGACGCCCTTGCGGGCCGTCGCGTCGTCCACGTCGTCGGCGCGCGCGAACCGGGGGGGCTGGACGACGGCGGCCGCGAGCAGGAGGGCGGCCGGGAGCAGGATTCGACGGAGCATGGGGCGTTCCGGGGTCGAGCGGGCATCGTACCCCCGGGGGGGCGGGCCGACGCCGGAAGAGATCGGGCGAGCGAGCGGGTCCCGCGCCATGGCGCGGGGCCCGCGGCGATGGACGTCCCGCGGAGCCGGGCGGTTCCACCTGACGGCGGCGCGGGCGGCGATACGCTCGGCGGGCGCGCGCGCGCGGGCGCGGCGGCGGAGGGCCTGCGCGGTGTACGTGATCAAGGCCGAGGTCCCCGACGCCGCCGTGCCCACGTTCCGCTTCGAGCGCGCCAAGACGATGTACGGCGGCAAGCGCGTCGCGGTGGGCGACACGGTGTTCGTCTTCGCGAGCGAGAACGAGGGCGGCCGCGGTCTCGTCGCGAGCGGCGTGGCCACCGTGGCCGAGGCGCTCCCTCGCCTCCCCGGCGTCGCGCGCCAGACGCCCCGCGTGCGGCTCGTCGTGCGGCGCACCGCGTCGGCGACGCGGGCGCTGGGCCGCGCCGAGCTCAAGGCGTTCGCGAAGGCGGCGGGGCGTCCCGAGGCCGAGCTCCACTTCAAGCTCTACCGTCAGGCGACGGACAAGCTCGTCGGCGTCACGCCCGCGACGGCGGCGTTCCTCGCGCGGTGCTGCGGCGCGGGGCCGGCGGCCCGCGCGAGCGCGCCCCGCACGCGGGGGCGTCGCGCCTGACGCGCGGCGGCGTCGTTCGCCCCGCGCCGCCGTGACCGACGGCGCCGCTCGCGCGAGTTCTCTGCGATGGCCGACTTCGCACGAGCCCTCGGGTCCGTCCCGACGGGGGTCGACGCCCGTCTCGTCGACATCCAGGTGGCGCTGCCTCGCTCCGGCGAGACGGGGCAGTTCCGCATCGTCGGGATGGGGGACGGCGCGCTCAAGGAGGGGCGCGAGCGGATCCGCGGCGCGTTGATGCACGACGGGTACCCGTGGCCCGACGGCGCGGTGACGGTGAACCTGACACCGGCCTCGGCGCGCAAGGAGGGGCCGGGGCTAGACCTGCCCATCGCGCTCGCGCTGCTCGCGGCGTCGGGCAGCCTCGCGGGCGCGGACCCGCTGGGCAAGACGTTGTGCGTGGGCGAGCTCACGCTCGACGGTCGCGTCCGGCCGGTGCGCGGCGTGCTCGCGGCGGTCGAGGCGGCGCGACGGGCGAAGGTGACCGAGGCGATCGTGCCCGCGCGCAACGCCGATGAGGCGAGCGCGGTCGAGGGCGTGGTCGTGCGCCCCGTCGAGCGGCTGTCGGAGGCGGTGGGCCACCTGCGCGGGGCGCTGCGGCTCGCGCCCGTGCCGCCGCTCGCGTGGTCGCCCGACGACGGCGGCGACGCCGCGTGGCGCGAGGTGCGCGGGCAGCCTGTCGCGGTGCGCGCGGCCGTGGTCGCGGCGGCGGGCGGGCACAACCTGCTGCTCGTGGGGCCACCGGGCGCGGGCAAGACATTGCTCGCGCGCGCACTCCAGGGGCTGCTGCCGCCGCTGTCGCGCGAGGAGGCGCTCGAGGTGAGCCGCGTGCAGAGCGCGGCCGGACTGCTCGACGGCGGGCTGGCGCGTGCGCGCCCGTTCCGCGCGCCCCACCACACGACGAGCCTCGCGGGGCTGCTCGGCGGGGGCCCGATCCCGCGCCCGGGCGAGGTGAGCCTCGCCCACCTCGGCGTCCTCTTCCTCGACGAGCTCGCCGAGGTCCCGCGCCCGGCGCTCGAGGGGCTGCGCCAGCCCGTCGAGGACGGCGCGGTCGTGATCGGCCGCGCCGCGGGGCGCGCGCAGTTCCCGAGCGAAGTCGTGCTCGTGGGGGCGATGAACCCGTGCCCGTGCGGCTGGCTCGGGTCGGGGGTGAAGGCGTGCCGCTGCCCGGGCGGGCTCGCGGCGCGCTACCGCGGACGGGTGTCGGGGCCGTTGCTCGACCGCTTCGACCTGCGCGTGACGGTGCGCGCCGTGGACCCCAAGGCGCTCCTCGGCCCCGAGGCGACCGCGGCGAGCGCGGTCGCCGACCCGCGCCCGTCGATCGCGATCGCGCGGGCGGCGCAGCGCGAGCGCGCCGCGCGGTTGGGGCTCCCTCGGACCGCCAACGCGCGCATCCCCGCGGCGGCGCTGCGCGTCGCGGTGGCCGCCGACGACGCGGCCACCGACTGCCTCCTGCGCGCGGCGCGGGCGTACGCGCTCTCCGGCCGCGGCGTGCACCGCACGCTGCGCGTCGCGCGCACGATCGCCGACCTCGCGGGCGCCGACCGCGTGACCGAGACCCACGTCGCCGAAGCGCTCCAGTACCGGGGGGAGGATCCGGGGTGAGCGGCCGGCGGCGTGCGCGGAAGCGCCCCACAGGAAATCGAGCGCAGCACCTTCAGGGCAGCGTCCAGATGAGCCCATCGGCCCGCACCGATCCGTCCGGAATCGCATAGCCCCCGAGCATTGGGGGACAGCCAGCCGTGAGTACCGCGTGGGGATCCTTCACAATCCGCGGCTGGCCCCTCGCGCGAAGCGCACGGTAGTTCTCCTCGTCAGAGAGGGCGTCGTTGACCCCGGCCCAGACCACGACCCAGTAGCGAGGACCCACGCTCTGGGCGAGGCGAAGCTCGTTCCTCGACAGGAAGAAGGTCGGCGTCGTGGACGCGACCGTGGCCTTTGCTTCCACGGCGAGGCTCTCGAAACCGAGGCAGCCATAGCTCAAGATGTCGAACCCGAATACGTCGGCGATCGGTGAGAGGTGCAGGGCGCTACACCCTTGTTCCTCCAAGTACCGCAGGGTGAGTGCCTCGCCGATACGCCCGATGCGATGCGCCGCTTCCGAACTCCTGGCAGACATGAAGAGCCCCGCGAGAACCGGCTCCCACAAGTCTGAGGTGATGATCCACTCTCCCGTGGCCGTTCCCGGCTGGACGACACCGAGCGCCTGCAACTGTCCGAGCACCGCGTCCGCTCCGAGGCGACCTCCCTGGACGACGCGACCCTGCACGCGCATCCCAGAGAAGACCAAGCGTTCCGAGCTCTGCCCGAGCGAGCAAAGCGCGAGAGCACGTTCAAAGTCGTCGGTCGGCTCTAGACTTTCGGCGGTGAGGGTAGCCAGCGTTCGGCCGGCCCCGGAAAGGTGGATCATGTCGTTGACTACGGAGAACAACTTCAGGGCTCGTGCGCGAGTCAGAACATCTGTCCATGGAATCGCACCGCCGCGCAGTCCGCAGCGGCGCAAGATGAGCAGGAGTTCGTCACGGGAGACGGATGTCTGCGTCTTGAGCGTCCCAACGACTACGGAGAGGCCCACGACGTGCAGAGAGGGAATGATGTCACGCGCCACGGGTTCGCTCGACTTGCAAGAACTCGATTACTGCGGCAGCGTCCTGAGAGTCGAAGGCAAGGGCGTCGTCGTCGTCCTCCAATTCCAGGTCGATCGACCGGAGCGTCTCGTCGTCGAGCAGTCGGCCCATCCGGCGCACCTTTTCCGAGAGCCGACGATCGACTACCTCGTCGATGGTGCCCGGCGAGATCAGCAACTCGTAGGTCACCAAGGCGTTGTGGGGAAGCCCGAGGCGGTGGATGCGGTCCATCGACTGAATCAGCGCCGCGGCGTTAAAGGTCCGATCGAGATAAATGGCATGGTCGCACTGCCTGTGCAAGCTCACCGACTCGCTGCACGCGGCGGGATTGGCGATCATGAGGAAGCACGCCGGGTCCGTCTTGAACTGGTCGATACGCGCCTCTCGGGACTCTTCCGGCACGTCCTCCATGTCGAGCGCGGTCGGCACGCCGCCGTGCAGCACGATCGGATGCAGGTGAGGGACGAGGCGCGCCAGCATCTCCGTGTTGCGGACGAAGCTCGTCCAGACGATCGTCTTCAGCCCGGCCTCGGCACGCGCCTGGGCGACTTGAATCGCGTAGGCCATCTTCGAAGGGACTTCATGCTGGTGGTAGGCGGCGAACAGCTCCTGCAACTCGCTTCCCTCCCGTACCGGCAGTTGGGGAAGGTCGAAGTCGTCGGCTTCGGTGAGCATGAGCGCAGGGTTGGACGCGACCTGCAGCAGCCGGATGACGTGTGGACGCAACCTGCTCAGGGTGTCGGCCCGGTCGCTCCGCAGTCCCGCGAGGCTGCGCGATGTGTTCGCCGCGATCCGATCATGAATCTGCCGCTGGAGAGAACTCATCTGGATGGGCACGGGCTTGATGAGCGGGTCACGCAGCCCCAAGTCGCGCTTGCGGATGCGAACGTAGAGCGGTCGGAGCACGTCGGAAACCGCCTCCTCGGCGTTCGGATCCCGGAGTTGCGCGTCAGTCAGGATGGACTGCGTGGGCCAGAGGAACTCCACTTGCGTTCCCAGGTCCGAGAGCGCGTGCGGGGCGGGAGTGCCGGTCAAAATGTCCCGACGCTTCGTCAGCAGCCCCAGCGCTAGGACGGTAGATCCCCACGGTCCGCGGCGCGGACTCTTGATCTTGTGCGACTCGTCGAGAACGAGGTGGACGCCTTCATGAGACGCAAGCCACTCTTCGAGGACATCGAGCGCGAAGTAGGCCTGCTGGTAGCCGACAAGGAAGATCGTCCCTGGCTGGTCAGTGTCCCGCAGCAGGCTCCGGATCCGATCGCCGCCTCCCGCCAGGCGCACGACCCGTGGCGGGTCTCGGAAGCAGGCCTTCACCTCCTCCTCCCACGGAGCGAAGGCGTTCCGAGGACCCACCACGAGCAAGCGGCTCACGTCGCCCCGAGAGCGAAGCACGTCATGCACCGCGAGCGTGATCGTGGTCTTGCCAGCTCCGGGAACCGAGAAGTTGGCACCGTGTGGCAGGGCCAAGAGCCAAGCAACGGCTTCCCGCTGCTTTGGCGTGAGCGCGCGACCGAAGTTAGACGAGAGCTTGAAGCGCACGCTGCGCAGCGACCCGTCGAGGGCACTCCGAAGCGTCGATGCCTCGCGCAACGCCTGTGCGAGCACCTGAGCGCCTGCATTGTCCTGCTCGAGGAGAAAACCCGCTCGACGGGCAACAGGAGCGATTCGGCTCAAGAGCGCGGGGAGTTTCGGTGCGAGCACGCGATACGTCGCGGCCTCCGCCTCGGGATCTTGCGGCGGGTCGTTCGAGAACTCCCCGACGATGCCGCGAAGGGACAGCGCGTCGAGGGACGTGCCCTCCACGGTGACGGCGAAGAGCCCGGGCTTCTCGGACTTGATCCGGAGGCAGCCCACGGGACTACCGGCCGCGCGCCTTGGCCCGGGCCTTCTTGCCGCTCGGCACTCGCTTCGCTCGAACTCCCTTCAGACCCTTTGCCATCCTGGCTGCCAGACGGGCGATGTCGCGCAGCAGCGTTTTCGCCTCGGCGGCATCGGCCGCTCCCGCGGGTTGCATGGCCTGCGCAGCTTCGAGGGACCGCAGGGACTTCCGCAGGAGCTCCACCGGGCGCTTCTGCGCCTTGCGGGCGCTCACCAGTTCGTTGACGGCCTTCACCGCCTCGACGGTCTTCTGGACCTCGGGGTCCGCGGGATCGACCTTCCCGCCCGGGTCCGGCTTTGCCGGCTCCTGCGGCGCGGGCAGATCGACCGTAGCGACGCCCTTCTTCGCCGCTGCCGCCTTCACGCCGTCGAGCGCGTCAGCCAGCGAATCGAGATCGCCCTTGGCGGGAGCCTTCTTCTTCGGGGACGCCGGCGCTCCGAGCTGCTTGGCAAGGTACTCGATGTCGCTCTGATCATTCCAGCTCTTGAGCGCCCGGATGTCTTCGTAGGTCGCGCCAGAGCGGATCAGCTGGAAGACGTGGAGCTTAAGGGCCGCCCAGAACGGCTTGCTGGCATGCTTCTTCCGAAGGAGATTCAGTTCGAGAAAGTGCTGACCCTTGCCCTTGCCTGCGTCGGCGAGGTCATCTTCGAGGTGAAGATAGTCATGCGGACGCTTGATAAATTTCAGGTACTCGTCAACCAACTGGAGAATGTTAATCTGTTCCTCAAGTTCGTCCGCGGACTTGTACATAGCATGGGCGAGCTGGACCTTGTCCAGCCGGTGCACCCGGAGTCCCTCGCGCAGCTGCACCAGGGTGGTGATCGGGCCGTACCGGGCGCGCGTCTCCGGCGTCATCTGAAGCGTCACTTCGAGCAAGTACATTTCGTCGGGCCGTGCGTCGGCCGGCAGGACCACGACCTTCATGTAGGCGAACTTGTCGTCCTTCGTCTGCTCCCAGAGTTGGCGCAAGACGGACAGCCTGCGGTTCCCGTTCAGAAGTACGCCGTCAGATGTCACGATTCCAGGCTCAAGTTGACCCTCATCCTTGATGTGCCCCGCGAGTTCCTTGGACTCGCGGTGGCTAAGCAGTTCCTTCTGGATCGCGGCTTGAGCCTCGGCCTCTTCGGGATTCTCCAGACGCCCTGGATCCTTCAATCGCACAAGGACAAGCCGTCCCAAGCGCGGATTGAAGAGGAGGTCCTTGGTGGGGACCTGGATCACCGGGCACTCCGTCCCGTTGCGGAACGGCAGTCGTCGCCTTTCGCTGGCAGTAGCCGGAGCCTGGGCCTTCAAGTACCCAGCAATCAGAGCGCTGCGATTGACCACCATCTGCCGTCCTCCATTCCTACGGGGCAGTACCCGGGGCTTCGCCCAACAGGCTCGCGCGAAGTGCGTCCAGGCGCGGGCTCGGCGCGATACCGCTAAGCTCCTTGGTCACAAGCGCCATCCAAAGGTTCTCCCGATCCGGGGCTCGCATGCGACGACCAAGTCGGGCGGCCCATGTGGCGACGGCGGCGTCGGCGTGCTGACGAACAGTCGCGGTAGTGGGCGTAGACTTCCGCGTTCGGCGGCGAGGACGGCATACGAGTACTGCATCCCACTTGATCGTTCCAGCGTAGCTGTGGAACGCTCCTTGGCCCTCAGATCGAACGGGGAAGACCTGACGCACGAGGAGGTTTCCCTGAGCAAGAGCGGCGGAGACCGCCCTCCACGCCTCCGCCTTCTTCTGATGGAAGGTGAAGACCAAGAGGCCGGTAGCGCGCAGAACTCGCCGGCACTCGGCGAAGGCGCGGCCGAGCGTATCGGCATACGTCACATGCTCGACGGACCGATCAAGACCCTTCCGTCCGACAAAGAGGGACTCCTTCCACGGGGTGTGCGTCCGCTGGTACCCGAAGTAACCGCCCTTGGCAACGCGGCGGAGCCAGACATGGAAGAAGTCTGACAGCTCGGAGTAGGGAAGGTTGTCGTAGTAGGGCGGGTCCGTCAGGACCAGGTCCACGCTCGCACTCGGCACCGCCGCGAGGTCGGCTGCGGAGCCGCGGATGACGCGTCCCCATGGTTGCGAGTCGCTCGCGCTCGCGGTTCCTGCCGGAGGTTGAAGAGCCGTGCGGATACGATCGCCGGTGTAGACCGTTTCCGGAAGGGTCCTGCCTCGCAGATAGCGAAGTTCGTAAGGTCGGCGACCGTAGTGCTTTCCGGTGATGACCTTCTCGACGGCGCGAGAAAAGGTCCCGCGTCCCGGGCCGGCGCCCCAGACATTGTTCTCCACCGGCCGCACGACCTTGCGATACGAGTGAAGGCTGAAGAGTGGCGTCAGTTTCCGGTAGTCGAAGGCGAACGCGCAGAGCATGTTGTTGGAAGCGAGGCAGTCGGAGAATGCCAGCGCGAGGAACTCGCGTGCCACCGTGTCCTCGATCTTCGCGATCTCGGCCGCGATCTCGGTCAGGCACAGCAACTGCCGCGCGTTGAACAACTCCGTGTACCGGCGGTACCCGTAGATGCGCGGCCGATTGTCGTACCGAGGACCGCCCGGAATCTCCTCGGGTGGCAGCATGGCGGAGCCTGGAGCCGCCGCGTGCCAGTCACGCACGGCCTGAGCGTAGAGTCGGCGGTCGGCGGCATCTGCCGCCTTGAAGACACGTTCCTGGCTTCCGTGCGGAAGGACGTCGAGGGCGAACAACCGGTGAGCGGGAAGCCCCGTGCCTTCTGCTCTTGTCAGACGCGAGACCTCGTCGCAGTGGGGGCAGTGGAACCGTCCGTTGACCATGCAACCGGTGGTCACTTGCGTGCGGGACGAGCACGCTCCACACGTGAAGGACTGCCACGCGAGCGGGATGCTGTCGAGCGCACCGCAGGACCGGCAGAGTACCGTCTGCCGGCCGGCGCGCGGCTCTCGACAAATTTGGTAGTGGGGATGGGCGTCGGCCGTGTGCCTGCACTTGGGGCAACGGATCGTCTCGACCCAGAACGCATACACCGCGCTTCCCTTGCGACCGTCCGGAAGCGTGGTGGCGTATCTCGCGAGGAGCTTCGATTCGACGGCCGCCTGCACTTCAGAGAATGCGCGGCGGATGCGGGCGATCTCAACCTGCTGGAGTTCCTTCTTTGTGACGAAGCAGGCAACCGGGTCGATGTCGACTCCGAGGACGTTAGCTCCGCACTTCGCCGCCTCCACCAGGCTCGTCCCGCCTCCCATGAACGGGTCGAGCACCGTGAGCCCGGTCAGATCCTGCCTTTGGAAGAACCCGCCGCTCCAGAGTCGCGAGCGCTTGCTCGCGGGCGTCGCCGCAGCCAGCAGGAGCATGCGGAACGTCGTGCCTAGACGCCGCGCCCACCACTTGTGCATTTCGTAGATGGGCTTCTTGCGGTTACCCTCCCGCCGAGCCCAAAGACACATGGACTCGATGGGGAGATCGACCTCAATCGCGGGTCGGGCGGGCAGGGCGCGGCGCCTGGGCCTGAGTGGCCGGCGAGCGGCAACCCGGGTGATCGGCTGGGATGACCCCATCGAGACGGATGCCTCCCGGCGGCAGAGCCGCACGGCAGAAGAAGTTCCCATGAGAGGGTACCCCACCGGTCCCCCACACATCCGCCTCTGGGCGACGAACCCTGTCCATGGGACAAGTGTCGCGCCTGCGCCGTCGGATCTGGCGCATGGCCAAGCCCCGCGAGACTCCGATTTCTCCCTTTCCCAAGCCTGCTGCATTTGAGTCCGGGTCGCAACCGAGGACCAGGATCGTGGCGACCGCCCCAAGCAGCACAAGCGCCGGGCCCAGGCGTACGCCGACAGTCGCGACTGGGGGTCTACGAACTCGCCGCCGTCAGCGGCGAGTCCGTCCGGGGGAGGTACCGAGCCGCGTACCTTTCCACCAAGCTGAGGTACCGAGCGGCGTACCTTTCCACCAAGCTGAGTCGTGCACGCCGCAGCGAGCACACTACGCTTCGGGGACGGGCGGACGAGTGCGCGGCGCGGCCACCCGGGTTGGCGAGCGCGCCGCGCGGCTGGGGCTCCCGCGGACCGCCAACGCGCGCATCCCGGCGGCGGCGCTGCGCGTCGCGGTGGCCGCCGACGACGCGGACACCGACTGCCTCCTGCGCGCGGCGCGGGCGTACGCGCTCTCCGGCCGCGGCGTGCACCGCTCGCTGCGCGTCGCGCGCACGATCGCCGACCTCGCGGGCGCCGACCGCGTGACCGAGACCCACGTCGCCGAAGCGCTCCAGTACCGGGGGGAGGATCCGGGGTGAGCGGCCGGCGGCGTGCGCGGAAACGCCCACGAAGCGGCGTGCCGGTAACCACTCCCAAGACGCGGTCTTAGGAAGCGCGCGGGGCCCGCGAGATGGCTGTGGCCTCCGCCGCCCGGTGACGTCGCGCGCGGCGCGGTCGCGGACCGTTTCGCCACAGGAACTTGCGCGAGTCGGAGGCCGCCGGCCGCGCGGGCGGAGCGCCCCACAGGCGGGGCACGGGGCCCGGGGCCTAAGACTTGCTCTTCCACGGGGCGGCAGGCGGTCTGTCCCCGCACCGTCACGCTCGGTCTCGTGCGTCGTCGGTCGTCGTCCGGTCGCCTCGGAGGGTCTGGTCTTGGCTCGCACCACCGCGTTCCCGTCGGTCGTCCTCGTCACCGCCTGCGGAGCCCTCGCGTCGCTGTTCATCGTGGACGCCACGACCCGCGCGCGCGGGTCCGGGCTCGCCTACGCCGACAGCCATGCGTCGTCGGACGCGGGCGGTCTCGATCCCCAGGTCGAGATGCGGGGGGGCGGCATGGGCGGCGGGGGTGGGGGCGGCGGAGGCGGTGGAGGTGGCGGGGGAGACGGCGGGGGCGGGATGGGTGGCGGCGGCATGGGTGGCGGGGGCGGTGGGGGCGGTGGCGACTCCGGCGGTTCCTCCGGCGGCTCGTCCTCGGGCGGCTCGACGTCGGGCGGCTCGACGTCGGGTGGGTCGTCGGGGGGCGGTGCCTCGACCCCGTCGCCCGCGCCGGCGCCGACGCCGAGCCCGACGCCTCAGCCGCCGCCGACCGCGGCCCCGCCCACCACGACGCCCGGTCAGGACAGCGCCAGCAAGTCGTCGCAGATGTCGTCGAAGGCAGCCAAAGCACGGGCCGCGTGGCTCCTCGCCGAGACGAAGCGTCGTTGGCCCGTGACGCTCGACCTGCTCTACAACCGCGAGCTCGAGGGATGGCTCGACGACGCGTGGCTCGGCGCGCGCCGTCGCGCCGCGACCGCGGGGCCCACGTGCACGCCGGTCACAGCCGCCCCCGACGCGCCCGCCGCGACCGCGCCGCAGGCACCGCCGCCCGCCGTGCCGACGCAGCCCGCCCCGGCGCCGCAGGGGGCGACTCCGACGCCCGACGCGGGCGCCGCAGCCCCCGCGACGGGGAGCGGCACGCCGCCCGCGGAGGCCGCCAAGTGACCGCCGCGCGTCGCGCGTCCACGCGATCGCGCACGTTCGCGTGCCTCGTCGCGCTGGGCGCGCTCGCGACGCCCGCGCTCGCGGGCCCGCCCGCGCCCGCGGCGCCGCCGGCGGCACCGCCGGCCCCTGCGCCCGCGCCCGCGGCGCCCGCGAAGGCGCCGCCTCCCCCGAACACCCACTTCCTGCCGTCGGAGGCCGCGGACGCGCTCGGCGCGAAGGTCGCCCGGTTCCCCGACGACGCGGCGCTGCTCTTCGCGTGGCACGACGCGCTCGCGCGCGAGGACCGCGCCGCCGAGGCGGTCGCCGCCGCGACGAAGCGCCACGACGCCGCACCGACCGACCCGATCGCGGTGGCGGCGTGGGGCCGGCTCGTTGGCGGCGACGCGGCGCGCGACGCGATCCGCAAGGTGCTCGAGGCGTGGAAGGACTTCGCCGAGGGTTGGCAGGCGCTCTCCGAGCTCGAGGACCGCGCGCTGCACCCCGACGCCGCCAAGGCCGCGGCGGACAAGCTCGTCGAGCACCGCGGCAGCGGACGCGACTGGCTCTGGACGGGCTTCGTGCGCGAGCGCGCCGGCGACCGTGCCGGCGCGATCACCGCGTACGAGAAGGCGCTGTCCATCGACGCGTCGCTGCACGTGGCCAAGATCGGCAAGGCCTTCGCGATGGTGGCCGACGGCAAGGCGAAGGACGCGGTGCTCCTCCTCGAGGGCGACGCCGCCGCGCCGACGACCGACCCGCTCTGGCTCGCCGCGCTCGCCGCCGTGCGCGTCTCGGCCGGCGACGAGCCCAAGGCGCGCCAGGCGCTCGGCGACGCCGTCGCGGCCGCGGCGTCGGACCGTCGCGCGCTGCTCGGCATCGTCGCGGTGGCGATCCGCATGAAGATCGCCTCCGCGGTCCGCGCCGCGCTCGACGCGGCCGTCAACGCCGCGCCCGACGACGCCGACTGGCTCGCGGCGCGCGCCGTCGTCGCGATCGAGTCCGGCGCGCCGGCGGAGGCGATCGCCCTGCTCGGCGAGGCCGCCAAGGCCCGCCCGAAGGACGCGCGTCTGCTGTTCCTCGCGGGCGTGGCCGAGCTTCGCACCAACCACGTGGACAAGGCGCTCGCGCACTTCAAGGCCGCGTCGGCGCTGGCGCCGTCCGAGGAGCGCTACGTCCTCGCGATCGCGCACGCGCTCGACCGCAAGGGGAGCAAGGACGTCCTCTCGTGGTGGCACAAGGCGGCCGAGCTCGACCCCAAGGACCCCGAGCCGCGCCTGTGCGCGGGGCTGTGGCTCAACGCGAAGGGCAAGTTCGAGGACGCCATCGCCGAGTTCGAGGCGGCCGTCAAGGCGGCGCCGACGCTCGCCGAGCCCCACTACTTCCTCGCGATCCTGCAGGGCGACAAGCTCGGCATGCTCGGCATCGCCCTCGACCACCTGCGCGAGTACAAGCGCCTCGGCGGCACGAACGAGGACGCGCTCGCCTGGCTGGCGGGGCTCGAGGCGATGAAGGATTAGGAGGCGCGCGCGGCGCGCGCCTCCTCAAGGGCGGAACGGCGGAGCGGGAGATGACGGCGGACGGTAACGGCGGAGGGCGGAGCGGAGTTGAGCGGACCGAACGGAGCGGAACGAAGGGATGCGGACCGGAGCGGAACGGGCCAGAGAGGAACGGACGGTAGAGGACCGGAGCGGAGCGAGACGGAACGGGCGCCGCGGTGCGGACGTGGAGCGCAGGACGGTGAGGGCCGGCGCGGCGGCGACGAATCGGCGGACGGGGACGCCGCGCGGGGCCCGGGGCGACCGCGGACGGCGCGCGGTGCGTGCGCGCGCGCCGCGGACGCGCGGCGGTCAGGCGCGCGTCGCGTGGGCCCAGGCGGCGAGCCACGCCACGATGCCGTCGAAGGCGCCCGCGACGTCGCCGGGCACGACGACGTGCGCGTGCGCCCGCGACGGCGCCACCAGCGCCTCGTGCGCGGGGCGCACGCTCGCGTCGTACTGCGCGAGCACGCTCTGCGGCGTGCGACCGCGCTCGGCGACGTCGCGGCGCAGGCGGCGTGCCAGCCGCACGTCGGCCGGCGCGTCCACGAAGACGCGCAGGTCGAGGCGCTCGCGCACGCGCGCGTCGGCGAGCAGCAGGATCCCCTCGACCACGACGAGGGGCGCGGGCTCGACGCGGCGCACGCGCTCGCGGTCCCGCGCGTGCACGCGGAAGTCGTAGACGGGGACGTCGGCGGCGCGCCCCGCCCGCAGCGCCTCGAGGTCGGCCACGAGGCGCTCGAGGTCGAGCGCCTCCGGCCGGTCGAAGTCGCGGGCCCCGCGCGCGTCGAGCGGGAGGTCGGAGAGGTCGCGGTAGTAGTCGTCGAGCGCGAGGTGCGCGACCGCGCCCGCGGGCGCGGCGTCGCGCAGCCGCCGCGCGAGCGTGGTCTTGCCCGCGCCCGTCCCGCCCGCGATGCCCACGACGAACGTGCCCATCGACGCCCTCCGCGCGACCCCGCGATGCTACGCCGCCTCGGCCCGCCGAATCCACGAGCCGACGAGGTCGAGGCGGCGGCTCGTGCCCGGGCGTGGCGCGGGGCCCGTCGGCGATTCGATGCGCGTCGCCGCGCGTCGTCCGCTCCTCGGCGTGCTGGCAGGACACGCGGTCGTGGCGGCCGACGCGCGCCCGAACGCAATCCGCGCGCCCCGACGGGGGGTGCGCGGACCCGCCGGCGCCACGGGCCCCGCGTGCGCGGGAACGGGTCGCCGGCCCGGGGGGCGTGATACGGTCCGACGCTTCCCGACAGGGCCTCCTCCGATGCCGCCGATGACCGCCCAGGCGCTGCGCGACGCGTGGCAGAAGTTCTTCGTCTCGAAGGGCCACACCGCCTATCCCGCGGCCTCGCTCGTGCCCGCCAACGACCCGACGCTGCTCTTCACCGGCGCCGGGATGAACCAGTTCAAGGACATGTTCCTCGGCAAGGGCGCGCACCCTTTCCGCCGCGCGAGCACGGTCCAGCGCTGCCTGCGCGCGGGCGACATCGACAACGTCGGCAAGACGCTGCGCCACTTCACGCTGTTCGAGATGCTCGGCAACTTCTCCTTCGACGACTACTTCAAGGAGGAGGCGATCCCGTGGGCGGCCGAGTTCTCCTTCGGCGTCCTCGGCATCGACCGCGCGCGCTGCGTCGTCACCGTCTACCAGGACGACGACGCGTCCGTGGCGCTGTGGCGCGCCCAAGGGATGCCCGCCGAGCGCATCTACCGCTTCGGCGCGAAGGACAACTTCTGGCCCGCCAACGCGCCCGCCGACGGCCCCGACGGCCCCTGCGGCCCGTGCACGGAGATGTACTACGACCTGCGGCCCGACCTGCCGCTGCCGCCGCAGGGCGTGCCCGAGCTCGACGGGGGCCGCTTCCTCGAGTTCTGGAACCTCGTCTTCCCGCAGTTCAACCGCCAGGGCGCCGACAACCTCCTGCCGCTCGGGCGCCGCAACGTGGACACCGGCGCCGGCCTCGAGCGCATGCTCGCGGTCGTCGAAGGGCACGGCGCGCCGTTCCACACGTCGGTGATCCTGCCGGTCGTGCAGGCCGCCGCCGCGGCGGTGGGGCGCACCTACGACCCCAAGGACGCCGCCGCGCCGCGCCTGCGCCGCATCGGCGACCACGTGCGCGCCGCGACGCTTTGCGTGCTCGACGGCGTCAAGCCGAGCAACGAGGGCCGCGGCTACGTCCTGCGCCGCATCCTGCGCCGCGCGATCCGCGACGGGATCCTGCTCGGCGTGGACGGGCCCTTCCTCGCCGGGCTCGTGCCCGCGGCGGTGGCCGTGCTCAAGGACGGCTACCCGTCGCTCGCGGGCGGGGCCGCGGCGGTCGCCGACGTGCTGCGCGCCGAGGAGGAGCAGTTCCGCGCGACCTACGCGAAGGGGCTGCGGTACTTCGAGGAGGAGCTGCCGCGCTTCCGCAGCGCGGGCGTCGTGCCGGGCGCGGTCGCGTTCCGCCTCCACGACACCTACGGCTTCCCGATCGACCTGCTCACGCAGATCGCCGAGGAGGAGCACCGCCTCCAGGTGGACCGCGCGGGCTTCGACCGCGAGCTCGAGCTCCAGCGCGAGCGGGCGCGCGCCGCGAGCAAGATGGCGGGCGACGTCTTCGACACGGGGCCGCTCGGCGAGGTGAAGGCCCGCGGCGGCCGCCCGACGGAGTTCCTCGGCTACGACGGCTGCGACGCCGACGGGACCGTGGTCGGCCTCGTCGTCGGCGACCGGTTCGCCGAGCGCGCCGACGCGGGCGCCGAGGTCGCGGTCGTGCTCGACCGCACGCCCTTCTACGCCGAGGGCGGCGGCCAGGTGGGGGACCGCGGCACGCTCGTCGTCGCCGCGGGGCCCGGCGGCGAGGCCGTCGTCGCCGTGCGCGACACGCAGTCGCGCGAAGGCTTCACGTTGCACCTCGGCCGCGTCGAGCGCGGCACGGTGCTCGTCGGCGCCCGCGCGTCGGCGCGCGTGGACCGCGCGGCGCGCGACGCCACGCGCCGCAACCACACCGCGACGCACCTGCTCCACGAGGCGCTCAAGCGCGTGCTGGGCTCGCACGTGCAGCAGAAGGGCTCGCTCGTCGCGCCCGACCGCCTCCGCTTCGACTTCAGCCACGGCAAGGCCGTCGCGGCCGAGGAGGTCGCGCGCATCGAGGCCCTCGTCAACGGGTGGATCCTCGACAACGCCGCGGTGGACACGCAGGTGATGGAGACCGAGGCCGCCAAGGCGGCGGGCGCGGTCGCGCTGTTCGGCGAGAACTACGGCGACCGCGTGCGCGTCGTCGGGGTGCCCGTCGAGGCGGGCGCGGGCTACGTCTCGCGCGAGCTGTGCGGCGGGACGCACGTGCGGCGGGCCGGCGACATCGGCTCGTTCCGCGTGACCTCGGAGGGCGCGGTCGCCTCGGGCGTGCGCCGCGTCGAGGCGGTGACCGGCCTCGGGGCCGTCGCGGCCGCGAGCGTGGACCGCGACCGCCTGCGCGACCTCTCGACGCTGCTCAAGGCGCCGGCCGACCAGGTCCCGGCGCGCATCGAGGCGCTGCAGGCCGAGATCCGCGACCTGCGCAAGCTCGCCGAGCAGGCGGCGGCCGCGGCCGCGGCGGGCAAGGCCGCGGGCCTCGCGCAGAAGGCGGTGGTCGTCGGCGCGTGCCGCGTCGTGCTCGCCGACGTCGCGGGCGTGGACGGCAAGGCGCTCAAGCCGCTGTGGGACGCGCTCGCGTCGGCGGGCGTGTCGGCCGCGGTGCTCGTGGGCGAGGCCGACGGCAAGGCGCCGGTGCTCGCGGCCGCGGGCGGCGACGCCGTCAAGGCCGGCTTCCACGGCGGCGAGGCGCTCAAGGCGGTGGTCGGCGTGCTCGGCGGCAAGGGCGGCGGTCGTCCCGACCTCGCGCAGGGGCAGGGCGAGGACCGCAGCAAGGTGCCGCAGGCCCTCGCGGCGGCCGAGGCGGCGCTGCGCGCGCGGATGAAGTGACCCCCGGGTGCGAGCGACGCGCCCCGGCGCCGCGGGGGCGGGCGGGGGCGCCTCCCCCCGGCGGGGCGGGCGCCACGCTTGACCCCCGGACGTCTCTCCGTACCCTTCGCCCCTTCGGCTCTCTGCCGCAGGCGCATTCGCCGTCGCCCCGACGGTCGCCCGCGCGTCCGGGGGGTCTAGGAGCGTGCCATGGCGGTCCCCAAGCGTAGGCAGAGCAAGCGGACGAAGGGCCAGCGGAACTCCCACGCCGCGCTCGCGGTGCCGGAGCGCACGGCCTGCGACAACTGCGGCTACAAGCGCCCGCCGCACCGCGTCTGCCCGAACTGCGGCCACTACGCCAAGCGCGAAGTCGTCGCGAAGGACTAGCGCGTGCGCATCGCCCTCGACGCGATGGGCGGCGACAAGGCCCCCGCGGCTCCCGTCGAGGGGGCGCTGGAGGCGGTGCGCCGCTACGAGGACGTCGAGATCCTCCTCGTGGGCGACCCGGCGGTGCTCGAGCGCGAGCTCGCCGCGCGCGGGGGCCGCCCCGACCGCGTGACGATCGTCCCGTCCGAGGGCGTCGTCGCGATGGACGAGGAGCCCGTCCGCGCGATGAAGGGCAAGCCGCGCAACAGCGCGCGGGTCGCCGCGGAGTGCCTCGCCTCCGGGCAGGCGCAGGGCGTCGTCAACCTCGGCTCCACCGGCGCGGCCGTGGCCGCGGCCACGCTGTTCTGCCCGCGCATCGCGGGCGTCTCGCGCTTCGGCATCGCGGTCCCGTTCCCGCGGCGCGAGGGCGTCACGGTCGTCGTGGATTGCGGCGGCATCGTGGACGCGCGCGCCGAGCACCTCTGGACGTACGCCGTGATGGCGCGCCACTACGTGCGCGCGGCGTTCCGCGTCGCCGAGCCCAAGGTGGGCGTGCTCTCCGTCGGCGAGGAGGAGCACAAGGGCAACAAGCTCGTCAAGGAGACGTGGGAGCTGCTCAAGAAGCACCCCGTCCCCGGCTTCGTCGGCAACGTCGAGGGCCGCGACGTGTTCGGCGACGCCGCCGACGTCGTGGTGTGCGACGGCTTCGTCGGCAACGTGATGCTCAAGGCCGCCGAGGGCCTCGGCGAGATGATGATCTCGCTGCTCAAGGCCGCCGCCGCGACCGCGCCCGCGGTCGTCCCGGTGCTCAAGCAGGTCGTGGGCAAGCTCGACTACGCCGAGTACGGCGGCGCGCCGCTGCTCGGCGTGCGCGGCGCCTACGTCATCGGCCACGGGCGCAGCGACGGCCGCGCGGTCTGGAACGCGGTGCGCGTCGCGCGCGAGTACGTCGCGGCGGGGCTCGACGCGAAGATCGCCGCCGACCTCGCCGAGGGCGCGGTCGGGGGGAGCCCGGCGTGAGCGGCTCGACGGTCCTGCTGTTCCCGGGCCAGGGGGCCCAGCACGTGGGCATGGGGGCCGACGTCGCGGCGGTGGACGCCGCGGCGGCCGACGTCTTCGCCCGCGCGGGGCGCGTGCTCGGCTTCGACCTGCGCCGCGTGTGCGCGGAGGGCCCGGCCGACCAGCTCCTGCGCACCGACGTGCAGCAGCCGGCGATCCTCGCGGCGGGCGCCGCGGTCGTGTCCGCGCTGCGCGCGTCGGGCCGCCTGCCCGACGCCGCGGTCGCCGGCGCGATCGGCCTCTCGCTGGGCGAGTTCACCGCGCTGTGGGCCGCGGGCGCGCTCGCGCTCGAGGACGCGCTCGTGCTCGTGCGCGAGCGCGGGCTGGGCATGCAGGAGGCGAGCGCGGCCGTGCCGTCGGGCATGAGCGCGCTGCGCTGCGAGGAGGCGGTCGCCGCCGACGCCTGCGCCAAGGCGCGCGCGCGGACCGGCGGCGTCTGCGTCGTCGCGAACCTCAACGCGCCGGGCCAGGTCGTGGTCTCGGGCGACCTCCCGACCCTCGCGGCGGCCGAGGAGGAGGCGAAGACGCTCGGCGTCCGGCGCCCGATCCGCCTCGAGGTCGCCGGCGCGTTCCACTCGCCGCTGATGGCGCCGGGCGCCCGGCGCCTCGAGCGGGCGCTCGCCACGGTGACGGTGTCGCGTCCGCGCTTCCCCGTGTGGTCGAACGTGACCGGACGCGCGCACGACGACCCCGCCGAGATCCGCGCCAACCTGGTCGCGCAGGTCACGAGCCCCGTGCGGTTCATGGACGACGTGCGCGCCGCGCGCGCGGCCGGCATGACCCGCGCGGTCGAGGCGCCCCCGGGGCTCGTGCTGACGGGCCTGATGGGCAAGATCGACCCCGCGGTCGAGGTGAAGTCGGTCCCGAACGCCGACGCCTTCGCCGCCTTCTCGCTCGGGAGCGCGTGATGGCCGGCCCCTTCGACGGCGTCTCGGTCCTCGTCACCGGCGGCACGCGCGGCATCGGCCGCTCGATCGTGCAGGCCTTCGCCGCCGACGGCGCCAAGGTGACGTTCACCGGCACCAACGACGCGGCCGCCGCCGAGACGATCGCCGGCTGCCCCGACGCCGCCGCGGTGCGCTACGCCAAGGCCGACGTCTCCGACGGCGCCGCGGTCAAGGCCGCGGTGGACGCGGCCGTCGCCCACGGCGGGGGCCTCGACGTCCTCGTCAACAACGCGGGCATCACGAAGGACAACCTCCTCCTGCGCATGACCGACGAGGAGTGGGACCGCGTCCAGGACGTCAACCTCAAGGGCGTGTTCCTGACGACCCGCGCCGCCTCGCGCACCCTCATGCGCAGCAAGCGGGGGCGGATCGTCAACGTGACCTCCGTGGTGGGGCTCATGGGCAACGCCGGGCAGGCCAACTACGCGGCCAGCAAGGGCGGGGTGATCGCCTTCACCAAGGCCGTCGCCCGCGAGCTCGCCGGCCGGGCCGTCACCTGCAACGCGGTGGCCCCGGGCTACATCACGACCGACATGACGGCCGGCCTCCCCGCGGGGGCCGCCGAAGAGCTGCAGAAGCGCATCCCCCTCGGGCGACTCGGCCGCCCG
The DNA here is from genome assembly GCA_020851795.1 of Planctomycetota bacterium. Classification (GTDB taxonomy): domain Bacteria; phylum Planctomycetota; class PLA2; order PLA2; family JAEUHO01; genus JAEUHO01. Next base: position 65,014 of record JADZCA010000046.1, on the reverse strand, counting down.
GAGGACGTCGCCGGGGCGGTGAAGTTCCTCGCTTCGCTCGCCGCCGGCTACGTCACGGGGCAGGTGCTTTGCGTCGATGGCGGGATGGTCATGTAAAGTGGCCGGCCCCGGGGTGCCCCCCCGGGTTCCCCGTCCACCCGACCGACGTCGACCGAACCAACGTCCGAGCAGGCAGGAGGCAACGTGGCTGCGACCAACATCCGCGACCGGGTGATCGAGATCGTCTGCGAGCAGATGGGCGCCTCGAAGGACAAGGTCACCGAGGCGACCTCGTTCATCAACGACCTCGGGGCCGACAGCCTCGACACGGTCGAGCTCGTCATGGAGTTCGAGGACGAGTTCGACCTCAACATCCCCGACGAGGACGCCGAGAAGATCCAGACCGTCGGCGACGCCATCAAGTACATCGAGGCGCACGCCCAGGCGAAGTCCTAGGCCGCGACCCGGCCCGCTCGCCCGTCCGCCATGCGACGTCGCGTCGTCATCACCGGGGTCGGTCTCCTCAACGCGTGCGGCAACGACGCGGAGAGCGTCTGGCGCTCCTGCGTCGAAGGCCGCAGCGGCATCGGGCGCATCACGCGCTTCGACGCCGAGCGCCTGGAGTTCCCCTGCCTCGTGGCGGGCGAGATCAAGGGCTTCGTGCCCGAGCAGTGGGTGGAGGCGAAGGAGGTCAAGAAGCTCGACCTCTCGACCCTCTACGGGCTCGCGGCGTCGGACATGGCGTGGAAGGACGCCGGCCTCGAGCCGGGCAAGCACGACCCGGACCGTTCGGGCGTGATCCTCGGCACGGGCATCGGCGGCCTCGACACGATCGAGAACACCCACACGACGATCATGGAGAAGGGGCCGCAGCGCGTGAGCCCCTTCTTCGTGCCGAAGATGATGGCGAACTCGGTCGCGGGCAACGTGAGCATCCGCTTCGACCTGCGCGGGCCGTCGTTCATCACGGCGTCGGCGTGCGCGTCGAGCAACCACGCGATGGCGCTCGCGGCGCGCAGCATCCGGGACGGCGAGGCCGACGTCGTCGTCACGGGCGGGACCGAGGCCACCATCACCTCGATGGGGATGGCGGGCTTCAACTCGATGCGCGCCATGTCGCGCCGCTGCAACCACGAGCCGGCGAAGGCGAGCCGCCCGTTCGACAAGCTCCGTGACGGCTTCGTCATGGGCGAGGGTGCCGGCGTCCTGATCTTCGAGGACCTCGAGCACGCGCGACGCCGCGGCGCCCGCATCTACGCCGAGATGCTCGGCGCGGGCATGTCGGCCGACGCGTACCACATGACGGCGCCGTCGCCCGGGGGCACGGGCCCCGCGCGCGCGATGTCGCTGGCGCTCAAGGACGCGGGGCTCGCGCCGACCGACGTGCAGTACGTCAACGCGCACGGCACGTCCACCGAGCTCAACGACGCGTGCGAGACGCAGGCGATCAAGTCCGTCTTCGGCGCGCACGCCTACAAGCTCGCGATCTCGTCGAGCAAGTCGCTGTTCGGCCACCTGCTCGGCGCCTCGGGCGGCGCCGAGGCGGTGATGTGCGTGCTCACGCTGCGCGACCAGACGATCCACCCGACGATCAACCAGGACGAGAAGGACCCCGAGCTCGACCTCGACTACGTGCCCAACGTGGCGCGCAAGGCGACGGTGGAGGCGGTGCTGTCGAACTCGCTCGGCTTCGGCGGACACAACGTCACGGTCTGCTTCCGCCGCTTCACGGGCTGACCCGTGGCGCCGGTGGCGGCCGACCTCGCCGGGCGCCTGACGTCGGCGGGGCAGGCGCACCTGCTCGCCCACGCGGAGTCGCTCGCCGGCGGGGCCCGCGAGACCTTCGTCGCCCAGCTGGCCTCGGTGGACTGGGCGCGGGCCGCCGCGGCGTTCGCGTCCAAGGCGCCCCCGCTGCCCCCCGACCTGCGCCCGCCCGAGGCGCTCACGTGGCGGCGGCGCTGCAACGAGCCGGGGCTCGCCGCGCGGCTCGCCCGCGACGGCGACGCGCTGCTCGCCGCCGGTCGCGTGGCGACGCTGCTCCTCGCGGGGGGGCAGGGCACGCGGCTCGGCTACCCGGGCCCCAAGGGCACCTTCGTCCTCGGCCCCGACCCCGACCGGTCGCTGTACGCGATCCTGCTCGAGCGCGTCGCCGCCACCGCGCGGCGCGCGGGACGACCGGTCCCCGTCGTGGTCCTCGTCAGCGGCGACACCGAGGAGGCCACCCGCGCGCACTTCGAGGAGCGGGCGTTCTTCGGCCTGCCGCGCGACGCCGTGTGGTTCGTGCGCCAGGGCGAGCTGCCCGCGCTCGACGACGCGGGCCGCGCGCTGCTCGCCGCGCCGGGACGGCTCGCGCTCGCCCCCGACGGCCACGGCGGCCTCGTCGAGGCGCTCGTGCGGTCGGGCGTGCTCGACCGGCTCGCCGAGCGTGGTGTGGACGTGCTCACGACGTTCCAGGTGGACAACGCGCTCGGACGGCCGCTCGACCCCGTGTTCCTCGGCTGGCTCGTGGACCGGCACGCGGTCGCCGCCGGCAAGGCGGTGCGCAAGAAGGCCCCCGACGAGAAGGTGGGGGTGTTCGGGCGCGGCCTCGACGGCCGCGTGCGCATCGTCGAGTACAGCGAGCTGCCCGCCGACGGCGCCCCCGACCTCGTGCTGGGCTCGATCGCGGTGCACGCGTTCTCGGTGCCGTGGCTGCGCCGCCTCGTCGCGACGGAGGGCTTCACGCTCCCGTGGCACCGCGCGCGCAAGAAGGTGGCCTGCCTCGGCGCCGACGGCGTCGTGGCGACCCCTTCCGCGCCCAACGCGTGGAAGCTCGAGCAGTTCCTCTTCGACCTGCTGCCGATGGCGCCGCGCACCGCGGTGGTCGAGGTGGACCGCGCCCGCGAGTTCGCCCCGGTGAAGAACGCCGAGGGCGAGGACAGCCCGGCGACCGCGCGGGCCCTCGTCGCGGCCGAGGTCGCTCGCTGGCACCGGGAAGCCGGGCGCCCCGTGCCCGACCCCGTGCCGTCGCTGCGCCCCCTCGTCGCCGACGGGCCCGACGACCTCCGCTGACCCGCGCGCGAGACGTCGGTCCCGACGCCGACGTGTGCGATCGTAGGCCCCGACGCGAGTCCCGTGGCGACCGTCAAGGTCGCCCACGACGGGACCGAAGCAAGCGGTACGCGGAGGTTCCATGGACCGCATCCGGGTCGCGGTGCTGATGGGCGGGCCCTCGAGCGAGCACGACGTCTCGCTGCGCGGCGGGGCCAACGTGGTGGACGCGCTCGACCGGCGTCGCTACGAGGTCCGCCCCGTGCTCGTCTCGCGCGAGGGACGCTGGAAGGTCGCGGTGAAGCCGTTCGAGCCGCGCGACGGGCGCGGCTTCGACCCGCTGGGCGCCGACGTGCCGTGGCGCGAGCACGAGCAGGCCTGGTCCGCGCTCGGGGACCTCGCCGGGCGCACCGACGTCGCGCTGCCCATCCTCCACGGGCGCTTCGGCGAGGACGGCACGCTGCAGGCGTGCCTCGCCACCGCGGGGATCCGCTTCGCCGGCAGCGGCGTGCGCGGCAGCGCGCTCGCCATCGACAAGGTCCGCACGAAGGAGGTGCTCTCCTTCCACGGCGTGCGCAACGCACGCTTCCGCGTGCTGACGCGCGACGAGCTCTCCCGCGGGCGTCCCGCGCTCGCCGAGGAGGTCCTCGCCCAGCTCGGCGCCCCCGTCGTCGTGAAGGACCCGCTGGGCGGCTCGAGCCTCGAGGTGCGCGTCTGCGACGACGCCCGCGCGGTGGTGCTCGCCTTCGAGGCCCTGGGCGGGCCCGCCGAGCGCCTCCTCGTCGAGGCGTTCGTCCGCGGCCGCGAGTTCACCGGCGGCGTGCTCGACGACCGCGAGCGGGGCCGCCCCGTCGCCCTGCCGCTGGTCGAGCTGCGCCCGAAGTCGGCGCGCTTCTTCGACTACCGCGAGAAGTACGACGCCGACGGCGCGCTCGAGCTGTGCCCGACCGACCTCGCCCCCGAGGTCGAGGCCGCCGGCCGTGCGCTCGCGCTCGAGGTGCACGCGCGCCTCGGGCTGCGGGGCGTCTCGCGGACCGACCTCATCCTCGGCGAGGACGGTCGCTTCGTGGTGCTCGAGGTGAACACGATGCCGGGCATGACCTCGCGCAGCCTGATCCCGAAGGCCGCAGCCGCGGCCGGGATCGACTTCCCCGGCGTCCTCGAGCGCCTCATCCGGACCGCGGGGTTCGACTAGGAGCCGGGCGCAGGCCCGGCTCCGAAGGGCGGAGGCGGACGGGGAGGCGGAGGGAACGGAGGAGCAAATGGCGGAGGCAGAGGCGGACCAGACGTAAGGGCGGAAGCGGAGGGGAGGGCGGAGGCGGAGTGGGAGAGGGCGGAGAGGGCGGAGAGGGTGGAGAGGGTGGAGAGGGTGGAGAGGGAGAGACGGAGATGGAGCCAGCGGCGGTGGCCGGTGGGCTGAGCGCAGCGCAGGGGACGGGGGCCGCGGCCCCGCCCGAGCGGTGGGTCGTGGCGGCCCCGCCGGTCGGCTCGGCGGGCGGCGGCCCCGTGCCCCCCGGGTATCCTCGGGGCGATGCCGTCCACCCCGACCCACGTCGTCCCGAAGTCCTGGGGCGAGGAGCACTGGATCGTCAACAAGGACTACTGCGGCAAGAAGCTGGTCCTCAAGGAGGGCCACCGCTGCTCGCTGCACTACCACCGGGTCAAGGACGAGGTCTTCTACGTCATCAAGGGGCGGGTCTTCCTCGAGATCGGGGGCGAGGAGCTGATCCTCGAGCCCGGCGACCACCGCCACGTCGCGCCCGGGACCGTCCACCGCTTCACCGGGCTCGCCGACAGCGAGATCATCGAGTTCAGCACGCACCACGAGGACGAAGACTCGTACCGCGTCGAGAACGGCGGCCGGGCCGACCTCAAGGCGCTCGGCCTCGTCTGACGCCCGCGCCGACGGGGCTGCGCGCACCGGGTAGCATGCGGTCAGGCTGACCGGAATCGCTTCGCGGAAGGGTCCCTTCGTGCCGTCGTCCCGAACGCTCGTCCTCGCCGGCGCCGCCCTCGCGGTCGCGGTCGGCGTCGCCGCCCTGCTGCTCCGCCCGACCCCGACGCCGCCGCTCGTCGTGGACGCCACGATGCCGGCGCCCGTCCCGACCTCGGCCGCGGTCCCGCTCGAGACCCAGTGGGGGGCCACGGAGGTCGGCGGCACGTACGCCGGCACCGTCGTGGACACCGACGGGAAGCTCGTGGCGCAGGCCGACGTGCTCCTCGTCGGCGTGGACACCGACGCGAAAGTCTCGGTGGGCGCGGTGGACTCCGACGGGTCGGCGGTGGTGACCGAGATCCCCGCCTTCGGGGTCTACAAGACCGTGGCCCGCACGCGCACCGACGCGTCCGGACGCTTCTCGCTGGCCGCGGGGGGCGCGCGGGTCGTGGCGCTGGTCGGCTGGCAGTCGTCGTACTCGCCGGGGCTGCTCGCCCACACGCCCAAGGAGCCGCTCCGCCCCGGGCCCGACCACGTGATCCGCCTCGCGCTCGCCGGGTGGCTCAAGGGGCAGGTGGTGGACGCCGTCACGAAGGAGCCGGTCCCGCGCTGCGACGTGTCGATCGCGTTCCAGACGCGGACGAACCAGGACCGCGCGGGCCCCGAGCCGATCAACGCCCGCAACGCGTTCCCCGTGCTCTCGGACTACGTCGCCAAGGAGCTCGGCCCGCTGGTCTGGGGCGCCGTGCCGCCGCCGGGCGACATCGCGTTCCATGTGGCGACCAACGCCGAGGGGCGCTTCACCTTCGGGCCCGTGATGAACGAGGTGCAGGTCGAGGTCGTGATCTCGCACCCCGAGTACATGTGGACCGACCAGGACGCCGAGGTGTTCCTCGAGCAGGACGCGAACCGCGGTCCCGGCGGCAAGGCGGTGAGCCGCATCCGGCGCCCCGTGATCGCGCCCGGCGAGACGCTCGAGAAGACGTACTACCTGGAGAAAGGCCGCGAGGTGCGCGGCACGGTGCTCGACCAGGACGGCAAGCCGATCGCGAACGTGCTGATCGCGCTCGACCACGTCGCGCAGTACGCGCAGCACTGGTGGTACCGCCGCGAGTCGCGCATCGCCTGGACGGACGCCGCCGGGCACTTCCGCGTGGCCGGCCTGTCGTACGGGCCCTACGTGCTGCGCATGACCCACCCGACCTTCGACGTCGAGTACTTCCACGGCGTCAAGGAGGGGTCCGACGACGTCTACAAGATCGCGACCGGCGGCGGCTGGATCGAGCTCGACGTGGACGGCGGCCCGTCCGACGCTCCGCAGTGGTCGGCGCGCGCGACGATCGAGGGGGGCGCCGGTGCGGCCCACGACCGTCGTGACGAGCCCGTGGTGGTCAAAGGCGGCAAGGCGGTCGTCGAGCGCGTCAAGCCGGGGCGCTACGACGTGTTCCTCGTCGCGGGCACGACGATCAGCAACGTCGCGCAGATCGAGGTGCTCCCGGGGCAGGCGGGGCGGGGCGCGGTCCGGATGACCCCGGCCGGCAGCCTGCGCCTCTCGGTGCGCGACCACCAGGGCCGCGTGATCGACCCCGTCGTCGCCGAGCTGATGAGGGTCGGCGAGGGCGAGGGGGCCGCCGCGGTCCGGCTCGCCACGCTCGTCTCGCGCGAGGGCAGCATCCGCTCCGACGGCGTGCTCCCGGGCCGCTACGTCGCCGAGCTGCGGTCGCCGGGCCACGTCCCCGCGCGCACGGAGCCGTTCGACGTCGCGGCAGGCTCGACGACGACGCTCCCGACGGTCGTGCTGCGCAAGCAGGCCTACCTGCAGGTGAAGGGCCTCTCCGACGAGCACGGCCGCGCGCTCGTCGTGGACGCCACGCTCTGGCTCGCGGAGGGCGGGAGCGAGTACGTCCGCAAGAAGACCCTCGACGCGGGACTCTTGCCGGTGACGCCCGGGCCGGTCATGCTCAAGGTCGAGACGGTCGACGGGCGGCGGTTCGAACAGACGTTCGAGGTCGCCGACGGCGCCACCGTCCCGGTCGAGATCCGCGTGACCCGATGACCGATCGCCTGCCCGCCGAGCCCGCGGCGCCCGCCCCGCTGGACCGCCGCACCCGCCCCGACCGCCGTCGTGGGGAGGACCGTCGAAAGGTGTCGGTGCCGGTCGCGGTCGACCGCCGCGTCGGGGGCGACCGTCGGGCGACCGACCGCCGGGCCGACCCCGGCAAGGTGGCCGGCGGCTACGACCTCGACGCCGAGACGCTGGAGTTCATCCACGCGATCGCGCGGTTCAAGGAGCAGACCGGACGCCCGTTCCCGACCTGGAGCGAGGTGCTGGGCATCCTGCGCGGGCTCGGCTGGGCCAAGCGCCCGCCGACCGCCTGACGTCGGCGAGGACGCGGGGCCCGCGCGGTCCGCGGTCCGCCCCCCCCGGTGGGGGCCGCATCCCCCCGGTCGGACGGTCTCGGCACGCGCAAGCGTGGGCCGTGGCCCCCCGGGGACTAGAGTGTTCGGCTCGTCCAAGGAGCCGACCCGATGCAGATCCGTGCCGAGGCCACCCCGCTCTCCAAGGTCGCCGCGAAGGCCGCCCTCGTCTTCGTCTCGAAGGGCAAGGACCCGTCGGCGCAGGTCCGCGAGGCGGGCACGGGCTTCGTGGGCGCGTTCCACACGCTGTGGGCGCGCGAGACCTTCACGGGCGCGGCGGGCCAGGTCGCGGTGCTGCACGAGCGCACGGGCGCGCGCATCGAGACGCTCGTGCTCGTCGGCACGGGCGACCGCGGCGCCGGGCTCGACGTGCCGCGCAACGGCGCGGCCGACGGCGCCAAGGCTGCGCGCGACGCGGGCGCGGACCGCCTCGCGGTCCTCCTGCCCGACGCACCCGCGGCGCACACCGCGGCGGAGACGGTCGTCGAGGGCGTGCGGCTCGGGCTGTACGTGTTCGAGGGCTACAAGTCCGACAAGAGCAAGAAGGCGGTCGCCGAGGCCGTCGTCCTCGCGCCCGCGAGCAAGCTCGCGGCCGCGCGCCGGGGCGTCGAGGAGGGGACGATCCTCGCCGACTCGGTGGTGCTCGTGCGCGACCTCGGCAACGAGCCGGGCAACGTGTGCACGCCGACGTACCTCGCCGAGCAGGCGACGGCGATCGGCCGCGCGCACGGCCTCGACGTCCGCGTGCTCGAGCGCGCCGACATGCAGGCGCTGGGCATGGGCGCGCTGCTCGGCGTCGCGCAGGGCTCGGCGCAGCCGCCCAAGCTCATCGTGATGACGTGGGAGCCCAAGGGCGCCTCGCGCCGCACGCCCACCGTGGCGGTGGTCGGCAAGGGCCTCACGTTCGACAGCGGCGGCATCTCCATCAAGCCGGCCGACAAGATGGAGGACATGAAGTTCGACATGTGCGGCGGCGGCGCCGTCCTCGGCGTCATGCAGGCCGTCGCGCGCCTCGCGCTGCCGGTGCGCGTGGTCGGCCTCGTGCCGGCGTCGGAGAACCTCCCCGACGGGCTCGCCTACAAGCCGGGCGACATCCTCAAGGCGTCCAACGGCACGACGATCGAGATCGTCAACACCGACGCCGAGGGCCGCCTGATCCTGTCCGACGCGCTGGCGTACGCGACGAGCAAGCTCCGTCCCAAGCCCGAGGCCGTGATCGACATGGCGACGCTGACGGGCGCCTGCGTGGTCGCGCTGGGCAGCGCGGCCGCGGGCCTCATGAGCAACGACGACCGCCTCGCCGCGCGCCTCGAGGCCGCCGCGGAGACGTCGGGCGACCCGGTGTGGCGGATGCCGCTCAAGGACCGCTACCGCGAGCAGATCAAGAGCGTCTACGCCGACCTGAAGAACTCGGGCGGCCGCGACGCCGGCGCGCTGACCGCGGCCTGCTTCCTCGAGCGGTTCGTCGGCGGCACCCCGTGGGCGCACCTCGACATCGCGGGCACCGCGTGGGGCGACGGGACGAAGGGCGTCTCGAGCCGGGGGGCCTCCGGGTTCGGCGTCCGACTGGTGGTCCGGGCGCTCCAGGCCTGGGGGAGCAAGTAGGCTCTGAGGCCGGGGTGCCGAGGCGCCCCCGCATGTCCCTCGAAGTCACGCCCCGCCCCGACGGCGCGGTCGCCACGGCGTCGAACGCCGAGCGCCGGTTCCGGGCCCTCATCGAACTGGCGCGCGGCCGCCGCCGCCCGCTGATCCTGCTCCAGCACAACCCCGACCCCGACGCGCTGGCGAGCGGGTTCGCGCTCAAGCACTTGCTCAAGCGCGTGCTGCGGTCGGAGCCCGTCGTCGCGTTCACCGGCACGGTCGGGCGGGCCGAGAACCGCGCGATGATGCGGTACCTGAAGATCCAGATCGTGCCGGCGTTCAAGGTGAACTTCCGCCACCACGACCTCGTCGTCGTCGTGGACACGCAGCCCGGCGCGGGCACGTGCCGCCTGCCGGAGGGCATGGTCCCCGACGTCGTCGTGGACCACCATCCGGTGGTCGGCGACCGCCTCGCGGGGGTGCGGCTGCCGCTCGTCGACGAGGGGTACGGCGCCACGTCGAGCCTCGTCGGCGAGATGTTCCTCGCCAACGGGCTCGCGATCCCCGACCGCGTCGCGACGGCGCTCGTCTACGGCATCCAGACCGACACGCAGGACCTCGCGCGCAACGTCTCGCCGGTGGACGAGGAGGTGTTCGCGCGCCTCTACCCGCTCGCCGACCTGCGCCTGATCGGCCGCATCCAGCGCGCGCGCGTGCCGCAGTCGTACTTCCGCGTGATGGAGCGCGGGCTCCGCCACGCCTCGGTGCACGGCCACGCCGTGACGACGCACCTCGGCGAGATCGAGCACTCCGACCTCGTCGCCGAGGTCGCCGACCTCCTCTTCCGCCTCGAGGGCATGACGTGGTCCTTCGTGACCGGCGTCCACGCCCGCGTGCTCTACGCCTCGATCCGCGCGCTCGAGCAGGAGGGCATCGACGCCGGCGTCGTGGCCCGCGCCGTCGCCGGGCCCAGGGGCTCGGGCGGCGGCCACGAGGCGCTCGCCGCCGCGCAGATCCCGCTGCTCGCCGGCGAGGACGTCACGGCCGCCCAGGAGGCCGCGCTCGGGCGCTTCCTCGAGGCCGCGCACGTCAAGAAGACGCTCACCAAACCCCTCACCGTGCCGCCAGACGTCCCTGCGGAGCACTAGCCGACCCGTGCCGCGTCCCTCCTTCCTCAATCTCTCCGACGACGACGCGGCGCTCGAACGGTCGCGCTACGTCCTCCTCCCCGTGCCCTACGACCGCACGGTGACCTACAAGAAGGGCGCCGCGCGCGCGCCGCAGGCGATCCTCGAAGCGTCCACGCAGCTCGAGCTGTGGGACGAGGAGACCGGGATCGAGGCGTGGAAGGCCGGCATCCACACCGCCGAGCCGGTCACGACGAGCGCCCCGCCCGACGTGCTCGCCACGCTCCTCGAGCCGCGCTGCCGCGAGCTCTCCGACGGCGGGCGCCGGGTCGTCGGCGTGCTCGGGGGCGAGCACAGCCTCTCCCTCGGGCCCGTGCGCGCGGCGGCCGCCGCGCACGACGGCATGGCGATCCTCCACGTGGACGCGCACGCCGACGTCCGCGCCGGGTTCGGCGGGACCGAGTTCGGTCACGGCTGCATCTTCCGCAAGATCGTCGAGCACGCGCCCGTGGTGCAGGTCGGCATCCGCTCCGCGTCGCCGGGCGAGGCCGAGTACCTCGCGCAGGAGCCGCGCATCCGCACGTTCTGGGCGCACCACCTGCGGCGCGAGCCGTCGCGCGCGGCGTGGATCGCGAAGGTGATGGAGGCGCTCGGGCCTGCCGGGCGGCCGGTCTACCTCTCGATCGACGTGGACGGGCTCGACCCGAGCGTGCTCCCGGGCACCGGCACGCCCGAGCCCGGCGGGCTCTCGTGGGTGGACCTCGTCGAGATGATCCAGGCGGCGGCGCAGCGCTTCGAGATCGTGGCGTTCGACGTCGTCGAGGTGATGCCGGAGAAGGACCGCGTCCTCTCCGAGTTCGTCGCCGCGCGCCTCGTCTACAAGGTGATCTCCTACGTCGAGGCGGCGCGTCGGGCGAAGGCCTCGCGCGCGGCCGCGTCGCACACGGCCGCGGCCGAGCGCGCCTGAACGGCGGCCCAAGGGCGAGGCGGGGACGGACCGGGCCTGATCGGGCTCGCCGGACGCGGCACGCTCGTGCCCGCCGTCCCGGTCCACGAGGCCCGGGCCGCTTCGTCGCCGCCGCCCCCCGGGCGGCCACGGTCCCGCGCGCGCCTCTCCCGCGGACCCCACGAGCGCCCGCGGGGGCCTGACGCGCGTCGGACGCGCGGCGGGCTTCGTCCTCCGGGAATGGGCGGGCGGTCGCCGGACCAAGCCCGCGTCCGCGCGGCCGGACCGGTCGGAACGGCGCTACCGGGGGCCCGCGGGACGGGCTACCCTCATGGGCTATGCCTCGGACGTCCATCCCGATCGATCCGATCCACCACCTCTCCGTGCTCGACGAGCACGGCAAGGTGGACCGCAAGCTCCTCCCGGCGATCCCGCCGGAGAAGCTCCTCCGCATGTACGCCACGATGGTCCGCTCGCGCCGGCTCGAGGAGAGCATGCTCCGCCGGCAGCGGCAGGGCCAGATGGGCACCTTCGCCCCGGCGATGGGGCAGGAGGCGTGCCAGGTGGGGGCCATGGCCGCGCTCGAGGAGCGCGACTGGCTCGTGCCGTCGTTCCGCGAGCTGCCCGCCGCCCTGTGGCGCGGCGCGCCGATGAAGAACGTCTTCCTGTACGCCATGGGCTTCGAGGAGGGCAGCGAGGTCGGCGATCCCGACAGGGACCGCGTGCTGCCGATCTCGATCCCGGTGGGGAGCCAGGCGTGCCACGCCGCGGGGCTCGCGTGGGCGAGCAAGCTCAAGGGCGACGGCGCGGTCGCGATCGCCTTCTTCGGCGACGGCGCCACCTCGGAGGGCGCCGTCCACGAGGGGATGAACTTCGCGGGCGCGATGACGCTGCCCGCGATCTTCTTCTGCCAGAACAACCAGTGGGCGATCTCGACGCCGCGCCGCATCCAGACGGCGTCGGCCACGATCGCGCAGAAGGCGGTCGCGTACGGGATCGCCGGCGTGCAGGTGGACGGCAACGACCTGTTCGCCGTCTACCGTGCGGTGTCCGAGGCCGCCGAGCGCGCGCGCAAGGGGGAGGGCGCGACGTTCATCGAGGCGGTCACGTGGCGCAAGAGCGTGCACACGACCGCCGACGACCCGCGCGTCTACCGCACCGAGGCCGAGGAGAAGGCCTGGGAGGGCAAGGACCCCGTCGTCCGCGTCCGCCGGTTCCTCGAGGCCGAGGGGCTGTGGGACGCGGCGAAGGAGGAGGCGCTCGTGGCCGCCGCCGACCGCGAGGTCAACGAGGCCTTCGACGCCGCCGTGGCCTACCGCGACGGCGACGTGGACCCGCTCGAGATCTTCGACCACGTCTTCAAGACGACGCCGCCCGACCTGCTGCGCCAGCGCGAGCAGGCGCGCGCGTGGATCGGCGGCCGCCGCGTGATCATCGGCGCGGGCAAGGCCAAGACCAAGCCCGGCGGCGCGGCCGCGGTGGGGGAGCTCGAGGAGGCGGACGACGCCCCGTCGAAGAAGGGAGGCGCCCGGTGAGCCACGGTACTGCCAACCCCGCGGTCGCGACGGTGACCGAGCCGCTGACCATGGTGGACGCGATCAACCTCGCGCTCGCGCACGAGATGGCGGCCGACGAGCGCGTCGTGGTGCTCGGCGAGGACGTCGGCGTGGACGGCGGCGTCTTCCGCGTCACCAAGGGCCTCCAGGAGCGCTTCGGCAAGGCGCGCGTGGTGGACACGCCGCTCGCCGAGGACGCCATCGTCGGCGCGGGCCTCGGGCTCTCGCTCGGCGGCATGCGCCCGGTGTGCGAGATCCAGTTCTCGGGCTTCCTGCACCAGGCGTTCGCGCAGATGCAGAGCCACGCCGGCCGGATGCGCTCGCGCACGCGCGGGCAGCGCGGCCTGCACTTCGTCGTGCGCTCGCCCTCGGGCGGCGGCATCAAGGCGCTCGAGCACCACTCCGAGTCGGAGGAGATGCTCTACGTCCACACGCCGGGCATCAAGGTGGTCATGCCCTCGGGGCCGCGCACCGCCTACGGGCTGCTGCGCGCGTCGATCCGCGAGGGCGACCCGGTGCTCTTCCTCGAGCCCAAGGGCGTCTACCGCGCGTTCCGCGAGCCGGTGCTGCCCGACGAGGTGCTCGAGCTCGGCAAGGCCCGCGTGGTCAAGCCGGGCAAGGACCTCACGCTCGTGACCTACGGCGCGATGCTGCGCACGTCGGTGGGGGCCGTCGAGGAGGCCGAAGCCAAGCTCTCCGCCTCGATCGAGGTGATCGACCTCCTGACGCTGGCGCCCTACGACGCCGACCTCGTCCGGGCCTCGGTCGAGAAGACCGGGCGCTGCGTCGTCGTGCACGAGGCCGTCAAGTCGGGCGGGCTGGGTGCGGAGATCTCGGCGCGCCTCAACGAGGAGTGCTTCTGGTCGCTCCGCGCGCCCGTCGCCCGCGTGACCGGCTGGGACATCCCGTACCCGCTCTACGCGCGCGAGAAGGCCTTCCTGCCCGACGCCGAGCGCATCGTCGCGGCGATCGTCGCGACGCTCACCGCCGAGTGACCCGACGCCCCGGCGCTCGCGCCGGGGCGCGGAGCCCGACGAGCCCGCTCTCCGTCACGGGGCTCTCCGCGGGGAGCACCGTCCGTGGGCGGGCCGCCTCACGGGCGCAATCGGACCGGCAGCACCACCGCGTCGACGTGCGGCCGCACGCCGGTGAGCGGATCCGCGCGCAGCGTCAGCCGCCACCGCACGTACGGGTACCCGTCGCAGTCGTCCACCCGCGTCGTCCACGGGGTCGAGGGCGCGGCGGGGTCGGCCGTCGTGCGGGTCCCGTCGGCGACGAGCGCGCTCGCGGCCTGGTACTCGACCGCGACGGACGTGCCGGTCGGCACGTCCGCCGACAGGAGCTCGAGCGCGTCGTAGTTCGACGACGTGCCGAGCGTCGTCGCCGTGGAGCGAGGCGCCGGGTACACGTTCCCGGCGGGGTCGGTCGCGGCGGGCGTGTAGAAGCGCGACGTCGCCACCGTCACGTTGGACGCGATCGTGAACGAGGTGTCCTGCACCACGGGGTCGGGGTTCGAGACCGCCAGCGTGTTCGCCGGGTCGGCGAGGAACCCCGTAAACGTCGTGAGCATGCGACGGGGGTTCTGCGGGAGTGCCAACGCCACGGCGAGCGGCCCCTCGTAGTAGGAGCGGACGTCCTGCCACGTGTTGCCGGCACGCGCGCGGACGTCGAGGACGAGCGACGGCGTCGGGCCGCCGGGCCCCTCGGGGCGCGGGTCCCACTCGAACGTCGGCGCGATCGTCGGGTAGGGCACGAACCCACGGTACGCGTAGAGCGGCGCCCACCCGGCGGGCGTCCCGGTCTCGGGCACGATCGCCGGGGCGGAGTCCCCGACGTTGGCGGCCTGGGCCACGGCGTAGCTGCCACGGTAGACCTCGACGGGCGAGCCGCGGACGTTGGCCACGACCGACGACGAGGCCAAGGTGGGGGCCGCGCCGTACGCGAGCTCGATGACGAGCTCGGGATAGGTGGCCGCGAACGTCGCGTTGCGGTCCGGTCCCCACCCGACGCCGACGACCGTGCCGCGCGCGCCGATCTCGGCGCCCGGGAAGAGCAGCTGCACGCGGCGACCTGCGGAGGCGGGCGGAACGAGCCCGGCGAGGTCGAGCCCGATCAGCGGCGCCGGCGACACGAAGTACGCGCCGGGGAGCTGCGTCACGACGTCGGCGTTGGCCGAGGACGCGCCACGTACGTACACGGTGCGCGTCGTGACCGTCGGCGAGGCCACCTCGCCGAGGTACCACGTGGCCGAGGTCGCCGCGGCATCCCGGTCGTCCGAGCTCGTGAACGATTCGCCGAGGAACGCGGTGGGGGCTCTCGCGCCGTTGCCCAGCGTCGTCCACGTCCCCACCGGCTGCGGATCCACCCGGTTGCCGGCGAGGTCGCGCAGGCCCTGCAGCGTCGAGAGGCGCAGGCGCCGCGGTGTGTCGCCCAACGCCCATCGGGGCGTGACGGTGACGATCGTGCAGGTCGGGTCGATCGCCAGCGACACCGGCACGACCTGCTCGGCGAGCGATCCGTCCGTCGGGACGTCGAGATACCGCAGTTCGACGCCGTCGGCTGTGTCGGGCGCGTGCGGCGAGACGAGACCGGCCAGCGCCATGGGGTTCATGGGCTCGTCGAACGTCAGGACGAAGCGGGCCCCGCTGTCGATCTCGCCCGTCGGGAGGGCGGCCGGCAGTACGTGCGTCGCCACGAGCCGCGGTGCCTTGTCGTCGGGGAGCCACGTGTCGGTGGTCGTGAACTTCATCGAGAACGTCGTCACCGGCGGGTCGCCGTCCGTGTTGCGCACCATCACGCCGGTCGGAACGCCCGACGGGACCCGGATCTCGTGCTCGAGGGACGGGTCCCATCCGAGCGGGCGCGGGTTCGGTCCGAGCATCGTCGGGTCGAACAGCACGCGACGCCCGTCGACGTGGAAGGTCCCGCGGGTTGTCGCGTCGAAGTACGGGCCGAATCGCACCTGGACGGCCGGGTCGGCGACCGTCGCGGCGGCGAGCGCCGTGTTGAACTCGAGCTCGAGCCACGCGTTGCGCGGCACGAAACGCGGGTTGATCGCGTCGGTCGGGTCGCCGTGGGGGCCGACGAATCGGACGGCGACCACGGACGGAGGCGGTGCGTCGCCGCCGCCTGCGCCACCCCCGCCGCAGGCGGCGAGGACGGCGCCCAGCGCAACTCCGAGCGTGCAAGCGCCGACGGCGCGCCGCTCCCGGTCCGATGCGGACGCCCGCATGCCGACCTCCCGCGTACGTCCCGATCGTGAGCCCGCCCGCCGCGATGATCGCACAGACGACATGGTTCGCGCGCGTGCGAATCGCCGCCGGGACGCCCATCGAACGGCGAGATCCGGCGGGCGTCGCGGCGCGCATCCGTGCGCCCGTCAGCGCTGGAAGCGGCTTGCGTGACGCCGGACTGCCGTCGTAGACCTCGCCATTTGACCGTGGATCGCTCCAGGCTTCGCCGGTCCATTACGTCCGATAATTGATCTTATGTTGTTCTACGGGCCGCGGACGGCCCGTCGTGTCTGAGAATGCGGGCTGCGGATGGCCTCGGACTACGGACGCGACGCCGAGGCCACGACGACCGCGCCGGGCGGGACCGTCGGTGAGTCCCCGCGGCGTGCGATACGGCTCACCGCGGCGCGGACGGGTGCGGTCTCCGGGCGCCTCGCCAAGGGCTCGCCGGCTCCGGCGGTGGAGACTCCGGCGCCCGGTCGAACGCCACGGAGGCTACGCCGGGCTCGGGAAGGATCCCGGACCGCCGCGCTCGTCAGCGGACCCGCGACGTCGCGCGGTAGTCCACCGGAAACACGTTCGTCGACGGAGGCTGGGACGGTGCGCCCGGCACCGTGCAGGACTTGCGGCCTCAGGTCGAGGGACGCGGCGGCAGGATGATCGGCGGCGGCGAGGCGAGCACTCGTCGCTGCGGCGGCGGCAGCGGCGCCGAGGACCGAGCCACCGAACGAGGCGCCGTCGAGTAGCGGTAGCTCGAGGCCGGCTCCGGCGACGAGGAGCAGCCCGCCAGCACGAGCACGGCGAGCGCGGCGCAGCACGACACCGTTCGCACGAGCCACCTCGGGGTCCGGAGGATCCTCGCCTCGTCGGACGGCACCGGCGGGGGAGCACGACCGGGACGGAGCCCGGCCGCTTCCCTAGGGATCGGTCGGCGCCGGGGGTGTCTTGCGCCGACGCGAGAGCCCCCATCCGGCCGCGACGCAGAGGAGGCACAGCCCCCCCACCGAGGCGAGCGCGAGCGTGCGGTTGCGGGCCGCGACCTCCGCGGTACGGGCGCGGTCGGCCCGCTCGGCCTCGTCGGGCGCGCGGTGCGTCGGGTCGAACGCCGGCCGGTAGAACCACTGGACGAACCAGCGCAGCGTCTCGTCGTCCACGGCGGCGATCGGCGACGCGTCGGGGAGCCCCGTCGGCCCGCGCTCCTCGCGCCGCGCGCGGTCGAGCACCAAGGCCGTCAGCCGCGGGTACGGGTCGGTCTCGCCGGGACGCGCGCGGGGGTAGTCCGACGAGATCGTGCGTCCCGCCGCGTGCGCCTCGAGGCACCAGCGGATGCGTCGGGCGGACAACGAGCCGTCGTCCTCGGGCGCCTCCGGCAGCGACCCGGCGGGCAGCGGGCGCCACACCGCGTCGCGGACCACGATGGGCTCGAGGTCCGCGGGCGTCGTGCCGGTGCCGAGGATCGCGTCGAGGTCCTCCGGCCGACCGGCGACGAACGCGTCCTCGGCCCGACGCCGCGCGGCCTCGGAGACCGGCCCCGCCGTCGCGGGCGCCGCGACGATCGCGCCCAGCGCGGCCACGAGCGCCGTGGCCACGACGACGCGCGCCCGGGCGGAGCGCCTCGGTGCCGGAACGCTCATCGGGCCTCCTCGAGCGGCAGCA
Source organism: Planctomycetota bacterium (assembly GCA_020851795.1). Classification (GTDB taxonomy): domain Bacteria; phylum Planctomycetota; class PLA2; order PLA2; family JAEUHO01; genus JAEUHO01. The sequence goes on along the minus strand of JADZCA010000046.1, from coordinate 47,552 downwards.
GCGCCGCGTCGGAGAGCCGCTCGACCGGGGCGCGGTCGTCGGTGAGCACCGTCCCGCCCGCCGGGGCGCGCACGAGGAAGCGCTCGAGCGTGAAGGTCGCGGTGGCGAGCCGCTCGGGCACCGTGCCCGCGACGCGCGGCGGCGCCGCCTCGCGCCGGGCCCAGATCGCGGCGTTGGTGCTGTACTGCGCGTTGGGCACGCACCACACGCCGCCGCGCGGCCCCACGGCGTCGGCCATCGTCGCGGCGAGCGCGGCCGCCAGCCCGCCCCCGAGCCCGGACGGCGTGTTCACGTTGAGCCCGATCGCGCCGCCGGGCGCGAGGTGACGCGCGCAGGCCGAGAAGAACTCGCGGCTGGAGAGCTGGAACGGCACGTACTGCGTCCGCTGGTACGCGTCCACGAGGATGAGGTCGAAGCGGGCGTCGGCGGGCAGGCGGTCCACCACGGTGCGCCCGTCCTCGCCCTCGAAGAGCCGCAGCGGGGACGGGAGCTCGCCGAGGTGCTCGCGCGAGAGCCGCACCACCGCGGGGTCGAGCTCGACGCCGGTGACGTCGGGCGCCGGCCCGTCGGCGGGCGCGACCGCGGCGAGCACGCGGTGCAGCGTGCCGCCCGCGTAGCCCACGATGAGCACGCGAGGCGCGCCGCTCCCGCGCGCCCAAGGCGCGTCGGAGAACCACGCGCCGAGCGCCAGGTGCTCGTAGTAGCGGCCCGCCGTGAGGATCGACGGGTCGGCGTCGAGGAGGCGCACGCTCTGGTAGGAGGTCGCGTCCTCGTCGAAGCGCAGGAAGCGCGTGCGCACGTCGCGCTCGGTCCCGAGCAGCGGGACCTTGCCCGGCACGGGGACGCGCTCGTCGAGCTCGATCACGCGCACGGTCTGGTAGGCCGTCTCGACCTCGACGAGCTGGCCGGGGTCCACGCGCAGCGGGCGGGCGGGGGTGCACACGCTCGTCACCACCACGGCGACGGCGAACGACGCGGTCCCGAGCCGCTGCGCACGCGAGCGTCGGCGGCCGGGGCCCGCGTCGGGCGCGCGGGCGTCGGCGCGGCTGATCGGTGTGCCCGGCGCGAGGCCCGCCGCGGCGTCGTCGCCGCGTTCCCCGCGGAGCGCGACCCACGCGCCGGCGGCGGCGAGGGCGGCCCCTGCGGCGAGCGTCGCCGTGCCCGAGACGCCGAGGTCGGGCAGCCACCACAGCGGGGTCGCGTAGCAGCCGACGAGGCTCGCGACCGTCCCGACGGCGAACACCACGCCCGCGGCGCGGCCCGCGTCGGTGGCGCGTGCGCGGGCGCGCACGAGCACCGGCGACGCGACGCCGAGCGCGCCGACGGCGACGCCGAACCCGGCGAGCGCGCCGACGAACGCGCCGGCCCCGCGGGCGACCTCGCGCGTCACGCGCGGCGCGAACGCGAGGACGACCGCCGCCACGAAGAGCGCCGCGGTGACCGTCCTGCGGTCGGCGGCGGGGGAGCGCATGCGCCCCCCCACGGCGTTCCCCGCGGCCAGCGCGAGCAGGACCGCGGCGATCGCGGCGGTCACGTCGCGGTGCGTCCCGCCGCAGACCGGTGCGAGCGCGCGGAACGCGGTGAACTCGGCGGTCGTCACCGCGACCCCGACCAGCGCCGCGACCGCGAGGCCCGCCGCCCGCGCGAGCGGCGACGGGCCCGCGTCGGCGCGCGCGTCCGTCGAGACGGACGTCTCGACGCGCTCGGGTCGGAGCGTCGAGGTCGCCGTCGCGCTCGCGACCACCGCCGCGAGCGCGACGGCGCCCACGGCCACCGTGAGCGCTCCCAGCGCGCCGAATGCCGGCACGAGCAGCGAGCCCGTGAACGCGCAACCGAGCAGCCCCCCCAGCGTCCCCGACGCGGCCACGACCGCGGTGGCGCGACCCGGCTCGGCCGCCGCGCGGCGCACCAGCACCGGAGGCACCGCGCCCAGCACGACGAGCGGGGGGCCGGACACGATCGCCGTCAGCGCGAGGCTGCCCCAGAACGAGAGCGGCAGCGGTCGGTCCACCGAGACGTCGGGGGGCACGAGCGCCGCCGCGAGCTCGGGCACCTTGCGCGCGGCGACCGCGAGCCACGCGGCCGCGAGCAGCAGCGCGGGCACGACGGCGACGCCCCGCGGGTCGCGCCGCGCCCACCGCCCCCCCACCGCGCCGCCGAGCGCGAGCGCGAAGAGCACGACGCCGACCGCGTTGGCCCAGACGTGCGTGCCTTGGCCGAAGCGGGGCGCGGCCGCGCGGACCAGCGCGATCTCGACGACGAGGCCCGCCGCACCGAGGAGGCCGGCGACCACGCCGTCGGCGGCGAGGGCCCCGCGCGAGCCGGGCACGCAGGAGGCCCCCACGGGTCGCGCCGCCTACTTGTCGCCGCCGGGCGTCTCGCCGACCTTGCCCTCGAGCTCCTTGACCTTCGCCTCGGCCTTCGCCTTCACGCTGGAGAGGCCGGCCGCGACCGCCTTGCGGTAGAGCTCGAGCGCCTTGGCGAGGTCGCCGCCCGTCTCCTTCTCCTGCGCCTTGGCGAAGTACTTGTCGGCCTCGGCCTGGACCTGCGGGTCCACGTCCTTGAGGTCGGGCTCCGACGACGCGTCCCCGCGCACCGCGATCTTGGGCAGGACGACGGGCCAGATCCAGCCGTAGTACTGCGACGCGCGCGTCGAGATCTGGAACTGGTTATCGAAGGTGTCGTCGAGCGTCCGCTCGAACTTCGCCGGCATCGCGACCGGGCGGCCCTCGGGCTGGCGCTGCGTCGGGATGCGGACTTCCTTGACCGGCTGCCCGTTGACGACGAGGCGCACCGGGCGGTCGAGGTCGAGGATCGCGTCGGAGAGGAAGACCGTGATCCCGCGCACGCCCTTCGAGGCGATCCGCAGGGTGTTGGGGTCGTCCTTCGTGTCCACCGCCTCGACCTTGAGGGTGGCGAGGTCGGTGCCGGGGTCCACCTGCTCCACGTTGACGTAGTGCGCGAAGCCGTGCGAGTCGTCGCGGTACGTCCACTCGAATGACTTGGGCGGCGTGCGGCGCGGGAGCTTGGCGAGCCACTCGGCGAGCCCCTCGGGCCCGCCGTAGGTGATCTTGTCGGGCGAGAGGTTGCCCGACCGCAGCAGGTCGGCGATCGGGCACTCGTTGGACGCCATCACGTAGATCGGGAGCGACGAGAGGTTGCGCACGAGCTCCTTGCTCGGCAGCGTGGCCTCGCGCGTGCGCAGGATGAGCCCCGCGTAGAACGACGGCTGCGAGACGGCGAACGCGAGCGCGTCCGCGCCGCCGTCGAGCACGAGGCGGTCGAAGTCCACGTGGTAGCGGCGCCAGAACTCGGCGAGCGGGACGCGGGCGGGCTGCACCTTGCCGTCCACGACGAACTGGGCGCGGGTCGCCACCGGCGCGTACACGAACCACGAGTCGAGCAGCTTGTTCGTCTTGCGGTCCCAGCGGCGCTTGATCACCTCGGCGCCCGGGAACTTGCGCGTGCCCTTGGCGTCCTGGAAGTCCTCGAGCTCGTGCAGCGTCACGATCGCGGGGAAGGGCTCGACGCCCCAGAGCTTCTTGCCCTTGGCGAGCTCCATGTACCCGGCGGGGAGCGCGATCGAGAGCCGGCGGTCCTCCCACGAGACGTTGACGACGTTGGCGGACGCGTCGTAGAGGATCTCGGAGTTCTTGTCCTCGCGTGCGATCAGCTTCTTCTCGAAGTAGGGCTGGAAGTGCCGCGCCCCGTAGACCGCCTTGAGGAGAGCCTCGCGGTCGGCGAGGAGGTCGAGACCGGTCTCCTTGAGCTTGCGCAGCTCGCCGATCGCCTGCAGGCGGTACTTGAACGAGTCGGAGGAGTCGAGATCGAAGTACCCGCGCAGGACGGGGAGCAGCCGCTCCTTCTCCTTGGGGTCGAGCGGCCGGTGCTTGGGCGCCTCGGGGGCCGGCGGCGCCGCGGGCGGCGCGTCCTCGGCCCGGCAGGACGTCGGCGACGGCGCGGCGAGGCCGGCCAGCGTGGCGAGCACGGCGAGCGTCGAGACGGCGCGGACGGGGCGGAGCGACGGACCCATCGAGGATCTCCGGCAGACGGCGGCTCGGGCGGGTGTCCGGAGCCACGGCCCCGGGCGCCCGATCCTACCCCGGCCCCCGGCTCCGGCGGGAGGGTCCTCTCGCCCTCGGTCAGCGGCCGGCCGCGGGACCGGCCTCCCGCCAGACGCGGTCGAGCATCGCGCGGTAGAGCATCGGGTGCCCGCCGACCGAGCGCGACACGGTGATCGCGGCGGCGAGGTGGGCCCGGGCGCCCGCGACGTCGCCGTCGAGGCGCGCGAGGCGGGCCGCGTTCTGGTGCGGGGCCGTCGCGGTCGGGTCGAGCGCCGCGGCCCGGTCGAAGGCGGCGCGCGCCGCCGCGCGGTCGCCGCGGGCCAGCAGGGCGATGCCGCGGTCGTTCTGCAGGCTCCCGTCGTAGGGGTTCGCCTCGACGGCGCGGTCGAGCGCCTCGACGGCGCCCTTCGCGTCGCCCGCGTTGCGCAGGGCGGTGCCGAGGTTCGCCCACGCGACGGCGTCGGCGGGGTCGGCCTGCGCGAGCGCGCCGAAGATGCGCACCGCACGCGTCAGGCGCAGCGTGTCGGGCCACGCCTTCGGCGCCGCGTCGGTGTCGCGGCGCGCGACGTACTCGAGGCCCTGGCGCGCCCACGAGTCCGCGGGGTTGCGCGCGAGCACCTCGAGGAACCACGCGGTCGCCTCCTCCACGGCGGCGGCGTCCTCGGGCGCGGCGCGCAGCCGGGCGCGCGCGAGGTCGGCCACGAGCTCGACGTCGTCGGGGGCGGCGGCGCGGGCCTCGCGGTAGCGCGCGACCGCGTCGTCGAGGCGGCCCGCGCGCTCGGCGAGACGGCCCCGGGCGCGCAGCACGGCCGGCGACGTCGCCGCACCCGGGGCCGCCGCCAGCGCGGTGTCGAGCGCCTCGGGCTTGCCGACCCACACGGCGGCGCCGATGGCGTCGTCGACGAGCGCGAGGTCGGTCGGGCTCTCGAGCACCAGCGCGGCGAAGTCGGCGACCGCCCGTTCGTCGCGACCCGCCGCGCGCGCCGCCGCCACGCCGCGGCGGCTCCCCGCCCGCTCCCACGCCGTCGCCGCCTGCGCGAAGTCGCCGACGCCGAAGCACGCGCGCGCGAGCAGGTCCTGCGCCTCGGCGTCCCCCACGAGCCCCGGGTGCGCGAGCGCGTCCCGCGCGCCCTTGGCGTCGCCGAGCATCCAACGCGCCTCGCCCACCGCGCGTGCGAGCCGCGCCGCCTCGGCCGCCGTCGCGTCCTTGGCCGCCTCGCCCTGCGTGACGGCGTCGCGGAGGTAGGGCATCACGTCGAGGCCCGACCGCGGGCCCCGCGCGGCGTTCTCCTTCGCCACGGCGAGCAGCGCCTCGGCGTACAGCGCGCGGTCGCCGGCGTTGCCGCGACGCCGCACGGCCCCGCCCACGGGGTCGAGCGCCGCACGCGGGTCGCCGGTGCGCACGAGCGCGGCGCCGAGGCCGGCGAGCACGCGGGGGTCCTCCGCCCCTTCCGGCGTGGCGGCCAGCGCGCGGAACGCGGCGAGGGCCGCGGGGGCGTCGCCGTGGGCGAGCGCCGCTTCGGCGGCCTCCACCGTCGGCGGGTCCGCGACGGCGGGCCCCGCGACGGCCCCGAGCACGACGGCGATCGCGAGCGCCGCCGCGAGCGCGGCGCGACGGGGCGTTCCGAGATCGAGCCTAGGGAGCACCACGGGGCTTCTCCGTCGGGAGGATGGCGAGCAGCCGACGCGCTTCGACGGCGCGCTCGGCGTCGTCCGCGTCGGCGGGCGGTCGGGCGTCGGCGCCGAGCAGGCGGCCGAGCGCGTCGGCGGCGGCGCGGCGCTCGGCCGCCGTCGTGCCGTCGCGGTAGAGCGCGACGAGCGCGGGCACGGCGCGCGTCACGTGGGAACGGCCGAGCACGAGGGCGACGAGGTCACGGCTGGGTCCGGGGCGGGCGATCGCCTCGACCAGCACCTCGGGGTCGGACACCGCGACGCGCTCGAGCGTGGCCTGCGCCTTGGCGACCGCCGGAGCGCCCCCGCGCGCCGCCTCCCACAGGTGCAGCGCGACGAGGTCGCGGTCGGAGAGCGGCGGGAGGAGCCCGTGCTCGTCGAGCACGTGGAGCCAGCGCGGGTCGCGCTCGCCGGGGATGCGGCGTGCGTGCGCCGCGAGGGCGGCGCGGCCCGGCGCGTCGAGCGCGTGCAGGGCGTCCTCGGCCTCCTTGGACGCGCGCGCGTCGCTGCCGAGCAGCCGCCCGACCTCGCGGGCCACGCGGTCCTGCTCGCTCGGCGCGCGGCCGCGCGGCAGGTCCACGTGCGCACGCGCGCCCTCGGAAGCGCACCCCGCCACGCACAGGAGCGAGGCGAGCGTCGCGGAGCGGGCGCGCACTAGCGCCCTCCGAACGTGAACTCGATGACCGACACCCGGCGCGCGACGTTCATCGTGTACGGCCCCTCGGCGAGGGACCCGGCGACGAGCGCGTCCTCGGGCGTGAGGCGGTAGACGAGCCACGCCTCGCCGCGACCCCGGGCGACGGGCACGTCCACCGTGCCCTTCCAGCCGCCCAGCCCCGAGACGCGCGCGAGCGGCGGCACCTGCGTGTCGGGCAGGCTCGAGTTGCGGTACTGCAGGCGGTACTTCGCGGTCTGGGCGCGGCTCTGCTTGGTCGGGTCGGGGTCGAGCGGGTCGAGGACGACGCGGCCCTCCTCGTCCCACACCTTCACGTAGACGTCGAAGGAACGGTGGCGTGCGTCGGAGGGGATGTTGTGCCCCGCGCCCACGTTGGTCAGCCACGTGCGGATGCGCGTGCCGCCCTCGACGGGCGTCGTCTCGACCTCGAGCTTGGCCGCGCGCCGCAGCTGGGCCATGTCGTGGCCGCCCGGCCACGTGTGGCGCCGCGAGCGGCGCGGCACCCCGCCCTCGACGAGCGGGCGTTCGACGTAGGGCATGTGGCAGTCGAGGCACGTCTTGCGCTCGACCTGGCGCGGCTCGGGGGCGTCGGGCGCGTAGGGCCCCGCGAGCCACTCCTCGCCGGTCTTGTGCTGGTTGTGGCAGGTGAAGCAGACCTTCGTCGGGTCGCTCTGGTCGGGGTCCTTGACCGGGCGGCAGGGGCCGGGCAGGCCGCGGGTGCCCGCGACGTTGCCGCCGGACTGGTGGCAGGAGAGGCAGGAGACGGCGTCCTCGCGCCGGTCGGCGCGCGCGATCGGGGTCTCCCAGTTGTCCATCTCGCGCAGCGGGACCGGCGCGTGGCAGCGGATGCACTCCTCCTGCTTGAGCCCGTCGGACAGCTTGAGGAAGTGCGGGTCCGTCATCGCCTGCCCGTGGAACGAGGCCTTCCACTCGGCCCAGATCGCCTTGTGGCACTCGCCGCACTGTGCCGCCGACTCGAACATCGGCCGCGTGGGCACGGGCGCGGCCGCCGGCACGCCGGGCGCCGTGGCTGCGCCGCCCGGCGCGGGCACCGGAGTCGCCGCGGGCAGGGGCGACGGGGTCGGCGGCTTCGCCGGCGGCTCGTCGCCGCCGCAGGCGGCGGCCGCGAGCACCGAGAGCCCCGCGAGGAGCCGCAACGCACGCGATCGGTTCATCGGGACGGACCCTCCTCGGGCACGAACGCGCACAACCCCTCCACGCGCACCGCCGTCGTCGCCCCCACCGCGACCGGCGACGACGACCGTCCCTCGACGAGCACCCCGTCGGGGAGGCGCACGGTGAACGCGTGGCCGCCGACCACCGGGTGCGCGTCCACGACGTCGTAGCGGGGCCCGTCGGCCGCGGGGGCGACCTGTGCCGGGCGCAGCACCACGCGCCCGGCGTCGAGCGCGGGGTCGGCGACCACCGCCAGCGCGCCGAGCGGCGTCTCGACGACGCCCGCCTCGCGACGCCGGCCCCGCACGCCGGCCGCGGCGCCGAGCGCGCGGGCCCCGGCCCACGTGCGCGGCGCGCGGAACACCTCCGCCGGCGTCCCGCGCTCGACGACGCGCCCGCGCTCGAGCACGACGAGGTCGTCGCCGACCTCGGTCGCCTCCTCGGGGTCGTGCGTGACGTAGACGGCCGACGTCCCCGTCGCGGCGGTGACGCGCCGGACGAGCGCGCGCACGTCGTCGCGCAGCGACGGGTCGAGGTGCGCGAGCGGTTCGTCGTAGAGCAGCACCGCCGGGGCCGGCGCGAGCGCGCGGGCGATCGCGACGCGCTGGCGCTCGCCGCCGGAGAGCGACGGCGGGCGCCGCCGCAACAGCGACGCGGGGAACCCGACGGCGGCGGCGACCTCGAGCACCCGCGGGTGCTCGCCGGCGCGGGCGCCGCGCGGCCGCCCCGCGAGGCCGAACGCGACGTTCTCCGCCGCGGTCATGTGGGGCCACAGCTCGAGCGTCTGGAACACCATCCCGACGCCGCGGCGCTCCGGCGGCACGCGCGCGCCGCCGCCCGCGACGAGGTGCCCGTCCACGTGCACCGTGCCCTCGTCGGGGGCCTCGAGGCCGGCGACGACCCGCAGCAGCGTCGTCTTGCCGGCGCCGCTGCGGCCGAGCAGCACGAGGACGCGGCCGCGGCGCGCCTCGACGTCCACGCGGTCGAGCACCCGCTGCCCGCCGAGCTCGACGACGACGCCCGTGAGCGTGACGACGGGGTCGGGCGCGCTCACGTGCGCCTCCGTGCGGCGAGCGCGGCCTCGACGGTGGTGCGGTCGAGGGGGCGCCGGCCGAGCGCGCCCGGCGTCGGCGTCGGGTCGAAGGCCCTCGGGTCGAGGCGCAGGGCCCCTCGCAGCAGCTCCCAGACGAAGCGGCGGCGGAACAGGTCGGGCTCGTCGAGCACCGCCAGCACGGCGTCGAGCCCGGTGCCCGCGTGGACGAGGCGCGCGACGGCGTCGGCGAGGCGCCAGTCGCCGAAGTCGTTCTCGCGGTGCGCCTCGGGACGGTGCGCGTCGAGCGCGGCCACCACGGCGGCGCGCGGCCGGACGCTGGCCAGGGCCTTCACCGCAGCGACGCGCGGCGCGGGCTCGGGGTCGTCGAGCAGCGCGAGCCAACGCGCCACGATCGCGTCCTCGGTGACGTCGGTCGTGCCCTCGAGCAGCGTCGGGACCTCGGGGTCGGCGTACGCGACCAGCGCCTCGGCGGCGTTGGCGCGGACGGCGGGCACCGGGTCGCTCGTCAGCGCGAGCAGCGGCGCGACCGCCCGACGGTCGCGCAGCGTGCCGAGCACGAGCGCGAGCTCGGCACGCTGCACCTTGCGCGTGGACGTCGCGAGCACCGCGAGGACCGCCGGCGTCATCGGCGGGCCCAGGAACGCCGCGCTCGCCTTGGCGATCTGGAGGTCGATCACCGGGACCTTCGCGCCGCCGATGCGACCGGCGAGCTCGCGCAGCGACGCCGCGACGACCGGGTCGTCCTCCGCGAGCGGGGTCCGCAGCCGCGGGCCCTTGCGCCACCACGTCCGCAGCGCGTCGGTGGCGGCCTGGCGCTCGGGGTAGCCGGCGTCGGGCTCGTAGCCGGTCGGGGCGTCGGGGAACGCGCGGCGGATCGCGTCCACCGCGTCTTGCAGCACGCGGATGCGCCAACGTCCGGTGCGCGGGTCGAGGCGCTGCTCGAGGAGCCACTCCGCGCTGGTGCGCACGCCCAAGCGCAGCAGCGCGTCGCACGCCGCCTCGTCGATCGTGTAGTACGCGACGTCGGCCCAGGCGTCCTCGGGCACGTCGGTGTTGCCCGCACCCGGGTACTCCCACCCGTCGTGCGGGCGGTGGCGGTCGCCCAGGTAGAAGAGCACGCGGCAGAGCGGCACGACCGCGCGCGGGTCGCGCAGCGTGCCGAGCGCCTCGGTCGCGGCCAACCGCACCCACCCGTCCTGGCGGTCGTCGAGGCACGGCAGCAGCGCCTCGGTCGCGCGGGCGTCGCCGATCGCGCCGAGCGCGACGATCGCGCGCACGCGCCGCGGGACGAGGCCGGGCGGCGTCGGGGACGGGCCGGGTCTGGCGGTGGCGAGCAGCAACGGGAGCGCCGACTCGCGCATCGTGACGAGCGCGTCGAGCCCGGCCGCGGCGACCGTCGGGTCGTCCTCGGTGGCGCGATCGAGCGCCGCCGCGGCGGCGTTCGCCGCCGCCCACGCCGCCGCCGTCGGGGCGCCGTCCCCGGCGTGCCACGGAGCGTCGCGACGGACGACCTCGACGGCGAGCGCCGTCGGGGGCTCCCGGTCGAGGAGCCCGGTCGCGAGGTCGCGGCGACCCGCGAGCAGCAGGATCGCCCGCAGGTCCTGCGCGCGGACGGCGTCGGCGCCGGCCGCCGCGAGCGCGCCTTCGGCGGCGAGCGCGAGCCGGTCCCGGCTCTCCTTGCGCGGGTAGGCCGCGTCGAGCGCGATCCGCGCGAGGGTGCCCGCGGTCGCGGGGTCGGCCCCGACCAGCGCCGTGGCCACGCGCAGCACCCGCTCGGCGTCGGGACACGCGCCGCCCCGGACGAGCGTCCGCGCGGCCTCGAGGCGCTCTTCGGTGCTCGCCGACGCCCGCTCCGCCGTGCGGAGCGCGACCACCGGGTCGGCGGCGTCCTCGGCGTGGGCGCCGCGGTGGGCCACGGGGCACGCCGAGAGCAGCAGCGCTACGACGGCGTAACGCAGTGTCGCCTTCGGAGGTCGGTTCACGGGGCGGGCACCTCGGACGAGTCGGGCGGGTAGCGGTCCAGCACGCGCCGGACCGCCGCCTCCTTCGAATCGACCTTCCCCTCGAGTTGCTCCTCGCGCAGCCACCGCAGCAGCACCCCGAGGCGGCGGCCCGGCGCGTACCCGACCGCGAGCAGGTCGTCGCCGCGGACGATCGGCGGCGGGAGCACGGGCTCGGCCCGGAACGCCGCGACCTGCTCGTCGCAGAAGCGCGCGAGCGACAGGTCCCCGTGGCTGGCCCCGCAGTCGGCGCGGTGCAGCGCGAGGTGCAGCGGCAGGTCGGGCGCGCCGAGGAACTCCCGCAGCCGGTGGCGGCGCATCTTGGGCAGGTTGGGGAAGGTCATGTGCGTCGCGACGAGGTCGGCGACCCGTTCGGTCCGGCGGCGGGGCCAGCGCATCCGCTCGCCCAGCGCCTCGGTCATGCGCGCCCCGAGCGCGTCGTGCCCGTTGAAGCGGACGCGCCCGTCGGGGTCCACGGTCTTCGTCGGCGGCTTGCCGACGTCGTGGAGCATCGCGCCGAGCACGACGTCCTCGCGGGCCTCGGCGTCGAGCCCGTCGAGCTCGAGCCGGTCGAGCACGAGCGCGGTGTGCACGAACACGTCGCCTTCGGGGTGGAACGGCGGCGGCTGCGGCACGCCGCGCATCGCCGCGATCTCGGGGAGGACGACGTCGAGCAGCCCGGAGCGGGCGAGCAGGCGCAGCGCGCGACCGCGGCCCGCGACGAGCGCCTTGACGAGCTCGTCGCGCGTCCGCTCCGGCGAGACGTCGGCCGCGAGCGGCGCGAGGCGGCGGATCGCCGCCCACGTCGCGGGCTCGATCGCGAAGCGCAGCCGCGCGGCGAAGCGCACGGCGCGCAGGAGCCGGAGGTGGTCCTCGCGGAACCGCGCCTCCGGGTCGCCGATCGCGCGCAGCAGCCGCGCGGCGAGGTCCTGCCGCCCGCCCACGTAGTCGAGCACCTCGCCCGTCTCGGGCTCCTCGAACAGCCCGTTGACGGTGAAGTCGCGTCGCGCCGCGTCGGTGGGCGGGTCGGAGAACACGACGCCCTCGGGGCGGCGCCCGTCCACGTAGCGTCCGTCGGCGCGGAACGTCGCCACCTCGACGTTGCACCCCTCCGCCGGCACGACGACGACGCCGAAGCGCGCCCCCACCGTGACCGCGTGCGGGAACAGCGCCTCGACCTGCTCGGGGTGCGCCGACGTCGCGAGGTCGTGGTCGCCCGGCTCGAGCCCGAGCAGGCGGTCGCGCACGCACCCGCCGGCGAAGAGCACTCGGTGGCCGTGCGCGGCGAGCCGGCGGGCGACGGCGAGTGCGACGGTGCGGGGGACGGAGGCGGCCATGGCGCGCGAGAGCCTATCCCGCGGCGCGGGCCGCCGACCACTCGCGAAGGTCGCGGCCGTCCGCGCGCCGACCGTACGTGCGGCCCCGACCCCGCCGGCCCGTGCGCCCGGCGGGCTACGGGGCCCTCGGAGCCGGCTCGCGTCGGCGCAGCGCCGCGCGCACCGCCTCCACCGCCGCGGCGTCGGCCCGGCGGGCCTCGGCGTCGGTCTCGAGGCCGCCGTAGCGCGTCGCGTCGTGGTGGCCGGTCAGCGTCGCGAGCGGGCCCGCGGCGTCCGGTCGGGCGCGCCCGACCCGCGCGAGGAACTCGCTCGGCGTCTCCGCCGCGCGACGCGGCACGTGGGCCTGCGCGAGCGCGAGCAGCGCCTGCACGTAGGGCCCGTCGGGGAGCCCGACGGGGACCGCGGCCGCGGCCCGCGCGACGCGGCGACGGCGGCGCCGCAGCGCGGCCCACGCGACGGCGAACGCGAGCGCCGCCGCGGGCGGGAGCCACGTCGCCGCCGACGCGAAGAGGCCCGCCGCCGACGCGACGAGCCCGTCCACGAAGCGGCGGCGGTCCGCGGGCGACCATCCCGCGAGGCGCTCCCAAAAGGACGGCGCGTCGTCGGGCTCGGCGCCCTCGTCCTCGCCGGTGCGCGTCTCGGCGGTCGCGGGCGTGGGGTCGTAGGTCACCCACCCGCCGCCCTCGAACCACACCTCGCACCACGCGTGCGCGTCCGAGCCGCGGAACGACCACTCGCGCAGCGACTCGAGCCAGTCGCCGCCGCGCAGGCCCTGCGCGAAGCGCGCGGGGTGCCCGAGCGAGCGCATCATCAGCGTCATCGCCGAGGCGTAGCACCAGCAGTGTCCGCGGCGGGCCCTCGTGACGAAGTCGAGCACGGGACGTGCGGCGTCCACGTCGGCCTCGGTGGCCCAGCGGAAGGGCGGGGAGCGCAGCCACGCCTCGACGCGGCGGGCCCGCTCGGCCGCCGACGTCGCGTCCCCCACCGCGGCGCGCGCGAGCGCGAGCACCTTGCCGACCTCGGGCGGCGTCTCGACGAACGCCGGCGACGGCGAGACCTCGGCGTCGCTGCGCAGCGCCTCGAGGCCCGCGCGGTCCTGCCCCTCGAACGGGCCCCACGTCTCGTAGCGGTCGCCGGGCTTCCACGGGACGCCGGGGAGGATCCGCACGACGCCGTCCACCGTCGCGCGCACGGCGGCGACGTCCCCTACGCGCACGAGGCGCACCGAGCGGGTCCCGGGCAGCAGGCAGAGCGGCGCGCTCGAGCCGCGGCCGAGCACGTCCACGAACGAGAGCCGCCACGCCCGCCCCGTGACCTCGTCGCGGCGGAAGCGGGCGAAGGTCGGCCGGTCGGGGTCGTCGGTGACGCGGGTCTCGCGGTCCTCGTCGGGGGAGCGCGACCACGCGCGCCCGTCGAAGCGGTCGTAGGCCCGCGCCCGCAGGTAGAGCGGGGCGGGGCCCTTGCGGCCGTCCTCGACCTCGACGCGGAGCACGACGCGCGGGTCCATGCGCAGGCCGCGGCGGAACGGGCTCGTGGGCCCGCTGCTCAGGCCGGTGCGCGCGACGTCGTCGGAGGCGCGGTCCTCGCGCAGCCCCGGGGCGCCCTCGGGCGCGAAGTCCGGGCGGAGCGCGGCGGAGAGGCGGTCCGCGCCCCGCCGTGCGCTGCGCGCGGGCAGCGTCGCGAAGAGCCACAGCCCCACCGTGAGCCCGACCGCGAGCAGTGCCGCGAGCGTCCGCCACGGCATCCGCGCCCCGCCGGGCACCGCGACGTGGACGCGGCGCACGGTGGCCTCGGCGCTCGCGTCCGAGGGGCGCGGCGCGCCGAGCGGCACGACGACCGCCGCGCTCGCGAGCGTGAGCACGAAGGCGACCGCGGCGAGCGAGGTCGCGACGCCGGGCGCGGCGACGCACGCCCCGAGCACCGCGACCGACTCGAGCGCGGCGACGCGCGCCCACGCCGACGGCGAGGGCGGCGCGAGCAGCGTCATCGCGAGCGCCCCGGTCGCCGCGGTGAGGAGCGCGGGGCCCGGCGCGCCGCCGGTCCGTGCGACCACCGCGACGTACGCGGTGGCGGCGGCGGGCAGGAACAGCCACGCGGCGGCCGCGGTGCGCGCGCCGAGGCGCAGCCCGAAGGAGGGCGAGAGCGCACGCATCGACACCGCGAGGGCGAGCCCCGCCCACACCGGCCACGCCACGCCGGGCACCGTGGCGACCGCCCACGTCGCGGCCGCCGCCGGCAGCACGAGCACACGCGGGACCCGCCGGCGCGCGCTCACGGGAGGCCTCGCACCCAGCGCGCGAGGTCGGGGTCGTCGGCCCGCAGCACGAGCGCGTCGGCCACGGTCGGCGCGACCTCGTCGCCGCCCGCGGTCACCCACACGACGGTGCCCGGCGTGCGCAGCGCGCCGAGCGCCGCGCTCGGGCGCCGCTCGCCGCCGTCGCGGTCGGCGACCGCGCGGACCTCGGCGAGCGCGTCGAGCGCGCGCAGGAGCCCCGTGCGACCGCGGACGACGAGCCCGGCGGGCGCGGCCCGCTCGCCGAGCAGCAGCCGCGCGGGGACGCCGTGGCGCACGGCGGCGCGCACGACCGTGGCGGCCACCGAGACGGCGCGCTCGAAGCGGCGGTCGGCGTCGCCGCCGCGGCCGACGCCTCGGCCGAGCGCGACGACGACCTCGCCGAAGCCCTCGTCGCGCCGCTCGACGACGGTCGTCTCGCCGCGGCGCGCGGTCGTGCGCCAGTGGATGCGGCGCGGGTCGTCGCCGGCGCGGAACGCCCGCAGGCCGTAGAGCTCCTCGGTGCCCGGCTGGGGCCGCATGGCGGCGGCGCGCGGCGCGTCGGAGCCGGAGAGCCGCGTCAACAGCACGGGCGTCGCGCGCCCTTCGCGCGGGTGGACGAGGACCTCCGCGGGGGCGGCGAGGTCGCAGGCGACCTCGAAGAGCCCGAGCGGGAAGCGGCTCGAGACCCGGGGCGAGCGCAGACGCTTCCAGCCGCGCCGCTCGAACGTGACGGGCACCGTCGCCTGCGTCGGCGTCGCGGTGACGAGGTCGAAGGCCACCTCGATCGCGCCCGGCCGCGCGAGGAGCCCGAGGTTGTCGGCGACCACGACCGCGCGCGCGACGCGGCGGTCCTCGGTGGCGACCTCGTAGGCGACCTCGCTCGGGGCGCCGGCGCGCGCCCGGGCCGGCACGCGGCGGCGCAGGACGATCCGCGCGCCGTTGGCCCGCACGAGCGGCCACGACGCCACCGAGACGGCGAAGCCGAGGCAGACCGCGAGGCGCAGCGGGGCGCTGTCGAGGAAGATCCCGACGAGCACGAGCCCCCACGCCACCGACAGCCACCCCCGACCCGACGCCGTCGTCGTCACGCGCGGCGCGCCGGTCTCGACGCCCCGCGTCCCCGCGACGCGGCCGCGCCGGACCGACGCGGCGATCGTCGCGGCCTGGAGCAGGACGAGCCCGAGGAACAGGGCCGGGAGGCTGTCGAGCCACGACAGCGCGACGAGGGCCGCGGCCACGGCGACGAGCACGCCGCGGGCCCGGCGATCGGAGGCGCGCCGACGGGCGCGCTCGCCGTCGGCGGTCGCGGGCGGGAGCGCCGACGCGGGCCCCGCCCCCGGCGGCCGACGGCTCGCCGCGTCCTCGGGACGGTCCGCGTCGTCGGGCGGGCCCACGGGGGGAGTATACGGACGACGCGCTCGTCGGTTCGCCGCCCCGGTCCCCCCGGGGTACGCTGCGGGGCGATGCCCGTCCGCCACCGCTCGCTGCGCTTCGGCACGCTCGAGGTCGTCCTCGTGGCGAGCCTGCTCGGCGGCGCGTACGTCGTGGCGGCGAGCGAGCGCAGCGCGCGCGACGTGATCGGGCGCGAGGAGCAGGGGCTGGCGACGCTGCGGGGGCTCCTCGACGCCGAGCGCCGCTTCCTCGCGAAGACCTTGCGCGACGACGACCACGACGGCAAGGGCGAGTTCGGCTCGCTCGACGACCTCGTCGCCGCGGGCCTGTGGGACGGGCCGGTGACGCACGACGCCGACGCCGCGTTCACGGTCCGGGGCCCGTACCGGTACGAGGTGCTGCTCCCGGGCGGCGTCCACCCCACGGGCGTCAAGACGCTCGTCGAGGGGCACCGCGGCGTGGACGCGCGGCTCGCGTCGGCGACGGTGGCCGTCGTCGCGCTCCCGCACCGCGCGGGGCCGAAGGTGCTGCGCGGCTTCTACCTGGACGCGGCCGGCTACGGGTACGTGGCCGAGGGCGTCTACGCGGCCGACCGCGACCCGACGGCGCCCGCCCCGCGGGTCGAGCTCCGCGAGGAGAAGGACCGCGGCGGCCGCGACGACGGCCCGAACTGGCGCGCCTTCGAGCAGCCCGCTGGCGCCAAGCAGCGCGGCAAGGAAGGCGACTGACCCGCGCGCGGCTGCCGGCGCCGCACGCTTCGGGTGCCGCTCGTCTGGACCCCGCGCGCGCTCGCGCCCTCGACCCGCCGCGGGGATACGGGGGTCAGGAGGGTTTCCCGCAGCATGGGGAAATCGGGGTCAGGTGCCGACGTCCCCGTGCTGCGGGGAAATCACCTGACCCCGATTTCCCCGCCGACGAGGCGGACGCCGGCGCCGGGGACGAGCCTCCCGATCACCCACGCCCGTTCGCCGAGCGCCTGCAGCTCGGCCACGGCGCGCATCGCGAGCTCCTTGGGGACCACGACGACGAGCCCGCAGCCCATGTTGAGGAACTCGTACGGCTCGACGCCCGAGAGCCCGGCCGCCGCCACGAGATGGCGGAACAGCGGCGGCGGCGTCCACGACGCGAGGTCCACCTCCGCGCCCACGCCCTCGGGCAGCACGCGCGGGAGGTTCTTCGCGAACGACCCGCCCGTGATGTGGCTGATCGCGTGGACGGGCATGCGCTCGCGCAGCGCCACCATCGGGCGCAGGTAGGGACGGTGCGGCGCCAGCAGCGCTAGGCCGAGCGTCGTCCCGAGGCCGCCCGGGTCGCGCGTCAGGTCGATGGACCCGCGGTCGGCGAGGCGGTTGACGAGCGAGAACCCGTTCGTGTGCAGGCCGCTCGACGCCACGCCGACCAGCGCGTCGCCCGGGGCGACGTCCTTGGGCCACATCTTCGCGCGGTCCACGACGCCGACGAGGAACCCGGCGAAGTCGTACTCGCCGGCCACGTACACGTCGGGCATCTCGGCGGTCTCGCCGCCGAGCAGCGCGATCCCGTGCGCCCGGCAGGCCTGCGCGGCCCCCTCGACGACCGCCTCGAACACGGCGCGGTCGAGGTGCGCCGAGGCGAAGTAGTCGAGGAAGAAGAGCGGCTCGGCCCCCTGCACCAGCGCGTCGTTGATGCAGTGCCCCACGATGTCGGCGCCGATCCCGCGGTGGTCGCCGACCCGCGCGGCGACCTTGGTCTTCGTGCCGACGCCGTCGTTGGTGGCGACGAGGACCGGGTCCTTCATGCCGGGAAACGACGCCCGGAAGCAGCCGGCGAACGCCCCCGGCTCGTTGAGCACCCGGTCGGTGAAGGTCGAGCGGACCGCGCCGGCGATGCCCGAGAGCATCGAGGCCTTCGCCTTCACGTCGACGCCGGCGTCCTTGTAGGTGAGGCGGGCCATGGGGGCGCTCCGGGAGGGGGCGCCAAGGTACGACCGCCCGCCCCCACCGCCCCATCGCGCCCGCGGATCGGCCGATCGGCGCCGGCAACGCCCCCGGACGGCGGCGCGCCAACCGTGGCGGTCCCGGTATCGTGGCGTCGATGCGCGTGCGTCCCCCCCGGAGGTGTCCGTGACCGGCGTCGTCGTGCTCGGCGCGACGGGCAGCGTCGGGACCCAGGCCGCGGACGTGCTCGAGGCCCACCGCGACCGGTTCCGGGTCGAGGGGCTCGCCTCGGGGCGCCGCGGCGAGGCGCTGCTCGCGATGGCGCGACGCCTGCGCTGCCCCCGCATCGCGCTCTCCGACCCCGAGGCCGCGCAGGCGCTGCGCCCGTCGCTGCGCCCCGGCGACCCGGAGCTGCGCGTCGGCCCCGAGGGCGTGCTCTCGCTCGTCGACGAGCCGTCGGCGACGACGGTGCTGCAGGCGACGACCGGCGCCGCGGGCCTGCCCGCGAGCCTGCGCGCGGCGGCACGGGGCAAGCGGCTCGCGCTCGCGAACAAGGAGTCGATGGTCGTCGCGGGCCCGCTGCTCGGGGCGGCGGCGCGCGCCTCCGGGGCCGAGATCGTCCCCGTGGACAGCGAGCACTGCGCGATCCACCAGTGCCTGCGCGCGGGCCGGCCGGGCGAGGTCCGCCGCCTCGTGCTCACCGCGTCGGGCGGCCCGTTCCTCCACGCCGACCGCGCGCGGCTCGCGCGGGTGACGCCGGCGGAGGCGCTGCGCCACCCGACGTGGGCGATGGGCCCGCGCATCACCGTGGACAGCGCGACGCTGCTCAACAAGGCGCTCGAGGTGATCGAGGCCCGGTGGCTCTTCGACGTGCCCGCCGACCGCATCGAGGTCGTCGTGCACCCGCAGTCGATCGTCCACAGCATGGTCGAGTTCGTCGACGGCAGCGTCGTCGCGCAGATGGGCCCGCCCGACATGCGCACGCCGATCCGCTACGCGCTCGGCTTCCCCGAGCGCCTGCCGGCCGAGCGTCCGCGCTTCGACGTGCGCGACTACAGCCAGCTCACGTTCCTCGCCCCGGACCGCGAGCGCTTCCCCGGCCTCGACCTCGGTTTCGAGGCGGCGCGCCGCGGCGGGACCGCCGGCGCCGCGCTCAACGGCGCCGACGAGGTCGCGGTCGCCGCGTTCCTCGCCGGCGGGCTCGGCTTCGACGCGATCGCGACGGTGTGCGCCGACGCGCTCGCCCGCCACCCCTTCGTCCCCCACCCGACGCTCGACGACGTCCTCCGTGTGGACGCGTGGGCACGGGAGGAGATCACCGCCCGATGCTCCCGCTGACCGCCGCCCTCGGCGTCGTGCTCGCCGCGCGCGCGTACGACGGCGACCACTCCTTCGTCTCCGTCCTCCTCGCCATCGTCGGCATCAGCGCGCTGATCGCGATCCACGAGCTCGGCCACTTCCTCGCGTGCCGCCTCACCGGCACGCGGGTCGAGACGTTCGCGATCGGCTTCGGCCCGCGCCTGATCGGCTGGGAGACGCCCAAGGGCGGCAAGCGCCGCCTGACCTTCGGCCGGCGCCAGTTCGACGCCACCACCGGGGCGATGGACGTGCGCTTCTCCGCGATCCCGCTGGGCGGCTACGTGAAGATGGCGGGCGAGATCGGCGGCGACGGGAGCGCGACGAGCGGGGTCGGCGGCGCGCCGCGCGAGCCGCTGCCCGACGAGTTCCCCGCCAAGAGCGTGTCGCAGCGCATCTTCATCGCGAGCGCGGGCGTGATCATGAACATGTTCGCCGCCGTCGCGTGCTACGCGGCCGCGTACGGCGTCGGCGTCCCCGAGTCCCCGCCCGTGCTCGGCGACGTCGCGCCGGGCGGCCCCGCGTGGCAGGCGGGCCTGCGCGCCGGCGACCGCGTCGTGGCCTACGACGGCAAGGCCGTGCGCACGTTCGGCGACGTCCGCACCGAGGTGATCCTGACGCCGCGCGACCGCACCGTGGAGGTCGAGGTCGAGCGCGGCGGCAAGCGCGTCCTGACCACGCTGACGCCCGCCTACGACGAGAAGGAGGGCATGCAGCAGGCCCGCGTCCTCCCCTCGGCGCGGCTCACCGTCGTCGGCGAGGGCGGCAAGAAGCTCGTCGTCGGCCCGACCGACGCCGCGACCGTGGACGCGCGCCCGGTCGTGGGCGGCGCGCAGGCCGACGGCGCGGTGCGCGACGCGTTCGAGGCGGGCCGCCGCCGCGTGCGCGTCGAACGCGGCGGCGAGGCCGTCGAGCTCGACCTCGCGACCGCGTGGGGCACGCCGAGCAAGGCCGCGCCGCGCCGCCTCGGCGTCGCCGCCTACGTGCCGCTCGTCGCGCGGGCCGTGCGTCCCGGCAGCCCGGCGACCGCCGCGGGCCTCGCGGTCGGCGACGAGGTCGTCGCGGCCGACGGCGCGCCCGTGTGGCGCCGCGGCGACCTCGCCGCCCGGGCGACGCTCTCGACGCTCGCCGTGCGCCGCGAGGGCCGCGAGGTGACCCTCACCGCCGCCGCCGCCGACGCGGCGGCGGTCGCCGCGCTGCTCGACGCCGTGGCCTTCGAGACCGAGCCGCCCGCCGAGGGCGTGCGCGTGCTCACGTCGTCGTTCGACTTCGTCGGGGGGAGCCCCGCCGCGGCGGGCGGCGTGCGCGACGGCGACCGGCTGCTCGAGCTCGACGGCAAGCCCGTCAAGACCTGGAAGGACGTGCTGGCCGCGGGGCTCGCGTTCACCGAGAAGCCCGTGGCGCTGTTGCTCCAGACCGGCACGGAGGCCCCGCGGACCGTGTCGGTGGTCCCGGCGGCGCCGCGCGACCCGGCGTCGGGCGAGGCGCGCTACGTCGCCTCGGTCGTGCGCGAGCCGGTGCCGGTGGACGGCCCGCTCGACGTGCTCGCGCTGGGGGCGCGCCGTGCGTGGGGCGACGTCACGATGACGTTCCGCTCGATCGCGCGCTTCTTCGGCAACGACATCTCGTTCTCGCAGAACGTGTCGGGGCCGCTGTCGATCGCGCAGATGTCGTCGGGGGCGGCCTCGCTCGGCATGGCGGCGTTCCTCTCCTTCCTCGCCTTCATCAGCGTCAACCTCGCGGTGCTCAACGTCCTGCCGGTGCCGGTGCTCGACGGCGGCACGATCGTGCTGCTGCTCGTCGAGAAGCTGCGCGGCGGGCGTCGGCTCTCCGACCGCACCGTGGGCAACCTCCAGCTCGTCGGCATGGCGCTGCTGCTCCTGCTGATGGTCTTCGCGCTCCGCAACGACGTGAAGAACGTCTTCGGGGTCGGCGAACGGCCGTGAGGGACTGGCTCCGGCTCGTCCGCGCGCCGCTCGCGCCCACGGCCGCGTGCGACGCGGTCGCGTGCGCGCTGCTCGCGCGCGGGCCCGGCGCCGGCGCGGGCCCCGCGGCGGGGGCGTCCGACCTGCTGCTGCTCGCGGCGACCTCGGTGCTCGTCTACGCCGCGGGGATGGCCGGCAACGACCTCGCCGACCGCCGCCGCGACGTCGTGCTGCACCCGGAGCGACCGCTCCCCTCGGGGCGCCTCCCCGTCGCCGCCGCGGCCGTCCTCGTCGCGGCGCTGGCCGCGGGCGCCGTCGCGCTGGGCGGCGGGCCCGCCGGGTCGCGCGTCGCCGTCGTCGTCGCCGTCGTGCTCGCCGCCGCCTACGACGGCGGCGCCAAGCGCGCGCTCGTCCCCGGTGCGCTCGCGATGGGCGGCGTGCGCGCGGCCAACGCCGCCACCGGCGTGCTGCCCCTCGTGCTCGCCGGGACGGCCCCGGCGTGGACGCTGCTCGCGCCCGCGTGCGTCGGCCTCTACTCCGCCGGCATCACGGTGCTCTCGACCGCCGAGGACCGCCCCGACCGCGCGTCGGCGCGTCGTCACGTCGCCTCCGCCACGACCGCGCTGGCGTTCGCCGGCGCGGCCGTGCTCGCGCTCGCGGCGGGTGCGGGGCCCGTGTTCGGCGCGTTCTTCGCCGGCGCCGTGGTGCTGTCGGCGACGTTCCGTCGCGTCCCGCGCGCGAAGGCGCCGGTCGGCGCGCAGGTCCTCGAGATGCTGCTCGGCTTCTACTGGCTCGACGCGGTGCTCGCCACCGGCGGCGCGGAAGGCAGCGCGTGGGCGCTCGCGGTGGCCGCGTTCGGCGGGGCGTTCGCGCTCATCCTCGGGAGCCAGATCGCGGTGCGCGCGCTGCGCCGCTGAGCGCGGCCCCGACCTCGTCGGCGCGCGGGAGCCCCGGGCTCAGCGGGTCGGCGTCGCGGCGCCGCTCGGTTCGGCCTTCATGCGCTGGAGCAGCGCCTTGAAGCCCGGCTCGTCGCGGATCGGGTCGAGGTCGCGGTCCTGCTCCATCCACGCCCAGTCGGCGTAGCCCGAGTCCACCGCGTCGGTGATCGCGAGCAGCGCGCGTGCCCGCAGCCGGCTCGGGTCGAGCTCGCCCGGCTCGCGCGACCAGCGGGCGAGCGCGCAGGCGAGGTTGTAGGCCGGGATCGCGCCCTCGCTGCGCATGCGCAGGCGCTCGTAGAGCTGGACGGCCCGCCGGAAGTCGGTGAGCTGGAGTGCGAGCGCGGCCGCGTCGTCGAGGTGGTCGATCTGGCGCGCGAGCCACTCGACGGTCTCGTCGGCGAGCTCCCGCCACGTGGCCCCGCGGGGGGCCGGGCGGTCCTCGGACGCGTAGCGCTCCGGCGTCGGGTCCTGCCCCCGCAGCTTGGCCATCGTCGCCAGCACGCCGTCGGCGAGCGCGGCCTCGACCGGCGCCCAGAAGCGCCCGCCGCGGGCCGCGATCGCCTCCTCGAGCGTGTCGAGCGAGCCGGCGAGCGCGTCGAGCACGTCGCGGTCGTCGGGCGTGGCGAGCTCGGCGATCGCGTGCAGGGCCATCGCGCGGAGCTCGATCGAGTCCACGAAGAACGAGGGCGGGCGCAGGAAGCGGTACGTGCCCGTCGGGAACCGCCCCGGCCGCTTCGGGGCGCGGTCGAGGAAGATGTCGAGGCAGACCTCGAGCGCCGCGCGCCGGTCGGGCTTGAGCACGTCGAACTGGCCGGGATAGGAGCCGGTGCCGCCCGACGACGACTTGCGCGACAGGAACCGCGCCTCGATGCGCGCCCGCTGCAGCAGCGTCGCCAGCTCCGCGACGCGGGGCGGGACCTTGCCCGACTCGTCGCGCCACGCGCTCACGGTGTCGGCCACCTGCTCGGCGTGCTCGACGAGCGAGGCCTGCACGACGGTCGCCGTCGCGGCGTCCTGCAACGACGGGAGCGCCTCGAGCAGCACGTCGAGCGCCTCCTTCGAGCCGTCTGCGGCGAGCACGCGGACGAGGTCGAGGCGCAGCTCGCGGTCGCCCGTGCGGAACGCCGCGATCACGGCCGCCCGGGCTTCGGCCCCGCGCGCGCTCAGGTCGGCGACGGCCGCGTCCCGCTCGATGCGGAACGGGGACTGCAGCCGACCGATCAGCACCTCGACCGACGCCCGCTCGGCGGGGGCGTCCGCCCGCGCCCGGGGTGCCGCCCCGGCGAGGACGAGAGCGGCGAGGACGGGGGCGAGCCGACGCACCGGGGCATCCTACGGCGACGCGCGGCCCGCGCACGCCGCAACCTTGCCACGCACGACATCGGGTCGGGCGGGGTATCCTCGCCCCGCCCCATGGCCGAGGCCCGCGCCCCCGAAGAACGCGACGCCCGCAACGACGCCGAGCTCCGGCGCGGCGTCCTGCAGCTGGTCGCGCTGGCCCTGCTCGAGGAGCCCCGCTACGGCTACGAGCTGGTCCGCATGCTCGGCGAGGCCGGCTTCCCGACCGAGGAGGGCACGCTCTACCCGATCCTGCGGCGCTTCGAGGAAGCGGGGGCGCTCGAGGCGACGTGGGACACCTCGCGCGCCCGGCCGCGCAAGTACTACCGGCTCTCGGAGGGGGGGCGCAGGCTGCGGGCCGAGCTGACCGAGGCGTGGTGCCGCGTGCGCGACGCGACCGACGCGGCGATCCGGAGGACCCCCTCGTGAGCGCACCCGACCCCGCGGCCCGCATCGCGGCCTACCTCGAGCGCCTGCGCGACGTGCTCCCCCACGACCGGGCGTCGTCGGTGACGTCGGACGTGGCGGCGCTGATCGAGGACCGCATCGACGCCGCCGGGCCCGCGGTGCCGCGCGCCGAGGCTGTCGAGCGCGCCCTCGCCGCGCTCGGCGCGCCCGAGGCGCTCGCGGCCGCGCTCGCCGGCGACGCGGCCGGCGGCGACGCCGCCGCGCGGCGCGCGTTCTGGCGCCTCGTCCCGATCCTCTTCGGCGGCCACCTGCTCGTCTCGGTGGTGCTCGCGGTGGCGGGCGCCGGCACGTCGCTGTTGCCGGGGCTCGTGGGCGCGCTGCCGACGTCGTCGCCCCTGGCGACGGCGTTCGGCGTGCTGGGCATCTTCCTCGCCGACGTCGGCTTCGCCACGGTGCTCGTCGCGCTGCTCGGCCGCGAGCGCGCCCCCGCGCTGCTGCACCGCCTCCGGCTCGAGATGCCCGGGACGCGGCGCGACGCCGCGCTCTCGCTCGTCTTCCTCGCGCTGCTCGCCGCGATCCTCGACGTGCCGGCGGTCCGCGACCGGCTCTTCGCGCTCGGCGCGGGCGAGGGGCGCGCCTCGCTGCTCGGCGACGACGCGCTGGCGCTGATCCCCTTCGCCAACGGCGTGCTGGCGCTCTTCGCGCTGCGCCACGTGGCGCTGCTCGTCTCGGGCGGCGAGCGCGTGGGCACGCTCGCGCTCGACGCGCTGGCCTCGCTGTGCGCGGCCGTGCTCGCCGTCGTCGCGATGACGCGGGACGCGCTGATCCGCGTGCCCGACACCGCGGGCCTGACCGCGGCGCAGGCGCGCACGCTCACCGACCTCCTGGTGCGCACCGTGTTCGTCGTGGCGCTGGTCTCGGGCGTGCTCCTCGTCGCGCGGTTCGTCCGACGCGTGCTGCGCATCCGACAGCTCGTCTGACGTCGAGCCGGTCGGCGTCAGAGCATCCACCACACCGCGGCGAGCGCGACCAGCGCCGCGACGACGACCGCCACGGTCGCCGCGCGCCGCCGGGAGGTCCGGACGCGCCGGCCGGACGCGTCGTGGATGTTGGGAGCCGCCAGGGGGCCGCGGACGAAGCCGAAGTGGTCCTTCGGGACGTCGCGTCGTCCGCCGGACTCCGACAGGCGTGCCATCGTGTCGATCCCTCGTCCGCCGACGGCGGCCCGCCTCAGCTCGTCCACCAGTGCACGAGGGCCCAGACGCCGCCGCCGACGACGCCTAGGACGACGATCCCGAGCGCCACGAGCCACACGCCGCCCGAGCGGTCACGGGGCTGCGGCATCGGGGGCATCGGCACGAATCGACTGCCCCGGAAATCCCCCACGAGGTCGTGCCGACCCGCCACGTCGGACAGCCGTGCTCCGCGTCGAGGCGTGTCCATCGGCGTGCTCCGCTCCTGCGCCCGTGGGCGACCTCCGTCACGATACCCGATCGCCGGTGGATCGGCGCCGGGGCCGGCTCGGGGCGGCCTCACCGGGCGGCGGCGCCGTGCTCGTCCCGCGGCGTCGCGAGCGGTCCGACCGCGCTGCCGCGCGGCGCGGCGGCGGGAGGCGGCCGCACGCGTCGCCGGTCGGCGTCGGCGAGGGCACAGCGCGACGCCTCCGTCTCGGGACGTTCGGGCGGACGGAGCCGGACGGCGAGCTCCCAGCGGTCCGCGAGCGCTCGGTCGCCCGGCCCGGCGGTCCGCGAGAGGTCCGCCGCACGGAGCAGCGCCACGGGCCGGGCCCGTTCGCCGTGGGTCGCGAGATCCGCGAGGATCGTCGCGAATCCGGCGTCGACGTCTTCTCGGGCCGGCGCCGCTTCGCTCCGCCACCGCCCCAGCCCGCGGACGATCCGGGCGTGCGCCGACGCGACGGCGAGGTCGACCCACCCGGCGCACGCCGCACGATCGTAGCCGCGCACCGCCGCGTCGGCCGCGTGCGCGGCCTCCGCCGCGCGGTCCGCGTCGAGGAGCGCGAGGGCTCGGAGCAGCGCCGCGTCCGCGAGCGCGACGTCGGCGTCCTGACGTCCGCCGGCGCGCGCCGCCTCCAGCAGGGTCGTGGCCGAGCGCACGCGATCCAGCGCCGTCTCGGTCTCGCCGCGTCCCGTGGCCGCGTCGGCGCCGGCCAGCAGGAGCCTCGCCCGCAGCAGCGCGAGCTCGGGGGCGCGCGCCGGGCCGGACGCCTCGACGAGGGCGAGGCCGCGGTCGGCGGCGGCGGCGGCGGCCTCGTGACGACCTTGTTCGGAGTGAGCGTGGGCCGAGGCCAGCAGCACGGCGGCCTCGTCCTCGAGCGCCGGCGTCCCCGGGGTGCCGGTCGCCGTCGCGTAGTGCCGCAGGGCCTCCCCGAGATCGTCGAGCGCCCCCGCGAGGTCTCCTTGCTCGCGTCGGACCCGAGCCCGATTGCGGAGCACGTCCGCACCGAGCGTCGCGGCCGCGGGGTCCTCGCGGGAGAGGCGCGAGGCGGCGGCCCACGCCGCGTCGAGATCCTCGCGGGCCGCGTGGAGGCGCCCGAGCTCCACGCGGACGTTCCCTCGGTTCATCCGAGCGCCTGCGAGCATCCAGGGCGGGACGTCGTCGCGGCCGTCCCCGATGGAGTCGAGGACGTCCGACAGCCGACGCTCGGCCGCCTCGAGCCGTCCCGCGGCGCGGTCCACGGCGCTCCGGGCGACGCGGAT
Organism: Planctomycetota bacterium; assembly: GCA_020851795.1. Classification (GTDB taxonomy): domain Bacteria; phylum Planctomycetota; class PLA2; order PLA2; family JAEUHO01; genus JAEUHO01. Next base: position 21,309 of record JADZCA010000046.1, on the reverse strand, counting down.
CCCCGTCCGGTCGAGAGGAGCCTGCGCCAGCGGCTCGGCACGCGCCAGCAGGTCCGACGCCGTGTCGACCAGTCCGCGCGTCGCGAGGCGCTCGACGAGCCCGCCCCCGTCGGCGGTCCCGCCGAGGAGCAGCGCCACGGCGAGCCGACCGTCCCGCGCTCGGAGGGCGTGCTCGACCGCGATCACGCGCGGCTCGAGCTCGCGCGACGCGGACCGCGAGCCCGAGAGCTCGACGGCGGCGAACCAGCGCGCGAGCGCGCCGTCGATCTCGGTCCGGTCGCGTGCCGGTGCGGCGCGGGCCCTCGCCGTCGCCGAGGCGCTCAGTGTGCCGTCGTCCGCGTCGCGGCGGACGATGCTCCAGGCCGAGAGGTCGGCCACGGCCGCGCGGACTCGGCGGAGGGCGACCTCGTCGCGGCGACGCCACGGCAGGCGGAGCGGTCCTCGAGCCCGGAGCCGAGGGGCGGCGACCGCCTCCAGCGCCGCGCGCGGCAGCGGGCCGATCGCGCACCCGAGGACGGCGAGCACGACGCTCGCGGCCGCGGGGTCCGCGAGGTCCGCGACGACGCGGTCGAGCAGCGCGCCGACCCGGTCGGACAGGGCGTCGTCCCCACCCTCGACGTCCATCGGCTCGCCCCGCTTGGCGCGCAGCGCGAGCAGCGACAGCGCCAGCGGGTGGTTGCCGAGGGCGCGCCCGTGCTCGAGGATCGCCGTGAGGTCCCGCGCAGCCCCGAGGGACCTCACCAGCGCCTCGGCACCCGCGGCGTCGAGCCCCTCGAGCCGCGCGTCGTCGTCGCTGCCCGGCGGCGGCACCGGGACGCGCGCCACGGCGAGCCCGTCGAGCCACGGCGGGAGGACGCGCGTCGTGAGCACGACGTGGGACCCGCCCGTCAGGCCGGTGGCCCCTCGGACGAAGCGCTCGAAGCCACGCCCCGACGGCGGCGCGGCCGACGCGGGGGCCTGCGGGTCCGCGTCGTGGTCGTGGAACCAAGCCTCCGCGCCGTCGATGGCGACGACGGCGCGCGTGCGCCGGAGCACGCCGAGCAAGCGGTCCACGCGTGCGTCCCGGTCCGAACGTCCCACGGGGCCCGCCTCGGCGCCGCACCAGTGCCCGAGCGCGTCGTCGAGAAACGCGTCGAACGTGTAGCCGCGCTCGGACGCGCAGCACCAGAACCCGTCCACGAACCCCAGGCTCGCCGGGTCTCCGAGCACGTGCGCGACGAGGGTGGTCTTGCCCTGCCCGGGCAGCCCCGGCACGAGGACCAAACACGGTGCCGGCTGCCGCAGCGCCGCCGTGAGCTCCCGCGACTCGCGCTCGCGCCCCACGAACACCGCGGGCGCCGAGACCGGATGGCGGTACTCGACTCGGGCAGGGGATCGAGGGAGGGACGGCGCGAGCTCGGCGACCCGGCGCCGGAGCTCGTCGACGCTCCGGAACTCGACGTAGAGGCGGTCGCCGCGCGCGACGGCCTCGCGGTGCGCGCGCTGGAGCGCCTGCCGACGCTCGTCCTCGGGTTCGGCCTGCGGGTCGAAGTCCGCGTCCTCGCGCGCCACGAAGACCCAGACGGGCTTCCCCGACGCGGTGGCGAGATCCAGCTCGAGCTGGGTGTAGGAACGATCGGGCCGGTCGGACGGCGCGGCTCCGAAGCAGCGGCCGACGAGCGCGACGACCGCGTCGCACGTCCGCAGCCGGTCGGTGAGCATCTCGACGACCGTGCGGTGGTCGGGCGGGAACTCCGGCTGGACCACCGGATCGACGCGCAGGATCCGAAGCTCCTCCGCCACGGCCGCGCGGTGGCTCCCGAGATCCCGGCTCGTCGCGCTGACGAAGACTTGGGGGAGGACGATCGCCATGCCCGTGCGTTCCCAGCCTCCGCCGTGCGGACGCGATCGTAGCCCGCCCCCCGCCGTTGCGGCCCCGCCCGAACGAGTCGCGAGCCGACGCGGTCGCGGTCGCCGTGGGGCCCGGGCGTGACCGGTGCCCCGCGCGCCGATGTCCGACCACGCCCGGAGCGCCCGCGGGCCCCGCACGGGCCCCGGGGTCGGCGGGGGCCCCGCGACCCTCGCCGGGGCGTTCAATGGGCGTGGGCAGGGCGGGGCTCGGAGCCCGTCGGTCGATGAGCAAGGTCTTCCTCCGTCGCACGCGTTCCGTCTCGGAACCCTCCCTGCTGCGTCCGCACGGACCGGGCTGCGGCGAGGCGTCCTCGGCGAAGAGCCTCGTCGGCGCCGCCCTCCTCGCGCTCGCCGCCTGCGGCGGCGGGCCGGGCGGCGACTCGACGGGGCCGATCAACCCCGCGTTCCGCGAGCACCGCCTCTCGGAGGCCCGCGCCGAGCACGCGCTGACGACGCTCGGCAACGGCGACCTGCTCGTCACCGGCGGCATCGGCCTGAGCGGCGCCCGCCTCACGTCGTGCGACGTCATCGACGCCAGCGTCGTCCCCACCGGCGACCCCGTCGTCGCGACCGGCGCGATGGCCGTCGCGCGGGCCCGCCACACCGCCACGCTGCTCGGGAGCGGGCGGGTCGTCGTGATCGGCGGCTCGAGCGTCGGCGCCACCGAGGAATACGTCCCGTCGCCGGGCAACCCCGCCGCGGGGACGTTCACGGCGAGCGCCACCGCGGTGCTCTCGACCCCGCGGGCGCGCCACGCCGCGGTCGCGCTGCTCGACGGGCGCGTGCTCGTCGTCGGCGGCGAGGACGCCGTGGGCGCGGCGCTCGGCTCGTGCGAGCTCTACGTCTCCGCCGCCGCCCCGATGGCCGCCGCGGGCCCGCTCGGCACCGCGCGCCGCGACGCCACCGCCACGCGCCTGCCCGACGGGCGCGTGCTCGTCGTCGGCGGGCGCGACGCCGCCGGCGCGGTCCTCGCGTCGGCCGAGGTCTACGACCCGGGCACCAACGCGTGGACGACGCTCGCCTCGACGCTCTCGACGCCGCGCGCCCTGCACGCCGCGCTCCTGCTCGGCGGCGACACGCCCTCGCCTGCCGACGACCGCGTCGTGGTCACCGGCGGGTTCGGCCCGCTCGGGCTGGGCGTCTCGAGCGTCGAACAGCTCGACCCGGCCACGCTGACGTTCTCCCCCGCCGGCGACCTCGACGGGCCCGGCGTCTTCGACCACGCCGCCGTCGTGCTCGGGAACGGGCAGGGCGCGGTGCTCGGCGGCTTCTCGAGCGGCGGCGCGTCGGCCTCGGCCGCGCCCGTGCGCGAGACCGCGGTCTACCGCCTCGCGAGCGGGACCGGCGTGGGCGCCCAGGACCTGCCCGGCCGGCGCGGCGCGACGCGCGCCGGCGTCGTCGCGTCGAGCGGCCCGGCGGGCAGCGACGTCGTGCTCGTCGGCGGCTACGCGGAGGACGGGACGCCGCAGGACGAGGTGTTCGTCCTCCCGCTCGACGACGAGGCGACCGCGCTCGCCGACACGCTCACCGACGAGGAGGCGCTCGCGCTCGGCGTCTTCACGACCGCCTTCCACCTCTTCTACGACGGGCTCGTCGGCGGCGGCGACGTGGACCTCGTCGTCGAGCGCGACCCCGTCTTCGGCACGCGCGTGCGCGGCTGGGTCGGGAACTTCGACGTGGACCTCGAGGTGGACGCGGGCTCCGTGGTCGGCGAGGTCGAGGGCAAGGACTACAAGATGTCGGTCACCTCGGGCCTCGTGCGCGCGCCCGACCTCCAGGTGGACTACCGGCCCTTCGCGTACGTGGACGGCGACATGGACGTCGCCGAGCAGGACTTCGACTTCGACGTGGACCGCGACCCCGGGCTGTTCCGCGGCTGGGTGTACGGCTTCGACACCGAAGCGGCCCTGCGCATCGACGTGGACTTCGACCACACCGACCCGCTCTCCTCGTACCTCGACGTCTACTGGATCTACTGACGCCGCCCGCCCCGCCGGCCGGCGCCGAGCCGGCCCGCCCCGCGGCCTCCGACCGACCCCGCCCGGGAAAGGGCGGCGTGGACGTGTATGACCTCGTTAGACTCCGGGCCCCACGCCGGAGCCGGCCATGCCGCGCGGACGCACCGCCAAGACCAACCTCGTCGCCGTGAAGGTGGACGCCGAGACCGCGGCGCTCCTCGACGGGCTGCCGAACAAGAGCGAGTTCGTCCGGGCGGCGCTGCGCGCCCGCCTCGAGGAGACGTGCCCGCTCTGCGCCGGGTCCGGCGTGCGGCCCCGGGTCCACGTCGAGCGCCCGGGCGGCCGCCACCTCCACGCGCTCCCGCGCGCCCGCTGCGGCGACTGCGGCCGCGAGAGCCCCGTCGTGTCGGACGTGGACCCGGCGTCGGCCGACCGCGCGGGGCTGCTCCGCGAGATCGCCCGCCTGCGGACCTTCCTCGCCTTCGGCGACTACTTCTGCGCCGCGTGCTTCGCGCGCTCGGTGGCGTGCGACCGCTGCGGCCACCGCATCGCCGGTGCGGGGCCCGCGCGCGACGCGCACGCCTGCGGGGCCTGACGGTGGACCCGCACGTCCTCCTCTACGCCCTGCTGGCGAGCTGCGGCGGCGTCGTCGGCACCGTCCTCGTGCTCTGGAAGGAGCCCCTGGTGCGGGCGTGGTCGGTCGCGGCGATCGCGTTGGCCGCGGGCGCGATGGCCGCGACGGCGGTCACGCACCTCTTCCCGGAGGCCGTCCACGAGGCGCCGACGACCGCGCCCTACTGGACGCTCGGCGGCTTCGCGGCGTTCTTCCTCGCCTACCAGCTCGCCTCCTTCCACGCGTGCGGACAGGGCCTGACGCACCTGCACGCGGTCGGCACGCTCGCGCTGCTCGGCATCCTCGTGCACTCCTTCTTCGACGGCGTGGCGATCGGCGCGGCGTTCTCCGCGTCGGAGGGCGCGGGCCGCGTGGTGTCGGGGGCCGTGTTCGTCCACGAGATCCCGGAGGGCGCGTACACGATCGCGATCCTGCTCCACAGCGGGATGCCGCGCGGGCGCGCGATCCTCTGGTCGGTGCTCAACGGGCTCCTGACCCCCGTCGGGGCGGCGGTCGCGCTGAGCGTGTCCACCGAGATGCGCGGAGTCGTGCTGGCGCCGCTGCTCGGCCTCTCGGCCGGCACCTTCCTCTACGTCGCCGCGAGCAACCTCGTCCCCGAGGCACAGCGGGTCTCGAGCCGCCGCAACGCCATCGCGTTCGTGCTCGGCATCGCGCTCGTCCTCGGGCTCGGGCGGCTCGCCGACGCGCTCGGGCTCGGCCACAGCCACGGGGCGCCGGAAGCCCCCGCGCACGACCACGAGCACGACGGACACGGGCACTAGCCCGCCGAGTGCACGAGCCGACGAGGTCGGGGCGGCGTCTTGCGCCCGGACGTGGCGCAGGGCCCGTCGGCGATTCGATGCGCGTCGCGGACCGTCGCCCGGGCCGTCGACCCCGCTCCCATCGCACGTCCGCCCGGCGTGGGTAGGATCTCCCCCATGGACCGCCTCCTCGTCCTCCTCGGCTCCGTCCTCGCCGCCTTCGCGGTCGTGACGGGCGTGCTCGGCACCGCGGGACGGGCCGACGGCGGCGCCGGTCCTCGGCCGCCCGCGGGCCCGGCGCCGGTCGCCCCGCCGGTCTCGGCCGAGAAAGGGGCGCTCGCCTGGGAGGTGCTGACGGGCTACGAGTACAAGCCCGGGCTCGAGAACCTCCCCGACACGGTCAAGGCGCTCGAGGGCACGACCGTGGTCGTACGGGGCTTCCTCCTGCCCATCGTCGAGTTCGACGACATCCGCGAGTTCTGCCTCGTGCCCAACCACATGTCGTGCTGCTTCGGCATGCCCGCGGGCATCGAGTCGCAGGTGCACGTCAAGGTCAAGGCGAGCGAGCGCGGGCTGCCCAACACGAACGAGCCGATCGAGGTCCGCGGCGTCTTCCACGCCGTGGAGACCAAGCAGCAGGGGATCCTGCTCTCGATCTTCCTCGTGGACGACGCGACGGCGCGCGTCGTCGGGTACTGAGCCCGGATCTCCCACGAGCCGACGAGGTCGGGGCCGCGTCGGCGCGCCGGGTGCCGTCAGGGCGCCTCCGGCGGCGGAGCCTCCCGTCCCTTGCCGGTGAGGACGCAGACGGCCACGATCGCGGCCGGGCTCAGGAAGATCAGGCCGATCGGCCACAGATTCTGGCCGCGGCTCTCCGCGTCGAGCGCGTGGGCGAGCACGCCCGCCATGACCGGCGCCGGCGCGAACGCGATCCAGCGGCGCCGCCCGCGCACGCGCCAGGGCAGCAGGGCCTGCAGCACGACGTAGGCGGTGAACGGCAGCCCCATGCCGGCGAGGAAGAATCGGTACCAGTTCATCGACGCCCTCCCGCGGGCACGGCCCGGTGCCCCGTGGCCGCACGCCCCCGGCGGATCGCGACCGAGCGCGCCGCCGGATGCGATGTTCGCACGGACGGCCCGTGCGCGCTCGGCGGCCGGGCTCGGCGTGCCTCCGCCCGCGGGGTCGAGGGGCGTCGTCTCCAACGACGCGAACGCCGGCGTCCGGACGGCGGTCCACCGCTTACGGGTCGGCGGGCGGTCCCTCGCGGTCGCCACCCGCGCCGCCCGGCGGCGCCGTGCTCGCACGCCGCACCCGCTTCGCGGCGCGCACCCACAGGAGCGCGAGCGCCGTCCCCACCACGAGCCCGAACAGCTCGACGTCGGCGAGCCGCTGGCGGCCCTCGGCCGCCCGGCCGAGCACACGGAACAGCAGGAGCGTGATCCCGACGGCGAGCGCGTAGGCGGTGACCTTGCGGATCGCGTCGGCGGCGCGCGGGGAGACGCTCACGGGTCGAGCCGCAGCAGCAGGCCGGTGAGGTAACGCCCTTCGGGGGCCGCGAGCCCGACCGGGTGGTCGGGGCCGGCGGCGAGCACGCGCAGCACGGTGGCGGTGCGCGCGACGTCGCGCAGCGCCGCGCGGACGACGTCGGCGAACACGGCGGGCTCGACGGCTCCCGAGCACGAGAACACCGCCGCGAACCCGCCCGGGGCGACCCTCGCGAGCGCCTTCCCGTGGACGGCGCGGTACGCGTTGAGCGCGCGCTCGAGGCCGGCGCGCGCGGGCGCGAAGCGCGGCGGGTCGGACACCACGACGTCGAACGACGTCTTGGCGCGCGCGAGCGCGTCGAGGCGCTCGCCCGCGTCGGACTCGACCACGCGCAGCCGGCCGCCGACGCCGTTGCGCTCGGCGTTGCAGGTGCCGATGAGGAGCGCCCCCGCCGAGGAGTCCACCGCCTCGGCGGCCGCGGCGCCGGCCCGGAGCGCGGCGACGGAGAACCCGCACGAGCCCGCGAACAGGTCGAGCACGCGACCCCCGCCGGCCACCTCGGCCACCGCGCGCCGATTCTCGCGCTGGTCGGCGTAGTGGCCCGTCTTCTGGCCGCGCTGGACGTCCACCTCAAAGAGGAGCCCGTCCTCGCGTGCGACGACCGGCGTCGGCGCGGGGCTGCCGGCGGCGAAGGCCACCTCGGCCTCGGCGATGCCCTCCTCGGCCTCCTTGCCGCCCGGCCGTCCGACGAGCGAGGTCGCGCCGGTCAGCGCGAGCAACCGACGCGCGAGCGCCTCGCGACGCCGCACGAGCGGGCGCGTCGAGAACTGCGCCACGAGCACCGAGCCGAAGCGGTCCACCACGAGGCCCGGCAGCCCGTCGCCCTCGCCGTGGACGAGGCGGTAGGCGTCGGTGCGCATCGGGTCGGGGAACAGGCGGCGGCGCAGCGCGACCGCGGCCTCGAGGCGGCGCGCGACGACGGTCTCCTCGTCGGCCCCGCGCGGGTCGCGGTCCACGATGCGCACGCGCAGCGCCGACTTCGGCGAGAGCCAGCCGCGGCCGATCGGCTTGCGGGCCTCGTCCACGACGGCGACCCAGTCGTCGTCGCCCTTGCCGAGCGACGCGATCGCCTCGGCGAACACCCACGGGTGCCCGAACCAGAGCGGCTTGGCGTGTCCCTTGCGGACGACGACGGTGCGCACGACGTCTACCCTCCCATCGACGCCTTCCAGCGCCGCTCCGCCTCGTCGGGCGTCCAACCCACGAACCGCTCGAAGTCGCCGGCCTCGGCGTCGCCGTCCATGACGCGCGACAGCAGCCGCAGGAATCCGTCGCGACGGCCGCCGCCCTCGGGCGCGAGGAGCCAGCGCGTGAACGCGGCCGTCTCGTCGTAGTGCCGCCCGAGGAACGCGCGCTGCGGGAGCGCGAACACCTCCTCGAGCGGCACGACGTCGCCCCAGGCGGCGCGGCGGCGGAAGCGCGCGAGGCGCTCGGCCCCCGCCTCGTGCCCGGGCGGGTCGCGGAGGCTCTCGGCCCACATCGCGATCCCCTCCCACGCCCAGAAGTGGGGCCGGTCGAACATGCGGTCGCGCTGTCGCGCGGGGCGGCCGAGGTCGAGGACGGCGTGGGTGGTCTCGTGGCGCAGGTCGGCGACGACCGGCAGGCCGCCGGCGCCCAGCGGTTCGTCGCACGCGTAGACCGTGCCCTCGGCGGCGGCGTAGAAGGCCCCCCACGTCGAGGGTTCGGCCACCTTGCGGGCGAGCAGCGCGTCGAAGTCGCGTCGGTGGGCCGCCACGACGACCGGCAGCGGGTCCGCGGGCGAGCGCAGGTCGAGCGGTCCGCCGAGCGAGTCGAGGAGGGCCACCACGTGGGCCTCGGTGGTCCGGGCGAGGTCGGCCGCGCGGCGGAAGGCGACGTCGGTGCGCACGAGCACGTGGTCGGTGCGCAGGACGTAGCCGTCCTCGGGGGTCTTCCCGATCCGGTCGGCGTCGTCGAGGGGGACGAGGTCGTCGCCGCAGCGGACGAGGCCCTTGCGGAAGGCGTCGGCGTCGGCCTCCCGGACCCAGAGCCCGTCCACCTTCGCCCAGCCCTTCTCGCCGGGGTCGCCGCCGGCGAAGTCGAGGCAGCGGGGCCCGCCCGAGCGGCGCCGCGGGGCCCGCTCCGTGGAGGGGCCCGGTCCGCCGCCGGTCGCGCAGGCGGCGGCGAGCGCGGACAGGAGGGCTGCCCCGAGGGCGAGGGACGTTCGCATGGGGCGGCGTAGGATCCCCGGGTGAATCCTCGCAGCGACGGTCGGCGGACGGGCGCCCCCGGGGGCGACGCCGCCGCCAAGAAGCCCCCGAGCAAGACGATCCTCGCTACGAACCGCAAGGCGCGGCACGACTACGCCTTCTCCTACGTCGTCGAGGCGGGGCTCGTGCTGCTCGGCTCGGAGGTGAAGTCGTTGCGGACGGCGGCGGCGAGCCTGCAGGACGGCTACGCGCGGGTGGACGACGACGAGGTGTGGCTCTACGGCGTCCACGTGCCGCCGCTGCCGCAGGCCTCGTACCGCAACCACGAGCCGCGCCGCAAGCGCAAGTGCCTGCTGCACCTGCGCGAGATCCGCAAGCTGGCGGGTCTGCTCGAGGGCGAGGGCACGACGATGATCCCGCTCTCGCTCTACTTCCTCGGCTCGCGCGTCAAGGTCGAGCTCGGCGTGGGCCGCGGCAAGCGCCAGTTCGACAAGCGCGAGGACATGAAGCAGCGCGAGGCCGACCGCGCCACCCGCCGCGCGGTGCGTCGGGGGTAGGCGTGGACGAACGACGGGGCCGGGACGCCGACGCGGTTCCCGCTCCCGTCGGCTCGTGCCGCTGGGCACAAGCGACCCGTCGCCGGGCCCGACGTCGCGACGGCGCCGTGGCAACCCGCGCTCCGCGCCGATAGACTGGCGAGCCGGCCGCGCTCGGGGGCGACCGTGAGGGGGACGCGCCATGTGCCAACCGTCCACGTCCGTGCGCGGGGTCGCTCGCTGGAACTGGGACGGCGACGTGATCGTGCACCGGTGCGTCGTCGCCTCGTCGAGGCCGGTCGTCGGCACGACGCGGCGCGGCGACTACGACACCGACATCCGCGAGTTCCTCGTGACCGAGCGCAACGAGCTGATGCGACGCACGCTCCACGAGGACGTCCGCCGGATGCTCGAGCGCCCCGCGTGGAAGGCGTCGGTGCGGCAGGCCCGGAGCCCGTCCGCGCTCGACGGGTGGGCGGCGTTCCAGGCCCGCCAGCCCGGGTGCTTCGACTTCCGCGTCGCCGCGATCGCGTCGTGGGTCGGTCGGAGCATCCGATACCGGAAGAACCGGGCCGACGATCCGTGGCGGTTCCCCGACGAGACACTCCACCTCCGCGAAGGCGACTGCGAGGACCTCTCGTTCCTGCTCGTCTCGATGTGCCTCGCCGCGGGCGTCAGCCCGTACAACCTGCGCGTCGCCCTCGGCCAGGTCACGCTCACCGCGCCCGGCCGACGGGCCCGCACCTTCGACCACGTCTGGGTGGTCTACAAGGCCGAGTCGGGCGCGTGGACCGTCGTCGAGCCGCTCGCGCGCGTCCGTCCCGTGCGCGGCCGTTCGGCGGGGCCCGGGCTCGCGCGCCGGGAGGGGTGGACCGCGACCTACCTGCCGTGGTTCGTCTTCAACGACTCGCACCTCTGGGAGATCCGCCGACCGGGCGGGCCCGACTTCGAGGAGCTCCTCACGCGCCGGGCCCGCGGCCGCTGGCGTCGGTTCCAGCCCTCCTTCGCCGGCAGCGTCCACCAGTCGGTGCTCACCCACGCACTGACCTCCGTCCTCGGCGAGGGCCACTGGTTCCTCGACCAGCTCCACCGCGAGTTCACCTCGATCCCCTTCGTCGGCGAGACGGTCGAGGCGGTGGACGCCGACGTCCCCGGCTACGACCCGCGCGACCACTTCGACAACGCCTACATCGGCGAGAGCTGGGCGCGCGTGCGCACGCGCCTCGCGGCGTTCGCCGCCGACAACCTCGGCGGCGCGCACGAGTTCGCGCTCGCCGCCCACGGGATCGCGGACTTCTACGCCCACTCGAACTGGGCCCACGAGAAGGACGCCGGTGCCGCGACGGTCCCGCTGCACCCGGGCTCGGGCGACGCCCTGCCCGGTGCGCGCTACACGAGCGGGCCCTACGACCTCGAGCACGGCACGGCGCCCAACCCGCGCCACGCCCCGCGCGCGACGCCCGCCGCGGCGGCGGCGCACTTCGCCGACCGCGTGGTCAGCGGGCGCTACGCCCAGCGCGGGGACGGGGGCGGCTTCTTCGAGCGCATCACGTACCTCCCGCGCGGGCTCGAGGACGACCCCTCGTTCTACTGGCGAGGCTTCCTGCCGCGGCACGACGCCGTCGCCGTGGACAAGCCCGAGCGCCCGTCCGCGCACGTGTTCAGCGCGGCGCAGTACAAGCGCCAGTACGCCCTGCGGTACGACGCGGCCGTGCGTCACGTCCGTGCCGCGTTCCAGCAGGGGTGGCGCGGCGGGCCCTGATCGGTCGCCGCCGCCCCCGCACCGTCCCTCCGACATTCCCCTTCCTCGCCCCGGAGCCCCCCGCCGATGGCCGCGTTCGACCGCCCGCTGATGGACCGGTTGGTCTCGATCTGCCAGCACATCCACGAGAACCGCGTCGCCGACATCGTCGGCAGCGACGGCAACGGCGCCTTCGGCGGGCTCGACGGCGTCCGCGGGCGCGCCTACGAGAGCGCCGACGACTCGCACACGAGTCTCGTGGCGGTCGTGGACTTGGTGCACGACGGAGCGCCCCACGTCGTCGTCGCGTTCCGCGGCACGCTGTCGGTGGACCAGAAGGGCGCGAGCGTTCGGATGCGTGTGGACGACTGGGTGAAGAACTTCGAAGCCGTGCCCGTGGACTACGTCCGGCCGACGTCGCCCGTCGTCGCGGGGGGCGCGATGGGCCCGACCGTGGCGCGCGGCAAGGTCCACAAGGGGTTCCAGGACGAGTGGGCGTCGGTCCGCACGCAGGTGGTCGGGGAGCTCGCGGCCCGTCCCGCGAACGTGCCCGTCGTGGTCGTGGGCCACAGCCAGGGCGGGGCGATCGCGCCCATCGCCGCGGCCGACCTCGCCGACGCCGGCCGCCCGCCCCGCGTGGTCTACACCTTCGAGGCGCCGCGCCCCGGCACGGCGGGGTTTCGCGACTCGTTCGACCTCGTGCGTACGCCCGTCTACCGCATGGAGTACGGCCGCGACATCGTCCCCCACGTGCCGCTCCGTTCGCCGCTGGACGCCCTGCTGCCGTGGTGGACCCGGACGCTCGGCCGATTCACGTTCACGTCAGCGGGACGGGCGCTCGCGGTCCTGACCGAGAAGGCGCACCGCGACGTGGGCTTCGTCGGCGTCGGCGAGCTTCGCTACGCCGCCGAGCCCGAGGACGCCTGGGCCGTCGTGGACGAGGAGGCGCTCCGCGGCTCGCGCCGCCTCGGCCTCGTGCGCGACGCGAAGCGCATCTTCTCCGACCACGGCCTCGAGCACTACGAGGACGTGCGCTGAGCCCGCCCCGAGCGGCCGAGCGCCGCCGTCTCGACGGCGTCCGGGCTCGTTCGCCCGCCCGCCGAATTCACGAGCCGACGAGGTCGGGGCGGCGTCTTGCGCCCGGGCGTGACGTGGGGCCCGCTGGCGCTTCGATGCGCGTCGCCACGCGTCGTCCGCTCCTCGGCGTGGTGCCAGAACACGCGGTCGTCGCGGCCGACGCGCGCCCGGGCGCCATCCGCGCGCCCCGACCGGGGCCTGACGTGCGTTCGAGGCTCGACCGGCCTCGCCTCTCGTGACTTCGGCGGGCTAGACTCGCGAGACGTCCTCGGAGGCCAGCCGTGAGCGACAAGATCGTCACCTGCCCGGGCTGCAGCGCGCGGATGGCGCCTCGTCCCTATCGTGGCGTCGAGATCGACCAGTGCGTCGGCTGCCGCGGCGTCTGGTTCGACACGGGCGAGCTCGCGCGCGCCGCCCGGGCGACGCTCCCGCCGTTCGTGCGCACGGGTGCATCCACGCGGCGTTGCCCGACGTGCGCCGTGCCGATGGTCGTCGGTCGTCTCGGGCCTGTGGAGGTGGACGCTTGCGGGACCTGCCGCGGCGCGTACTTCGACGCGGGCGAGGCGCTCCGGCTGATGCCCGTATCCGACGCGCCCGTCGCGCGACCCACGAGGGACGCCGCCCCGACGGCGCCGGGGGCCGCGACGTACGAGGAGCGCGCAGCGGCGCGGGATCGGCGCACCACCGCGAAGATCGCGACGACCGCGGCGGACGGGGTTCTTCGCGCGATCCTCGGGCTCTGACGCGGCGCGGGGTCGGGCTCCGACCGCGGGGCCGCGCGGTCGGACTGAGCCCTCTTCTCACGGTCGTCCTCGGACGCTATGGTCGGCCCCATGGGACTTTCGCCCCCCCTCCGCCTCCTCCGGCTCGCCCTCGCGCTCGGGCTGGCAATCTCGGCGGTCGCCCCAAGGCCGTGCGTCGGCGCCGACGCGCCCGACCCCAAGGCCGCGGCGCGCCGCGCCAAGCTCGCCCAGCAGTTCGACCGCGGGAACCGGTACGCCCTCCTCGTCGGCGTGAACGCCTACGTGAGCCCGAAGATGTCGCCCCTGCGGTTCTGCGTCTCCGACGCCGAGCTGCTCGCCGACGTGCTGCGGCAGCGTTGCGGGTACCCGGCCGACGGCGTCGTGCTCCTCGCGGACCGCCAGCCGGCCGACCGACTGCCCACCCGCGAGAACATCCAACGTCACCTCACCAGCCTCCTGCTCAAGGCCCAGTACGGCGACACCGTGCTCGTGTTCTTCGCCGGGCACGGCGGCATCGTCGCGGGCGCCAGCTCGCTGTGCCCCACCGATTTCGATCCCGACAACAGCGGCCTCACCGGCGTGCGCGTGGAACACGTCCGCGACCTGATGCACGCGTCGAAGGCCACGCAGAAGCTGCTCGTCCTCGACTGCTGCCACTCGGGGGCGACCGGACGCGGCGTCCCGCTCGCGCTGTCGGGGGACGACCTCGACGGGTTCAAGGGCGCCGGCGGCCTCATCACGTTCGCGGCCGCGCGGCGGTCGCAGCAGTCGCAGGAGGCGTCCGACCGGCGCCACGGGCTCTTCACGTGGGCCCTCGCGCGCGGGCTCGGCGGCGAGGCCGACGCGGACCGCGACGGCATCGTGGACAGCGACGAGGTGTACCGCTACGTCCACGACGACGTCACCGAGGCGGCGCGCGCACGCGGCCACGAGCAGACGCCGGTGCGCATCCTCGGCGAGGACGTGACCGGCATCCTCGCCCTGTCGCGCGTCGCGGGCGAGGCCGCCATGGTCCAGACGATGGTGGCGGGCGCGCGGGTCCGCAACAGCGTCGAGATGGACCTCGTGCTGGTCATGCCCGGCGGCGTGATGATCGGGTCTCCGGCGGACGAGGCGGAACGCAACGACGACGAGCGGGCGCTCCCGGCGCGGATCGGCCGCCCCTGCTTCCTCGGACGCACCGAAGTCACCCAGGCCCAGTGGGAGCGCGTGATGGGCTCGAACCCGTCGTGGTACCGCCGGGGTGGCGAGGGCGCCTCGGCCGTCGCATCGGTGGACCCCGCCTCGCTGCCTGTCGAGCAGGTGTCGTGGGAGGAGGCCACCGAGTTCTGCCGCCGCCTCTCGGCGCTGCCGGCCGAGCAAGCCGCCGGGCGCGTGTACCGGCTGCCCACCGAGGGCGAGTGGGAGTACGGCTGCCGCGCGGGCGCCGCAAGCGCGTTCGCCTTCGGGAAGACGATCGGGCCTGCCGAGGCCAACGTGGACGGTCGGAAGCCCTACCTCGACGCGGACGAGCAGCCCGGCCTCGGGCGGCCGGCCCCGGTCGGCTCGTACCCGCCCAACCGATGGGGCCTGTGCGACATGCACGGCAACGTCGCGGAGTGGGTGGCCGACGCGTACACGAACCGCACGAGCGAGGGGGCGACGTACCTCCCCGAGCTCGCGCCGTCGGCGGACGCACGGGTGACGAAGGGCGGGTCGTTCCTCGGTGCCGTCGGGCAGTCGCGCTCGGCGGCGCGCGTCGGCCGCGTGCCGGGCTTCCGCCACCGGACGCTCGGCTTCCGCGTCGCCTGTTTCGCCGCCGGGTACACCGACCGGTGAGCCTCGATCGTCGCCGCGTGTTCGCCTGCGCCCTCCCTCGGAGCCTCACCATGCGTCATCCCGTGCGTCCGCTGCGCTCGAGCCTGTTCCTCGCGCTCGTGCTCGTCGTCGCGGGCGCAGGTGCTGTCCGGGCCGAGGAGGTCTTCTCCGGCGAGGACGTGTCGAAGCGCTCGTTCGCGCGCAAGCCGCTGGAAGGGGCGCTCTTCGACGCCGCCATCGCGAACGAGACCGACTTCAGCGAGGCGAGGCTGGCACGTGCGGTGTTCCGCGGTGCGCAGCTCGCCGAGGCCCGCTTCGACCGCGCTGACCTGACCGGCGCCGACTTCCGTGAAGCGGCGATGCGATGGACGTCGTTCACCGACACCGACGCCTCGGGGGCGAACTTCGAGGGCTGCGACCTCTCGAAGGCCCATCTGCGCCGCACCGTGCTGCGCGGCGCGAACCTGCGCAACCTCGTCGGCATCGGCACGGGCGAGGCCCTCGACCTGCGCGGCGCCGACGTGCGGGGTGCGAACCTGCTCGGCTTCGAGGAGGGCGGAGGCACGCCGGCGAAGTGGCGCGGCGCGAAGTACGACCGGAGCACGAAGTGGCCGAAGGGCTTCGACCCGGCGGCGGCGGAGGCGGTGCTCTACAAGGGTGACGCGCCGGTGAAGCCGGTGGACACCGGCGACCGCCCCGGACGACCGATCCCGCCGGGCCGCGACTTCCGCGGCCAGAGCCTCTCGAAGGGCTCGTACGTCGACCGGGACCTCCGCGACGCGAGCCTGTGGAACGTGGACGCCGTCGAGGCGAAGTTCGAGCGTTGCCGCTTCGGGGGCGCGGACCTGTCCGGCGCCGACCTCTCGGGCGCCACGCTCACGTCGTGCGACCTCACGCGCGCCGAGCTCCGCCGGCTCCGTCCTCGGTGGGCGACGCTGGACCGCTGTGACCTCTCGGGCGCCGACCTGCGTGGCTCCGACCTGTCGCAGTGCCACCTCCTCCACCCGCGCTTCCAAGGGGCCGACCTGCGCGACCTCGCGGGCATCGGCGTCGTCAAGTGCGGCGTGTTCGACGGGGCCGACCTGCGCGGCGCGAACTTCGGCTCGTTCCGTGACGACGGCACGCCCCCGAAGACGTCGTTCCGCGGCGCACGCTACGACCGCTACACGCGCTGGCCTCCGGGGTTCGACCCCGTCGCCGAGGGAGCGGTGCTCGTGAGCACCACCGACGCGACTCCCGCCGGCGGGCCCGACGCGGTCGAGCGCGGCAAGGCCCTGCTCGGCGAGGGGATGTTCGAGGAGGCTGTGGCGGCCTTCCGCGAGGCGGTGCGAGCCGACCCGCGCGACAAGGCGGCCTGGTCGGGGCTCGCCAACGCGTTCCGTGCGCTGGGCCGTCCGCAGGCCGCGGCGCGCGCGAAGGCGATGGCCGACGCCGCTCCGCCGACGAAGGACGGTCCCCCGCCGCCGTTGACGGCTGAACAGGAGGCCGCGCTCGCTGGCGAGGAGGGCGGGGCCGCGGCGACGCCGAAGCCTGCGGCCGGTTCTCCGGAGGGCGCGTGGACGATGGACGTCCCGAAGCTGCGGGCCTACATGGAGGACATGGGCCGACGCAAGCGGCCCGACGTGACGGACGACGCGCTCGCTCGGTCCGTAGAGTCCGACCAACGCTGGTTCCTCGCCGGCACGACGCGGCTGGAGCTGAAGGCCGACGGCACCTTCGCGAAGGCGTACGACCTCCCCGCCCTCGACGGGCGCGAGGCCCTGCACGTGCGAGAGCAGGGGACGTGGTCGCGCGAGGGCACCACGGTCCTGCTGCGCGTCGGGGGCGCCGCCGCGGGAGGGCTGGGCGGGAACCTCGGCGGCGGGCGCGTGGACCGTCTCGAGATGCTCGACGGCTGGCTCGTGGTCGGCGGCACGCGCGGCATCTGGTGGAAGCGCGCGCCGTAGCCGGCCGGACCCGCGCGGCGCGCCGTCCGGCGAACTTCGACCGTCCGGCGGCGGTCGGGGCCGTCCTCGGCGCGCGCGACGCGTCAGCGGTCGCCGTCCTTCGGCCGGAGGAGGATCGTGCGGTCGAGGACGTCCCAGCGCAGCCCCGCGCCCTTGCACGCGGCGTCGAGCAGCTGCTCCACGCTGCCGTCGGGCAGGTCCACGACGACGCGGGTCTCGCGGGCGCGCTCGCTCGGGCGCGCCTCGAGGCCCGTGATCGTGCGGACCATCGTCGCGAAGGCTTCGAGCGTCCCGTCGAAGTGGACGTCCCGGACGCGTCGCGTCGCGAGCTCCTCGCGCACCGACGCCGCGGCCCCCGCCGGACGCCGGGGCGCCGGGGCGCCCGCGAACAGGACCGGTCCGACGGCGGCGCGCTCGAGCGCGAGCAGCGCGTCGTAGACCGCCCCGTAGGGCACGCACGGCCCGTTCGGGGGCGGCGCTTCGACCACGCACTGCAGCGTCGCGCCGGCCGCCTTCGCCGCGTCGGCCTCCCCCCGCAGCGCGTCGAGCACGACGTCGAGCGCCGCCGTGCGGCGCTCGTTGGCCGCGCGCCCCGGCAGCACCGCGTAGGGCCCCGCCTCCGCCGTCCGGGCGCCTCGCACGACGGCCAGAACCTCCACGATCCCCGACGCGGTCCGGTCGCACGGGGCGTCGCCCATCGCGAAGAGCGCGACCGAGACGCGGCGCACGGCTCCCGGCGCCTCGAGCGCGCCGTCCTTGGGCAGCGGGTGCGCGATCGTCGTGCGCGGGTCCTCCGGGTCGGCGTAGGCGACGTCGGAGATCCCCGCCGTCGCGGCGGCCTGCATGGTCCACGTGACCCACGCCCACCGCGTCGCCAGCTCCGGCGCGAGCACGAGGCGCAGGCGGGACCCGCGGGCGCCGCCCGCCGACGCGACGCCCTCCTTCATCGTCGCGAGCGTGCGTTGCAGCGCGGCGACCGTCTCGGGCGCCTGCGTCGCGTCGGCGAAGGAGTGGCGGCTGTGGATCGTGAAGCGGTCCTTGCCGAGCGCGACCGAGAACGTGATCGCGCCGTCGGCGGCCAGCCGGACCGCGACCGTGGGCGGGCGGTCCGCGTCGTCGCCCGCGTCGCCGGGCTTCGCGGTCGTGGCGCCCGACGGAGGGCCCGCGGGTTCGTGCCGCGTCCCCCACCACCACGCCACCCCGGCGAGCAACGACGCCGCGAGCGGGACGGCGAGCCACCGGGCCCCGCGCGCCGACGGGGCCGACGCCGGCTCCTGCGCCGCGCTCTCGAGCGCGCGCTCGAGCTCGGCCTCGACGCCCGGCTCCGGGGCGAGGGGTCCGTAGGCGGCGCGGAGCGCGGCCTCGGTGGACGGCACGTCACGGGACATGGCGAGGTCTCCACGCTTCGGCGCCGACGGCGCCGCGGGTCTCGATCCGGGCACGCAGGAGCGACAGCGCCCGCGCGTAACGGCGCCGCACGGTCGCGACGCTCCACGACATCGCCGCGCCGACGTCCTCGGCCGACCACCCTTGCACCGCGCGCAGCAGCACGAGCGCCCGCGTCTGCGGCTCGAGCGTCGAGAGCATCGCACCGACCGGCGCCTCGTCCGCGACGCCCTCGCCCGCCGGCGGGCACGCGGCGAGGAGGTCCTCGCCCGGCGGCAGCGCACCGGGCCAGCGCCGCCGCCGCTCCGCGACGTCGTGGGCGGCGTTGCGCGCGATGCGGAAGAGCCACGACGAGAACTGCTCGGGCTCCCGCAGGCGCGGGAGGTGGCGCCACGCGGAGAGGAATGCCACCTGCCAAGCGTCCTCGGCGTCCTCGCGGCGGCGCAGCAGCCCCGCGAGGAAGAGGAACACGGGCCGCGCGAAGCGCCGGTGCAGGTCGCAGAACGCCGCGCGGTCGCCCGCCCGGGCGCGCGCGACGAGCGACGGGACCGGGAGGGCGGCGTCCATCACGAAGACAGACGGCGATCGTCGCATCGCGCGCGCAACGAAGTCGCCGGCGCCCGTGACGGACGGCGCCCGGCGCGGGGCCCGGGGCGCCGACCGCGGGCGACGGGGCGCGGCGCCGGAGCCGGCGATCGCGCGGGCCCCGTGCCGGGGGCCCCGTCGGCCCCCGCGCGCCCGGACCACGGTCGGGCGCGCGGGCAGGACGATCCCGGTGGTCGCTCCCCGACCCGGTATGATCCTCCCGGGCCTCCGCGCCCTCGCGCTCTCTGACACGACGGGTCGCCGATCCGCAGTGCATGCCTGTGTCTCGACGTCGGACTCCGTCCGGCGCCGTCCCCCGTCGTCGGGCTCCCGCCCGTACGGTCCCTCGGGGGCGAATGGACTCGACCGGGCGATGCGTCTCGTCGTGGTGGCGCGCCGAGGACCCCGGATTCCTCGTCAATCCCCCGGGAAACCTGAAGTTGCCAACAGCAACCTCGCTCTTGCCGCCTAGCCTGAACCGCTAGGAGCAACGGACACCCTCTCTCGCCCGCGGGGAGGGACCGTCCGTCATCCGTGGGCTGGCTCCCCGACCGCCGCCGGTCGTTCGGGGGGTGAGACTTCACTGGCTGGTCCTCGAAGGAGCCCGTCCGCGGGCGCCTCGGGGTACGACAAAAACCGCGGACTACGCGCGTAGTCGCTCGACGGGGCCCGTCCCGGGACGGGGGTTCGATTCCCCCCGCCTCCACCATCTCCGCGTGCGTGCCGCGGTCGGCGCCCGTCGGCGCGACCCCGCCCTTGGGAGCCACGCCTTGGCCGTCGTCCGCCTCCTCCGCGCCGGGATCTGCGCGACCCTCGTCGTCGCCGGCGGGATCGTCGTCGTCGCCGGCCTCTTCGCCCGCCCGGCGCGGGCCGACCGCGAGCCCAAGCCCTCGGCGCGGCCCGACTCGGTGCGCAACTTCGAGCTCGACGACCTCGACGGCAAGCGGGTGGCGCTCGCCGACCTGCGCGACGCGAAGGTGATCGTGCTCGCGTGGACCGCGCCCGGCTGCCCGGTGGCGATGGTGTACGCGCCGCGGCTCGCCGCGCTCGCCAAGGAGTACGCCGACAAGCGCGTGCGCTTCCTCGGCGTCGCGAGCGACGCCGACACGCCGGTGGCCGACACGAAGGCGCTGGCGGCCTCCGCGGGCTTCCCCTTCCCGGTGGTGCTCGACAAGGACGGCGCGCTCGCGCAGCGCCTCTCGGTCGCCACGACGACGACGGTGGTGGTGCTCGACGAGAACTGGCGCGTGCGCTACCGCGGGGCCGTGGACGACCAGTACGCGGTCGGGACGCGCAAGGACAAGCCCGCGCACCGTTGGCTCGTGGACGCGCTCGAGGCGGTGCTCTCGCGCCAGCCGGTCTCGGTGGAGTCGAGCGAGGCGCCGGGCTGCCCCATCACGTTCGCCAAGCCCGCGGCGGCTGCGACCGCCGACGCGCCCACGTGGTCGGGGCGCGTGGCGTCGATCGTGCACCGTCGCTGCGTCGCCTGCCACCAGCCCGGCCAAGGCGGGCCGTTTCCGCTGCGGGCCTACGAGGACGCGCGCTCGCGCACCGCGACGATGCGCGCGGCCGTCGCGGAGGACCGCATGCCGCCTTGGCACGCGGTGGGCGAGAAGGGGCGCTGGCTCAACGACCGTCGCCTCGACGCCGACGAGAAGCGCGACCTGCTCGCCTGGATCGACGCCGGCGCGCCGGCGGGCGACCTCGGGCAGGCGCCCGCGCCGCCGCCGGTGCCGGCCAAGGACGCGTGGGACATCGGCACGCCCGACGTGGTGCTCTCCTTCGACCGGCCGCAGGCCGTCCCGGCCGAGGGCGTGGTGCCCTACCGCTTCGTCGAGATCCCGACCTCGTTCGACGAGGACCGGTGGGTGAGCGCGGTCGAGGTGTCGCCGGGCGCGCCCGACGTCGTGCACCACGCGCTCGTCGCCGCGGTGCCCGCCGGCGCGGTCGGCGCGCGCGGCCGGAAGTCCAGCACGTTCACGCCGACGAACGGCTTCTTCGCGGCGATGGTGCCGGGCGCGCGCGGGCTCCGCTATCCCGACGGCATGGCCAAGCGCCTGCCGAAGGGCTCGACGCTCCTCTTCCAGATGCACTACACGCCCAACGGGATCGCGCAGGAGGACCGCACGCGGATCGGGATGATCTTCGCGAAGGCACCGCCGCAGCGCGAGGTCTTCACGGTGGGCGCCTTCGCGGTGCGGCTCGAGATCCCGCCGGGCGCGAAGTCGTTCCCGGTCGAGGCGGCGCTGCCGGTGCCGTGGGACGTGCGGGTGCTGACGTTCATGCCGCACATGCACCTGCGCGGCGCGTCGTTCCGCTACGCGGTGCGGCGCTTCGGGGAGAAGGACGAGCAGGTCCTCTGCGACGTGCCGAAGTACGACTTCAACTGGCAGACCCCCTACCGCCTGACCGAGCCGGTCCGCGTGCGCCGCGGCTCGTTCCTGCACTGCACGGCGACCTTCGACAACTCCGCCGACAACCCCTACAACCCCGACCCCACCGCCACCGTCCGCTGGGGCGACCAGACCTGGGACGAGATGATGATCGGGTACTTGGACTACGT
>JADZCA010000045.1 GCA_020851795.1 Planctomycetota bacterium | reverse complement strand
ATCTTCGCCGAGAAGAAGGGCATCCTCCACCGCGACATCAAGCCGGACAACTTCATGCTCGGCCAGGACGGCAGCGTGAAGCTGTGCGACCTGGGCCTCGCGAAGAAGTCGGAGAGCGCCGACCTCCTCGCGCAGGGGATCATCGGGACGCCGCACTTCATCGCGCCCGAGGCGATCCGCCGCAAGACCGAGGTGGACGCCCGCGCCGACCTCTACAGCCTCGGGTGCGCGTTCTTCCGCCTGCTGACGGGCAAGAACCCGTACCCCGCGCCGTCGGTGAAGGAGATCCTCCTCGCCCACCTCAACGCGCCGGTGCCGCGCGCGGCGGCGGCCGTCAAGGACCTCCCCAAGGAGCTCGACGAGATCGTCGCGCGCCTCATGCAGAAGGAGCCCGCGGCGCGCTACCAGAGCGCGACCGAGCTCTGGAGCGCGCTCGACAAGGTGCGCCTGCAGTTCGGCCTCGAGGCGCACGGGCTGCACCCGGGCCGCGCGAAGAAGCTCGCGATCCTCGGCGGGCTGGTCGCGGTCGCCGCGGTCGCGGCGCTGATCGTGATGAAGCCGTGGGAGGAGAAGGTCAAGACCGAGACGGTGGTCGTCGAGAAGCCGGGGAGCACCGGCGACCCCGCGATGTCGGCGAAGGAGAAGCAGCGGCTCGAGGCCAAGGCGAAGCTCGGCGAGATCGAGAACCAGGCGCTGCGCGACCTCGGCAAGCTCGAAGAGTCGTGGAGCAAGCCGGGCTGGCGCGGGATCGCCGACGCGTACGACGGGCTCGCGACGGACTACGCGGGCACGGACGAGGCCACGGAGGCCGGTCGGCGCGCGAAGGACATCCGCACCTACGTCGAGAAGCGGGTCAGCGCGAAGAAGGCCTACGACGACGCGGTGCGCGCCGCCGAGAAGGAGGTCCGCGAGCTCGTCGCCAAGGGGGCCGCCGACGCCAAGGGCCTCGTCGAGGCGGGCAAGTTCCTCGAGGCCGAGAAGGCGCTCGACGCCGCGCGCGACGCCGCCAAGAAGGTGGGCGAGACCACCCACGAGGGCCAGCGCGTCCTCACCCCCGACGAGGTCAAGGGCGCGTCCGTCGCGCTCGACGCGGCGCGCGCCGGCGCCGTCTCGGCGCTGCAGGCCGCGTGGACGACCTTCGAGCGCGGCGTGGACGAGAAGGCCGCGCCCGGGACGGCCGAGGCGCTCGACACCGCGATCGCCGAGCTCACCGCGTGGGAGCGCGCGCACCCCGACGCGGGCCCCGGGGGCGACGTCGCGCACGCGTGGAACGACTCCCTGCGCGCGGCCGGCGGCCGCCGCTCCCAGCTCGAGAAGCGCCGCGACGCCGCGCTGCGCGCCGACCTCGTGGCGGACCGCGCCGCGTACTACACGTGGCTCGCCAAGGAGACCTACGCCCCGCGCGCCGACGACGGCACGGGCGGCGGCATGTACCTGCGCTTCCGCTTCGGCGAGGCCGCCGACCGCGCCGCCGCCCGCGTCAAGACGGCGAAGACCGCGGCGTACCGCGAGCTGTTCGCCGCGCGCGAGCGCGAGGCGCGGCTGCTGGCCGCCCTGCCGGGCGTGCTCGCCAGCGGGTTCGCGCAGAAGGGGTTCAAGGACAAGCTCGCGGGCGCGGGCTGGAGCGGGCCCGTCAAGGGCATCACGCCCGAGGGCGTGCAGGTCGCCGACCGGCTCCGCCCCTTCTCCGACGAGGGGCTCGGCTGGTTCTACGACCTCTTCTTCGAGAAGGGCCAGGAGCGCTACCCGCTCGACGCCGACGCGTTCGAGGCGCTGGGCTGCCTCGCCGAGGCCGCCGGCGTGCTCGAGCAGGGCGCGCGCTTCGACGCGGCCGCGGCCTCGTGGCGCCGCGCCGCCGAGCTCGATCCCGCACGCGCCGAGCGCCTCACCGCGCGGGCCGCCCGCGCGGAGGCCGAGAAGACCGTCCGCGCGCTCCTCGACACCAGCGCCGACCTCGTCGCCGACGCGGTGCGCGAGATGGGCAAGCTCGAGGAGAAGCTCGCGGGCACCGACCTCAAGGCGAGCGAGGCCGCGCGCAAGGAGGTGCTCGAGCGCGAGCCCGTGCTGCGCAAGCAGCTCGCCGACGCGAAGGACAAGCTCGCCGAGGCCGAGCGCGGCTTCGCGTCGACGGTGGTGCGCGCGCTGCTGGTGGACGCCGCCCCCGAGGACTCCGCCTACGCCGGCGAGAAGCTCCCCGAAGCGCCGGTCAAGCCCCCCACGCCGCCCGCCGCGCCCGCGATGGACGGCGCGCCCCCGGCCCCCGCGATGGACGGGGCGCCCCCGACGCCGCCGGCCGGCGCGGCCATGGGCGAGGGCGACGCGAAGTAGCCCGGTGGACCCCGGCCCCTACGAGACCCGCGATGGCGCCGTGCGGGTCCGCGTGAAGGTCGTGCCCGGCGCGTCCCGATCGCGCGTGATGGGCCGGCTGGGCGACCGTCTCAAGGTCGCCGTGGCGGCACCGCCCGAGCGCGGCGCGGCGAACGCCGAGCTGTGCCGGGTGCTGGCCGCGCGCCTCGGCCGGCGTCCCGCCGACCTGCACGTCGTCGCCGGGGCGACGTCACCGCAGAAGACCGTCGAGGTCCCCGCGGCCGACCTCGACGAGGTGCGTCGCCGCCTCGAGGACAATGGGCCGCCGTGACCTCGCCCGCGCGCATCGCCTTCCTGCTGTCCGGCTCGGGCACGACGCTCGAGAACCTCCTGCGCCACATCGACATGGGCACCGTGCCCGGGCGCGTCGTGGTCGTGCTCTCCGACCGGCCCGGCGTGCGCGGGCTCGACCGGGCGCGCGCGCGCGGCATCCCCGCGGTGGTCGTCGAGCGGCGGGCCTACCACGACGCCGCCGCGTTCGACGCGGCGGTCGAGCAGGCGCTGCGCCCCCACGCGCCCGACCTCGTCGTCATGGGCGGGTTCCTCTCGCTGTGGCGGCTCCCGCCCGACTGGCGCGGGCGCGTGCTCAACGTGCACCCGAGCCTCCTGCCCGCGTTCGGCGGCAAGGGCTTCTACGGCGAGCGCGTGCACCGCGCGGTGCTCGAGTACGGCGCGAAGGTGACGGGCTGCACGGTGCACTTCGTCGACGACGAGTACGACCACGGGCCCGGGGTCGCCCAGGCCGCCGTCGTCGTCGAGGACGCCGACACCCCCGAGACGCTCGCCCACCGCGTGCAGGAAGCCGAACGACGCCTCTTCCCCGCGTGCGTCCGCCTCTATGCCGAGGGCCGGATCGAGCTCGTCGGGCGCCACGTCCGCATCCGTCCGCCCGCGGGCGGGTAGCCCGCGCGCACGCGGCCGCCCCGACCGTCGTGGGCGGCGGCGAGCGTCGCACCGCGTGGGGACGGCGGCGGGGAGTGGCGGCGGGCCCGGCGCTTGGGATGCTCAGGGCATGGACCCCACCCCCCGCTGCGACGCCCAGCTCGCGGCCGCGCGCGCCCGCGTGCGCGCGCTCGTCAGCGCCGCCCTCGAGCAGGGCGCCCCCACGGCGTGGTTCGACGAGCTCTACCGCGAGGCCGCCGGCGACGCGGCGCGCGTGCCGTGGGCCGACCTCGTCCCCAACGCCGCGCTCGCCGCCTGGACCGCCCGCCCCGAGGCGCTCGCCGGGGTGCGCACCGCGGTCGTCGTCGGGTGCGGGCTCGGGCACGACGCCGAGCACCTCGCCTCGCTCGGGCTCGAGGTGACCGCGTTCGACGTGTCCGAGCACGCGATCCGCTGGGCCCGCACGCTGCACGGCGGGACCCGCGTGCGCTACGAGGTCGCCGACCTCTTCGCGCTGCCGTCGGCGTGGCGCGGCGCCTTCGACCTCGTCGTCGAGGTCGACACGTGGCAGGCGCTGCCCCGCGCGGTGCGCGCCGCGGCCGTGGCGGCCACGCGGGCCCTGCTCGCGCCCGGCGGACGCCTCTTCGTGTTCGCCCGCCTGCGCGACGACGGGCCCGGCGCGCCGCCGATGGACGAACGCCGGGACGGCCCGCCGTGGCCCCTGGGCCACGGCGAGCTCGCGCGCGCCGTGGACGGGCTCACGCCCGTCCTGCCGTTCCGCGCGACCCCCGACGCCGCGGACCCGTCGATCGTCCGCGGCTTAGGCGTCTGGCGCCGCACCTGAGGCTCGCGCGCCGCGGCGCCGCGGGGCGCCCCGCGGCGCCGCGCCCGCGCGTCACTTGCGCTCGAAGCCGCCCTCGATGACGTCGTCGGCGCCCTTGCCCGGAGCGCCGCCCGCCGCAGGACCGGCGCCCGGGGCCTCGCCCGCGGGCGGGGCCTTCGCCGACGCCTCGTAGATCTTGCGGGCGATCTCCTGGCTCGCGTTCATGAGCTCGCCGAGCGCCGCCTCGATCTTGGCCGGGTCGTCGCCCGCCTTGGCGTCCACGAGCGCCTTCTTCTTCGCCTCGATCGTGGCGCGCACCTCGGCGGTCGCCTTGTCGCCGTGCTCCTTGAGCAGCTTGTCGGTCTCGTAGACCGCGGACTCGGCCTTCACGCGCGCCTCGGCGATCGCGCGGCGCTTGTCGTCGTCGGCGGCGTGCGCCTCGGCGTCGCGGCGCATCTTCTCGACCTCCTCCTTCGACAGGCCCGAGGAGGACTGGATGACGATCTTCTGCTCCTTGCCCGTGCCCTTGTCCTTCGCCGACACGTTGAGGATGCCGTTGGCGTCGATGTCGAAGGTGACCTCGATCTGCGGCATGCCGCGCGGCGCGGGCGGGATCCCGTCGAGCATGAAGCGGCCGAGCGTGCGGTTGTCCACCGCCATCTTGCGCTCGCCCTGGAGCACGTGCACCTCGACCTGCGGCTGGTTGTCCGCGGCGGTCGAGAACACCTCCGACTTGCGGGTCGGGATCGTCGTGTTGCGCGCGATGAGGGTGTGCATCAGCCCCCCCATCACCTCGACGCCGAGCGAGAGCGGCGTGACGTCGAGCAGCAGCAGGTCCTTGAGCGTCTCGTCGCCGGAGAGCACGCCGCCCTGGACCGCCGCGCCGAGCGCGACGCCCTCGTCGGGGTTGACCGACTTGTTGCCCTCGCGCCCGAAGATCTCCTTCACGTAGGCCTGCACGAGCGGGACGCGGATGCTGCCGCCCATCAGGATCACCTCGGAGAGGTCCTTGGGCGAGAGCTTGGCGTCCTCGAGGCAGCGCTGGCAGGGCACGCGCACGCGCTCGACGATCGGCTCGACGATCTGCTCGAACTTCGCGCGCGTCAGCGTGCGCGCGAGGTGCTTGGGGCCCGCCGCGTCGGCCGTGATGAACGGCAGGTTGATCTCGGTCTGGACGGCCGAGGACAGCTCGCACTTGGCCTTCTCGCACGCCTCGCGGAGGCGGTGCAGCGCCATCGTGTCCTGGCGGAGGTCGATGCCCGTCTCGCGCTTGAACTCGTCGGCGACCCAGTTGACGAGCGCGTGGTCGAAGTCGTCGCCGCCGAGGTGGGTGTCGCCGTTGGTGGCGAGCACCTCGAAGACGCCCTCCTTGCCGATCTCGAGGATCGAGATGTCGAAGGTGCCGCCGCCGAGGTCGAACACCGCCACCTTGCCCGACTTCTTCTTGTCGAGGCCGAAGGCGAGCGCGGCCGCGGTGGGCTCGTTGAGGATGCGGCGGACGTTGAGCCCGGCGATCGTGCCCGCGTCCTTGGTCGCCTGGCGCTGGCTGTCGTTGAAGTAGGCCGGGACCGTGATCACCGCGTCGGTGACGGGGTGGCCGAGGTAGTCCTCGGCGGCCTTCTTGAGGGCCTGGAGCACGACGGCCGAGATCTCCGGCGGCGTCCACGACTTGCCGCGCACCTCGACCTTGACCAGCTCGCTCGGGGCGCCGACGACCTTGTAGGAGACGAGCTTCTCCTCCTGCGCCACCTCGCTGTGGCGCCGCCCCATGAAGCGCTTGATGCTGTAGATCGTGTTCGTGGGGTTGGTCACGGCCTGGCGCTTGGCCGCCTGGCCGACGAGGCGCTCGCCGCCCTCGGTGAAGGCCACGACCGACGGCGTGAGCCGGTGCCCCTCCGCGTTGACGATCACGCGGGGCTCGCCGCCCTCCATGATCGCGACGACGGAGTTCGTCGTGCCGAGGTCGATGCCGATGATGCGTTCCGCCATGGGTCGTCTTCCTACGGGGCGGCCTCGCCGCCCCCCTCGCTCGGCACCGTGCCGTCGTGGCACGGTGCCTTCGGCCGAAATGGCCTAGGTCTCGCGACCCTCCCGCGCGGGAAGGTCGCTCTCCGTCGAGGCCGGGCCCGAGAGCCCGTACTCGCGGATCTTCCGGTACAGGGTCCGTTCGCTGATGCCGAGCAGGCTCGCGGCGCGCTCCCGGTTGCCCCCGACGTCGCGCAGGGTGTTCTCGACGAGGATCCGCTCGACCTCGTCCAAGCTGCGCCCTGACAACGACTTGAGAGGGTCCGGGGGAGCACCTGCCTCCCGGGCGTAGACGGGCACCGTGTCGGGTCCGAGCACCGGGTCGCGCGACAGCAGCACCATCGCCTCGACCACGTTGCGCAGCTCCCGGACGTTGCCCGGCCAGCGGTAGCGCATGAGCAAATCGAGGGCCTCGCGGGAGATCGACTTCCCGGGGCGGCCGTGGCGGTCCGCCGCCATCGCGAGGAAGTGCTCGGCGAGCATCGGGAGGTCGCCGAGGCGCTCGCGCAGCGGCGGCAGGTCCACCGTCACGACGCGGAGGCGGAAGTAGAGGTCTTCGCGGAAGCGCCCGTCCCGGACCGCGGCGGCGAGGTCGCGGTTGGTGGCCGCGATCAGCCGCACGTTGACCCGGATCGGGTCGTTGGCGCCCACGCGCACGATCTCGCCCGACTCGAGCGCGCGCAGCAGCTTGGCCTGCGACGAGAGCGGCATGTCCCCGACCTCGTCGAGGAACAGCGTGCCGCCGTCGGCCGCCTCGAAGCGCCCCTTGCGGCGCGCCACGGCGCCGGTGAACGCCCCGCGCTCGTGCCCGAACAGCTCGCTCTCGAGGACGCCCTCGGCGAGCGCGGCGCAGTTGAGCGGCACGAACGGGCGCGTGCGGCGAGGCCCGGCGCGGTGCAGCGCCTGCGCCACCAGCTCCTTGCCCGTGCCCGACTCGCCGAGCACGAGCACGGTGGCGTCGGTGTCGGCGACCTGGTGGAGGACGTCGAGCACGCGCTGCATCGCCGGCGTCTGCCCGAGGATGCCCGGGAACGCGAAGGTCTTGTCGAGCGTCGTCCGCAGCGCGCGGTTGTCCCGCTCGAGCGCGATGCGCTCGGCCGCCGCGACGACCGTCTGGCGCAGGATGGGCAGGTCCACGGGCTTCTGCAGGAAGTGCAGCGCGCCCGCCTGCATGGCCACGACCGCCCCCTGCACCGTCCCGAAGCCCGTGACGACGACGCACTGGGGCGTGGCGTGGTCGCCGCGCAGCGCCTTGCAGCGCCGGACCACTTCCATGCCGTCGAGGTCGGCGAGCCGCAGGTCGGTGAGCACGAGATCGGGCCCGTCCGCCTCGAGGCGGGAGAGGCCTTGGGCCCCCGTGGTCGCGAGCGTGACGCGGTGCCCCGACCGCTCGAGTGCCTCGCCGACGACGCGCGCGTGCTCGACGTCGTCCTCGATGACGAGCACGGACAGGGGGTGGTCGGTGGACGGGCTCAACGGGCGCCTTGCCGGACTGACATGCTGTCACGCCCCCAACGCAAGTCCCGTTCCGGCAAGGGCCTGCGCACGTGACGACTTGGCATCCCCCGGGGAGGCGCGCCCGAGCCCCCGCGCGCCCGACCCGACCGGCGCGGGGCCGCGGACCGGGCCGCCGACGACGCCTCCCGATCACCGAGCGCGCGGCGGGCCGCGGTCGGGGCTCGCGGACGCGGCCCGTGCGCACGGGGGAGGCGACCGCGGGGCGCTCGGGCCCCGCACCGAGGATCCGACGGCCCGCGGCGCGTCGCACCGGAGCGCGGACGGGTCGCGCGCGCGCCCGGGGCGCGGCCCCCGTCCCGTCCTCGTCGGCTCGTGGATTCGGCGGGCGCGCTCCCTACCCTTGGGGGATGGCCTCCCTCCGCCCGCCCTCCCCGTCGGCTCGTGGGCTCGAGTTCCTCGGCGCGGTCGCGGGCGGGCTCGTCCACGAGATCCGCAACCCGCTCTCGACGCTGCGCCTCAACCTCCAGCTGATGGAGGAGGACTTCGAGGGCGACGACGGCGCCCGCGCGCGCCGGGCGCTCGAGCGCATCCACACGCTCGAGCGCGAGGTCTCGCGCCTCGAGGACATCCTCGACGACTTCCTTCGCTACGCGGGGTTCCGGCGCCTCGACGCCGCCGAGGTGGACCTCAACCGCGTGATCGAGGAGACCACCACGTTCTTCGCGCCCGAGTGCGCCCGCGCCGGGGTGGACCTCGCCTTCTACCCCGACCTGCGCCTGCCGTTGGTCCGCCTCGACGAGCGCCTCGTCAAGCAGGCGCTGATGAACCTCCTGCTCAACGCGGTGCAGGCGATGGACGGCCGCGCCGGCTCGCAGCTGTTCGTCCGCACGCGCCTCGAGGGGGACCGCGCCCGGGTGGACGTGATCGACAACGGGCCGGGGATCCCCGCCGAGCTGCGCGAGCGCGTGTGGGACGTGTACTTCTCCTCGAAGAAGGCGGGCACCGGGCTCGGGCTCCCGACGGCGCGGCGCATCGCCGAGGAGCACGGCGGCACGCTCGGTTTCGAGACCGAGGTCGGCAAGGGCACCGACTTCTTCCTCGTGCTCCCGCTCCGAGGCCCGGCGGTCGCGCCCGCCGACGCCGCCCCTGCCGGGGCGTGAGCGCCGACGTCGCCCCCGCCGGTGCGCGCGCGCCCGCGGGGCGCGGCCGCCGTCGGCGCCGCCGGGATGCGGCGAGGGGGGGACCGGGTATCGTGTCGCCACGATGCCGACCGACGTGATCTCGATCGCCGACGGCACCGAGCAGCCCGCGGAGCTCGCGCGCGCCGGGGCCCTGCTCCGCGCGGGCGGGCTCGTCGCGTTCCCGACCGAGACCGTGTACGGGATCGCGGTCGCCGCGACGATCCCCGCCGCGATCGAGCGGCTCTACCGCGTCAAGCAGCGCCCGGCGTCGAAGCCGATGACGCTCATGGTGTCCGACGTCGCGGAGGTGCGCCGTCGCTGCCCGAAGATCCCGAAGGCGGCGGAGCGGCTGATCGCGCGCTTCTGGCCGGGGCCGCTCACCCTCGTGCTGCGCGACGCCGAGGGCCGCATGACGGGGTTCCGCTGGCCCAACCACCCGCTCGCGCTCGGCCTGGTCAAGGCCGCGCTCGTCCCGCTCTACGTCCCGTCGGCGAACGTGTCCGACCGCCCGCCGGCGACGACCGCGGAGGCCGTGCTGCGCGAGTTCCCCGACGAGCTCGACCTCGTCATCGACGGCGGGAGCGCCGCGGGCGGCGTGCCGAGCAGCGTGGTGCAGGTGGACGACGACGGCCGGGTCGAGGTGCTGCGCGAGGGGGCGATCCCCGAGGCGCGCCTGCTCGACCCGACCGCGCTGCACGTCCTCTTCGTCTGCACGGGCAACACGGACCGCAGCCCCCTGCTCGCGGCCGCGTTCCGCCGCCAGCTCGCGATGCGGCTCGGGTGCCGCGAGGACCAGCTCGCCCGGCGCGGCGTGGTCGTGCGCTCGGCGGGCACCGCCGCGCACGAGGGCGAGCCGGCCTCCGAGCGCGCGCTGCGGGCGGCGGCGGAGTGGCCCGGCGGACCGCTCGACGTCAGCGGCCACCGCGCCACGCTGCTCACCGAGCGCCTCGTCGCCGACGCCACCCACATCGTGTGCATGGAGCGGCTGCACCGCGACCAGATCCTCGCGTTCTTCCCCGCGCGGACCCGTGAGGTCACCCTCGTGGACCCCGAAGGGCACGACGTGGAGGACCCGGCGGGCCAGCCGCCCGCCGTCTACCGCCGTCTCGCCGCGCGCCTCGAGGCCGCGGCCACCCTCCTCGCCGGAGCGCTCGCCGGATGCGTGTCGTCGTCATAGCGGACCACGCGGCCTTCGAGTCGAAGGCCGCCCTCGTCGCCCACCTCCGCGCCCGCGGGCACGAGGTCCTCGACCTCGGCACGGACGGGCCCGCCTCGGTGGACTACCCCGACCTCGCCGCCGCGGGGGCGCGCGCGCTCGCCCGCGGGGAGGCCGAGCGGGGGCTGTTCCTGTGCGGTTCCGGCATCGGGGTCTGCATCGCCGCGAACAAGGTGCACGGCGTGCGCGCCGCGGTCGTGCACGACGAGGCGACCGCCGAGCTGTCGCGCCGGCACAACGACGCCAACGTCGCGTGCTTCGGCGCGCGCTTCACCCCGCCCGAGCGGATCGCGGTGCTCGCCGACCTCTGGCTCGCCACCGCGTTCGAGGGCGGCCGCCACGTCCGCCGCGTCGAGAAGATGATGGCGATCGAGCGCGACGAGGGCGCGCCCCCGCCGGGCTCCTGCTGCGGTTCGTAGCGAGCGCGGGCGCCCTCGCCGGGCGCGGCGCTCGACTCGCCTCGGCCTTCGTCAGGTCGGCGGGCCCGCCCGTCGAAGCCACGAGCCGACGAGGTCGGGGCGGCGTCTTCGGCCCGGGCGTGGCGCAGGGCCCGTCAGCGACCGCGGAGGAGCTCGCGTGCGCGGGCGGCGGCCTGCTCGCGGGCGGCGGCGTCGGGGCTCGCCGCGTCGTAGCCGACCGCGGCCGCGTCCGCGCCGAGCCGCCGCGCGACGGCGTCCCACGCCGCGGCGCGGACGCCCGCGTCGGCGTCGCCGAGGAGGTCCACCGCGCCCTCGCGCGACACGCGGCTGCGCTCGACGCCCGACCACCGCGCGAACATCAGGCGGCGTGCGACGTCGGGGCTGCGCAGGAACGCGTCACGCACGACGTCCTCGACGGCGAGCGTCTCGAACCCGCGGCGGACGGCCGCCTCGAACGCCACGGCCCACCGCCCGCGGTCGGGGTCGGTGAGCAGCTGGGCCAGGCGCGGGGCGGTCCGGTCGAAGCGGCGCACGAGCGCCGCGCGCTCCGCGTCGCCGACGGGCCCGAAGGGCTCAGGCATCGCCGCGAGCTCGCGCGCGATGCCGGCCGCCGTGGCCTCGTCGCGCGCCGCCGCCGCGAGCAGCAGCTCGCTCGCCTCGCGGAGCCGGTCGCGCTGCTCGCGCTCGTAGGCGGTCCGCCACGCCGCGAGGAGGGGACGCACGGAGGCCACGTCGGCGTCCTTGCACGGAGGGAGCGCCGCCGCGAACGACGGCTTGCGCAGGTCGGCTCGCTCCGCCGTCCCACGCCGCACCGCGGTGGCGAAGGCCAGCAGGTCGGAGAGCGTGCGCTCCCACGGCCACTCCCGCGCCGCGGTCGAGAGCACCGCCTCCGCCTCCGAGCACCGGCCGGTCCGCAGCAGCGCCTCGCCGTAGGTCGCCGCGGCGGCCGGCCGCTCGGTGACCACGGGGTCGAGCGTGTCGAGCTCGAACGACTGCCGCGCGAAGTCGAGCGCCTGCTCGCGCGCGGCGGACGCCCCCGTCGCGTCGCCCGCGGCGGCCGCACGGTCGGCCTCGGAAAAGCGCGCCCGCGCGGCCCGCGAGAGCAGCACGCGCTGCACGCGCACGCGCCGCCGCGCCAGCGCCGCGTCGCCCAGCCCCTCGCCGGCCGCGACGGACTCGTACAGGTCCCCGGCCGCCTCGTACGCCGCGACCACCGCGGCGGGGTCGCCGTGGCCCGTCGCCTCGAGCACCGCCCGGTAGTCGCCGATCGCCTCCATCGCGCGCCCGCGGAGCGCGTCCGCCGCGGCCGCGCGCGTCTTGACGACCAGCTCGGGCGGGAAGATCGAGAGCGCGGGCGCGGTGGCGCCCTCGTCCTCGGGCGCGACGAGGCCCGCGAGCCACGCGAGCGTGTCGGAGAGGTACGACGTGAGCAGGCCCGCCCGCGGCAGGGGCGACGCCTCGGGGAACGGGTGCTCGTCGGTCACGACGCGGCGCGACGTCGGGCCGGGCGGCGACGCGCGCACCGCCTCCTCGCCCGAGCGCGACGGGTCGTCGAGCACCGCGAGGACGCGCGCCGCGGACGCGACGTAGGCGACGGGGAGCGCCTGCGGCCGCGCGAAGCCCGAGGTCTGGAGCAGGCGCTGCGCGTCGCTGGTGCGCGCACGGACGCGCTCGGCGTCGGGCCGGCGCGTGCCGACGTGGCCGAGCAGCACGGTGGACTGCTCGACGAACCACATCGAGCCCTCGGGGAACGTCTCGAAGAACGTGCGCACGAGGCTCGCGTAGAGGTCGAGCGGCATCGCGTGGACGGGCACCCACTGGCAGCAGACGCCCCCGTCGCGCAGCCGCGAGCGCACGAGCTCGTAGAAGTCCCGCGTGTAGAGGGGCAGCGCCGCCGGCGTGTACGGCATCAGCGGCTCGAGCGTCACGACGTCGAGGTCGGGCTCGTGCAGCAGCAGCGCCCGGCGGCCGTCGTCGACGACCGCCTGCACCCGCGGGTCCGCCAGCACCCCGCGGTTGCGCGCCTCGAACCACGGCGCGAGGTCGAGGACGGCGCGGCTCGTCTCGACGACCTCGAGGCGCTTCACCTCGGCGTGCGCGGCGAGCGATCCCGCGGTGGTGCCGGTCCCGAACGCGATCACCATGCAGTGCTCGGGCTCCGCCGCGGAGAGCGCGGGCAGGTGGCCGAGCATGCGCATGTAGGCGTACGCGCGGCCCGTCGCGGCCGCGGCGAACTCGTCGGTGTAGAGCACGCGGTCCGACGGCGGGACCTCGACGACGCTCGCCGTCGTCGTGTCGTCGGCGCGCACCGCGCGCAGCACGCGGGAGCCGACGATCTCGCCGTCGGGCCCGCGCAGCACGCGGCTCGCGCGCACCAGCGCCTCGGGCGTCGAGCGCGCCAGCACGACCGGCGCACCGACGCCGATCGCGACGCCCGCCGCGGCGCCGACGACGGCGACCACCGGCGAGAGCCGGCCGGCGCGCGCCGCCACCGCACGCGCCAGGACGAGCCCGACGCCCGCGCCGACCGCGACCCACCCCATCGTCGCCCACGCGAGCAGCGGCCCGCCGGGACGGTCGTCGCGCCCGCCCAGCGCGCCCAGCGCGAGCACCGCGACGGGCCCGAGCACGGCGCCGACCGCGTTCCACGCCGCGACCGCGCCCGCGGCACGGCCGAGCGCGTCGTCGCGGCCCTGCGCCGCCCAGCGCACGCAGAGCGGGTAGACGGCGCCGAGGAGGAACGCCGGCGCCGCGAAGAGCAGCGCCGAGCCGACGAGCGCCGTGCGACGGTGCGCCGCGACCGGCGACGCCGACGCGAACGCCGCCTCGCGCACGCCCGCGAGCGCCGACTCGAACGCGGGCAGCGCGAGCGGGACCGCGAGGACCGCCACGCCCGCGGCGGCCAGCAGCACGCCGGGCAACCGCGCGCCGGGCTGCGCGCGCGCGGCGACCGCGCCGACCGTCAGGCTGCCCAGCGCGAGCGCGGCGAGGAAGACGCCGAGCATCGCCGCGAACGACGCCGTGAAGCCCTCGACGAAGAACACGAGGACGCGCACGCCGGCGGCCTCGAGGCCGAGCGCCACGAAGCCCGACAGCGCCGCGACGAGGAGCGGGCCCCGCGGCGTCCGCGGGGGCGCGCCGGTCGGCGCGGTCGCCGGCCCGTCGCGCGGGGCGCCGCGCGGCGCGGCGAGCGCGGCCACCGCGCCGACGACGGCGGCCACGGCGGCGGCCGCGCGGGTCGCGCCGAGCACGCCGAACGTGAACAGGCCGGAGAACCCGGTCCACAGCGCGCCCGCGACCGCCCCGGCGGTGTTGACGCCGTACAGCCACGCGGCCGCCGCGCCGACCGGCCGCCCGGCGGGGACCACCGCACGCAGCAGCGCGGGGAAGGTCGCACCGAGCGCGAGCGCGCCCGGCAGCACCACCGCGGCCGCGGCCGCGACGTCGAGGAACGGCCGCAGGCCGACGGGCGCGTGGGCGGCGAGCGCGACGTAGGGACGCTCGAGCGCGGCGAGGAGCCACGGCAGCACGAGCGCCCAGCCGGCCGCGACGAGCTCGAGGACGCCGTACAGGCGCAATGGACGCGGCGAGCGGTCGGCGCGACGCCCACCGACGGCGCCGCCGACGCCGAGCCCGAGCAGGAAGGTCGAGAGGACGACGGCCGAGGCGGTGGACGTCGAACCCAGCCAGAGCAGCAGGCGCCGCGTCCAGCCGACCTCGTAGACGAGCCCGGTGGCCCCCGACACGAGGTAGAGCAGCGACGCGAGCGGGAGCGGGACGACCCGCCGCGACGACGGAGGCGGTTGAGGGGCGCCGCTCACGGGCAGGGGCGGCCTCGGCGCACGGGGGCGCCGAGGGAGCGCGCGTCAGACGGGCTCGGGGCTCTGGGAGAGCCGGATCGTCTTGATGCGCTCGCGGTCCTTGCGGCGGCGGCGCTCGCTCGGCTTCTCGTAGTAGGCGTGCCGCTTGAGCTCCCGCGTGATGCCCTCGTTGTTGCAGATCTTGCGCAGGCGCCGGAGGGTCTTCTCCAGCGGCTCGTTGTTCTTCACCTGGACGCGGACGGCCATCGAACCTCCGAGGGCGGAACAGGACGCGAGCGGGGTTTTGTACCACGCCGCACCCCGGGGGTAAGGTCCGCGGGCACCGTCGGCGTGCCGCGACGCGCGTCGGGCCTGCGGACGCGGCATCCCCCCGGTGAAACCCGGGGGAACGGAACCCCCTCGCGGCGTCGTCCAACGCTTCGGCCCCCCGTCGCGGGCGGCGTCTCTCCCGTGCGTCGGGCACGACGAGTTTGACGCGCCGCAAGGGTGGCGCGAGACTGCCCGATCTGGACGCACTGAGCGCCCCGGGGTGGCCCCCGTGGGTGGGAGGGTCCGCCCGTCATGTCGATCCTGCGCCGCCCGCGCCTGCGCTCCTTCGTCACCCGGGGGGGCCTCGTCGCCCTCGTCGCGGGGCTCGCCGCGCTCGCGGGGGCCCCGCGGGCCCGCGCCGAGGACGCGCCGCGCAAGGAGCTCGAGATCCTCATCGGCGACGAGATGGAGGTGCGCGACCTCCTCAAGGCCGTCACCGCGCAGACGCGCAAGCCGATCGTGTGGAGCGACCAGGACAAGGCGGTCACGCAGAAGAAGATCCAGGGCAGCCAGCGCCTGCGCGCGCCCGAGGACAAGCTCTTCGAGATGGTCCGCGGCCTGCTGACGTTCCAAGAGATCGTGCTCGTCCCCGTCGGCCTCAAGGGCTACGAGGTCTGGGTGGCGATGGACGCCCGCACGCTGCAGAACACCTTCATCCTCAAGAACAAGCCGGTCTACGTCGAGATCGACGACAAGGTCGCGGCCGAGCTCGAGAACCAGGACGGCCTCTTCGTCGCGACGACGCTCAAGGTCAAGAACATCGACAACCTGCGCGACGCGCGCACCGCGCTCTCGCGCATCGTGACGCAGCAGAACGTCGGCAACGTGCAGGAGGTGCCGGCCGCGCGCGCGTTCGTGGTCACCGACTTCGCGCCCAACGTCGTGGCCATCTACCGCCTGCTCAAGCAGATGGACGTGCAGCCCGAGGGCAAGAAGATCGTCCAGGCCTACCTGAAGCTCGACCACGCGCTGGCCGAGGACGTCGAGCCCATCCTGCAGGACCTCTTCACGGGCAAGCAGCGCGTCACCCAGGCGCAGCCGGGCCAGCCCGGCGGCGGGGACGTGCTCGACCCCGAGCCCCGCATCGTCGCCGAGCCCCGCTCGAACCAGATCATCGTCTACGGCATCCAGGACGACATCGACGAGATCCGCAAGCTCGTCGAGGAGCTCGACAAGCCCCTCGTCTACATCCGCCAGATCGTCCACGTCGTCCAGCTGAAGAACCTCGACGCCGAGGACACGGCGCAGGTGCTCCAGACGCTCATCGACGGCACCACGCTGTTCGGCACGTCGGGCGGCGTCTCGTCGTCGGCGTCGGCGCGCCGCACCTCCGGGGGCAACCGCACGAGCACGACGGCGCCGCGCACGCCCACCGGCGCGGCCCCCGGCGCGAGCGCCAACCCCGAGGACGAGGAGAAGCCGGCCGTCGTCGCCGAGAAGGCCAGCAACAGCCTGATCATCGCCGCGAGCAAGGAGCAGTACGAGCGGCTCAAGATGATCATCGAGGAGATCGACCGCCGCAAGCAGCAGGTGCTCATCGAGGCGGCGCTGGTCGAGCTCTCGCTCGACGACTCGTTCCGCTTCGCCGTCGAGATCGCGGGCCTCGACGACAACGGCCTCAACCAGGGCGGCGACGCGTCCCTCTTCGGCGGCACGAGCTTCGGCCTCACCGAGTTCGCCGACCGCGACGGCGACGGGACGTTCACCGACCGGCTGCCCCCCTACATCGTCTCGGGCGGCGCCGCGCCGACGGGCGTGTCGGGCGGCATCTTCGCGTCCGGGCAGGTCCCGTTCATCTACCGCGCGCTGGCCACCACCCGCAAGACGCGCGTGCTCCAGCTCCCCAGCGTCGTGACCACCGACAACGAGGAGGCCACGATCAAGGTGCTCGAGGAGCAGGCCACCACGAGCAGCACGACAACGTCGGGCGGCAACACGACGGGCGGCTTCCAGAACTTCCAGGAGGCGGGCACGACGCTCTCGATCAGCCCGCACATCGCCAACGACCAGTACCTGCTGCTCAACCTCAACCTCGAGGTGTCGGGCTTCCAGGGCGAGCCGAAGACCGTCGGCCAGAACGTGATCCCGGCCGACCGCTTCCGCCGCAACGTGCAGACTGCGGTGGTCGTCCCCGACCGCCACACGGTCGTGATCGGCGGCCTCATCGGCGACACGCAGACCAACGACGTGGACAAGGTCCCCCTGCTCGGCGACATCCCGGTGCTCGGCGAGCTGTTCAAGGGCACGGCGAACCGCGAGCGCCAGACGAACCTCTTCCTCTTCGTCACCCCCACGATCCTGCGCGTGCAGGACGGGGACAAGTTCACCGACCTCGACGACATCACCTGCGAGCGCAAGCGCAAGGCCGACGAGCTGATCGGCGAGGTGGACATCCCGTTCAGCAACTTCGTGCGGTGCAAGGACGCCAAGACGATGCAGGACCCGGCCACGGGCTGCCTGCGCGGCTGGGGCTCGGCGTCGGACCGCCTCGACTCGATGGGCGCGCTCGAGGCGACCTCCTTCCGCAGCGTGGACCGCCTGCGCCTCGTCCGCGAGGCCGAGGCGCGCCGGCGCGCGATGGAGGCGCAGGGCGCGACGGGCGGCCGCTGCGACGCGCCGCAGGGCGCGGGCCGCTGACGCGGCGGCCGGAGGGACCGTGGAGAACCCGTTCGTCCGCTACCTCCGCGAGCGCGGCGTCCTCTCGGAGGCGCAGCTCGCCGACGTGCTCCAGGCCGAGAAGGAGACCGGCTGGCCGGTCGACCGCGTGATCCTGCAGCGAGGCCTGCTCTCCGAGCACGACCTGCTGCGGGCGATCGGGGAGAGCCTCGGGCTCCCCTACCGCGAGAGCATCAACGACGCCACGGTGCCGCCGGAGTTCGTGGACCGCGTCCCGGTCCAGTTCGCGCGCAACTACTACCTCGTCGGCATCGGCCGCGCCGAAGGCGCCATGCAGGTCGCCACCGCGTCCCCGCTCGACGCGTACCCGATGGACGACCTCGCCGCGATGCTCGGCTGCGAGCTCGAGCCCGTGCTCGCGCCGCGCACCGAGATCACGAGCCTCATCAACAAGGCGTACAAGCACAAGCAGGACATCGTCCAGGAGTCGATCTCGGGCCTCGAGGGGGCCGACGAGGACCTCGTTTCGCTGGCCGAGGGCGTCGAGATGTCGGAGGACATCCTCGACGTCGCCAACAAGGCCCCCATCATCAAGCTGGTGAACATGCTGTTCTTCCAGGCCTTGAAGATGAGGGCCTCGGACATCCACCTGCAGCCGTTCGAGGACCGGCTCCAGGTGCGCTACCGCATCGACGGCGTGCTCTACGACATGGAGGCGGTGCCGAAGAAGGTCCAGGACGCGGTCACCAGCCGCATCAAGGTCATGGGCAAGCTCGACATCGCCGAGCGCCGGCTGCCGCAGGACGGCCGCGCGTCGGTGCGCATCGGCGACGCCGAGGTGGACGTCCGCATCTCGTCGGTGCCGACGATCCACGGCGAGCGCATCGTGCTCCGCCTGCTCGACAAGTCCGCCCGCCTCTACGAGCTCGAGGAGATCGGCCTCGTCGACGACAACCTGCGCCTCGTCGAGAAGTTCATCGACTTCGACCACGGCATCATCTTCGTCTCGGGCCCCACGGGCTCGGGCAAGACGACCACGCTCTACGCGTCGCTGTCGCGCATCAACTCGACGCAGATGAACGTGATGACGATCGAGGACCCGATCGAGTACCACCTGCCCGGCATCAGCCAGATCCAGGTGAACGAGAAGAAGGGCCTCACGTTCGCGTCGGGCCTGCGGTCGCTGCTGCGCCAGGACCCCGACATCATGATGGTGGGCGAGGTGCGCGACGTCGAGACCGCGCGCATCTCGATCCAGGCCGCGCAGACCGGCCACCTCGTCTTCTCGACGATCCACACCAACGACAGCCCGACGGTCGTCACCCGCCTGCTCGACATCGGCATCGAGCCGTACCTCCTCGCGTCCTCGCTGATCGTCGCGATCGCCCAGCGCCTCGTGCGCGTGATCTGCCCCGAGTGCAAGGAGTCGTACACGCCCGACCACGACGACGTGCTCGAGCTCAAGGACCTCTCGATCTCCCCCGACCAACTCCCCGACGGCAAGCTGCACCGCGGCCGCGGCTGCGGCAACTGTTTCAACAGCGGCTACCTCGACCGGACCGGCATCTACGAGATCCTGCCGGTGGACGACGCGCTGAAGGACCAGATCGTCTCGCGCGCCAGCGCGACCACCATGAAGAAGTCCGCGATCGAGCGCGGCTTCACCACGCTCCGCATGGACGGGGCGCGCAAGGTGATCCGCGGCATGACGACGGCGCGCGAGGTCTTCCGCGTGACCCAGATGGACATCGTGTAGGCGACGCGTGCCGATCTTCGACTACAAGGGCCTGACGCCGCGGGGCGAGTCCAAGTCCGGCATCATCGACGCCGACTCCGCGCGCGAGGCGCGGCTCAAGCTCCGCTCGCAGAACGTCCTCGTCGTCGACATCCGCCAGCGCGAGACGGTGCAGAAGCTCGACGACGCGGCCGCGCGCCCCGTCTTCCGGTTCAAGCGCGCGCCGCGCGGGCGCAAGGAGATCCCGACCTACACGCGCCAGCTGGCCACGCTGCTCAAGGCGGGCATCCCGCTCGCGCAGGCGATGTCGGCGCTCATCGAGCAGTGCCAGACGCCCGACGTCGAGGCCGCCTTCCGCGACGTGCGCGAGCGGATCACGCAGGGCCTCTCGTTCGCCGAGGCGCTCGCCTACCACCCCGGCTACTTCGACGACCTCTTCGTCAACATGGTCAAGGCGGGCGAGGCGTCGGGCAACCTCGACGCGGTGCTCTCGCGCCTGGCGGACTACCTGCAGCGGCAGGCCGCGCTGCGCAACAAGGTCTCCGCGGCGCTCGCCTACCCGCTCGTGATGCTCGGCATCGGCGCCGTCATCGTCGTGATCCTCATGACCTTCGTCGTGCCGAAGATCATGGCGATCGTCGAGCAGTCCAAGCAGACGCTCCCGCTGACGACGCGCATCCTGCAGGCGGGCTCGCAGTTCCTGGGGAACTGGTGGCTCGCGCTCGCCGCGTCGGTCCTCGGCATCGCGCTGCTGCACCGCTTCCTGTCGCGCCGCGCCGAGTACCGCTACGTCGTGGACAAGGCGAAGCTGCGCCTGCCGATCTTCGGCGACCTCATCCGCAAGTCGGCGGTGTCGCGGTTCGCGGTGTCGACGAGCACGCTGCTCAAGAGCGGCGTGCCCGTCCTCGAGGCGCTGCGCATCGTCAAGGACGTCGTCGGCAACGCGGTCGTCGCGCGGGTCCTCGACACCGTCCACGACCGCATCGTCGAGGGCGCCGACATCTCGACGCCGATCAAGAAGTCGGGCGTGTTCCCGCCGGTGGTCGGCTACATGGTCGCGGTCGGCGAGCAGTCGGGCCAGCTCGAGGACATGCTCGACCGCGTGGCCTCCTCCTACGACGAGGAGGTCTCGGTGACCACCGAGAAGGTGACGAGCCTGCTCGAGCCGCTGATCATCGTCGTCATGGCGGTGGCCGTCGGCTTCATCGTCATCTCGATCATGCAGCCGATCCTGAAGATCTCCGACGTGTCCCGCATCCGCCGCTGAGCGGGGCCGGCCCGCCGAGTTCACGAGAGACGAGGCCCCGCGAGCACCGGACGCACGTCAGGCCCCCGTCTCGGCTCGCGGGTCCGGCGGGCCGCGGGACCCGATCGGGGCGGGCCGACCCGCGCCGCCCGCCGGAAGCCACGCGCCGCGGCGGCGACGTCGCCCGCGCGCGCGCGTGCGGCGTCGCGGCAGGCCCGCGGGCCCGCGCGGGCCTCGAGCGGCGCGCGACCGGCGAGGCGCCGCCGGGCGGGCGGCGAGCGACGCAGGCCGCGACGCGGGCCGGGGGCTTGCGAGCGGGGCCCGCGGGGTCGGCGGCCACGGGGTCGCGCGGGGCGCCCGCGCCCGGCGGTGACCGGGGCCCGGGGGACGACGTATGATGGGAACGAGCGCACGCTTGGCGTCGTCCAAGGGGCGCAACCCGGTCCGAGGAGCGTCCGCGCATGGCCCGTCGTCCCGCCCCGTCCCGCCGCGCCGTGCGCGGCTTCACGCTCATCGAGCTGATGGTCGTGATCGTCATCCTCGGCCTGCTGATCGGCCTCGTCGGCAAGAACGTCTGGCAGGCGCTCAAGAAGGGCTCGTCGGACACCGCCGAGATGCAGATGAGCCAGATCGCCGACGCGATCAGCTCCTACAAGGTCCAGAAGCGCTCCCTCCCCCGCACGCTCGACGAGCTCACGCAGGAGGACGAGCAGACGAAGGAGCCCTTCATGGAGAAGATCCCGACGGACCCGTGGGGCCAGCCCTACGACTACCGGATCACCGACGACCGCCGGATGAAGTTCGAGATCATCTGCGCCGGCGAGGACAAGCAGCCCGGCACCGACGACGACCTCTTCTTCCCCAAGCGCGACAGCCCGACGCGCTGAACGCGACGTCGCGTGACGGACGCCCCGCCCCCGCCGAGACCCTCCGCCCCGGGGAAGGGCTTCACGCTGATCGAGCTCCTCGTCGCGATCGCGATCGCGGGCCTCCTCCTCTCGTTCGTCGCGTTCAACCCGGCGGCGTTCGGCGACCGCAACCGGCTCGAGTCGGGGGCGAGCACCGTCGTCTCGGTGCTGACCGCGGCGCGCGAGCTGGCGATCATCGACGGGCACGAGACCCGCGTGCAGTTCGACCTCCCCGGCACGACGAAGGACCGACGCAACACCGGGCGCTTCCGCTACCTCGTGACGTCGCAGTCGCGCCAGAAGT
Source organism: Planctomycetota bacterium (assembly GCA_020851795.1). Classification (GTDB taxonomy): domain Bacteria; phylum Planctomycetota; class PLA2; order PLA2; family JAEUHO01; genus JAEUHO01. The sequence goes on along the minus strand of JADZCA010000045.1, from coordinate 38,865 downwards.
CGAAGGCGCTCATGGACGACGCGGAGCGCAAGGAGGCGGACGCGCGCAAGCGCCGGGGCGAGGCGGCCGAGGAGTGGGTCGAGACCGAGTGGCGGAGCCTCCCCGAGGGCGTCGTGATGGAGGCCTTCTCCGCCGAGGCGGGCGTCTGGATCCGCGCCAACCCGCGCGGCGACCCCGTCGAGGTCGCCTTCGAGGCCGACGGCACGGTGCTCGCCCCCTGCGCGCTGCGCCTGCTCAGCGTGGACATGAAGGCGAACGCCGCGCGCACGCTCACCGTCCTCGTCAACCCGCTGACCTCGGTCGCCGAGGTCGCCGAGGGCGAGGCCGACCTCCCCAAGGGCCGGGACCCGAGCGACTTCCGATGACCGGCACCCCCGTCCCGCGGCGCGGCCCCGTGCCCGCCGGCCGTCGCCCCGGGGCCCGCGCGGGCGCGCGCGGTTTCACGCTGCTCGAGACGCTCGTCGCGTTCGCGATCCTCGCGCTGGTGCTGTCCGCCGGCGTGCAGGTGCAGCTGCGCGCGGTCGAGAAGGGCCAGCGCGCCGTGGACCTCCGCGAGGTGCGCGTCATGGCCGACACGGTGTTCCGCCAGGTCGTCTACGAGCACTGGCGCTGGACCGACGGGACGGTGCGCCGCGCCGACGAGTGGTACGCCGACTTCGCCGGCATCCCGAGCGGGCCACGTCGCGACCGGTGGAAGGTCTACAAGCTCGTCCTGCACAAGCGCAAGGGCATGGTGGCCGGCACCGACCCGTCGGGCGGCACCGAGCCGCTGTTCGAGGACTCCGCGTCCACGAACAAGACGACGGGGACGTCGGGGTCGAGCTCCTCGACCGGCACCGGAGGGAGCTCGACCGCCGGCGGCACCGAGGACGAGGCGTCCAAGACCGGCGAGCCGGCCTACCTCATCGAGCTCGAGGTCTTCTTCGAGGACCACGAGACGCCCGAGCTCACGCTGCGCTCGGTGGTGCCGGTCCCCAAGTCCGAGCTCGAGGACACGGCGAAGTGAGGCGCACCCGCTCCCGTGGCTTCACCCTGATCGAGATCATGGTGACGGTGTTCCTCGTCGCCCTGATCCTCTCCGGCGTGTACCAGATGCTCGCCAACGCGGTGCGCAACCGCGAGAACATCAAGGACGGGCTCGAGGGCCCCAAGCTCGAGACCGCGGTCCTCGACGAGATCATCCGAGACCTGCGCTTCGTCTACTACCGCGCGGGCCAGCTGCCCGCCGACGCCGGCTTCTGGGGCCGGGACCGCAAGGTCGGGGGGCGCGACGGCGACCGCATCGACTTCCTCTCCTGCCGGCGCAGCCGGCTCGCCGAGCTCGAGGACACGAACCAGTCGGTCGTGAGCGCGCCGCTGATCGAGGTCGGCTACGCGTGCCGCGAGAGCGAGCGCTACCCGGGCCTGATCGAGCTGTGGCGGCGCGAGGACTACTTCGTCGACGACGACCCGACCGACGGAGGCCGCTACGACCTCGTCTACGACAAGCTCTGGGTCTTCAACCTGCAGTACTACCCGCCGGGCGAGGACCGCACCGAGAAGGACGCCGCGCTCGAGGAGTGGGACGCGAAGGTCCAGCACAAGCTCCCCTACGCGATCGTCGTGACGATGGAGTACTACGTCACCCCGCCCAACGAGGGGCGCAACCGCGAGCCGCCCTCGGGCAAGGTGCGCCGCATCGTGCTGCTCACCCCGGCCCGCAGCGTCCCCCCCGACGTCGCCGCGATGGACACCGGCATGACGCCGATGCGCTGACCCGCGGGGCGGGCTCGGGTCCCGCCGGCGGGTCCCGGGGGGCGAGGCGCTGCGGCCGAACCGCGTGCCCCCCTCCCCGGTGGGATAGCCTCGCGGGACTCGAGCGGGCGGAGAGGTGCCCGCTCCCGGAGACCCCCATGGCGAACCGTCGCCCCCGTTCCCGCGCCCTGCTCCCCCTCGGCGCGCTCGCGCTCGCCGTCCCCGCTCTCGTGCCGGCCGCGCGAGCCGAGGAGCGCGTCGCGCTCCGCCTCGAGACCCTCGTCCCGTCGCGCACGCTCGCGCTCGCGGGCTTCGAGGACATCGGCTCGTGGGGCCGCCGCTGGAAGGAGAACGCGTTCGCCAAGATGGCGGCCGACCCGGAGATGGCGGCCTTCGTCGGCCCGCTCAAGGAGGACCTCGGCCGGCTGCTCGAGGGCGGCGACGGCAAGGAGGACCCGATCCCGCCGATCGTGCGCAAGGCCTTCCGCCAGGTGCAGGGCCTGTCCGGCCAGGCGGCCGTCGCGCTCGTCGACGTCCAGGAGCGGAAGGGCCCGGTCCTCGCGGCCAACCTCGACTTCGGCGAGCACCTGCGCGACTTCACGACCTTCCTCCAGCGCATGAAGGAGGAGACCGGCGGCGACGTGCCGATCGAGACGCGCGAGGTCGGCGGGCGCGCGTGGTTCTCGATGGGCGACCCCGACCACCCCGCCTTCGTCGCCACGACGATCGGCACGTCGGTCGTCGCGTCCACCGACCGCGCGTGGCTCGACGGCGTGGTGGCGTCGAGCGGCGCGGCCGCGACGGACGCGCTCGCGGGCGTGGCGTCGTTCACCCGGGCGCGCGGCTCGGCGGGCGAGGGCGCGGCCCTCTTCGTCTTCGGCAACGTGCCGAGCCTGCTCGGCCGCTTCGGGGGCGACATGCCGCCGGACGCGCGGCGCATGCTCGACACGTTCGGCCTCGACACCGTCAAGGGCGCCGCGTACTCGTTCGGCTTCCACGGCGACGTGTTCCGCGAGACGATCCTCGTGGACGCGCCCGGCGCCGACCACGGGCTCGTCTCGCTGATGCGCTCGAGCCCGACGACCAAGGGCGCGCTGCCGCTCGTGCCGTCGTCGGCCTTCCTCTACGCCGAGGGCGCGATGCCCCTGTCGCGCCTCCTCCCCGAGGTGCGCAAGATGGTCGCGCAGCTCGACCCGTCGATCGCCGAGAAGCTCGACGGTGCGCTCGCCGACGCCAAGGGCGCCACGGGCGTGGACCTCGAGAAGGACGTGCTCGGCGCGCTCGCCGACGAGGTGGCGTACTGGCTCGGCCTGCCCGAGACCGGTGGCCTCTACCCCGAGCTCGTGTTCGCGATCAAGGTGAAGGACCCGGCGACGTTCGAGGCGACCGCGGCGAAGGCCGTGGACGGCCTCCTCGCCACCGTCGGCCGCAAGGAGAAGGTCGCCGCGAGCCAGCGCACGATCGACTACCACGGCAAGCGCCTGCACGTCATCGACCTCGCCGGCGTCCGCCGTCGCGACATGGTCCCGTTCACGCCCACGTGGGCGATGGTCGGCGACCGCTGGGTGCTGACACTCGTCCCGCACGCGATGAAGGAGCTCGTCCTGCGCGCCGAGGCCGGCGCGCCCGGGCTCGCGGCGCAGGAGGACTTCAGCAAGATCCTGCGCACGTCGCCCGAGGGCGCGACCTCGATCGGCTACGTGGACACGCAGGCCCTGCTGACGCTGCTCTACGACACCGCGGCGCCGCTGCTCCAGACGATCGCCAAGCCCAACCTCGTGCCGGTGCCGGTGCGGCTCGACTTCGCCTCGCTCCCCGCGACGCGCAGCGTCCGCCCGTACTTCCGCAGCCTCGGCATGGCCACGCGCTTCGACGGCGACGCGATGGTGGTCACGATGGACAGCCCGGTCGGCTACATCGCGCCGCTGCTGCTCGTCGCGGGCGGCGCCGCGGCCATGACGGCCAAGCGCCACGCGGCGGCGGTCGAGCGTGAGGCCGTCGAGTTCGGCGGCCGCGAGGACGCCTCGAAGGTGATGGTCGCCGACCTCCAGGTCCGCAGCCTCGTCGAGGCGGTGCGCGCCTACCAGGCGGCCAAGGGCTCGCTCCCCGCGAGCCTCGGCGTGCTCACGCAGGAGACCGGCGCGGACGGCCAGCCGTTCCTCGACCGGATGCCGACCGACCCGTGGGGCAACTCGTACGAGTACGTGGTCCAGGACGCGAAGGCGGGCACCTTCGTCGTGTGGTCCGCGGGGCCCGACCGCATCCCCGACACGCTCGACGACGTCAAGCACCCGACGCCCGACGAGCGCTGAGCCCGGACCCCGACCGCGCCCGGCCCCGCGCCGGGCGCGCACCGACGCCGCGGGCCGCCCCGTCCCGCGGCGTCGTCGTCGAGGGGGACGCCCGCGGCGCACCGCCCCGCGGCGGCGCGCCGCGGGGGGCGAGCGGGCGTCGCCGGCGCCGCGTGATCAGGCAGGCGCGGGGAACGACTCGCGGCCGCCGAGGTAGGGCCGCAGCGCCTTGGGGATCGCGATGCTGCCGTCGGCGCGCTGGTGGTTCTCGAGCAGCGCGATCAGCACGCGGGGGGTCGCGACGACCGTGTTGTTGAGCGTGTGGCAGATGCGGACCTTGCCGTCCTCACCGCGGTAGCGCAGGTCGAGCCGGCGGGCCTGGAAGTCGAAGAACATGCTCGCCGAGTGGGTCTCGCCCCACCCCTTGCGGCTGGGCATCCACGCCTCGAGGTCGTACTTGAACACCTGCCCGCGGCCCATGTCGCCCGCGCACACCTCGACGACGCGGTAGGGCAGCTCGAGCGCCTTGAGCAGGTCCTCGGCGTTGCGCACGATGTCGGCGAGGTGCGCCCGGCTCTTCGCCGGGTCGGCGACGTCGACGACGACCTGCTCGACCTTGTTGAACTGGTGCACGCGATACAGGCCGCGCGTGTCCTTGCCGTAGGTCCCCGCCTCGCGGCGGAAGCACGGCGAGATGCCCGCGTAGCGCAGCGGCAGCTCGCGCTCGTCGAGGATCTCGCCCGCGCGGTACGCGGTGACCGACACCTCGCTCGTGCCGACGAGCCAGCACGCCTGGTCCTCGAAGGTCGGGTTGGCGATGCCGTAGGTCTGCTCCTCGGCGCCGGGGAAGTACGCGGTGCCGACGAGGGCGGCCTCCTTGACGAGCACCGGCACGGCCATCGGCACGAAGCCGCGCGCGACGACGAGGTCGAGGCCGAGGCGCAGGACGGCCTGCTCGAGCAGCACCGCGTCGCCCTTGAGGATGTAGGAGCGGCTGCCGGCGAGGCGGCCCGCGCGGTCCACGTCGAGCCAGCCCCGCGCGGTCATCAGGTCCACGTGGTCCTTCGGCGCGAACGGAAACGTCGTCGGCTCGCCGTGGCGGCGCACCTCGACGTTGTCCGCGTCGGTGAGCCCGTCCGGGACGTCGTCGGCCGGCGGGTTGGGCGCCTGGCGCATCAGCGCCTCGAGCTCCTTGTCCACCGGCGCCAACGCGGCGTCGGCGGCCCCCACCTCGTCCTTGAGGGCCTTGAGGCGGGCGAGCGCCTCCTGCTTCGCGTCGCCCGCGAGGCCGGCGACCTGCTTGCCCACGCGGTTCTGCTCGGCCTTGGCCGCCTCGCGCACGCCGAGGAGGCGGCGCCGATCGGCGTCGAGCGCGAGGGCGCGGTCCACGTCGAACGCGATGCGCTTGCGCTGCGCGCCGCGCCGCACGACGTCGGGGTGCTCCCGCAGGAAGGCGATGTCGATCACGGTCGTGGACCTCCGATGCGGCCGAGCTCTTCGGCGAAGCGAGCGAGCCCCGCCTCCTCGGCCGGGCCGATCCGGAACCGGATCGACCGCCCGAGGTAGCGGCGGGCGGCCCCCACCTCGATCCCGTGCGCGGGGCCGTGCCGTTGCGCGAGCTCGTCGGTGCGCAGGATCCCCCGCTCCGCCGCCGCGTCGAGCGCGCGCGCGAGCGTCCCCCGGTCTGCCGCGGGCAGCCCGCGCCGGGCGGTCCAGCGGGCGAAGACGAACGGCAGCCCCGTCCACGCCTTCCACGCCGCGCCGAGGTCCACGATCCCGCCCCGCCACGCCGCCGCACGGTGGAGCGCCCGGTCGCCGATGGCGAGCACGACGGCGTCGGGATGAGCGGCCGGATCGGGGCCCGGCACGTCGGCGGTGACGTAGGTCGGCGTGAGCCCGTAGGCCCGCTCGAGCAGCACGCGCAGCAGGGCGACGCTGGTTCGGCTCGCCGGGTCGAGGACGACGTGGCGCGGCCAGGACGACGGCGGCCCCTCGTGCGGCACGAACGCGAGCACGCTCTCGACGTGGCCGTCGCACGCGATGCCGAAGTGGCCGAGGAAGCCGTCCCCCGCCCCCGAGAGCCCCTCGGCCACCGGGAGCAGCGCGGCGTCCACCGAGCCCTCGCGCAGCCAGCGCGCGAGCACCGCGGGGTCGGCGCCCTTCTGGGCGAGCTCTCTCGGGAGCTCCGCCAGCAGCGGGACGGCATTGAGGTACGGCACGACGCCGAGCACGGTCATGGGAGCCGCATCCTGCCGTCCGCCCGCGCCGCACGCGAGGCGCGCGCACGGTCACGAAACGAAGCGCCGACGCCCCCGCGGACCTCCGCGGAAGCGTCGGCACCGTGCGACCGTCGACGGCGGGGTGCCGCCCCCACCGTCCGCGCCGCGTCGAACGTCAGTTGCCGATGCAGGGATCGCAGCGGTACGGGTCGTGGCGGTCGTAGTTGAGGAAGTGGACGTCCACGACGTCCATGACCTGACGGGCGGACCGCTGGAGCGCCTTGCCGTAGCAGGGCGGGTCGCAGTGCAGCAGCGTGGCGCCGCGCGACGGCGTCTTGCAGCTGTTGCACGACGAGCAGCCGGCGACGAACAGGGCCGCGGCCGCGAGGGCCAAGGTCACGACGCGCTTGAACATGGAACGAAGCCTCCCGACCACGATGCCTCGGCGACGGACGGCGACTCCGTCCGCAACCCCGCCTGCCCGGCGGTGCAATGGGGAGCCTATGTACCGATCCCACCCCCGGAGGTCAAGTGGAATTGATCCGCGCGGAGGACTACGCAACCGGGTCGCGGGACGCGGGTTACGACGCCCCGCCGTCCCGGGGGGCGTCTCCGGACGGACCGGAGGCCCCGGACGGGGGCGCCTCCGGCGCGTCGGGCTCGGTCGCGGCGAGGTAGAGGGCGTGGTCGCGCACGTAGGCCCGGACGGCCGGGGACAGGCGATCGCCCACGTCCTCCCCGGCGCGGACGCGCCGACGCAGGTCGGTGCTCGACGCGTCCACGGCCTCCACCGGCAGCCGCTCCACCGGCGCGTTGCGCCCCTCGAACTCGGGGGGGGGCTCGAGGTCGTAGCCGGGACGGGCCGCCACGAGGAGGTCGGCCCGGTCGAGGATCCCCTCCCAGTCGTGCCAGAGCGGGAAGTCCTGGAACGAGTCGGCACCCAGCACGAGCCGGAAGCGCGTGCCGGGCGGGTAGAGCCGTCGCAACGCGTCGAGCGTGTCCACCGTGTAGGAGGGCCCCTCGCGGCGGGCCTCCATCTCGAGCACCTCGGTGCGCGGGAGACCCTCGACCCCGATGCGGGCCATGGCGACGCGGTGGTGGAACGGCGACGGCTCGCGGGTGGTCTTGTGGGGCGGGCGTGCCGAGACGACGACGAGCAGCCGCTGCACCGCCTCCAAGGCCGCCTCGCAGATCGCGCGGTGGCCGGCGTGGAACGGGTCGAAGGAGCCGCCGAACACGCCGACGACCGGCCCGACCGGGACCGCCGCGACCGGCTTCTCGCGCGTGGTCACCACGTTGACCGCGCACGCGAGCGCCCCGGCCACGGCGAACGCGGCCGCCGTCGGACCGCCGGGCCGCCCCGAGAGCAGCGCCACCGCCGCGAGCAGCGCGAGCCCGGCCGCGGCCGCGAGCAGCGCGAGCCGCGCGCCGCGCGGCAGCCGGCGCACGTGGGCGGCGACGGCGACGCCCGCCAGCCCCCACGGCACCAGCGCGAGGCGGCTGCCGGCGAACCCCGGGGAAAGCGCGGCGAGGAACAGGATCGACGCGAACGCCGCGGCGAGCGCGCGCATCGGCTGCTTGCGCACCGTGAGCGCGAGGCACGCCGCGGCGCCGAGCACGCCGACGACGCCGGCGCCCCCCGACCAGAGCGGCCCCGCGTCGGCGGAGAGGTTCCACGCGAGCACGCCGATCCCGGCGAGCAGGACGAGGATCGGAGCCCCGAGGTCGCGAGTCTCGCTCACGGACGCCTCCGCTGCAGCGCGCGACGCTACCACGCCGCCGCGACGCTACGATCGTCGCCGTGACCCGTCCCGAGCGTCCCGTGCCGTGCCTCGTCGGGGCGACGGCGGTCGGCAAGAGCGACGTCGCGATCGCGCTCGCCCGGCGGGTGGGTGGCGAGGTGATCGCGTGCGACGCGCTCACGGTCTACCGCGGCGTGGACGTCCTGACCGCGAAGCCGGCGGCCCCGCCCGACGTCCCCCACCATCTCCTCGGCGGCCTCGAGCCCCACGAGACCTACTCGGCGGGCCGCTTCGTCGCCGACTGCGACCGCGTCGTCGAGGACGTGCTCGGGCGCGGCCGCGTCCCGCTGGTGGTCGGCGGGACCGCGCTCTACCTCGTGTCGTGGCTGCACGGGATGGGCGCAGCCGTGGCCCGCGACGAGCGCCTGCGAGCCGAGCTCGAGGCGTTGGCCGACCGCGAGGGCACCGCGGCGCTCGCCGCCCGCCTGCGCGCGCAGGACCCCCGGCGGGCGGCGGAGGTGCACGAGCACGACCGCCGTCGCCTCGTCCGGGCGCTCGAGATCGTGGAGGCCACCGGGCGCCCCGCCAGCGAGGCGCGGGGGCAATGGGCGGCCCCGCCGCGGCGCGCGGCCGTGGTCGTCGGGCTGCGGCGGAGCGACGACGACCTGCGCCGCCGCGTGGAGGCTCGGGCGCGCGCGATGCTCGACGGCGGGGCGCTCGAGGAGGTCGCCGCCCTCGACGCCGCGCCGCGCCCGCCGTCGCGCGAGCTGGCGCAGGCGATCGGGCTCGCCGACGTGCGCGCCGTGCTCGCGGGGCTCCTCACGCGCGAGGCGTGCGCGGAGCGGCTCGCGCGAGCCACGTGGCGCTTCACGCGCCGTCAGCGCACGTTCTTCCGGCGGCTGCCGGTGCAGTGGCTCGACGTCGCGCAGGACGAGCCGCCCGCGACGACGGCCGCGCGCGTCCACGACGTGCTGCGGGCCGCCGCCGCCGTCGCGTAGCCGCGCGCGTGCCCCCGCCGACCGCGTGCGGGCCCCCCACGCCGCGCAGGTCGCGACGGCCGCGCCGGGCGGCTCAGCCCGGACTTCCCACGAGTCGACGAGGTCGGGGCCGCGCCGGGCCGTCGGGCGCACGGAATCGCGCGTCGCGCGATCGAGCGCCGTGCCGGCGGGGTTCCACCTCCTCGGCGTGTCCCAAGAAACACGCGGTCGTCGGTGAAACCCCGCGCCCGACGGCCCTGCATCGGCCCCGACCGCGGGACGCCGCTCGGTCGGTCCACGACGCGCCTCGTCTTTCGTGGGAAATCCGGGCTCAGGCGTAGAGCGCGCGGGCGGCGCAGAGCCGCTCGTGGTACGCGTCGGCCAGCGCCACGGGCTCGAGGATGCGCACGCGCCCGCCGAACTCGGCGATCCAGCGCAGGAGCCCCTCCTCGCTGCGCACCTCGACCTCGTACGTCCCGGTGCCGTCGGGACGGCGCGTCAGCGTGCCGGCGCCGCGCAGGCGGCGCTCGAGCAGCCACGTCGCGACCTCGTCGGTCTCGAGCGTGACGCGCACGGGCGGGCGCCCCTCGTCGATCTGGAACTCCTCGACGCCGACGTGCGCCGAGACGTCGAAGTCTTGCGGCACCTCGAACTCGGGCGGGCCCCGGCGCGTCGGCACGGTGACCTTGGTCTGCACGCGGTCGAGGCGGAAGTTGCGCACCGCGCCGCGGTCCTCGTCCCACCCGACGAGGTACCAGTGCCCGTCGGCGAGCCCGAGGCCGTAGGGGCGCACCGTGCGCTTCTCGACCTGGCCGGTGGTCGCGGCGCGGTAGCGGAACGCCACGCGGCGGCGGTGCGCGACCGCCTCGGTGAGCGGCGCGAGGTGCTGGCGCTGCACGTCCTTGGTCGGGCGGCCGAGGTCGAGCAGGTGCTGCTCGGCCACCGACGCGCGCAGCGGCTCGGGGAGCTGCGAGTCGATCGTGAGCTTGGCGAGCGCCGACTTGAGGTTGCGCCCGAGCGGGTCGTCCACGACGCCCAGCGCGCGCTGCAGCACCGCGAGCAGCATCGCGTCCTCCGGCTCGAGCGTGAGCTCGGGCAGGAAGTAGCCCTGCTTGTCGATGACGTAGCCCGCCTGGCCCGTCGGGTCGTCGGCCTTGTACTCGATGACCACGCCGATCGCGCGCAGGTCGGCCTTGTCGCGGTCGAAGCGCTTCTCGATCGCGTCGGGGCTCGCCTCGTCGTCGTAGCCGACGACGCGGGCGCGGATGTCGGAGAACGGCACCGGGGCCCGGGCCGAGAGCAGGTACGAGACGAGGTTGAGCTGGCGCTCGAGCTTGGCGACCTTGGGGTCCTTCGCGCCGCCGGCGGAGCTGGCCATCGTCGTTCCTCGTCCCGCTGCGGGCGCCGCGCTCAGCGGAGGCCGCCCGTCGTCGCCCACGTGCCGCGGCGGAACCATACCACGTACGCGACCGCCACCGCGAGGTGGGTCGCGACGGCCGCGAGCCACAGCGCCCGCAGCCCGCCGAGGGCCTGCGCGTGCTCGGCCACCCACCAGGCGAGCGGGAACCCGACGAGACCGTAGCCGACCAGCTCGATCACCATGGACGGCCGGGTGCTGCCCGCCCCGGCCATCGCCTGCGAGAGCACGAGGCCGACCGCCATGTACACGTAGGCGGCCGACGACAGCCCGAGGTAGGTGCGCCCGACCGAGACCACGGCGTCCATCTGCCCGGCGCCCACGTCGTGCCCGAAGAAGCGGATCAGCGGCTCGGCGAAGAGGACGTAGCCCGCCGCGAAGACGAGCATCGTGGCCCCGTCGAGGCCGACGGCGATCCACGAGGCGCGCACCGCGCGCTCGCGCTTGCCCGCGCCGAGGTTCTGGCCGACCACGGTGGACGCGGCCGCGGCCCAGCCCAGCCCGGAGAACACCGCGAACATGTCCAGCCGCAGGCCGATCCCGAACGCGGCCTGCGCGGCGGTCACCTGCTCCTTGGCCGACGCGACCGCGGCCAGCTTGAGCAGGTAGAGGTACTGCACGATGCGGACCATCAGCTGGCCGCACCCGGGGATGCCGATGCGCAGGATCTGGGCCATCGTGGCCCACCGGAACGCGAAGCGGCGCACGCGCATCCCCGCGAAGCCGCGGTGCAGCGCGAACATCGCGGGCAGGCACGCCACCCCGCGCGACACGACCGTCGCCCAGGCGGCGCCGACGACCCCCATCGCGGGCACGCCCAGCCCGCCGAACACCCACCACACCGCCAGCACCACGTTGAGCACGTTGGCGCCGACGAGCAGGATCATCGGCAGGATGCTGTTGCCGGCCGCGCGCAGGGTCCCCGTCACCTGCAGCAGCAGGAACATCGTGACGGTGCCGAGGCTCATCACCTCGAGGTAGGTCGTCGCCCCCTCGAGCACCGCGCCGGTCGCGTCGAAGGACGCGCAGATCGGCCGGGCGACGAGGTAGGGCGGGACGCCGAGCAGCACGCCGAGCAGCACCGAGAGCAGCAGGCCCTGCCCCGCCTCGTAGTTGCCGCGTCGTCGGTTGCCCACGCCCGTGCGCCGCGCCACCAGCGCGATCGCGGCGTTGACGACCCCGTTGTAGAGGATCATCGGGATCGAGTTGACGAGCGACGGGATCGTCGCCGCCGCGATCGCGACGTCGGAGTCGGGCAGCTGCCCGACGATGTAGAGGTCGACCAGGTTGAACAGCGAGTGGAAGGCCATGCCCGCCACGAGCGGCCACCCGAACACGAGGGTGGCCTTGAGCAGCGGGCCCTTGGTCAGCAAGGACCCGCTGCGGTGGGCGGACATGGCCCGGGTCGGCCCTGCGTCGGCCTAGACGAGGGTCGCGACGTCGTGGAACGGCAGGCCGAACGCCTCGGCGACGCCGCGGTGCGTCACCTTGCCCTTCCACGCGTTGACGGCCGTGCGCAGCTGGGCGTCCTTGCGCACCGAGTCCACCGGCCCGAGGCGGGCGAGGCGGCGGGCGAACGGCAGCGTCGCGTTGGTGAGCGCGTACGTGCTCGTCCGCGGGACCGCGCCCGGCATGTTCGCCACGCCGTAGTGGACGACGCCGTCCACCACGTAGGTCGGGTCGGCGTGGGTGGTCGCGTGGATCGTCTCGACGCAGCCGCCCTGGTCCACGGCGACGTCGACGATCACCGAGCCCTCGCGCATGTCCTTCAGGTAGGACCGCGGGACGAGGGTGGGCGCGCGGGCGCCCTCGACGAGCACCGCGCCGACGACGAGGTCGGCGTAGCGCACGCGCTGGTGGATCGTGACCGGGTTGCTGTGGACGGTCGTGACGTTCTTGGGCATCACGTCGTCGAGGTAGCGCAGCCGGTCGAGGCTGATGTCGAGGATCGTGACGTGGGCGCCGAGGCCCGCGGCCATCTTGGCCGCGTTGGTCCCGACGACGCCGCCGCCGAGGATGAGCACGTTGCCCGGCTCGACGCCGGGGACGCCGCCGAGCAGCACGCCGCGCCCGCCGCGCGGCTTCTCGAGGCAGGCCGCGCCGACCTGGATCGCCATGCGGCCGGCGACCTCGCTCATCGGCACGAGCAGCGGGAGCTTGCCGTCCACCTCGAGGGTCTCGTAGGCGAAGCAGGCCGCGCCCGACTTGAGCATCGCGTCGGTCAGCTCGCGCGCCGCCGCGAAGTGGAAGTAGGTGAAGACCGTGAGGTCGGGCCGGCAGCGCGGGTACTCCGCCTTGAGCGGCTCCTTGACCTTCATGACCATCTCGGACCGCGCCCAGAGGTCGTCGGCCGAGGGCACCATCTCCGCCCCCGCGTCCTTGAACTCCTGGTCCGGGATGCCGCTGCCGAGGCCCGCGCCGGCCTCCACGTAGACCTTGTGGCCGTCCGAGACGAGCGCGTGCACGCCCGCGGGCACGATGCCCACACGGTTCTCGTTGGCCTTGATCTCCTTCGGGACGCCGATCCGCATGCGAGACCTCCGAGGGCGGCCGCCGAGCCGCCGGAGCGCGGATTCTAGGTCCCCCCGGCCGGGCGTCCCCTTCCGGCGGGGCCGGGGCCTCGGTCCACCACGCGCGCCCGCCGAGACGGGAGCGACGTCGCCTTCGCTCGGCGGCGCCACGAGGGGCTGCGCCGCGGCGCCGCGCGCCGCCGCGACCGACCGTGGGCTCGGGCGACCCGTGCGGACGGGGCCCGTGGCGCGCGGCCCGCGTGGCGCGCGCGTCAGTTGCCGCGGCGCGCGTCGCGCCCGTCGCGCATGCGCGGGAAGAAGCCGGGGTAGCCCTTCTTCATCGCCTCGACGATCTTGTCGGCCTCGGCGGCGGGCACGGCGGCGCGCACGCTGGTCTCGAATTCGGCGCGGAGGCTCTCGACCTTCGTGCGCAGCTCGTTCGCGTCGCCCGACCCGCTCCCGTCCACGCGCGCGGAGCGCATCGCGTCGTTGCGCTTCTTGGCGAAGTCGCGCTGCAGTCGCAGCACCGCGGCCTCCTGCTCGGGCGTCAGGCGCACCTCGGCGCGCGCGAGCTCGGTGCGGAGCCGCTCGAGCTGCTGCGTCTCGTCGCGCTGGCGCTGCATCTCGTCGTAGAGCTTGCCGAACGTGGCGACCTGGGCCTCGCTGAACGTCCCGTCCGAGGTCGGCTCGAAGGTCGCCGGCAGCGCCGGCGTCGCGGTGCCGCCGCCGGTGCCCGTGGTGTCGCCCGACGCCGTCGTCGCGCCGCCGGTGCTCGCGAGGCGCTTCTCGAGCTCCTCGATCTTGGCCCGTTGCGCCTGCATCTGGTCGCGCAGGTCGAGCATCGCCTTGCCCAGCGAGGTCTTCTCGACCCCGTCGGCGCCCGCGGCCCGGAGCGCGCTGTCGCGCTCCTCCTTGAGGTCGCGCACGGCGCGCTCGAGCTCGGCGACGCGCGCCTCGTTCGTCTCCCCGGTCACGGGCTCGGGCGCCTTGCTGCACGCCGCCAGCGAAGCGGCGGCGACGAGCGAGGCGAGGGCGAGCGGGACACGGGGGAGGGTCATGACGCGACTCCGGGGGGGCGAGGACCGCCCTCGTTCGAAACCCGGCGGGCGGTCGGCGGTTGCGCACCGAGTGGCCCCCGGACAGGGCATCGGGTAGGGTACCAGTGCCGGAACGGTCCGGGCGTTTAGCTCAGTTGGCTAGAGCACCAGCTCGACAAGCTGGGGGTCACTGGTTCAAGTCCAGTAACGCCCACCACCCTCCCGGTCCCGGTCGCCCGGGCGCATAGCTCAGTTGGCTAGAGCGCGTGGATCACAACCACGAGGTCGGGGGTTCGACTCCCTCTGCGCCCACCATCCTCCTCGCGGCCGGAGGCACCCTCCTCCCGGCCGGAGGCCGACGCGCGTGACGTCGCCCGCGCCCGCCGCCCCGGCTCCGTGGCTCGACGTCGTCGTCGACCCGTGCGACCGCGTCCCCGTGCTCGGCCCCAGCCAGCCGCACGCCGGCGTCCTCTGGGTCACCGCCGGCCGCATCGAGTTCGTCGCCGGCGCAAGCCACGGCCGCGTCCTCAAAGGCGACGTCGTCGCGTACCGGCTCGGCGACGGGCTCGTCTTCAGCGCCCCGCCCGGCACCCGCGTGCGGTGGTCGGCGCGCACCGTGGACCTCCCCCCGGCCACGGTGCGCGCGTGGACCCCCTCCCACGCCCGCGACCTCCCCGACGTGCCGGCGACGGCGCTGCCGGGCGCGGCGCGCCGCCGCGCGCTGCGCAGCGTCGCGATCTGGCTCGCCGCGGCCGCCGTCGCGGCGGCGCTGCGCGGGCTGGGGCTCTGAGACGCGCCGCCCGGCGACGCGCCCCGCCCACCGCGCGAGCGGATTCAGCCCGGCACGTCCACCGTCTCGAGCGCCGCGACGTAGGGCAGCGTGCGCCAGCGTCCGCCCGCGTCGAGGCCGTAGCCCACGAGGAAGCGGTCGGGCGCGGAGAACGCGGCCCAGTCGGCGCGCACCGGGTGCGTGCGGCGCGCGCTCTTGTCGAGCAGGCACGCCACCCGCACCGCCGCGGCGCCGCGCGCGAGCGCCTCGGCCCGCACGGCCTCCACGGTCGCGCCCGTGTCGAGCACCGTGTCGATGACGAGCGCGACGCGCCCGGCCAGCTGCTCCGCGCGGGGGAACGCGTGCACGGCAGGGCGCCCCGAGGGGCTCGTCCCCGCCCCGTACGACGACACCGCGGCCGAGCAGAAGCCCGCGCACGCCACCGAGGACGGCAGCGCGCGCAGGAGGTCGGCCGCGAAGAACAACGCGCCGTTCATGACGGGGACCGCGAGCACCGTGCGCCCGGCGAGGTCGCGCCCGATCGCGTCGGCCACGCGGCGCACCCCCGCGGCGACGGCCGCGGCGTCGTAGAGGACCTCGAGGCGCGGGGCCGGCTCGGCGGGCACGGTCGGAAGGTAGCACACGGCCTTGGCGCCGCTGCCGGGCCGTGGTACGCGGCTAGCGCCGCCTCGGAGGCCTCGGGCCTCGGACGGCGAGCGGAGGCCCCGTGGACCTCGACGGACGGGTGGTCGCTGAGCAGCTCAAGGCGTCGTTCTCCGCCGAGGTGGAGGCGCTCGCCGCGTCGGGTCGTCGGCCGCGGCTCGTGGCGTTCCAGGTCGGCCAGAACCCCGCGACGGAGGCCTACGTCCGGGGCCAGCGCCGGGGCGCCGAGGCCTGGCGCATCGACTACGAGATGCGGACCCTGCCGGCCGGCGCGACCGAGGCGGACGTGCGGGCGGCGCTCGCCGACGCGAACGAAGACCCGTCGGTCACCGGCGTCCTCCTCCAGCTCCCCCTGCCCGCCCCCCTGCCCGGCCGCGCCCTGCAGCACGCGATCGCGCCCGGCAAGGACGTCGAGGGCGTGCACCCCGAGAACCTCGGCGGCGTCGTGCACGGGCGCGACGGGCTCGCGCCGTGCACCGCGCTGGCGGTGATGGCGCTGATCGACGCCTCGGGCGTGACCGTGCCCGGGGCCGAGGCCGTCGTCGTCGGGCACAGCGAGATCGTCGGCAAGCCCGTCGCGCTGATGCTCCTCGCGCGCGACGCGACGACGCACGTCTGCCACAAGTTCACGCGCGACCTCGCCGCCCACACCCGCGGCGCGGACGTCCTCGTCGTCGCGGTCGGCCGGCCCAACCTCGTCACCGCGGACATGGTCAAGCCCGGCGCCGTGGTCGTCGACGTCGGCATTAACGCTGTGCCGGTGCCCGGCGAGCCGGGCCGCACGCGCATCGTCGGCGACGTGGACACCGCCGGCCTGCTCGCGCGCGGCTGCCGCGTGACGCCGGTGCCGGGCGGCGTCGGCCCCGTCACCGTCGCGATGCTGATGCGCAACACGGTGCTCGCCGCCCGCCGACGGGCGCCGCCGCCGGAAGAGACCGCGCCCTCGCTGTTCCTCGGCCTCGAGTAGCCGAGGCCGCGGGCCTCGCGGTCAGAGCGAGCGCCGGATCACGTACTCGGCCAGCAGGCGCAGCAGGTCGCGCGCCGCGCCCGCGGGCACGCTCTCGAGCGCCTTCTGCGCGGCCTCGGCCTCGTCGCGCGCGGCGGTGTCGGCGGCGGCGAGCGCCCCGTCGGCGCGGAGGTGGCGCACGAGCCGCTCCTGCGCGGCGTCGTCGCGCCCCGCCGCCTCGACGAGCGCGCGGGCCTCGCTCCGCTCCGACGACGGGCGGCTGCGGAGCCACACGATCACGGGCAGCGTCACCTTGCCCTCGCGCAGGTCCACGCCGAGGCTCTTGCCCACGGTCGCCTCGTCGCCCGCGAGGTCGAGGCGGTCGTCGACGATCTGGAAGGCCATGCCGAGGTGGTGGCCGTACGCCGCCAGCGCACGCACGGTCTCCCGGTCGCCGCCCGCGTAGTGCGCGCCGACGACGAGGGCCGCCTCGTAGAGTGCCGCGGTCTTGCCGCGGATGACCGAGCGGTAGGCGGTCTCGTCGAGGTCGAGGTTGTGGCGCTCGCGGTTCTGGCGGATCTCGCCCTCGAGCACCTCGCCGACGACCTCGGAGAGGTAGACGCTGGCGAAGCGGTCGTCGAGACGGGCGGCCGCGAGGTAGGCGCGGCTGAAGAGCACGTCGCCGAGCAGCACCGCCGTGTCGTCGCCCCAGAGCGCGTTGAGCGTCGCGACGCGGCGACGCACCATCGCGCCGTCGAGCACGTCGTCGTGGACGAGGGTCGCGGTGTGGATCAGCTCGACGATCGCGGCGACGGTGGCGACGTCGGGGACGATGTCGCCGCGCACCACGCGGGCGGCGAGGCAGGCGAGCGCGGGGCGCAGGCGCTTGCCGGTGAAGCGCGCGGCGTGCGCGACCATCTCGGCGACGTGCGGGGCCCGCGACTCGAGGATGCGGGCGTAGGCGCGCCCCACCGCCTCGAGGTCCCCGCGGAGGGGCTCGAGGACGTCGGGGAGATCGCTGTGGACCGGAGCGCCGCCCGTGGCCATCGGTCGCAGAGACTACCGGCCGAGCGGACCGGGGGCGAGGGAGGACCTCCCCGGCCCCGGCGCGCGGGTCGGATCCCCGCCCGCCGCGCGGGCCGGGGCCGGCGCCCGGGGCGCCGATGCGCCTAGGCGCCGGTCGTCGGGGTGCTCGGCCAAGTGGCCCGGGCGTCGCGCCACCACGCCTTCCAGCGGGCGCCGTCGGGCGGGAGGTCCTGCTTCGTCAGCCGCACGAGGTTGCGGTGCGCGATGTCGCGCTTGGCGGGGTCGGAGCTCTCGAGGGCCGCGACGAGGACGTCGATCGCCATCCGGTCGTCGCGCGGGACCGTGCCGGAGAGCTCGGTCTGCAGGCCCCGGAGCAGGGCGGCCAGGTGGACCCGCAGCCGCGTGGTCTCGCCGTAGACGATCGCCACCGCGATCGCGAGCACGCCCAGCCCGACGCGGGTCGCCGTCGGGGCGCCGGGGACCGCGTCGGCGTCCACCACGACGTAGACGGCGAACGCGAAGAGGGCGAGCTGCAGCAGCAGACCGACGAGCACCTTCGTCGTGGCGTTCACGAGACCCTCCGCCCGCCCGGGGAGCGCCGGACGGCTTTTCCGGACCGAGGTTGGAGCCGCCCGGGGGACGCCGTATCCTACGTCGCTCCCCCACGGACCCCGTCGCCCGCGCCATGGCCTACACGATCGTCGACACGTGCATCGGCTGCACCGCCTGCGTCAAGGCGTGCCCCGTGGACGCCATCACCGGCAAGCGCAACGAGCTCCACGACATCCACGCCAACATCTGCGTGGACTGCGGGCTGTGCGGCTACGTCTGCCCGGTCGAGGCGATCCTCGACTACGAAGGCAACGTCGCCACCCGCTTCAAGAAGCGTGTGGACTCCGACCGCATCGCGGTGGTCAACCCCGAGCGCTGCACCGCGTGCGACTTCTGCGTGGACATCTGCCCGTACGACGCGATCTCGTACGTGAAGGTGGACGGCGGGTTCTTCAACGTCGCGAGCGTGGACCCGGCGGCCTGCAAGGGCTGCGACAAGCTGTGCGTCTCCGTGTGCATCAAGGAGGCGATCCAGCTCCACCCGCGCGCCGAGGCGCTCGAGAAGGCCGTCCGCCCGGCCTGAGCCTCGCGCGCGGCCGGCGGTCCCGGATGCCCGCGCGGCGGTGGCGCGTGCGCCCGCGGTCAGCGCCCGCCGCGCAGCTTCGTGCCGAGCAGGAACGCCGCGGCGCCCACGCCGAGCATCGCGAGCTCCTTGCCGGTCGCCTGCGGGTCGCCCGAGGACACGCCGTAGACGAGCGCGGCGGGCAGCAGGATCAGTCCGAAGAGCTGGAGCGCGCGACCGACGACGTCCACGGGGCGGGTCCGGGGGAGGGAGGGGGCGCATCCTACGGCCCCGCGCGCGACACCCCCGCGTGATTCGCCGACGGCCGCGAGCCCCGACGCCGAGGCTCCACCCGTCCCCGAGCGCCGCGGCGCGGGCCCGCCCGCGGCGCCTCGACCTCGTCGGCGGGTGCAGGCCACGCGATAGACTCGCGCGCATGCGCCCCTCGACGCGGTGGTTCCTCGCGTGGCCGATGCTCGTGCTCGTCGGGGCGTGCCCGCGACCCGCCGGGGGCGCGCCTGAGGACGGGCCCCCGGCGGTCGTGGTCCCCGGCGACGGCACCGGCGCCGTGCGCGACGTCTTCGTCCCTCGCGCGGAGCTGCGCCGCCTCTGGCCGACGTGGGACGGGGGCCCGCTGGCCGCCGAGGGCGCGCTCGGCCCGGTGCGCACGGCGGCCGACGGGGCCCGCGTGCTCGCGCGCGGCGAAGCGCCGCTCGTCCTGCGCCGCGGCGACGGGGGCGTCGCGCCGCCGGCGGCCGCGCCGCGCACCGCGACGACGCTGACCGCGGGCTCCGTCCGCGTCGCCTCGCGCGCGGGGAACGTGTTCGGCGACGTCGCCTCGTCCGACCCGGGCGTCTACGACCGCGACGTGCCGCGCTGGTACGCGTTCGCGCTGCCGCCGGGCGGCACCGCGACGACCGAGGTGGACCGCGCGCTGCCCGCGCCGCGCGCGGGCGAAGGGCCGGGCGTGTTCTCGCTGCGGGCCGTGGCGACGCACGCGGGGCCCGTGCGCCTCCGGGTGTCGGTGGCCGGCGTGGACCTCGGCGTCGCCGAGACCGCCACCGCGGCAGGCGGGGCGCGCTTCGCCTGGCCGCTCGCGGGCGTCGGCGCCCGCGCGAAGGGCTGGCGCCTCGAGATCGCGGACGTGTCGCCGCCGGTGAAGCCGTCGGAGGACCCCGACGACGTCAGCGACGGCGTCGGGACGCTGTGGGTGGAGTCGATGACGGCCGACGTCCCGGCCGCGGACGCCGGCGCGCCGGGGACGCTCGTGGAGGTGGAGCCCGGCGTGTGGGTGCCCGCCGTCGCGCACGAGGTGCCGGCCGGCGGGCTTGTCGCGTGGACGCCGCCACCCCTCGGGGACGTCGCGGCCGCGGACATGATCGTCGTGGCCGCGCCGTCGCTGCTCGAGGGCGCGCGCCGGCTCGCGGCGCACCGGAGCGCGCACGGCGTCGCGGCCGTCGTCGTGCCGACGACCGCGCTCGCGCCGCCCGGCGACGCGGACCGGCTGACGGCGGGCATCGCGCGCCTCGTGGCGACCCCGCGCCGCCACGGCGACCGGCCGCGCTACCTCCTGCTCGTCGGCGACGCGGACCGCGACCGCGCTTCCCCCGAGACCGTGCCCGCCCGCTACGTCCGCACGCTCTACAACGGCGCGACCGCGACCGACCGTCCCTACGCCGCCGGCGGGCCCGGGGCGATCGTGGGACGGCTGCCGTTCTCCTCCCCCGCCGCGCTCGACGCCTACGTCGCCCGCGTCGTGCGGGCCGAGACCGCGCCGCCCGCCGACGACACCCGTCGCACGCTGCGCTTCGTCACGAGCGAGGGCCGCTTCGGCGAGGCGATCGACCGCATGCTCGAGAACCTGTTCACGCAGGTCGTCGCCCACCACATCCCGCCGTCCTACGACGTCGAGGTCACCTTCGCGCGCCCCAAGAGCGACTTCGGCTGGCCTGCGGCCGAGTTCAACGACAAGGTCCTCGACGGGCTCAACACCGGGGCCCTGTTCTTCACCTACGTGGGGCACGGGTGGTGGAACGGCTTCGACCAGCTCCGCGTCGAGGGCCGGCGCTACCCGATCCTGCGGCGCGACGACGCGGCGAAGGTGACGGTGCGCGGCACGCCGCCGGCCGTCTTCGTCGTGGCGTGCACCACCGCGCTGTTCGACGACCCGCGCGTGCGTGCGGTGGGCGAGGCGCTGCTCGACCGGCCCGACGGGCCCTTGGCCTACTGGGGCGCGACGCGCGTGTGCCACCCCGCGTGGAACTCGGTGGTCGGGCGCCAGCTGGCCATCGAGATGTTCCGCGACCGCGACCGGCGCCTCGGCGACGTCATCGACGCGGCGGTGCGCGCCTCGGTGGGCCCCGCGCCCGAGGACGACATGCCGCGCAAGGTCATCGAGCTCGGCGCGCGGCAGATGCTCAAGAACCCGCACGTGGACCTCGACCGGCTCAAGGACGAGGGCGCGGCGATGTACGTGCTGCTCGGCGACCCGGCGCTCGCGCTGCCGTTCCCCGCCGAGGACCTCGCGGTGGCCGCCGAGGCGACGCCGAAGGGCGTGCGGGTGACGGTGCGCGGGGCGGTCCCCGACGGGACCGAGGTCGCGGTGGCGGTGGAGGTGTCGCGCACGAAGGTGCTGCCGCTCGAGCGCGACCCGTCGTGGAGCCCCGAGGAGACGATGCGGCGGCGCCACGACCGCAGCAACGACAAGTCGGTCGCGCGCGCGGTGGGGCGCGCCGCGGGCGGCGTGGTCGTCGTCGAGCTCGAGCTGCCCGAGGTCGCGCGCGGCACGCTCTTCGCCAAGGCCCGCGCGGTCTTCGGCGACGACGTCCACCAGGGGGCCGCCAGCTTCTCGCGCTGACCCACGCCGGCCGCCGCGCCGAGCGGGGCCCCCCGCCCGCCGCGTTCCCGAGCCGACGAGATCGGGGCCCGACGTGCGTTCGGCGCTCGACGGACCTCGTCTTTCGTGAACTCGGCGGGCTACGTGCCCAACGTGCGGCGGGCTTGGGAGGCGGCGTCGAGGAGGTTCCCCACCGCCTCGCGCACCACCGCGGGGTTGAGGCCGTCGGCGAAGAGGCGCAGCGCGACCCGCACGACGGCGTCGGGCCCGAGCCGCTCACCGCCCGCGTCGAGGTCGAGCGCCACCTCGTAGGGCGCGAGCGCGCGCACGAGCACGGAGGCCCGCGCGACGGCGCGGTCGCGCGGCGCGCGCAGCTCGACGCCGAGGCTCGCCCACGCCGCATCGTCGGCCCCCACCGCCGCGAGCGGCTCCGCGCCCCCCTCCTTGAGGTAGAGGCGCCGCCAGCCGCCGCCCGACGGCGCGGGCTCGGGGACCGCGGCGTAGCCGAGCAGCGCCGCCCCGTGGTCGAGGGCCGCGACGACGAAGCGCGCGGCGGTGGGACGGGACGGGGGTCGCTCGCTCATCGGGCCGCCTCCACGCTCGACAGTCGCTCCATCCGACGACGCACCGCCCCCTCGTCCGGCCCGCCGCGCTCGAGGTACGCCGTGTAGTCCTCGCGCGCCTGCGCCGGACGCCCCATGCGCTCGAGCACCGCCCCGCGCCGCGCGAGCGCCTCCACCCGGCGCGGCGCGAGCGCGAGCGCGCGGCCGTACGCGTCGAGCGCCTCCTCGAGCCGGCCGTCGCTCGCGAGCTCGTCGCCGGCTGCGATCCACGGGGCGGCGTCGGTCGGGTCGAGCCGGGCCGCCTCGAGGAGCTGCTCCGCGGCCTCGCGGTGGCGACCGAGGTCGTGGAGCGCGACCCCCGCGGCGACCCGCAGCGCCGGGTCCGACGGCGCCAGCCGGGCGGCCGCGAGCGCGGCGACCAGCGCGCGGTCGGGCTCGCGCGTGCGGCGGCGCGCGTCGGCGAGGTTGGCCCACGCGTCGACCAGCGCGGAGTCGGCCGCGACGGCGCGCTCGAACGCCTCGGCCGCGGCGCGGTAGGCGGCGGTCTTGGCCGAGACCGTCGGCAGCGCGTCGGCCTCCACCGACCGCAACAGCCCGCGGTACAGGTGCACCTCGGCGAGGTCGGGCGCACGGCGCGCGGCCTCGTCCACGGCGGCCTGCGCGCGCGCGAGCGCCTCGCGTCCGCCCTCGAGCGCGCGCGCCGCCGCGGGACGGTCGCCCGACGCCCGCGCGCGCGCCTGCTCGGCCAGCGACGCCTCGGCGTCGGCGAGCTCGACCTCGGCGAGCGCGAGGTGCCACCACGCGTGCCCCTGCGCCGCGCGCGCCGCGTCGCCGTACACGCGACGCAGCTCGGCCGAGCTCCCGTCGGTGGCGAGACGGGCCGCGAGCACGCGCTCGGGCTCGGTGGCGCCGGGCGCGCGGGCCGCGGCGGCGTAGCGCGCCTGCGCCTCCGACCGGCGCCCCGCGGCCTGCAGCGCGGCGACGAGGCGCAGGTGCGGCGGCACCGACGCGCGGTCGGCCGCGACCGCCCGCTCGTACGTCGTGATCGCGTCGTCGAGCCGCCCGTCGCCGCGCGCGAGGTCGCCCTCGGCCACGGCGTCGCGCGGCGTCGGCGGCACCACCCCGGTGGGCGCCCGGCGCACGCGCGCGTCCGCGGCGCACGCGCCGAGGACGAGCGCGGCGGCGAGCGCGGCGAGCGCGCGCGCGGCGGACGGGGAGGGCGACCGGGGCACGCCCCCATCGTACGTCGTCCCCGGGTGTCGCGACCGCGGGTTGATTCCCCGCGGGCGCGTGCCACCCTGCGGGGATGGCCCGCCCGAAGCAAGTGCTCGAGGACCTCGGCCTCGCCTTCGAGGTCGCGGTCGCCGAGGCGCACGCGCGCTCCCACCCCGACGACGTCGAGGCGTTGCGGGGCCTCGCGTACGCCTACACGGCGGCAGGGCGCCACGAGGACGCGCTGGCGGCCGACCTCCGGCTCGTGGCGCGCGACCCCGAGCGGGCCGACTTCCGCTACGACCTCGCGTGCTCGTACGCGCTGCTGGGCCGACGCGACGAGGCCTTCGACGAGCTGACCCGTGCGGTGGACCTCGGCTTCGACGACGGCGAGCACCTCGACGAGGACCCCGACCTCGACGGCCTCCGCAAGGACCCGCGGTGGGCCCCGCTGCGCGCCCGCCTCCCCGCCACGACGGCCGACGACGACGAGACCGACGACGAGGGCTAGCGGTGCTGGGCGGTGCCAGGAAAGTTGTTTTCACGCATCGTGAAAACAACTTTCCTGGCTCCGCGTTTCCCCGCGTTCCCCGCGCTACTACCGCGCCGGCTTCGCCTCGGGCGTGTCCGGGGGCGGCTCCGGCGAGGGCACCGGGCAGGGCGCGCGGCGGGCTTCGAGCCAGGCGCGCCACCGCCGCACGGCGGCCGTGCGCTCGGAGGGCGGGCCGTCCGGCTCGTAGCCGAGCCGCTGGCCCGTGGACTCGGCGAGCACGTCGATCGCGCGCACCCGCAGGCGCGGGTCGGGATCCTCGAGCGCGTCCACGAGCGGCGCGAGGCCACGCGGGTCCCCCATCGAGAGCAGCGAGGCCGCCGCCTCGCCGCGGACGACCGACGACGCGTCGAGCGTCGCAGCGGCGACGAGCGCGTCGATCGTGCGGCGGTCCTTGGCGACGCCGAGCACGTACGCCGCCTGGCTGCGCACGCGCACCGACGGCGAGCCGAGCGCGTCGAGCAGCGCCGGCACGGCCAGCTCGCCGGCGGCGACGAGCTCACGCACGCGCGCGAGGAAGGCGTCGCCCTCGGCGGTGGCGAGCGCGTCCACCGCCGCCGCCACGCGGGCCTGCTCCGCCGGCGTCCCCGCACGGAACGGCCGGTCGGCGACCTCGCCGGCCGGCGGCGTCGCGGGCGGTGCGGGTGCCGGCGAGGCGCTCCGCGCGCCCCGCGGGCGCGGGGTGCACCCGAGGAGGGAGAGGGCGAGCGCGGCGAGCGCGAGCGGACGGGCGACGTTCACGACGACCTCGGGGTGCGCCGACGCGCGACCGAGGCGCGCTCGACGACGAAGAGAGCGACGGCCAGCACCGCGCTCCACGGGCCGAACGCGATGCGCCGGCGCGCCGCGACCGCGGGAGGACGCTCGCCCGGCGCGAGCCGGCGGCCGCCGCCCTCCGCGGCCCACGCGGCGAGCAGCGCCTCGTCCACGCCCGCGCCCCGCGACTCGGCGGGCGGACGCGCCGACGCGCGCACCGGGCGCCACGCGGACGCGCCGACGGCGAGCTCGATCGGGGCGCCCTCGCGGCCCGCGGGCGAAGGGCCCTCGTAGCGGCCGGGGCCGACCTCGAGGAGGCGCGTCGGCGCGTCGCTCCCGGCCCGCCGTGCGCGCAGCTCGCCGGCCCCCGCGGCCGCGCGCGCGACGACGCGCCCGTCGGCCTCGTCGGCCACGAGCTCGCGGTCCACGCGCGCGGCCCACGTCGCGACGAGCGGTCGGAGCGTGCGCCGGGCGACGTCGGCGGCGTCGCCGGCCTCGAGCGAGGGGCCCCACGCGAGCGCGACGACGCTCCCGGCGCCCACGCGGCGGACGGCCGCGAAGGGCCGGGCGACGTCGTGCGGCGCCTCGACCGTGGCGAGCAGCGTCGCGCCCTCGGCGAGCTCGAGGCGGTGGAACGCCGTCGGCACCGTCGCCTCGAGCGGCGCCACGTCGGCGTCGAGCGCCGTGACCCGGCCGGCCGCGCGCGCCAGCTCGTCGCGTCCGCGCGCCCGGTGGAACGCCGCGAGCACCGCGTCGGGGAACGCGCCCGCCGCGTCCACGAGGGCGACGTCGTCGGGCGACGCGGCGAGCGAGCGCAGGGCCGCCGCCGCCGCGACGTCGCCGCGCACCACCGCCGAGAACGCGACGTCGCCGCGCGCGAGCGCCTCGCGGGCCCGAGGGAACGACGCGGCGCCGAGCGCGTGGTCGGGGTCGCCGTCGGTGGCGAGGATCACGCGGCGCCGTCGCACGCCGGGCGGCGCCGCGCGTCGCGCCGCGGCCTCGACCGCGGCGTCGAGGTCGGTCCCGCCCGCGCCGCGCAGCGCCGCCAGCGAGGCGACGAGCGTCGCGCGCGCGACGTCGTCCCCGCCGCGCACCCAGCCGGGCGCGAGCGGCTCCGCGTCCGGGACGGCAGCGAAGGGCAGCACGCCGACGCGCACGTCGGGACTCGTCGCCTCCGCCAAGGCGCGCACCGCGCGACGGAGCGCGTCGAGGGCGGGCGGGCCGCCGTCGGGCGGGACCTCGGCGGTGCTCCCGCTGCGGTCGAGCGCGACGACGACGGCGGTCTCGCCCCCGTCGGGTGCGGTCGAGCGCAGCGGCAGCAGCCGCTCGAACGCGGTGCCGGGCCAGCCCCCCGAGGCGTAGGACGATGCGCCGCCGAGCACCACCAACGTGGCCCCGGACGCGACCACCGACGCGAGCCGGGCCGCGGTCGGTTCGCCGAGCCGCGCCCACGGCTGGTCGGCGAGCACGATCACGTCGGCGCCGTCCACGAAGGCGCGCCCCGCGCGCAGGCCGTCCACCCACGGCGACGCGGCGTCGGCGGGGGCGGGCCACGCGACGTCGTCGAGCACGACGATCGTCGGCTCGGACGGCGCGGCGAGCAGCTCCACGTGGTCGTCCCCGGCGTCGTCGTCGGGCGTCCCGTCGAGCGGCTCGAGCCGCACCTCGTACCCGGTCGCGCGGCGCAACGGCTCGCGATCGGTGAGGCGCACCGACGCCGGGAGCCCGTGGCGCACCTCGACCGGCGTCGCGTCGGCCTCCACGGAGCCCCGCCACAGCGACACGCGCACGCGCCCGGGCCCCGACGCCACGACGCGCGCCTCGACCTCGACGCCCCGGACGGCGTCGGCGGCGACGACGCGCGCCGCGTCGAGCCCGACGTCGGCGGGGACCGGGGTCGGGGGCGCGGTGTGCAGCCGGTGCCCGGCGGCCCGGCCTCGCGCGACGACCTCGGCCACGCCGCCCTCGGTGTCGCGCCCGTCGGTGACGAGGACGACGTCGCGCGTCGTGCCCTCGACCGCGGCGAAGGCCTCGCGCAGCGCGTCCGCCGTGCGCGTGCGCCCGCGGGGCAGGTTGGACGCCTCCTCCCCGGGGAGGACCCGGCGGACCCCGTCGGCGAAGACGAGGCGCTCGTCGCCGCCGTAGCTCGCCGCACCCGCCGTGACGCTCTCGGAGACGTCGACGACGAGCAGCGCCTCCTCGCGGGCCCCGGAGGGCAGGGACCACCCCGGGCCGATCGCCGCGACGGCGGCGAGCAGGACGACCGCAGCACGGAGCGCACGCACGCTCGACGGAGCGCCGGGGGCGGGGTCCACGTTCACGGGGGGAGTCTACCGTTGGCGCCGGCCCGTCGGCTTGGCTAGGATCCCGCGCCCCGTCGCGGACGCGGCCGAGGGAGCCGGCGTCGGAGGACCCATGAACAAGGGCGAGCTCGTCGAGGCGGTCGCACGACAGATGGGCTCGAGCAAGGCGGAGGCCGAGCGCGCCCTCGTCGCCGTGACGGCCTGCATCGCCGCGGGGCTCAAGACCGGCGGCGAGGTCGCGATCCAGGGCTTCGGGTCGTTCCGCGTCACGCGGCGACCGGCGCGCACCGCGCGGAACCCGAAGACGCTCGAGCTGATCGAGATCGGCCCGTCGAAGTCGGTCGGCTTCCGCGCCGGCCGCGCGCTGCGCGACCTGCTCTAGCCCGCCGACCTCACGAGCCGACGAGGACGGGGCGACGAGGACGGCCCCGCGAGGTCACGAGCGGGAGCGCCACGTGGCGCTTGGAGCAGGCGCCCTCGAGTGCGAGCCTGAAGGCGTGGCCGCGTCCCGCGAGCGGGGCGCGCGTGGAGCCGTCGCATGCGTCGCCTGCTGCTCGTCGCCGCGGTCCCCTTCGCCGTCGCCGTCGCGTGGAGCGCCGCCGCGCCGCCGCGATCGGACGCACAGGACGCCCCGCCGCGGCCCGCGGGTCCCGCAGGCCCCGAGGCGGGGTGCGTGGAGTGCCACGAGCGGCTCAATCCTCTGCTGGTCAAGCAGTGGCGGGAGAGCGCGCACGCGAAGGCCCCCTCCGCCGTCGGCTGCGCGGCGTGCCACGGCTCGGCGCACCAGACCGAGAACGACGCCCGCAACGCGCAGCGGCCGACCCCGAAGGTGTGCGGCGAGTGCCACGAGAAGCAGGTCAAGCAGTTCTCCGGCGGCAAGCACGCGCTCGCCCAGGCCTCGGTGCAGGCGATCCCGATGCTCGCCGGCCAGCCGCCCGCCGTGCGGGCGATGGGGTGCGAAGCGTGCCACTCCGTGGGCAAGGCGTGGCCCGACGGCAGCGTCGGCCGCTGCGACGCGTGCCACACCCGTCACGCGTTCTCCAAGGAGGAGGCCCGTCGCCCCGAGGCGTGCGAGACGTGCCACATGGGCGAGGACCACAGCCAGTACGAGATGTGGCGCTCGGCCAAGCACGGCGTGATCCACCATCTCGACCCGACGTCGGGGCGCGCCCCCGCGTGCCAGACGTGCCACATGCAGGAGGGGGACCACGCGGTGATGACGGGGTGGGGCTTCCTCGGGCTCCGGCTCCCGGTGCCCGACGAGCAGTGGACCAAGGACACGATGACGATCGTGCAGGCGATCGGGCCCTGGGGTCGCGACGAGGCCGGCATGAAGGCGCGCGTCGGCGCGATCGCGGCGCTCAAGCTCGCTCGTCTCGACCAGCCGTCGTTCGCCGAGCAGCGCGACAAGATGCTCCGGGTGTGCGCGAAGTGCCACTCGTGGTCCTTCGGTCAGCAGCACCTCGAGACGGCCGACGAGGTCGTCCGCGAGACGACCCACCTGCTGGCGGAGTCGGTCCGCGTCGTCGAGGGCCTCTACGCCGACGGGATCCTCCCCAAGGACCCCTCGCAGCCGCGCCAGCTCGACCTCCTCCTCTTCTACGAAGCGCCCACGCAGATCGAGCAGGAGCTCTACCGCATGTTCCTGTTCCACCGCCAGAAGGCGTTCCAGGGCGCGGTCCACGCCAACGCCGACTACATGCACTGGTTCGGGTGGGCGCCGATGAAGTCGTCGGCGCAGCGGATCCGCGAGCTCGCGGAGTCGATGCGCCGTGAGGCGGCCGCGGCCAAGGCCGGAGGCGCGACGCCGGGAAAGTGACGGCGCTCAGGGCGCCGAGCGCTCGATGGGCGCCCCCGCGAGGACGTCGTCGCCGTCGTAGGCGACGAGCGCCTGGCCGGGCGCGGGGGCGAACACCGGCGCGTCGAAGCGCACGACGCCGCCGCCGCGCTCGTCCACGCAGAGGGTGGCCGGCTCGGGCTCGTGCGCGTGCCGGATGCGGACGGTGACGCGCCACGGCGATCGACGGCGCCCCTCCTCGGGCGCGACCCCGACCCAGTGCAACGGCGCGGTCTCGACCGTGCGCCGCAGGCACGCGGCGCGGGGTCCCACCTCCACGCGGTCGCGCGCGGGATCCACCGCGGTCACGTGCAGCGGCTCGGTCGAAGCGATCCCGAGCCCGCGGCGCTGTCCCACGGTGTACGCCGCCGCGCCGCGATGGCGCCCGAGCTCGTGGCCCTGCGCGTCCACCACCGGCCCCTCGCGCAGCAGGCCCGGCGCGCGCTCGGCGAGCACGTCGCGGTGGTCGCCCGTCGGGACGAAGCAGAGCTCCTGGCTGTCGGGTTTGTCGGCCACGACGAGCCCGAGCGCGCGCGCCTCGTCGCGCACCTCGTCCTTGCGCGCGTCGCCGAGCGGGAAGCGCGCGAGCGCGAGCTGCGCCTGCGTCAGGCCGTAGAGCACGTAGGACTGGTCCTTGCGCCGGTCGGTCGCGCGGCACAGCCGCACGCCCCCGTCGGCGCGGAGCGCGGTGCGTGCGTAGTGGCCGGTCGCGACGGCCTCGGCCCCCATCCCGCGAGCCCGCTCCGCGAGACGCCCGAACTTCACCGTCTGGTTGCAGACGATGCACGGGTTGGGCGTCCGCCCCGTCGCGTAGGCCGCGACGAAGTCTCCGACGACGTCGCGCTGGAAGGCGTCGGCGACGTCGAGGACGTAGAAGGGGACGCCGAGCCTCGCCGCGACGGCGCGCGCGTCGCGCGCGTCCTCCGCCCCGCAGCACGACCGGGCCGCCGACGCCGAGGCGGGGTCGCTCGCGACGACGCCGGTGCGGTAGTGGACGGCGACCACGTCGGCGCCGTCACGCTGCAGCCGCGCCGCCGCGACGGCGCTGTCCACGCCGCCGGAGAGGGCCACGACGATGCGCACGAGGCGCAGCATCGCCCCCCCGGGGGGGCTGTCAACCGCCCCGGGGACGGAGCGTCTCCGGGGTCGCCCCGGGCCCCGTGCCACGGGCAGGGGTTTCGCTCGCGGCCCCGGGGGCGCGCCCCTACCATCCCCGGATTCGGAGGACCGTCGTGCCGGATCTCGTCTTCCCGTTCGTGCTCGCGCAGGACGCCGCCCCCGCCGCTCCGGCGGCTCCGGGCGGGGGCTCGGGCGGCGGCGACGCGCCGTCGAGCCCGGGCGGGTTCCCCTCGTGGCCGATGTTCGTGCTGATCTTCGTGATCTTCTACGTCCTCATGATCCGGCCGCAGTCGAAGGAGCGCAAGAAGCGCGAGGCGATGCTCTCCGCGCTCAAGAAGCGCGACCGCTGCGTGACGACCGCGGGCATCCACGGCGAGGTGATCGAGGTGGACGAGAAGACCGTCCTCCTCGAGGTCGCCGACGGGGTCCGGATGCGCTTCGACCGGGGCGCCGTGTGGCAGATCGTGCCCAAGGAGGGCGAGGCCCCGGCCGAGGACGCGAAGGCGGGCGGCGAGAAGAAGGGCAAGGCGTGACGCGACGCGACGGCCCCCGTCCTCCGGCCGCGCGGGTGGCGCTGGCGCTGCTCGCGGTCCTCGCGCCGCTGGCGACGTCCTGGCTCGCCGGCGCCGCGGGGACGCTGCCCTCGTCGGGCCCGTCGATCGAGGAGTCCACGCTCGCGCTCGGCGGCCTGCAGCGCCTGCTCCTCGGCGCGGGCCCCCGCGCCGAGCCGGCGACGCCCGTGACGGCGCGTCCGCCGTCGCTCCCGTGCAACGGTTGGAGCGACGCGGGCGTCCCGCCCGGGAACGAACCCGAGACCGACCAGTCCGCGCCGCGCGCGGCGGCGGAGTGCCGGCGCCTCTGACGCGACCGCGGGGCGGGGACCTCGTCGGTCCCGCGTCCCGCCCGCCGTGACGCGTCGGTGCGCGCTGCGGCGTGATGTCGCGTGAGTTCGGTGCTTTCGGAGGGACGTGTCGTGACGGAGCAGAAGTCGATCGCGTGGCGGTGGTTCCTGATCGCGCTCGTGGTGGGCGCGGCGTTGTGGTCGTTCTGGACGAGCCGGTCGCCGGAGAAGCCCTTCGGCATGGCGCTCGGCCAGGACCTGCGCGGCGGCACGACGCTGCGCTTCCAGCTCGACCTCGAGGGGGCGCGTCGCCGCGGCGAGGTGAAGGCCGGCGAGAGCGACACCGACCTCGTGAGCTCGACGCTGAAGCTGCTCGAGAAGCGCATCAACAAGTACGGCCTCGCCGAGGTCAACCTGACCTCGCTGGGCGAGAACCGCTTCGAGATCTCGGTGCCCGCCGAGGTGGACGCCGAGGCGATCCAGAAGGTCGTCGAGGCCATCGGCGTCCTGCAGTTCCGCATCGAGGTGCAGCCCGAGTACGGCAGCTTCGAGGGCGAGAACGGCGAGACGCGCACCCGCAACCAGGTCTGGATGGGCGCGCAGGGCCCCGGCGGCGACGCCGACAAGTTCGAGGCGACGGCCGAGGGCTTCCGCACCTTCAAGGAGCGCGAGGTGACGCGCTGGAAGGCGGCGCGCGACAGCGGCAGCGCCTACGAGCCGCTCGACCGTCGCTACCGCCTCGTCCCCCGCTACCGCGGCGCCAACGCCGCGCCGCCTTCGACGGTGGCCGACTTCGTCGTGCTCGAGGAGCCGACGTCGAAGTCCGACGACCTGACGGGCGACATCCTCTCCAACATCCGCGCCGGTTCCGACCGCTACGGCCAGCCGGGCGTGCACTTCGACGTCAAGGTGGACTACCACCGCGTGTTCCGCGAGTGGACGGGCAAGAACGTCGGCCTGCCGATGGCGATCGTGCTCAACGGCCAGTACGACTCGGCCCCGATCATCAACAGCCCGCTCGAGGACTCGGTCGTGATCTCGCTCGGCGGCCGCGGGGGCGGCGGCGTCACGGGGTCGGCCGAGGCCTACCGCGAGACGGTCGAGCGCCAGCAGAACCTGATCGCGACGCTGCAGTCGGGCAGCCTCAAGGTGACGCCGCGCTTCGAGGCGAAGAGCCGCGTCGGCCCGACGCTCGCCGGCGAGGCGGTGCGCCGCGGCCTGCTCTCCACGGTGCTCGCCTTCCTGCTCGTGCTCGCCTACATGGCGGTCTACTACTTCCTCGCCGGCGTGATCGCCGACGTCGCGCTGCTGCTCAACCTCGTGCTGCTCGTGGGCGCGATGGCGTTCCTGCGCTCGACGCTGACGCTGCCGGGCATCGCGGGCATCGTGCTCACGCTCGGCATGGCGGTGGACGCCAACATCCTCGTGTTCGAGCGCATCCGCGAGGAGCTCAAGCGAGGACGCACGGTCGCACAGGCGGTCGCGGAGGGCTTCGACCGCGCGTTCACGACGATCGTGGACTCCAACGTCACGACGTTCCTGACCGCCGCCTTCCTCTACGTGTTCGGCACCGGCGCCATCCAGGGCTTCGCCGTCACCCTGACGCTCGGCCTGCTCGCGTCGATGTTCACGGCGGTGTTCGTCGCGCGGACGTTCTTCGAGTGGTGGGTGCGCGCCGGCGCGAAGACGGTGCGCATGCTCGGCGAGGCGCGCGTGCCCGGCGTCTCGTGGATGAAGCTGCGGCGCGTCTTCATCCCCGCGTCGGTCGCGGTCATGGTCGTCTCGCTCGTGACCTTCTTCGGGTCGCCGGCGCAGTCGGTCTACGACATCGACTTCACGGGCGGCATGAAGGTGCAGGCGCGGTTCAACGACGTGGTCACCGTCGACCAGGTCAAGACGGCGCTCGACGGCGGCGCGCGTGAGGTGCGGATCCCCAAGGCCGGGGCCCCCACCGGCTCCGGGGAGATGCGCAACGTCAAGGTCGGCCCGTACACGTCCGCGGAGGTCGTCACGGTCCGCTCCGAGGGCCGTTGGGTCGAGATCCGCCACCCGCTCGCCGTCGAGGGCGGCGGCGACACGCTCAGCGCGTCCGAGCAGCTCGACGCGTTCCAGGCCTACGTCGCGGCGGCGCTCAAGGAGCACCTGATCCCGTCGTGGGTCGTCGAGCGTCCCGCACCCTACAAGGCCAGCGGGGACGCGGACCCGTGGAAGGCGATGGACGGGGCGCTGCGCCTCAAGGTCGCGATCGAGGACCCCGCACGCGGGCTCACGGCGGAGGTGATGAAGAAGGCCTTCGCCCGCATGCCCTACTTCGACCCGGGCGGCGACGGCCGCGCGCGCTCCGCGCTGCCGGCGAGCCGCCTGAACCGCACGGTCGAGGTCCGCGACGGCGGCTCGGCCGAGGGCGGCGAGGCGAAGGTGTTCGAGGTCGCGTGGAAGAGCGTGCGCGCCAGCGACGGCAAGGCCGCCGAGGACGTACCCGAGACGCTCGTCACCGACCTGCGCGAGTTCCTGTCGGGGGCCGACTTCCGCTCGGCGCTGCAGGACGCGGGCGTCGCCCGCGCCGCGGCCGACGGCGTGGTGCTCGCCGACCCGTTCCCGGTCAACGACCTCGTCGGCCCCGGCGTCGCCAAGCGCATGCGCAACGACGCCCTGCTGGCGCTGCTCCTGTCGTTCGTCGCGATCGTGATCTACGTGGCGTTCCGGTTCCGCTCCTACGCGATGGGCTTCGCGTCGGTGCTCTGCCTCGTCCACGACGTGACGATCGCGCTCGGCGTCGTCTGCCTCGTGGACAACCTCGGCCTCGTGGACGCCAAGATCAACATGGGGCTGATGGCCGCGTTCCTCACGATCGTCGGCTACTCGGTCAACGACACCGTCGTCACCTTCGACCGCATCCGAGAGCTGCGCGGCAAGGCACCCAGCGTCTCGACGAAGATGATCGACGACGCGGTCAACCAGACGCTCGCGCGCACGATCCGCACGTCGCTGACCGTGTTCCTCACCCTCGTCGTGCTCTTCGCGGTCAACGTCGGCCAGCGCAGCCTGCTCGAGGGCATCTCGTTCACGCTGCTCGCCGGCACGATCGTCGGTGCGTACTCGACGATCGGCATCGCGGCGCCGCTCCTCCTGTTCCTGCCGTGGTTCTGGCAGCAGGTCCGCCGCTTCCGCCCGCGCCTGTGGGCCGCGACGTGGCCGGCGCGCAAGCCGTGGGGCTACGCCCTCATCGGGCTGGCGGTGCTCGTCACGATCGCCGTGGCGGTGATGAAGGACGTCTGGCTGGGCGTCTTCTGGGGTCTGCTCATGACGCCGCTGCTCGCCACGCTGGGCCTGTGGCTGCTGTGGGCCGTCGGGTTCTCCGCCTACGCGCTGGTCGCGGGGGCGGTCATGGTCGTGCCGTGGTCGTTCCGCGACGACCCCGAGGCCGCGGCCGAGGCGGCCCGGCGCGCGGCGGCGGCCGAGGACGCCAAGCGGGCCCCCGCGCCCGACGCGGGCGACAAGGCGCCGCCGGCCCCTCCGGCGAAGGGGCCCAAGCCGGGCACCGCGCCGGCCTGACCCGAGACAGCCGGACTGGGACGACTGCCGGGGCCCGCGGCGGCGACGTCGCGGGCCCCGCTCCGTTCCGGGCGGGGCCGCAGGCCGCGACCCGCCAATCCCGACGCGACCGGCGGGAGCCGGGCGGGTGCGCGCGCGACGCGGGCCCCGGTCAGCCCCCGGCCGGCGCCCAGGGCTCGCGCTCGGGCGGGATCTCCTGCCCCGTCACGGCGTCGAGGACCGTGCCGCCGTCGCGGCGCACCGGCGCGAAGTGGCGCGCCGCGAGGCGGACCGCGACCCGCGCACGGGCGCCCTCGTAGGCGACCGAGGCGACGTCCCCCCACTCGCGCAGGCGGGCGAGGAGACGTCCGTTGCCCGCGTCAGTCTCGACGACGACGTCGAGCGCACGCCGCAGCACGTGCTCGAGCACGTGGTCGGTGAGCCCGTCCACGCCGGCGCCCGTGACGGCCGACACCTCGACGGCGTCGGGGAGGCGGTCGCGCAGCACGCGCAGCGCGAGCGGCTCGCGGACGCGGTCCACCTGGTTGAGGACCATCAGCCGCGGCACGGCCCCCGCACCGATCTCGGAGAGCGTCGCCTCGACCACCGCGACGTGGGCGAGGGCGTCCGGGTCGCCCGCGTCGACCACGTGGAGCAGCAGGTCGGCGCGGCGCGCCTCCTCGAGCGTCGAGAGGAACGACGCGACGAGGCGGTGCGGCAGGTTGCGGATGAAGCCGACGGTGTCGGAGAGGAACACCCGACGGCCGGGCTTGAGGTCCCACGCGCGCGTCGTCGTGTCGAGCGTGGCGAAGAGCCGGTCCTCGACGAGCACGTCGGCGCCGGTCAGGCGCCGCATCAGGGTGCTCTTGCCCGCGTTCGTGTAGCCGACGAGGGCCACGGTGAAGAGCCGGTCGCGCGCCTCGACGCGCTGCAGGCGGCGGGCGTGCATCTCCTCGAGCTCGCGGGTCAGGTCGCGGATGCGCAGGCGCACGAGCCGGCGGTCGATCTCGAGCTGACGCTCGCCGGGACCGCGCATGCCGACGCCGGCCTGCCCGGACGCCGTCTCGCGGTTGAGGTGGGTCCACAGGCGCTTGAGCCGCGGGAGCGAGTACTCCATCTGCGCGAGCTCGACCTGCGCCCGCGACTCCGCGGTGCGCGCGCGGGTCGCGAAGATGTCGAGGATCAGCTCGGTGCGGTCCACGACGCGCACACCCGTCAGCTTCTCGAGGTTGCGCGACTGGCTCGGCGACAGGTCGTGGTCGACGATGACGAGGTCGGCGCCGAGCGACTTCGCCAGCGCACCGACCTCCTCCGCCTTGCCCGAGCCCACCCACGTGGCCGCGTCGGGCTTGGGCCGGCGCTGCACCACGCGCTCGACGACCTCGACGCCCGCGGTGTCGGAGAGGCGCGCGAGCTCCTCGAGCGGCGCGTCGTAGCTCGTGGGGTCCCTCGGCAGCTGCAGGCCGAGCAGGACGGCGCGCTCGCGCCGCCGGCGGGGCGTCGAGTCGACCCTCATCGCCGGTCCCCCGTCGGCTCCGCCGCCGGCGCCTTCCACACGGGCTGGCCCGTGCGGTGGAGCAGGTGGCAGCGCCAGAGCGCGTCGTCGCGCTGCGGGAAGTCACGGCGGAAGTGGGTGCCGCGGCTCTCCTCGCGCAGGAGCGCGGCCTCGGCGACGCGCCGGGCCACGGCCAGCATGTCGAGCAGCACGAGCCGTTCGACCGAGTCGGCGCCGACGCGCCGGGCGAAGCCCTCCCAGCCCCCCACCGCCGCGACGGCACCGGTCAGCGCGCCGCCGTGCCGCTCGATGCCGACCATGCGCCAGAGCAGCGCGCGCAGCGACGCGCGCAGGTCCTCGTCGTCGAGGTTGCCGCGCGGGTCCGCGCCGGTGCCCGCGCCGCGCAGGTGCAGCGCCCGAGGCAGCTCGCGTCCCGCCGCGGCCGCGGCGGCGAGCCCGGCACGCTCGCCGAGCACGAGGCCTTCGAGCAACGAGTTCGACGCGAGGCGGTTCGCCCCGTGCAGCCCGCTCGCCGACACCTCGCCGGCGGCGAAGAGCCCGGGCACCGAGCTGCGTCCGTCGAGGTCCACCGAGACGCCGCCGATCGTGTAGTGCGCGGCGGGGCGCACGGGCACGAGGTCGCGCGTCGGGTCGAGCCCGTGGGCGCGGCAGGCGGCCACGATGCCGGGGAAGCGCGTGACGGCCCGCGCGCCGAGCCTCGTCATGTCGAGGTAGACGCCCTGCACGTCGGGCTTGGCGAGCTGGCGCAGGATCGCCCGCGAGACGACGTCGCGCGGGGCCAGCTCGCCGCGCGGGTCGGACTCCTGCGCGAAACGCCGACCTTGGTCGTCGACGAGGTGGGCACCCTCGCCGCGGACGGCTTCGGAGATCAGGATGCGCGGCACGCCGGCGAGGTAGAGCGTCGTCGGGTGGAACTGCACGAACTCGAGGTCGCGCAGGACCGCGCCCGCCCGCAGCGCCGCGGCGACGCCGTCGCCGGTGGCGCCGGGGACGTTGGTGCTCTCGCGGAACACCTGCGCGTACCCGCCGGTGGCGAGCACGACGGCGCCGGCCCAGACGGAGCGCAGGCCCTCGGGCGTGACGACGAGCGCACCGCGGCAGCGCCCGTCGTCGTCGGTGAGGAGGTCCACCAGGAACGTCTTGGGGAGCAGGTCGATCGCAGGCGAGGACTCCGCCGCGCGTCGCAGCGTGTCGCGGATCTCCGCCCCGGTCGCGTCCCCGCGGGCGTGGAGCACGCGCGGCTCGGAGTGCCCGCCCTCGAGGGCGAGCGCGGGCGACCCGGGGTCCCCGTCGAACCGGGCGCCCCGGCGGACGAGGTCCTCGATCCGGCGCGGGGCGCCCTCGACGACCGCCTTGACGACGTCGGCGTCGCACAGGCCCTGGCCCACGTCGAGCGTGTCGTGCACGTGCGACGCGAACGCCTCGGGACGGCCGCTGGTCACGGCGGCGACGCCGCCCTGAGCCCAACCCGTGTTGCTCGCGTCGAGGTCCCCCTTGGTGACGAGGAGCACGCGAGCGCCTCGCTCCGCGGCCGCGAGTGCTGCCGAGTAGCCCGCGACCCCCGCCCCGACGACGAGCACGTCGGTCAGCAGGTGGGGCTGGCGGAACGTGTCGAACGCGAGGAGGTAGCGCGGGCCGTCGTCCACGATCGCACCGAGGATACCCGGACGGCGTCGGGCGCCGGGACGAACGCGCCACCCCGGCGTCGGGCCCGCGTCACTCCGGCGTCAGGTGCGACAGCGCGACGAGCTCGAGACGACGCACCCGGCCCATGCGAATGCGGAACTCGCCGAACTCGGCCTTGCCGCGCAGGAGGCGGTCGCCCTCGACCGCATCGACCTCGAGCGCCACCGTGCGCCCGGTGCGCAACGTGACCGTGCAGGGCGAACGACGCTCCTCGGGCACGTACGCGCCGATGTCGATCGTGCGGATCAGGCGGAACGGGATCTCGACGTCCGCCTCGCCCCGGATCGCCATCAGGATGTTGGCGCCGGTGGCGTAGCCGAAGTCCTTGAGGTCGGTCGAGACCCCCTTGCTGTCGGTGACGCGAGCGTCGTAGCGCGCGTAGTCGATCTCCTCGATGCCGGCGGACACGCCGCCGACCCCGAGCGCGAGCAGGACCGCCGCCGCGACCCAAGCGAGGAGACGCCGCATGGAAGGACCTCCAACGTCCTTGGACGACGCACCCAGCCTACGTCGTCCGGCGGCTTCGTGGGGTGGTGGAGGTGGTCGGACTCGAACCGGCGACCCCCGCCTTGCAAAGGCGGTGCTCTACCAACTGAGCTACACCCCCGGGCCCCGGGGGCCCGAGGCCCCCACGCTCGCGCACGCGACCGGACATGGTGGGCGCACTTGGACTCGAACCAAGGACCTCCGCCTTATCAGAGCGGCGCTCTAGCCAACTGAGCTATGCGCCCGGTCCGGCGCGACGCGGGAGTCTACGGCGCGCGGGGGTCGGGTCAAGCGCCGACGCCACGGACGGCGCGGAGGGGACGGGCATCGCCAACCCGTGGCGCGAACCCGCGGACCGGGAGACCGTCGCGGCTCGCCCACGGACCCTCGGGCGGGGTCTCGCACGAGGCGGACCTCGGGAAGGCTGGGGCCGACGGGACGCTCAAGGGGGACCGACGACCGCACGTCCGGAGGACCGGGCGCACGGGGGCGAGGGAACGCGGACACGCCGGCTCCACGCGCCGCGACCGCGCGACGGCTCCGTCGGCGGCGCCGTCGGGAAACGAAGAAGGCCCGCGGAGGAGGATCCTCCGCGGGCCTTCGAATGGGAAACGCCCGGCACTGACCTACTTTCCCGCTTGTGACAGTATCATCGGCCCCGCGGGCTTAACGGCCGAGTTCGGAATGGGATCGGGTGGGACCCCGCGGGTATGGGCACCGGGCAAAAAGATGGGATCAGGGGCTCTGCAAGGAACCTTGCACGTTCACAGCGCAGAGGGTGACGCGCTGCAGAGCGCAGCGCGGTCTCGCGGTTTCTCTCGCTCCCGGCCTGCGTGAACGCAGACACCGGGCGGGGAGAGAAAGTGGTCAAGCCGATCGGCCGATTAGTACCGGTCCGCTGCACGCCTTGCGGCGTCTCTACGTCCGGCCTATTACCTTGTGGTCTTCAAGGGGCCTGATAGGGAGGACTCGTTTCGGAGTTGGCTTCACGCTTATATGCTTTCAGCGTTTCTCCTGTCCCGACATAGCTACCCGGCACTGCCGCTAGCGCGACAACCGGCACACCAGAGGTCGGTGCGACCCAATCCTCTCGTACTAGGGTCACGTCTCCTCAATCCTCCTACACCCACGACAGATAGGGACCGACCTGGCTCACGCCGGTCTGAACCCAGCTCACGTAT
>JADZCA010000044.1 GCA_020851795.1 Planctomycetota bacterium | reverse complement strand
GGCGCCATCGCCGGCGTGCGGGGCCGCGCGATCTTCTGCTCCTACCCCATCGAGGGGAGCCTCGACGGCGAGCGTCGCGGCAGCGGCGCCGAGCCGCCCGCCCGCGGCCTGCTGGAGGTCTACGACTTCGCCGACGACAAGGTGACGACCCTCTTCGACCGCGTGACCACGTTCGAGGTGTCCGGCTCGGGGCGCTCGCTGGTCCTGCGCAGCGGGCACCGCGTGCGCGTGCTCCCCGCCGGCATCAAGGGCCCCGAGGTCGCCTCGCGCGACGACGTGAGCCGCGAGTCGGGCTGGGTCGACCTCGACCGCCTGCGCGTCTCCGTGGTGCCCGGCCTCGAGTGGCGGCAGATGTTCCGCGAGGCGTGGCGCCTCCAGCGCGACCAGTTCTGGACCCCGGACATGTCGGGCATCGACTGGCGCGCGGTCCACGACCGCTACCTCCCCCTCGTCGACCGCGCCGCCACGCGCGGCGAGTTCTCCGACGTCCTGTGGGAGATGCAGGGCGAGCTCGGCACCTCGCACTGCTACGAGATG
Source organism: Planctomycetota bacterium (assembly GCA_020851795.1). GTDB lineage: Bacteria > Planctomycetota > PLA2 > PLA2 > JAEUHO01 > JAEUHO01. The sequence goes on along the minus strand of JADZCA010000044.1, from coordinate 2,395 downwards.
GGCGGCGACTACCGTCCCGAGCCCACCTGGTACCAGGGCTTCCTCGGCGCCGACCTCGCCTTCGACGCGCAGACCGCCACCTGGCGCGTGACCCGCATCCCCCGCGGCGACTCGTGGGACGCGATGCGCGCCTCGCCGCTCGCGGCGCCCGGCCTCGACGTGCGCGTCGGCGACGAGATCCTCGACGTCGACGGGGAGGCCGTCGGCCGCGCCGCGTCGCCCATGGAGCGGCTCGTGGCCCTCTCGGGCCGCGAGGTGCGGCTCGGCGTGCGCACCCCGGGCGGGGCGCGACGCACGGTGTCCGTGCGCACCCTGCGAGACGAGCAGCCCCTGCGCTACCGCGACTGGGTCGAGGCGAACCGCGCGCGCGTCCACGCCGAGACGGACGGGCGCGTGGGCTACGTCCACGTGCCCAACATGGGCCCGCTCGGCTACAGCGAGTTCCACCGGTACTACGCCGCCGAGGTCGAGCGCGACGCGCTCCTCGTCGACGTGCGCTGGAACGGCGGCGGCCACGTGTCGCAGCTGCTGCTCGAGAAGCTGTCGCGCCGGCCCCGGGGCTTCAACCAGAGCCGCTGGCGCGTGCCGGCGCCCTACCCCGGCGACGCGCCCCGCGGCCCCGTGCTCGCGCTGACCAACGAGTACGCGGGCTCGGACGGCGACATCTTCAGCCACTGCTTCAAGCTGTTCGGCCTGGGCCCCCTGATCGGAAAGCGCACGTGGGGCGGCGTCGTCGGCATCTGGCCGCGGCACGCCCTGGTCGACGGCACGGTCACGACGCAGCCGGAGTTCGCGTTCTGGTTCCGGGACGTCGGCTACGACGTCGAGGGCCACGGCACCGACCCCGACGTCGAGGTCGAGATCCGTCCCCAGGACCACCGCGCCGGCCGCGACCCGCAGCTCGAACGCGGGATCGCCGAGGCGCTCGCGATGCTCACGAAGCAGGGGCCGGCCGCCGCCGACCTCGCGAAGCGGCCCCTCCGCCGCCCGCCCACGCTCCCGAAGCTCGGGTGATCCCGCGACGCCCCGTCGGACGTCGCGCTCCGGAGCCCTCCCCCGTGCCCCCTCCCTCCTCCCCGCCTCCTGGCCCCGCGCCCCGCGGCCCGCTGCACGCCCTCGGCACGATCATCCTCTACGTCACGCAGATGCCGCGCTCCGTCGCGTTCTATCGCGACGCGCTCGGCCTGCCCGTGCGGCTCGAGACGCCCGAGTGGGTCGAGCTCGGGACGGGCGGGGCGAGCCTCGCGCTGCACGCCGGCGTGTCGCCCGCGCCCGCGGGCGGGCCGAAGGCGGGCTCCGTGCCGCACGTGCAGGTCTCGTTCGGCGTGGCCTCCGTGGCCGCGGCGCACGCGGCGCTCGTCGCGCGCGGGGTGACGTTCCTCCACGGGCCTCGGCCCATCGCGCCGGGCATCTCCCTCGCGCGCTTCGACGACCCGGACGGCCACGCGCTCTCGATCTCGGGGCCCGCGTGAGGGGAGCCTCGCGGGCGGGGACGTCCGTGAAGGCGGTCGTCGTCCCAAGGTGGGGCGGCGGTCGCCCCGGGTAGGCTCTCCCTCGATGCGCGCACTCGTCACCGGTGGGGCCGGGTTCCTCGGGAGCCATCTCGTCGACCGCCTCCGGGCGGCGGGCCACGACGTGGTCGCCCTCGACGACCTGTCGACGGGCCGCGCCGAGCACCTCGCCGCGCACCGGGGCGACCCGCGGGTGACGCTCTCGACGGGGGACGTCCGCGACCGGGGGCTCGTCCGGCGCGAGGTCGAGCGCGCGGACGTCGTCTTCCACCTGGCGGGCGCCGTCGGCGTGCGCCGCGTGGCGGAAGATCCCGCGGGCACGTGGTCGCGCAACGTCGAGGGCACGGCCAGCGTGCTCGAGGCCTGCGCGCGCGGCGGGACGCGGTGCCTGATCGCGTCGACGAGCGAGGCGTACGGCCCGACGGCGGCGGGCACCCTGTGCGAGGACCACCCCGTGGTGCTCGACCCGGCGGGGCGGCGCGACGTCTACGGCGTGAGCAAGGTGGCCGGCGAGAGCCTCGCGATCGCGCTGCACCGGACGTCGCTGCTCCCCGTGACCGTCGTGCGCCCGTTCAACGTGGTGGGGCCCCGCCAGTCGGCGCGCTACGGCATGGTGCTGCCGCGGTTCGCGGCGTCGGCCGTGCGGGGCGAGCCGCTCACGGTGCACGGCGACGGCCGCCAGACGCGCACGTTCCTCCACGTGGCCGATGCGGTCGACGCGCTGCTGCTCCTCACGACGACGCCGGCGAGCGAGGGCCTCCTCGTCAACGTGGGCAGCGACGAGGAGGTGGCGATCGCCGACCTCGCGCGGCTCGTCGTCGCCGTCGCGGGGACCGCGGCGCCGCTCCGGTTCGTGCCGTTCGCGGACGTCTACGGCCCCGGGT
>JADZCA010000043.1 GCA_020851795.1 Planctomycetota bacterium | reverse complement strand
GCGCGCCTCTGCCGCGCGCACGGCGGAGCGAGCCGGGTTGTTCCGAACGACGTCCCGCGTAGCCCCCGGCCCGACGCGTGTTCCGATCGACGACGGTCGCTGCTGCGGAGCCGAACTGCGCGCGGGGGAGGCATCGGCTTGCGCCCCGCCGGGCTCCCTAGAAAAGCACGACGCCGCGGCCTTTCGGCCGCGGCGTCGCGTCGGTCACATCGGTCGGTCGCCTAGCGACGGCCGCACGGAGCGCAGGGAGGCGGAGGCGCGGCGCAAGCCGGCGCGATCACGTCCTCCTGCTCCTCCTCCATGACGTAGGGCTCGGCGCGGACCGGCGGGCGGTACTCGCCCGTCGGCTCCTGCTCCTCGAGCGCCTCGATGCTCGCCGAGACGAGCACCGACAGGTTGCGGCGGTTCACGTACGAGCCCTTGCGGCTGAACATGAAGCCGATCACCGGGATCTTGCCGAGCACCGGCACCTCGCTCGTCGCGTCGGTCTGGTCGTAGAACTTCAGACCGCCGAGGAGGAGCGTGCCGCCGTCGGGCATCGTCACGGTGGTGCGGACGCTGCTCTTGGTCAGGCGCGGCACCTGGATCGTGACCGCCGAGTTCGTGCCGACCGGGCCGGAGGCCAGGTTGGTGACGATCGTCGGGATCGGGCGGACCAGCGTCGCCACCGTCGGGCGCAGCTCGAGGGTGATGAAGCGGCGGTCGGCGGAGACGACCGGCTTCACGTCGAGGACGACGCCCTCGATCGCGTTCTTGATGATCGGGTTGGCGATGTTGGACGCCTGGGCGATCTCGACGTCGTAGTCCGCGACGTAGGCGACCTTGTTGAGCACCTCGACCGTCGCGCGCTGCGTGTTGTAGACGGTGAGCTTGCTCGCCGTGATCTGCTGCACGCGCTCGCTCTTCTGCACGGCGCGGAGGATCACCTCCACCTGCGTGTCGTCGAGGAACGTGTGCTGCAGCGACAGGCCGCCCGTCGCGCTCATGACGTTCGGGTTGCCGAGCCCCGAGACGAGGTCGAACAGGTTCTCGATGCGGCCGCGGTACGAGCCGTCGCCGCCGTCGTTGAAGAACACGCCCGAGTCCGAGCCCGTGCCGACGCCGGCCGGCGCCGCCGTGTTGCCGAAGAACACGTCGTCGTTGGGGGCGTTGGTGCCGAGGCTGGTCGGGTCGTTGTCGCCGAGGCCGCGCAGGTCCACACCCACGTCACGGAGGAAGTTGTCCTCCATCTGGATGAAGCGGACCTCCATGCTGACGAGCGGGCCGGAGTTGCGGCGCAGCTCCTCGAGCAGCTGGGCCACCGCGTCGATCACCTCCTGCGTGTTGCGGGCGATGAGCGTGCCCGGCGGCTTGAGCTCGAGCGTCGCGCCCTCGGTCTCCCACGACTTCGTCTCGACGACCTGCTTGATCGTGTCCACGAGGGTGTCGGTCGGGAAGATCGGCGCGGCCTCGGGCAGCTCCGGCGGCTCGGGCGGCGTGTAGTTCGACGGCGCGAGGAAGATGTCCGTGCCGCGGAAGTTCTGGATCTTGACCGCGAGGTCGCGGACGTCGAAGTAGCGCAGGCGCAGCGTGCCCGCGACCTCGTCCTTCATCGCGATCGTCACGACGCCGTTGCGGGGCTCCCAGCGGAGCTCGTACGGCTCGGTCACGAGGTTGAGGACCTGCGCGACGCTGACGTCGTCGAGGTTGCTGATGTTGACCTTGACCTCGTCGAACTTCGTCGAGCGGACCTTCGGGGTGATGTGGAAGTTCAGGCCCGTCACCGTGCGGAGGTAGGTGACGACCTGGTCGAGGTTCTGGTCGGTGAACTGCAGGCCCTTGACGCGCTTGGCGTCGAGCGCCGTCAGGATCGCCTGCTTGCTCTCGTTGTCGCTCGTGTCGGGCGCGTCACCGACGATGCGGGCCTTGCGGCTGGCGACGTCGGAGAGCCAGTTGTCGGGGAACTCGACCGTCTTGACCTGGGGGATGACCGCGCGCTCGAGCTCGGCGAACGTGCGCTTCCACTCCTCGGCGAAGGTCTCGGTGTTGTACTGCATCCGCGCCGCGTGCTCGGCGTCGTAGGTGCACTCGATGAGCTCGGCCGCGGCCTTGTTCTCGGGGTCCTCGAGGAGGACGAGGCGGGCGTACTCGCGGGCGGCGGAGAACTCGTTGCGGCGGAACGCGAGGTCGGCCTCGCGGAAGAACGCGCGGATGCGGCCCAAGCGCTCCTCGCGCTCGCGGGCGAGGTCGCGCTCACGCTCGGCCATCGCGCGGCGCGTGGCCGTGGCGCGGTCGTCGCGCGACTTCTTCGCGGCGGCGGCGCGGGCGCGGTCGATCACGTCCTTGAGCGAGTCGGCCGTGACGCCGAAGCCGGTCGTGTCCGCGTACCACGAGACGATCGCGAGGGCCGACTGGTACTCGCGGATCGCGCCGTCGTAGTCCTGCGCCGCCTCCATCGTGTGGCCGCGCTTCATGTGGCCCGACACCTGCGTGACGGCCTCGTCGCGGCGGACGGCCTCCTCACGGCGGGTGCGGTCGAAGTAGTCGCCGACCGTCGAGGGACGGTCGTCGTTGAGGTTGCGCCACCCCTCGCGGGCCTCGGTGTTCTGCGGGTCGAGCTCGAGGGCCTTCCCGAAGAACGTGCGGGCCGACGCGATGTCGGCGTTCTTGAGGGCCTCGCGGGCGGCCGCGAGGTTCTGCTCGAGCATCACCTTGCGCTGCTCCGCGTCGATGGCGACGGCACGGCGGCCCTCTTCCATCAGGTCCGGCGCGGGGGCCGGCGCGGGCGGGGGCGGCGGGGCCGCGTCGTCGGCCGGACCGGACGCGAGGCCGGCGGCGGGGACGGGGACCGAGACCGTCGGCGGGGCCAAGCGCGGCGCGGGCGCCGCCGCGACGGCGGTGTCGCCGTTCGCAGAGGCCGCACGCGGCGCCGTACGGCGCATGCACGCGGACAGGGCCACCACCGGAACGAGACCGAGCACGAGCGCGCGCTTCATCCGGCAACCATCCTTTCGTGCGGTCGCGGAGCGCCCGACGAGCCGACTTCGGGAGGCGCGACCCCACCCGAAACCGCTCGACGCGGCCTGCCGCGAATCGACGAAACCCTCCCGAACGCGAACCATGGACGACGGCACCGGTCGCGCCGGTGGCCGCCCTCCTGCCCAGACACGGGCGGGTTTCTAGCAGGGTGCGGGAACGCGTGTCAACGAATCCTTGCCACGCGGTCCCGACCCGAGCCCGTCCGGCGGACGCCGGAACCGCCCGTGCCGAGGGTCGTTACGTACGATCCCCGTGTCATCCCGGCGTCACGGCGCCGGCGCAATGCCGTCGGGTGGGGGCGCTACCCTACCGACGTGGACACGAACGACCCGGTGCGCGAGGCCCGCTTGCTCGTCGAGTGGCTCCGCGGGGCCGCGGGGCGGTACGCCTGGTCCGACGAGACCGACGCATCGGCCCCCCGCGCCCCGACCCCGGCCGGTCGCCCGACCGCGGCGGGCGCGGGGGGCGCAGCGGGGACGACCCGCGCCCCCGTCGGTGCTGGGATCGGGGGGGCGGCGCCGACCGCGCCGGTCCCCGCTGCCGCGGCAGAGCGCGACGCCGCGGCGCCTCCGGGGGCGACGACACCCTCAGGGGGGCCCGACCCGTTCGACGCCCTCCGGGCCGACGCCGACCAGTGCCGACGCTGTCGGCTGTGCGAGACGCGCTCGACGGTCGTGTTCGGAGAGGGCCCACGCCGCCCCCGGCTGCTCGTCGTCGGCGAGGCCCCCGGGGCCGACGAGGACGCCACGGGGCGCCCCTTCGTCGGCAAGGCCGGGCAGTTGCTCACGAAGATGCTCGCCGCGATCGGGTTGGCGCGTGAAGACGTCTACATCGCCAACGTCCTGAAGTGCCGCCCCCCGGACAACCGCCCCCCGGAGCCCGACGAGGTCGCGGCGTGCCGCCCGTTCCTCGACGAGCAGATCCGCCTCCTCGACCCCGAGCTCGTCCTCGCGCTGGGCAATCCCGCCGCGAAGGCGCTGCTCGGGACCGACCGGGGGATCACCTCGATCCGGGGGCAGCTCCGCACCTTGGCCGACGGTCGCCGGGTCCTGCCGTCGTTCCACCCCTCGTACTTGCTGCGCACGCCCGAGGCCAAGCGCGAGTCGTGGCTCGACCTCCAGCTCGTCGCGCGGACGCTGGGGCTCTCGCTGCCGTCGCGCCCGTCGGCCGACGAGCGCGACGAGTAGCCGTCCGTGCCCGCCGCGGCGGCGCCCCGCCCGCGGCCGGTCAGCCGCCGCCCGACGCGGTCCCGGCGGCCGGCGCCGCCTCGAGCACGGCGACCCACAGGTCGCGTCGATAGGGGGCGAGCGCCGCGGTGCGCCGCACCGCGAGCCCCGCCTCGCGCGCGAGCCGCCGCAGGTGCGCGACGGTCGTCGCGTGCCGGTCGCCGCGCCGGCGCGTGAGCAGGCGGCGCAGGGCCCGCGCGAGATGGTGGACGCTGACAGGGTGGTGGAACGAGAGCACCACGGGGCCGCGGGCCCGCGCCGCGAGCGAGCGCAGGACGCGCGTGCGCGCGGCGTCGTCGGGCAGGTGGTGGAAGAAGCGGAAGCAGACGACGACGTCGTGGCGGGGCGCGTCCGGGGGCGGCGTCGCCTCGAGGTCGATCGGCTCGACCGTGACCGCCGCCGCCGCGCTCGAGAGCGCGGCCCGCGCCGCCTCGCGCATCGCCGGGGAGAGGTCGGCGGCCGTCACCGACCACCCGCGCGCGAGCAGCGCCTGCGCGATGCGCCCCGTCCCGCACGGCGCGTCGAGCGCACGGGCCCCGCGCGGGAGCGCGAGCACGTCGAGCACCCGGTCGAGCAGCGCCTTCTCCTCCGCGTCGCGGCGCCGCGACCTCGCCTCGTAGCGGGCCGCGCGCCCCGGCGCGTCGTACTTCGACCGCCCGGCGTAGGACGCGACGTCCTCCGTCGCCGGCGCGGGCCGCTCGCCGGGCGCGGGGCCCGTCACGTCGTGCGGCGCTCGAGGCGCGCGACCGTCTCGGCCACGAGCGCGCGCCGGACCGCCGCGAGGTCGTCGTCGACGACGGTGCAGCCGGCCGCCTTGCGGTGCCCGCCGCCCCCGTGGGCGGTGCAGATCGCGGCGACGTCGAAGTCGCTCTTGCTGCGGAACGACGCCTTCGTGCCCTCGCCGGGCCGCAGGCCGCGCAGCAGCAGCCCCACCTCGGTGCCCTCGAGCCCGATGGCGACCTCGACCATCTCACGCCCCTGGTCGCCCTCGGTGAGGCCGAGCTCCTCGAGGTCGGCCCACGTCACGTAGGTGGACGCCAGACGTCCGCCCGCCGCCGTCTGCAGGCGTTCGACGCAGCGCGCGCGCAGGCGCATCGTGCCGAGGTCCTCGTTGCGGTAGAGGTGGTTCGTGATCGTCTCGGGGTCGGCGCCCGCCTCGACGAGGTCCGCGGCCGCGCGCAGCGCGGCGGGCGAGGTGTTCGAGTAGGAGAAGCGCCCGGTGTCCTCCACGAGCGAGAGGTAGAGCGGCAGGGCGACGTCGGCGTCGGTGGGGAGGCCGACGGCGCGCACGAGGCGCCACACCATCGCGCCGACGCTCGGGGCGTCCTCCTCGACCCAGTTGAGGTGGCCGAACCGCGTGTTCGTGACGTGGTGGTCCACGTTGACGACCGTCGCCGAGGGCGGCAGCTCGCGGTGGGGCCCGCCGAGGCGCTTGGTGTCGCCGCTGTCGAAGCAGAACAGCGCCTGCGGGTCGGACAGGCGCGGATCGTCGCGGTACCCGCCCGGGGTCCAGACGATCACGTCGGACGCCCCGGGGAGCCAGCGCAGCATGCTCGGCACCGGGGCGTCGGAGACGACGTGGGCCGTGCGTCCCGCCTGCCGCAGCGCCCGGCACAGGCCGAGCGCCGAGCCCAGCCCGTCGCCGTCGAGCGGCGCGTGGCCGGTCAGGAGGAAGCGGTCGCCCCCTTGGAGGAACGCCGCGATCGCGTCGAGCCCGTCGTCGGTGGCCATGGCCCGGGACTCTACCCGCCGGGTCGCGTCCTCGCGTGACCCGGCCGTGACCGCGGGGGCGCCTCCTCGCGGGATGCCGTGCCCCCGCCCGTCGTCGGCCCGACGACCCGTCGGCTCTCGTTTCTCCTCGCGCCGCGCCCGCCGGTCGGATTCCATCGCGCGCGCATGACCCGAACCCGCCGCGACGCCCTGCGGGGACGCCCGCCCGGAGACCGACCGTGTCGGGCTTCGTAGGCGTCGTCCGTGGGGCCGGGCGCGGCGTGCGCCGCGACGAGCTCGCGGCGTTCGCGCCGATCGCCGAGCGCCGCGGGTCCGACGGCACCGGCGTGTTCGTGGACGGCGAGATCGGGCTGCTCGGGTCGCGGCTGGCGATCCAGGGCGGTCACGAGTCCGACCAGCCCCTCGTCTCCGCCGACGGACGCTTCGTGCTCGTCTACAACGGCGAGCTCTTCGCCTCGCACCGCCGCGCGGTCCGCGGACGGCTCCGCGCCGAGGGCGCGGGCGAGGTGCGGGCCGCCTCGGACACGGCGCTGCTGCTCGCGTGGCTCGCGCACCGCCTGCAGGACCGCCGCGCCGGCGCGCCGGTGCCGGTGGACGCGCTCGAGCCGCTCCGCGGCGGCATGTACGCGTTCGCGCTCGCCGACCTGCGCGCGCGCGAGGTGCTGCTCCACGCCGACCCCGACGGGATCAAGCCGCTCTACGCGGCCGCGCTCCCCTCGCGCGGCGAGACGTGGTTCGCGAGCACGCGCACCGCGCTGTGGGCCGCGATGGGCGGCGCCCGCGCGCTCGATCCCGAGGTGCTGGCGGCGCGGCTCGTCTCGCCCGGGCTGCGCGGCACGCTCGCGCGCGGCGTCGCGCCGATCGACGACCTGACCGGCCGCGTCGTGCTCGTGGGCGCGGCCGACGCGGGGCGCCTCGTGCCCGTGGCGACGGTGCGCGGCGCCGTGCCCACCGTCGCCGACGACGACGGGCAGCCGCCCGACCTCGACACGCTCCGCGAGGCCGTCGCCGACGCCGCGCGCGAGGCCGGGCAGGTGGACGGCCCCGTGTCGATCCTGCTCTCCGGCGGGCTCGACAGCGCGGCCGTCGCCGCGGGGTCGGCGCGCCCCGACGCGCTCGCGATCACCGGCCGCTTCGGGCCGCCGGGCGGCCCGTTCGACGAGTCGCCGGTCGCCGCCGAGGTCGCCTCGCGCCTCTCGCTGCGCCACGAGATCGTGGACCTGTCCGACCGCGACCTCGTCGGCGACCTCGACGACGTCGTGGACGCGCTCGAGGAGCCGATCGGCGGCCCGGGCTCGCTCGCGCTCCACCGAGTCGCGCACCGGGCGCGTGCGCACGGCCGCGTCGTGCTCGTGGGCACGGGCGGCGACGAGCGCTTCGCCGGCTACGTGCGCGTCGCGCTGGCCTTGGGCCGCGCGGGGCCGTGGACGGAGGGCTACGACGGGCTGCGCGCGCGCATGGAGGCGGCGGGCCCCGACCCGCGCCGTCGCTGGGTCGCGGCGGTGGACCGCTCCGACGACCTGCTGCCGTGGCTCCACCCCGCCTTCCGCGCCTCGCTGCCGCTCGAGGCGGCGCGCGCGGCGGAGGTCGCGACGTGGTTCGGGCCGGGCTCGGGCACCGAGGACCTCCCGCCCGCGCGCGCGCTGGCCGCCGCCGAGGTGAAGACGTCGCTGCGCACGCTGCTGGCGGTGGACGACCGCGTCACGATGGCGCTCGCGCTCGAGGCTCGCCCCGTGCTGTGCCTGCTCCGCGTGCCCGAGGTGGCGGCGCGGCTCCCCGACGGGTGGCTCGTCGGCGCCGACGGAGAGGGCAAGCGAGCGCTGCGCGCCGCCCTCGAGGGTCGTGTGCCCGACACCGTGCGCGGGCACAAGCGCAAGCGCGCCGCGTCCGTCCCGTTCCACCGCGCCGCGACCGGCGCGGGTCGCGACCGCGCCGCCGCGGTGCTGCTCGACCGGCGCTTCGCCGAGCGCGGGTGGTGGGACGTGGACGCGTGCCGCGCGCTGCTCTCGACGCGTCGCCCCGACCACGACCGTGCGCTCTTCACGGTGCTGTCGCTCGAGATCTGGGCGCGGCGCTTCCTCGACGGCGAGGCCCTCGCGGCCGCGGGCGAGGCCTCGTGAACGACCCGCTCGCCCCGCTTTCCCGCCGACGGGTCCCCGCCGGCGTGTGGGTCGCCCTCGCGGTCGCCGCGCTCGTCGTGCACCTGCCGGCGGTCTCGCCGACGCCGGCCGACCCCGCCGAGGTCGCGCTGCGCGCCGAGGCGGCGCGCGCCGACCTCGCCGACGTGCTCACGGGACCGTTCGGGGGCGCCTACGCGCCCGTGCACGGGCTCGTGCGGGTCGCCGAGCACGCGCTGCTCCCGGTCGGGGGCAAGGGCCCGTCGCTCGTCGTGTGGGCGCTGTTCGCCGCCCTCGTGGCGGCGGCGGGTGCGGTGCTGCCGCGGGCGGTGGGCGCGTCCGCCGCGATCGTCGCGGCGCTCCTGCTCGCCGTGCACCCGGTGCACGTCGAGAGCGTCGCCGGCGCGCACGGGCTCGACGTGCTGCTCGCGCTCGCCGCCGGCGGCGCGGCGTTCGTCGCGTCGCGTCGGGCCCGGGCCCGCGGCGGCGCCCGGCTCGCGCCCGCGCCGGCCGCGTGGACCGCGCTCGCGGGCCTCGCGCACCCCACGGGGTTCGCGCTCGCCTTCGTCGTGGCGGCCGACGAGGCGGCCGACCCCGACGCGCCGCCGGGCCGGCTCGTGCGCCTCCTCCCGCTGCTGCTGATCGGCGCCGTGGGGCTCGTCGTCGCCGCCGCCGGCGCGAGCGCGGTCGGCGGCGACGGCGCGCCGCTCGCGGCGGTCGCCGACGCGCACGGCCGCGGGCTCCTCTCGCTCGTCGCGCCGGTCGGGCTCGCCCCCGACTACCCCGTCGACCCCGCGACGTCGTTCGCCTCGCCCGTCGCGTGGCTCGGTGCGGCCGCCGCGCTCGGCGCCGTCGCCGTCACGATCGTCGGCGTGCGCCGTCGGCGCCCGGCGCTCGCGCTCGGCGGCGCGCTGTGGGTCGTCGGGTCGCTCGCCGCCGCGCTCCTGCCGCCCCGCGCGCCGGCGCTGCGCAGCGACGCGGGGATGCTGCTCCCGGCGCTCGGCGTCTACCTCGTCGCCGCGCACGCGCTCGCGCTCGCCGTGCGCTCACCGGTCGTGCGGGTCGCCGCGCCCGCCGTCGCGGCGGCGGTCCTCGCGGTGCTCGGCTCCGCGCGGGCCGCGGCCTTCGCCTCGCCGACCGCGCTGTGGGACGACGCCGACCGCGCGCAGCCGGCGAGCGCCGTCGTCGCGCTCGAGCGGGCCCGCCTCGCGTCGGCCGCGGGCCGGCTCGACGTCGCGGCGAGCGCGGCGCGCGAGGCGGCGCGCCGCGCCGACGCGCTCGACCGCCCCGAGCTCGCCTCGCAGGCGTTCGCGCTCGCGGCGCGCACCGCGGCCGAGCTGCGTCGCCCCGACGAGGCGCTCGAGGCGGCGGTGGACGCGGTGCGTCGCGCGGAGCGGGCCGGGCGCAGCGCGTGGGCGCCGAAGGGCCCGGCGGCGCTGCGGGCCGACGCGGAGGTCGCGACCGCGCTCGCGATCGAGGCGCGTTTCGCCGCGTCGGCCGACCGCCGCGCGACGGTCGAGGACGTCCAGGCCGCCGAGAAGGCGTGGCGCCGCGCCGTCACCGCGGACCCGCGCGACGCCGAGGCCGCCGCGGGCCTCGGCCGCCTCCTGGCGGCGCGGGGCGGCGAGGCGCGGCTCGCGGAGGCGACCGAGTCGCTGCGGCGCGCGGTGGCGCTGGCCCCCGACGACGTGGCGACGGTCGCGTACCTCGTGCGCGTGCTCGTGCGGTCCGGCCGCGACACCGAGGCGAAGGCGCTCTACGACGCGACGAGCCGCCGCCTCGGTGCTCCCCGCGTGCTGCGGCTCGCCGACGCGCGCCTCGCCGTCGAGATCGGCACGCCGGAGGACGCCGAGCGCAAGCTCGCCGCGCTGCTCGCCGAGGACCCCGCCGACCCCGAGGCGCGCGCGCTGCGGCTCGTGCTGCGCCGGCGCGTCGCCCGCGAGGCGCTCGCGACCGCGCAGCTCTCGCGCGACCCCGCCGACATGCGCCGCGCCGTCGAGGCCTTCGACCGTGCGGCGGAGGCCGCTCCGGGCGACCCCGAGCTCGCGGTCGGCGCAGGCGACGCGCTCCTCGCGCTCAACCGCTTCCTCGACGCGCGGCGCCGCTACGCCCACGCCCGCACGCTCGCGGGCGGCGCGCCGTGGATCGCGGTGCTCGAGGCGCGCGCGGGGGTGCTCGAGGCGTGCGCGCTCGACGCGATGGGCCAGGGCGCCGAGGCCGCGCGCTCGATGGCGGAGGTCGTCCGCACGGGCCCGCCGCGCATCGACCTCGGGTACGCCGAGCTCGAGGCGGAGACCGAGCGGCTGCGGCCCGCCGCCGACGCGGTGCTCGGGCCCGCGAGCCAGGACCTCCCCGCGGCGCAGGCGCTGCTGCGCGGCGCGGCGCTGTTCGTCGGCGGCGACGAGAAGGGCGCGCGCGCGGCGCTCGAGGCGTCGCGCTCGACCTACGGTGCGCCGCCGCCGGCGGGCTCGCGCGCCGCGGCCGTCCACGACGCGGCGACGCTGCTCCTCGGCATCGCGACCGTGCGCCGCGCCGACGTGGCCGGCGCGCGCGCGCTCCTCGCGCCGCTGCAGGCGCGGCGGCCCGACGACCCGCTCGTCGCCTACCACCTGCTGCTCGTGGACCGCCTCGAGGCCTCGGCCCGCCGCCGCATCGCGGAGGGGAGCGGCGACGAGGCCGGCGCCACCGCCGCGCGGGCCGCGCTCGAGGCGGCGACGCGCGGCGCGGTCGCGCTCGCGACGCGCTCCGACGTGACGTGGCCCGGCCCCGGCCTCCTCGCGGCCGAGCTCGACCTCGAGCGCGGCGACCAACCGGCGGCGCTGCGGCGGCTCAACGAGCTCACCGCACGCTTCCCGGGCGCGCCGTCGGTGGCCCGCGGCGTCGCCGCCGTCTACCAGGTGCAGGCGCTCGAGAGCCCCAACCGCCAGCGGCTCCTCGAGCAGGCGCGCAAGGCGCTGCTCGACGCGCGCGCGCTCGACCCGCGCGACCCGCGCGTCGCGTTCGACCTGTCGCAGCTGTACATGCTCGCCGGCGACCTCGAGACCGCGCGCGTGCACGGGCTCGTGGCTGCGGCGGCCGAGCCGATCCCCGGGCCCGCCACGCGGCGCCTGTGCGCGATCCTCGTCGAGCAGGGCCGCCGCGCGATCGAGGCGCGCGACCTCGACCGCGCGCGCGAGCTCGCCGCCACCGCGCGGCGGCTCGACGCCGGGGCCGCCGAGGCCGAGCTGCTCGCCGGCGAGGTGGCGCTCGCCAAGCAGGACCTCGACGCGGCGCTCACCGCGTTCCTCGCCGCGCAGGAGAAGGCGCCCGCCGACCCCAAGGCGGTGCACGCGCTCGCCGACTGCCGGCGCCGGCGCGGCAACGCGTACTTCCTGTGGCGGCAGCGCTACCCGCGCCCGAAGGCGTCGGGGGGCAAGGAGCCCGACCCGGCCGCGGTGGCGGAGTGGGAACGCACCCACCTCGCCGCGCTGCGGATGGCGGTGCACGAGCTCGAGGAGTCGGTGCGCCTCGAGCCCGACGCGGCGGAGGCGGACGCCTCGCGCGAGTCGATCGCGCGGCTGCGCGCGCTCGACCCCGACGCCGTCGCCACCGACGCGCAGGCCGCGCGCCGCGCCTACGAGGAGGGCGAGACGCTGCGCCGTGCCGACCGGCGCGTGGACGCGCTCGCGCGCTACCGCGACGCGGTGTCGAGCTGGCCCGAGCACTTCCCCGCGTGGATGCGCATCGCGGAGATGTCGGTCGTGCTCGGCGCCGACCACGACGCCGAGGGGATCCGCGCCGTCGAACGGCTCCGGGCCCTCGACCCCGAGCGCCGCTACCCCGAGCCCGACTTCTACGCCGGCGAGATCTGGGCCCGCATGGCGCGCGCGGCGGCCGGCGACGCGCGGCGCGCGGCGTCGGCGGCCTCGCTCGCGGCCAAGGCGCGCGAGGCGCTCGAACGCTTCCTGCGGGCCGTGGACACGACGAGCGAGCGCGGGGCGGAGAACGCCGCGCGGGCGCGCGTCCTGCTCGACGGGCTGCCCGGGGCGAAGTGATGGCGACGGCGGCCGACCGACGCGGCCGGGGCCCCGAGCGCGCGTTCGCGCGTCCGCTCCCGTGCCCCGCCGCGGGCGTCGTGCGCCTCGACGACGACGAGGCCCGTCACCTCGTCCGGGTGCGGCGCGTGCGCGTGGGCGACCCGGTCGTGCTCTTCGACGGCGAGGGCCGCGCCGTGCGCGGGCACCTCGCGCGCGCCGACGCGGGCGCCACCGAGGTCGCGGTGGAGGGCGAGGAGACGCCGCGCCGCCCGCGCCGTCGCGTCGTCGTCGCGACGGCGTGGCCCGACGGAGCGCGCGCCGACGAGCTCGTCGCGACGCTGGCCGAGCTGGGCGTCGAGGCGGTGGTCCCGCTGCGCACCGCGCGGGCCGACCCCGAAGGCGGCGAGCGCGCGGCGCGGCGCGGCGAGCGCCACGCGCGCCTCGCGCGCGAGGCGGCGAAGGTCAACGGGCACGCGCGCTGCCTCGTCGTCGCGCCCGCGCAGGAGCTCGCGGCGCTCCTGGCCGGCGCGGCCGGCGGGACGCGGGTCCTGCTCGACACCGACCCCGACGCGCCGCCGCTGACCGACGTCGTGCGCGGCGTCGCGGACGAAGTCGTCCTGCTCGTCGGGCCCGAGGGCGGCTTCACCGACGCCGAGGTCGCGGCGGCGCAGGCCGCCGGGGCCCGGGTCGCCTCGGTGGGCGGCTGCGCCCTGCGGACCGAGACCGCGGCGGTCGCGGCCGCGGCCGTCGCGCTCGCGGGCTGACCCCCGCACGGCCCCGGGGAGCCGCCGCTCCGGCCGGGCGCGCGGCCTGACGCCTTGACGCGCACCCCCGGCGGCGGGTCAAGATCGGCCCGGCGGTTGCGAAGCGCCTCTCATGCCCAAGCTGCGGCTGTTCGTGCGGACCGGGGACGGCGACAAGGTCTACGACCTCGACCGCGACGACGTCGTGCTCGGGCGGGACCCCGCCGCCGACGTCGCGCTCGACGACCGCAAGCTCTCGCGGCGCCACTGCCGTCTGTACCGGGCGGCCGACGGGTGGCGCGTCGCCGACTTGCAGTCGCGCAACGGCACGTCGCTCAACGGCACGCCGGTGCTCGACGACCGCCTCGCCGAGGGCGACCGCATCGCGATCGGCCGCACCGAGGTGGGCGTGTCGTTCCCCGCGGAGCGCCCGGGCCCGAAGCCCCGCCCCGCCTCCGAGCGCGCGACGCGCGCGGGGGCCGTGGACGCGGAGGGACGTCGCGAGGTGCGGGTGCTCGAGCGCCTCGTCGCGCTCACGCGGCGAATCGTCGAGGCCGAGGACGAGGACGCGCTGCTCGACGGGATCCTCGACGCGGCCATCGATCTCCTCGGCGCGAGCCGCGGCTTCCTCCTGCTCTCCGCCGACGACCACGTCGTGGTGCGCCGCGCCCGTCGCCACGGTGGGCTCGACCTCGAGGACCCCGCGTCCTCGATGTCGATCAGCCTCGCGCAGACGGCGATCCGCGAGCGCCGCAGCCTCCTCACCGACGACGCGGGCGTGGACGGGCGCTTCGACGGGATGGAGAGCGTGCTCGACCTCGCGCTGCGCAGCGTGCTGTGCGTGCCGCTCGTCGCGGGCGAGCTCGTGCTCGGCGCGATCTACGTGGACGACGCCGACCGCACCGGCGCGTTCTCCCCGCAGGACGTCGCGATGCTCGAGGCGTTCGCCGCGCAGGCGGCGCTCGCGCTCGTGCACAGCCGTCACCGTCGCGAGGCGGTCGAGCGGCGCAAGGAGGCGCTGCGCCAGGCGCGGCGCGCGAGCCGCCTCAACGAGCGGCTGCGCAAGGTGCTGCGCCGCCGCACGCTCGCGCTGCGGCAGGCTCGCGAAGACCTCGTGACGCAGGCGGACGAGCTGGGGCTCAAGTACCGCTACGACCAGATCGTGGGCCGCAGCCCCGCGATGCGCGACGTGCTGCGGCTCGTGGACCGCGTGACCGACCTGACGCTGCCGGTGCTCGTCGTCGGCGAGTCGGGGACGGGCAAGGAGCTCGTCGCGCGCGCGATCCACTTCAACGGCCCGCGCCGCCGGGCCCGCATCGTCGGCGAGAACTGCGGCGCGGTCCCCGAGTCGCTCATGGAGAGCGAGTTCTTCGGCTACGTGCGCGGCGCCTTCACCGGCGCGGTGCGCGACCACCCCGGCCTGTTCGAGCAGGCCGACAAGGGCACCCTCTTCCTCGACGAGGTGGGGGAGATGTCGCTCGAGATGCAGAAGAAGCTGCTCCGCGTCCTCGAGGAGGGCGAGGTGCGGCGGGTGGGCGGCAAGACCGCGATCCCGGTGGACGTCCGCATCGTCTCGGCGACCAACCGCGACCTGAGCGGGCTGCTCAAGGACGGGCGCTTCCGCGAGGACCTCTACTACCGCCTCGCCGGCGTCGTCATCGAGCTCCCGCCGCTGCGGGCCCGCAAGGAGGACGTCGAGCCGCTGCTCACGCACTTCCTCGCCGAGGCGGGGGGGCCCGCCCGACAGGTGGACCGGGCGACCCTCGAGCTGCTCCTCGCCTACGACTGGCCGGGCAACGTGCGCGAGCTGCGCAACGAGGCGCGGCGCGTCGTCGCGCTCGCCACCGAGGGGCCCATCCGCCCCGAGCACCTCTCCGCGCGGATCACGGCCTACCGCCCGCCGCCGTCGGACGACGCGGCCGGGCGCACGCTCAAGACGTTGGTCGAGGACCTCGAGCGTCGCGTGCTGCGGACGACGCTGCAGCGCTTCGGCTGGAACAAGTCCCGCGCCGCGGTGGAGCTCGGCCTGTCGCGCCTCGGGCTGCGCAAGAAGCTCGAGCGCTACGCCCTCGACGAGGAGCAGCCGCCCGGACCCCGGTGACCCGGGGGGATGGTCACTGGGTGACCACTCTGGCCGGCGCCCTTTACGCCGTGACGACGGACCGCTTGACGCCTCCGCGCGGGCAGGGCGCGGGGCGGGGGCTGCGCGGGTTCGGTCCCGCCGTCGTAAGCGACTCCTACCGATGGACTTCCGTTGGCGTCGCGGGCACCCCGCGGATTCGGAATAACCGTTGCAAACCGCTCGGTGCGACGGGTAGGGTTCCCGGCCCGCCGCGCCGGAGGCGTCGACGCCCCGGTGTTCCTCGGAGAGTCGTCTCCATGCCGCGTCTCATCATCACCTCGGGGTCGGCGAGCGGTCCCGGACGCACCGTCGAGCTCGCCGGGGACCCGGTCACCGTCGGCCGCGACGCGTCGAACACGGTCCCGCTCGAAGGCGAGGGCAAGGCCTCGCGCCGCCACTGCCAGATCGTCCCGGTCGCCGGGGGCGGCTACGAGGTCGTGGACCTGCAGTCCACCAACGGCACACGGGTCAACGGCTCGCCGGTCGACCGCCGCCGGCTGCGCCACGGGGACGTCGTCGAGGTGGGGCTCACGCACCTCAAGTTCGAGGACGAGCGGGCGGTCGCCTCGGGCGAGGCGTCGGCCTGCTTCCTCGAGTGGACCGCCGGCGACAAGAAGGGCGAGCGGGTCCCGCTGACCGCGGCCCGCACGTCCTTCGGGCGCCGCGAGGGCAACACGGTCGTCCTGCACGACAAGATGGCCTCGGGGCACCACGCCGAGGTCGTCAAGGACCTCAACGGCTACACGCTGCGGGACCTCGGCTCGACCAACGGGACGATGGTCAACGGCGAGCCGGTCACCGAGACCGCGCTGACGCACGGGGCCCGCGTCCGCATCGGCGGGTCGAAGTTCGTCTTCAAGGACCCCTCGATGGCCGACATCGAGGTGGCGCTCGAGTCGGTCGAGGAGGACGACGGCGGCTGGGGGATGATGGCCGAGCTCGACGTGTCCAAGGCGGGCGGCGGGTCCGCCGGCGTCTTCGTCGCGTTCGGGCTGATCGCGGCGCTCGCCGCGGGCGCGTGGCTGATCGGCAGCCGCCCGGAGGAGCAGGCCACCGCGTCCTCGGGCCCCGTCAACCTCGTCTCCGACGGCGGGTTCGCCGCCGACGAGGCGCTCGCGTGGACGGTGGACGAGGGCTCGCCCGCGGTGGCCGACAAGTCGCCGCAGGGCCGGCCGAAGGAGGGCGCGTGCCTCTCGGTGCGCCACGACGGCAAGGGCTCGGGCCGCGGCCTCGTGCGCTACGCCGACGACCTCGAGTTCGCCGAGGGCACGTCGTACAAGGTCTCGGCGTGGATGCGGCGCGAGGGCGACCGCCCCGCCCTGCTCGCGGTGCAGTGGGTGCGCGCGGGCAACGTCGCCTCGGGCGCGACCGCGGTCGTGCAGACCGTCCCGGTCGGCTCGCCCGCCCAGTCCGGCGCGTGGGCGCAGGTGACGCGCACGGTGCGCCGCCCGGCGTGGGCGGGGCGCGGGCGCCTCGTCGTCGTGGTGCCGCCCGAGACGGGCGCGAAGCTCGACGACGTCCGCGTCGAGGCGGCGGGCGACGCGGGCTCCCGCATCAAGCTCGACGCGCCCGAGGTCGAGGGCCTCGTGGCCTCCACCGGCGGGCTCGACCTCGTGCGCACCGCGACGGTGCTCTTCGTCGGCGCCGCGCCGTGGGCGCGGATGCCCGACGGGCGCGTCGTCGGCGGGGCCGACGCGTTCCGCCCGCACGGCGCGCCGGAGTCCACGGCGGACGGTGCGGCGGTCAAGGGCGTGCTCGTGGACGGGGCCGGCGAGGTCCCGGCGACGCTCGAGGTCGCGCGCGCGCTCGACGGGCTCGTCGTCACGGCCACGGTGGAGGGCGCCAAGGAGACGGGCTTCGCCGCGGACTTCCCGGTGGCCCACCTCTCCGACGGTCTCGGCGCGCAGGGTGCCTTCGGCGCCCGCAAGGCCGCGCCGCAGCCGGGGGCCTCGCTCGACGGCGCGCGCCGCGTGCTGCTCGGCGACGCGCTCCCGATCGCCGAGGCGCACCGCCCGCCCACGCTCGTCGCGCTCGACGTCGCGGCCGAGGGCGGCGCGCGGCTCTCGACGCTCGCCGCGGCCGACGACGACCTCCTGCGGGTCGTCCTGTCGCGCGAGGGCTCGTCGATCTCGGTCAAGGTCGTGACGACCTTCGACGCCGAGCGGCTGCGCGCCCGCCAGGCGCTCGCCGCCGCCGAGGCGCTCGTCGGCTCGACGCCCGGCGCGGGCGTGCGGGCGCTCGACGCGGTCGCCCAGGAGTTCCCCTTCGAGGTGGACGTCCGCACGAAGGCCGTCGAGCGGGCGCAGGCGCGCCGCGCCGAGGCCTCCAAGGACGTCGAGGCGCTCTCCGAGGCGATCACGCGCTTCCGCGTCTTCGGCGACGAGGGCTCGCTCCTCGACGCCGAGCGCCGTGCGGAGGCGCTCGCCGCCCAGTTCCCCGCCGAGGGGAGCTCGTCGGGCACGCTCGAGCTGACGATCCGCGACCGTCTCGCGGAGGTGAGGGCCGACCGCGTGCGGTTCGAGCTGGTCCGCGCGGCCCCCGAGGTCCGTCGTCTCTCGCGCCTCGCCGAGCTGCTCGAGCAGCAGGCGCCGCGCGAGGGCGAGCCCGACCTCAAGGTGCTCGCGCTCGCGTACTTCGATGCGATCGTCCGGCGCTACGGCGCCCTCGACCAGGCGGTGGTCGAGGGGGCCGACGCCGAGGTCGTCGGCAAGATCCGCGACGCCCGCGCCAAGCGCGACGCGTTGATGGGCGACCCGACGGTCAAGGCGCGCTTCCCGGTCCTGCCGGAGTAAGGGTCCCCGTCATGGCGAAGTCCGGGCTCGGCGTCACGATCGGCAGCCACAGCCTCCGCGCGGTCGCGGTGGTCAAGAAGGGCGCGCAGTGGGCGGTCACCCGCGCGTGGTCGCAGCGGCTCGAGGAGTCGCTGCGCAACGAGGCGGGGCGCGTGCTCGCGTCGAAGGGGTTCCGCGGCGTCCCCGTGACGCTCGGCCTCGAGGGGCGCGACGTCATCATCCGCTACAACGCGGTGCCGCCGGTGCCCGACTGGCGCCTGCGCAACCTGATGAAGTTCGAGGTGATGGAGGTCTCGGGGCAGTCGGGCGGCGAGGTGTCCGCCGACTACCGCAAGCTCAACCTCCCCGACCCCGACGGCAACCGCGGCGAGGACACGGTCCTCGTCTGCCTCGCGCGCAACGCCTACCTGCTGCCGCTGCTCGCCTCGCTCGAGGGCGCGGGCCTCAAGGTCGCGGGCGGCTGCCCGCGCTCGGTCGCGCTGTTCTCGGCCTTCTCGGTCAACGCGACGTACCGCGAGGACGAGACGGCGCTGCTCGTCCACGTCGGCGCGCAGGGCCTCGACCTCGCGATCCAGCGCGGCGGCGAGCTCCTCTTCGCGCGCAGCGCGACGCCCGGCGGCCTCGCCTTCACGCAGGCGGTGGCGACGGCGTTCGCGACCACGGAGGCGAAGGCCGAGACGCTCAAGACCACCAAGGGCGACGTCTCGCCGCGCGGCCAGGTGCGCTACGCCGACTCGACGGCCGAGAAGGTCGCCAACGCGATGACCGCGACGGCCGGCCAGGTCGCGCAGCTCATCCAGTCGACGCTGATGATCGGCCGGGCGCAGACGAAGCTCCCCGACCTCAAGATCGACCGCGTGCTGCTCGCCGGCGGCGGCGCGTCGCTCAAGGGCCTCGACGCGTACCTCAAGCACGCGATGGGCGTGCCCGTCGAGCGCTTCAACCCCTTCGAGGGCTGCGACCTCAGCGGCCTCCCCGAGGACGAGCGCGCGGCGCTCGAGGCGGCGCCCCACGAGTTCGCGGCGGCGCTCGGCCTCGCGCAGACGCCGCACGAGCCCGCCGCGTTCCGCCTCGAGGTGCTCCCCGAGGCCGTCCGCCGCAAGCGTGACTTCGCGACGAAGGGCGTCTTCGCGGTGGCGGCGGCGGCGGTCGCCGCGAGCGGGCTGTTCCTGCTCTGGAGCGGCCGCAAGGACGCCTCCGCCGAGGTCGTGCGCCAGGCGAGCCTGTACCGCCAGGCCGAGGAGCGGCTCACCAAGGCCCCGCACCGCCAGATGGTGGACGACCTCGCGCGCGCCCAGGAGGCGCGCGAGAAGCACCGCCGCCTCGCCCAGCTGGGCGTGCCCGGCGTGCTGCTCTCCGACACGCTGGCGCTGCTCGCCGACGGGATGGGCGACCACCCGGAGGTCTTCCTCGAGGAGACGTCGCTGCTCGTGGACGACCCGACCCCGTCGTACTTCCTGCTGCACCCCAAGGGCGGGAACAACGGCGGCTTCCAGACGCGCGCGCACACCCGTCACGAGCGCAGCGCGTCGGTCAAGGTCGTCGGGCGCGTCAGCGAAGGACCGAGCCCCGAGAAGGTGTTCAACGAGTTCGTCGCCGCGGTGCGCTCGAAGGCGCCGGGGCGGCGGCTCGTCGTCGTCACGAAGAAGACCTACCAGGCGCGCGAGCGGAAGTTCGAGCTCGAGGTGCTGCCGGGCGTGACCCTGCGGCCCAAGGGCGACCTCGAGAACGCGTCGCCGTGGCGGCTGCGCGGCCCCGAGCTCGTCACCGACGAGGGTGCGGCGGCCCCGACGGCCGTGCGCGGCACCACGTTCGAGGGCCTGCAGGTCACCGTCCCGAAGGACGACGTGAACGCCGACGACTGGAAGGCGCTCGTCGAGACGTTGCCCGCGGCGGCTGCGAAGCCGGCGGGGGGGAGCTGACACCGTGGACGAGCTCTGGCAGCGATACCGTCAGTTCTGGGTGCCGGTGCTCTACGGCATCGGCGCGTTCCTCGCGGGCCTGATCGTGGTCCACATGGTTACGAGCGACCCCGAGGCCGGCCGGTCGCAGAACGACGCGAAGGTCGCCAACATCAAGAAGTTCGTGGCGCCCACACCCGCGCAGCGCAGCGGCGCGAAGTCGACGGCCGACGAGCTCCGCAAGCAGGCCGAGGCGAAGGCCCGCCGCCTCGACCAGCGCCACGGCGAGGCCGAGGACCCGCTCGCCGCGGACCCCGTGGAGGTGTTCCTGCGGCAGGCGTACCGCGCGGCGGTGCTGCGCGGGGCGGTGCCCGCCGACCCGGCGCGCTTCGACGGCGACGCCGCCGCCGCGGCGCAGGCTTCGGCCCGCTACGAGCAGCTGCTCAAGGACCGCCTCGAGCTCGTGCGCACCCAGGACCCCAACGTCGCGTTCTCGCGCGTGCGGGCCGACGTGGTGCAGGAGCTCGTCGTGCGCGCCAACCGCGCCGACGTGGACGTGCTGCCGCCGGCCGAGGACTTCGGCATGTCGACCGTGGCGAGCGTCGAGCGGGCCGAGCTGCCGCGCCGCCTCGCCAACCTCGCGCTGATCGCGCAGGTGCTCGACGTCGCGATCCGCGAGGGCGTGCGCTCGATCGACGCGGTCAGCATCCTGCCGCCCGAGGTCCGGGTGGTGTCGCAGGGCGCCGAGCCGTTCCTCTCGGAGTGGCCGGTCAAGGTGGACCTGACGGCGCTCCCGTCCGAGCTGTCGGCGGTGCTCGACCTGCTCACCGACCCGGCGCGCCCGACGGCGCTCGGGACCTGCTCGATCAAGCAGACCGCCAAGAAGGACGGCACCGTCAAGGCCGAGCTGAAGATGTACAGCCTGCGCGTGAACCCCGAGGTGCCGCTCGGGCTCGAGAACGAGGGAGGGGAGTGACCCCATGTTCGTCGTCGCCGCGGGCTTCTTCTCCTCGTTCCTCCTGCTGCTCGCCCTCGGGCTGGTCGGCCTCCTCGTCACGGCCGTCCTCGACAAGGCCGTCGGCAAGGAGCGCGCGCTCTTCCTGTGGGCGTTCGTGCTCGTCGGGGGCTGCTTCCTGCTCCGGCCGGCCGCGCCGCCGCCGAGCAACCCGCAGCCCAAGCCGCTCGACCTCCCGGCCGCGCTCGACCCGTCGAAGCTCGGCAAGGTGGACGTGCAGGTGTTCCAGCGCGAGCCGCTGCCTCGTTCGGACCGCAACCCGTTCGAGGAGCAGTCCGACACGCACGCGCTGCCGCCGGAGCGCCTCGCCGAGCCGGACGACGTCGCGCTGGCGTTCCCGCTCCCGCCGACGGTGCCCGGCGCGGCGCCCTCGGCGCGCTGGCTCTACCGCGGCGCGGTGCCGACGATCCAGGCCGGCGACGGCTCGAAGCTGCCCGACGTGCCCGACGACGGGTTCACCGCGTGGCAGCCCGAGGCGGCCGACGTCTTCGACTGGGTGATGCAGGGCGGCAAGCGCTACTTCATCTACATCCGCGCGATCGACGACGTGAAGGAGGGCGACCCCGCCTTCGACCGCCTCAAGTGGGCGCTCGTGACCAAGGAAGGCCTGCCGGCCGACAAGTCGTGGGGCTCGCTGCAGGTCTCGCTGGCCGCGATCGGGCCGGACGACGACGCCAAGAAGCTGGTCGCGACGCCGCGCAAGGCGCGCAACCTGCGCGTCTCGACGGTGGCGGCCTCCGAGCACGAGCAGGGCTGGTTCCTGCGCCGCTCCGTGGACAACCTCTACGTCGAGGCCTGCCGTCGCGCGGGCTCGCCGCGCCCCGCCGACCTCTCGGTGGACAGCCTCAAGTCGGTCGCGGCCGAGATGGCGACGGTCGGCACGAAGGGCAACGAGGACGGGCGCGGGTGGACGCGCGCGATCGAGGCGCTCGAGCTGGCGCTCGCCAAGTGCAAGCAGCCGCCGGCGCGCGACCCCGCCGACGTGCTCCTGCTCCTGATCGAGGCCTACCGCGCCGTGCACGACGAGACGCGGCTGCTCGCCGCGCTGGCTGACTACCTCCAGACCGGGCAGGGCGCGACCTCGCGCGCCGACGGCGCCACGTGGGCGGGCGACGTGTTCCTCGAGCGGCTGCGGCTGCCCGACGTCGCCGACCTCTTCTACGGGCGCGCGCTCAAGGCGCAGGCCGGCTGGCGCGGCGCGCTCGTCGGGCGCGGCGACGCGCTCTCGGCGATGGGCGACCACGCCGGGGCGCTCAAGGTCTACCGCACCGCCGGCGACGCCGGCGCCCGCGGCGAGCTCTCCGTGCGCGAGGGCGAGGCGCTGCTGCGCACCGGCGACGTCGCCGGGGCCCGGCAGGCGGCCGACGCCGCGCTCGGCGCGAACTCGTTCGACGCGCGTGCGTTCCTCGTCAAGGGCGCGGCGCTCTACGCCGCCGGCGACCTCGCCGCGGCGCGGGAGGCCTTCGCGCAGGCGGCGGTGCTCCCCGGCGACGGCCCCGCGGGCATGCTCGCGCGTCGTCACCGCGCCGAGGCGCTCATGGACCTCGGGCTGACCGAGTGGCGCCTCGGGCACGGCGACGCGGCCGTGGCGGCGTTCGACGCCGCCGACCGGGCGCTGCGGGCCGGCGCGCAGCGCGGCCGCTCGGCCGACGAGACCGTCGTCCCCGAGCTGGGGCGCGCGCTCGTGCTGCTGTCGCAGGGCAACGTGGACGCGGCGTCGGAGTCGCTCGACCGCGCGCGGCTGCTCGCGCCCGGCGTCGCCTACGTCGAGATGCTCGCGGGGTGGATCGCACGGATGCAGGGCGACCCGGCGCGGGCCCGCGGCCGATTCGAGGCCGCGCTGGCGCTCGCGCCCGGGCTGTCCGAGCTCGACGGCTGGCTGTCCGAGACGCGGCTGGGCGTCGCGCTCGAGGCCGTCAACGCGGGCAAGCCCGCGTCCGACGTCGCCGGCGACTTCGACGCCGCCGCGCGGTTCGCCGAGCGGGCGGCCGAGCGCGAGGCCCGGCGCGACCCGAAGAACCAGGACTTCGCGGTGCGCACGGCGCTCGTCCAGCTGCGCGCGCTGCACCTGCCCGAGCGCCGCCGCTTCGCCGACGCGCTCGCCACGGCCGAGGCCGTGCTCACGCGGGCGCGCGAGGAGCGCCGCGCGCTGGCGATCAAGGGCTACTGCAACTACCGCCTGGGCGCCACCGACGCGCCCCGGTACGACCAGTGCCTGCGCGACTTCCAAGCGGTGGTGGACCTGCAGGCGCCCGAGGGCGACCGGTGGCGCGCCTACGCCGCGGCGTGCCTCAAGACCGTGAAGCGGTGGCTCGCGCTCGAGGAGCGCCTGCTCGAGTTCGGCGAGACGAAGCTCTCGTCGGAGTGGGCGACGATCGAGAACCACGGCATCCGCACCGGCCCCGACGACGGCTGGCTGGTGTTCCGCGACGTGAGCCGCGGCGCCGGCGCGACCGACGACGGGTCGGTGACCGACGTCACGGTCGCGGCCCGGGCCCGCAAGCTCTTCACCAAGCGCACCCTCGAGAAGGTGCAGGTGTGGGTGTCGGTGCCCAAGACGGACCGCGACGGCGCGGCCGCCAACAACATCGTGTTCGGCGTCGTCGCCCAGCCGCTCTCCGACGGCAAGGGCCTCGCGAAGAACCAGGGCTTCGGGCTCTTCTACGACAAGGGCAAGGTCGCCGTGCGCATCGGCGGCGGCACCGACCCCGCGTTCAAGGACGGCGAGATGCACCGCGTGACCCGCGACGGCGCCGAGGTCGACTGGCCCGACCCGACCGCCGAGGGCGGCGGCGTGATGGTCGAGATCGAGCGGACGGGCGACGACGGCACCGAGATCGTGCTGCGGCTCGGCAACCAGCAGGTCCTCAAGGACCGCGTGCCCGCCTTCAAGCGCACGGCCGGCGACTTCGAGTTGTGGCTCGGCGGCTGGTCGAACAAGGCCTCGAACTGGGACGTGCGCGTGGACAACGTGCGCGTCGTCCGGTCGAAGTGACGGAGGCGCCCCCGATGACCTCGACCGCCGCCCGCCGTCCCGCGCGCCGCACCGCGGGCTTCTCGTTCATCGAGATCCTCGTCGTGATGGGGATCATCGCCGTGCTCGTCGGCGTCGGGATCGGCGTCTACACGATCGTCACGAAGAAGACGCCCGAGCTCAAGGCGCGCGCACTGCTCTCGAAGGTGCGCGCCGACATCGAGTTCTGGCGCGGCAAGTACAAGGCGTACCCGCCGTCCGACTTCTCGAAGTTCGGCTGGGTGCTCGGCGCGGGCGTCAAGCTCGGCAAGCCGACGCCGGCGAACGTGAACAACCCGGGCATCGAGGCGCTCTACCAGTCGCAGGTGACGCCGGGCTACGGCCACAACCCCGACCTCTCCGACGCCGAGAAGAGCAACACCGACGAGGACCGGCTCGACAAGCCGTTCGACCCGTCCGGCGACGCGACGCTGTGGGAGATCGTGGACCCGTGGGGGAACCCGCTCGTCTACTTCACCGAGGGCGAGTACGCGTCGGCCGACAAGGCGCCGCCGACCTACGTCAACGGCGCGGGCGACGCCGTGACGCCGCGGCCCTACCGGACCGCCGCCGGCGGCGGGTTCGCGCAGCCGTCCGCCTACCAGCTCTACTCGATGGGCCCGGACGGGCAGCCCAACACCGACGACGACCTCAAGTCGTGGGAGACCGACTGACGTGACGTCGCGCCGGACCCGCGCCGTCGTCTCCGCGCCGCCTCGCCGCGGCGTGGGCGGGTTCACGTTCATGGAGGTCCTCGTGGTGATGGCGGTCGCCGCCGTCCTGCTCGGCCTCGGCATCGGGTTCCTCGCCAACGTGGGCCGTGCGAGCCTCGCGACGCAGGCGTCGTCGATGCTCGCGGAGGCCGGGCAGCGCTGCCTCAACCAGAGCGCGGGCGGCAAGCGGGCCATCCTCGAGGTGCGCGCGGTGGCGCCGCCCGGCGAGAACGAGCGCATCGAGGTGCGCACCGCCGTGCAGCGCACCGTGCTCACCGCCAACTTCGAGGCGTTGGCCCCCGACCGCGCCGAGACCGACTGGTTCATCAACGCCAACGAGCCCACCGCGGCCACGGTCAACGGCCCGGTGCAGGTCGAGCTCGCGGGGCGCGTCGGCGCGTGCGCGCGCCTGCAGCGCGGCGGCTCGATCGAGTACGGGACGCGGTCGGGCTTCGCGATGACCGACGGCCTCGAGATCGAGGTGGACGTCAAGCCCGAGGTCGCCGGCGGCCGCATGGTCGTGCTGCGCGGCGAGGACGAGGGGCGCCTGCTCTGGGAGCTCGCGCTCAACCCGGTCGTCGGGCGCACGCAGGCCTTCGACGTCGAGCTCCGCGTCTCGAGCGTGCCGGCCGACGCCGCCGAGGCGCTGCCCGGTGCGCCCGAGGACCTGCGCACCGCCGGCGCGCCCGTGGCCGCCGGCGTGTGGAGCCGCCTGCGCGCGGTGTGGGACGGCGTGGACTCCTCGCTGCAGGTGGACGGGGTCGAGCGCAAGAAGGTCGAGCGCTCCCGCAGCGACGCCCCGCGCCGGGGCCGCCGGCTCTACGTGCCGCCGTCGGGCGTCGTGCGTGTGCTCACGGGGCCGTCCTACGCGGGGTCCGTCGACACGCTGACGATGTCGGGCATCTTCCGCAACGACGAGGACTCGCGCCGGCTGCCCTACGGCGTCACGCTGGTGCGCACGCCGCTGCCGCTGCGCGTCGTGTTCAGCAACGGGCGCCTCGACCCGACCGTGCACTCGCGCGACGTCGAGGTCCGCCTCACCGGGCCCGGCGAGGTCGAGACGGGCGGGTACACCGTCGTGCGCTACGGGCTCTACGGGAGCCTCCCGCCGCCGTACCGCGTCGAGCCGTCGGTGACGCCGGGCGCCGCGATGGGGGACGGACCGTGACGCGCTCCCTCCCGCCCCGCGCCGGCTTCACCGTCCTCGAGCTGCTCATCGCGATGGCGCTGTTCAGCGTGCTCGGGCTCGCGGTCGTCGCGCTGCTCGGGCAGGGCATGACGATCTTCTCGGAAGGCACCGCCGACACGAGCATGCAGGACCGCCTGCAGTCGGTGCTGCCCGCGATCCGCGCCGACCTCGCGGCGGTGCAGCCGGTCTCGCCGCCCGAGGTGCCGCCGCCGCCGCCGCCCGAGGGCGACCCGGGCACCGACCCCGCGGCGCAGGCCGTCCCCACGCCGCCCGACGTCCGACTGCGCGCCGGCTGGCTCAAGCTGAGCGACGTGCCGAGCGAGTGGCCGCCGGTGTACTACGTCGCCTTCGCTCGGACCTTCGCGCGCGAGGCCGAGGACCCGATCCTGCGCCGCGCGGGGACCGACCCCGTCGGGCCGGGGATCCCGGCGAAGTCCTACGACCCGGCGACGGTGGACGCCGGCGCCGCGACGAACCTGCTCGCGCCGGGCGGGCTGCAGGAGGTCGTCTGGGTCGCCGTGCCCGAGGACCCCGCGCCGGAGCGGCGCACGGGCGCCCCGACGCCGGACTCGTCGTGGTCGCGCAGCGTGCTCACGCTCTACCGCCTGTTCCGCGCGCCGGTCGGCGGCGAGAAGACGCTGCTCGACCCGAAGAACTTCGACAGCCTCGCCAAGATCCGCGCCGCGGGCCGCCCGATGCACGACGGCGTGCTGCACTTCGGCGTCACGTTCCGCAACGTGTTCGCGCGCAGCTTCACCGACGGCCTCGGCACGGGGCGCGTCGACGACGGTCAGGCGTACGTGGGCGCGGTGTGGGACTCGACGCGTGCGCTCGACAAGGCCTTCGCGCTGTATCGCGACGCCGGCAGCCTCGCCGACGTGCGCGACGACGTCTTCCCGGCGTGGGCCCGCGTCGAGGTCACCCTCGCCGTCGAGGGGCCGTTCGGCTTCGGCCGGGGGGACACCGTGCTCTCGACCGGCGTCGGGCCGGACGACCGGCGGCTGCGGCTCGAGTCGGTCGAGCCGGTGCTGCGCCCGGGCCAGGGCGAGACGTGGCTCAAGGTGGGCACCGAGTGGGTCTCGACGACCTTCGAGAACGTGGACCCCTCCGAGCGCCTCGTCACCGTGGCGCGCAAGGGCCGCGGCACGGCCGCGGCGGAGCACCCCGCCGGGACGCCCGTGTTCGTCGGCGGCACCGTCTCCACCGACGTCCCGATGGTCTACAAGGACCGCTACACGAGGAGGCGATGACGCGCGCGCCCGCCCGCTCCCGCCGCGGCTTCACCCTGCTCGAGGTGATGATCGCGATGGCGCTGCTCCTCGTGGGCGGCGTCAGCATCCTCTCGGTGTTCACGCTCGCCGTGGCGCACCGCGTCGAGCGCGACGTCGAGGCCAAGCTCGACCTCGTGCGCACCGAGGCGCGCATGATGGCCCAGGGCTCGGTGGACGCGGCGGCCGCCGACGTGCCGCCCGCGCCGCTCGTGGACGCGCCCACCTCCCAGACCGGCTTCACCGTGACGGTCCGCTTCCAGCGGAGCCCCAACGGCGACGCCTCGTGGGTCGCGCTGGCCTCGATCTCGCTCCGCGGGCAGGAGATCCCCCGCGGCAAGCTGCCCCCGATGTTCCTGTTCCGCAACGTGCACGACGCCGACCGCTGAGCGGAGGACCCCATGTCCCGAACGACCCTCCCGATCCTGTGTGCCCTCGCGCTCCTCCTCGCCCCGGGCGTGGCCCGCGGCGACGTCATCCGGCTCCGCACGGGCGAGACCGTCAAGGGGCGCGTGGTCAGCGAGCGCACGAACGAGCAGGTGCTCGTCGTCGAGGACTACCTCGCCGGCGCCGAGCGCGAGATCGCGTGGGGCGCGGTGGACCCGGGCGACGCCGCCCGGCTCCAGGAGGTCCTCCACCTCGGGACGGTCGGCGACGTCACGATCCCGTGCGACATCCTCTCGTACAAGCTCGACGACGGCTCGGTGGTGCAGGTCAAGGGGGTCGTCGTCAAGGAGGAGGGCGGGGTCGTCTTCCTGCGCAACCGCAGCCAGAAGGAGCCGCTCCAGGTCCGCAAGGAGCGTGTCGTCGAACGCGAGAAGGGCGAGTGCGACCCGCAGGAGGTCTACCCGCCCGAGGAGCTCGCCGAGGTCAAGAAGAACGAGCTCTCGCCGCAGGACGCCCGCACGTGGCTCCAGCTCGCCCAGTTCTGCGAGGCGGTGGGCGCGTGGGCCGCGGCGAAGGAGGCGTACGAGAACGCCGCCGTGGACGAGACGTTCCTCAACCGCAAGATCGCCCAGGAGGGCGCGACGCGCGTCGAGGCGATCCTCCGCGACAAGGAGGCCCTCGACACGCTCAACGCGCTCAAGATGGCCATGTCGGCCGAGCAGTGGAAGCGCGTGCGCGAGGGCATCGAGGGCTTCGCGGCGAAGCACCCCTCGGCCGGCGAGGCCGTGACGAAGAAGCTCGAGACCCTGAAGACCGAGTTCGCCGACCGTCGCACGAAGGCGCTGTCGGCGCTCGCCGGCCGCCGTTTCGAGGTGATCGTCCGCGAGCTGATCCGCAAGCGGGTCGCGCCCAAGGACGCCGAGTTCAACACGATCCAGGGCTGGATCCGCAAGGAGTGCCTCGAGGAGGCGCTGGGGGCCCTGCTCGCCGAGCTGCAGAAGTCCGACCCGGCCGTGACGCCCGAGGAGGCGAAGGCGCTGTGGGAGGGCCGCCCGAAGAAGTCGTGGCGCACGGCGAAGTACGGCTCGGGCACGCGCTTCGTCGAGCCGCCCAAGATCCTCCCGAAGACCGGCGTGAAGCAGCAGCCGCAGCAGAACAAGGGCGGCGGCCCCGCGCCGGTGCTCAAGCTCCCCGAGCCGCCGAGCCGCGACGACTGGTGGCGCAAGCTCACCACCGACGAGCGTCGCGAGTTCTGGTGGGCGGTGTTCGTCGAGAAGTCCGGCCTCTTCGAGGTGGACCCCAAGAAGGGCAAGAAGCTCTGCGACCGCTGCCAGGGCGACGGCACGCTCTCGTTCACGATGACGAACGGGCTCTCGGCGACCACGCTCTGCGACCGCTGCGCCGGCGCCCGCTTCGACCTCGAGCTGCGCTACCGCTAGCCCGCCGAGCTCACGAACGACGAGGCCCGTCGAGCGCCGATCGCACGTCGGGCCCCCGTCGGGGCGCGCGGATTGCGCCCGGGCGCGCGTCGGCCGCGACGACCGCGTGTTCTGGGACCACGCCGAGGAGCGGACGACGCGCGGCGACGCGCGTCGAGTCGCCGATGGGATTCGCGTCAGGCTCGGCCGCAAGCCGCCGCCCCGACCTCGTCGGCTCGTGAGCTCGGCGGGCTCCTACGGGGCGGAGGCGGACGGGGCCGTCGCCGTGTGCGCGACGACGGCGGATCGGCGCGGGGAGCGCGCCCCGGTCGAAGTGCGACCGGACCGGACCGCGGACGCGGCGCCGTCGGGTCCACCGGGGCGTGACGTGCCCCGGGGCGGCCCGCGCCGTCGCGTGCGCCCGGGGCCGAGGCTGCGGTAGGATCGGGTCCATGCGTCGTGCCCTCGTCGCGCTCTCCGTGCTCGTCCCGGTCGCCGTCGCCACGATCTCGCTGGCGGCGCCGCCCCGGCGCGCGGCGGACCGTCGCGACCTCGTCACCGCGGCCGAGAAGCGGCTCGACGCGCTCGTCGCCGAGGCGAAGGTGGACGCGCGGGCGGCGCTGGTGCGCGCCTACCGCAAGTACACGCCCGAGCAGCTCGCCGACCGCGGACGCGCGATCGACGTGGACGCGATCCTCAAGATCATCAAGGACGACGGCGCGCCGCCCGAGGTGCGCGAGGAAGCCGCCGGCGCGATCACGTGGGACCAGGCCCTGCGCCACGACCCCGATCTCGACGCGGTCGGCAAGGGCATGGCGCGCCCGCGGGCCAAGTTCAGCAACAAGGTGCTCAGCCTGCTCGTGGACAACGACGTCTTCGTGCGCGGGCTCGCCGACGGCATGCTCAAGGGCATGTGGCCCGGCGTGCGCGACCCCGACATCACGACGTGCAACGTCCGCAAGCCCGCGTCGTGCTCGGCCGCCCGCAACGCGTGGGCGAAGTTCCTGAGCCGGTGACGCGCGCAGCGCTCCCGACCGCCGCGCTCGCCGCGGTCGTGCTCGTCGCGTGCGCCCACGGGGCGCGGCGTCCCTCGTTCTCCGGGGGCCCGAGGAGCGACCCGCCGGCGCCCGTCGCCGCGGTGGGGGGGACGCGCGTCACCAAGGACGAGTTCGCCGACTTCCTGTTCGACCGGTCCCGCGAGCGCTGGCTCGAGACCGTCGACGAGCTGGTGGACGAGCGCATCGTGCGCCTCGAGTCCGAACGGCTCGGCGTCGTCGTCCCGCCGGCCGCGCTCGACGCCGCCGTCGAGGGCGAGGTGGCGGCGCGGCGCGAGCAGCTCCGCGCGCGGTTCGGCGACGGGACCGACCTCGAGGCGTCGGTGCGGTCCTACTACGGCTTCGACGTCGCGACGTGGCGGCGCGACGTGCTGCGGCCGCGCCTGACGGTCCACCTCGCGCTGCAGCGCGTCGCCCGGCTGTCCTCGCGCCTGCGCGACCAGGTCGTGGCGCGGGTGATCGTCGTCGCCGACCGCGCGACGGCGGACGCCGTGCGCGGGAAGCTCGACCGCGGCGCCGACTTCAGCCTCGTCGCGCTCGAGACCTCCACCGACCCGTCGAAGTCGGCCGGTGGCGTGATCCCGCCGGTGGGGCGCGGAGACCTCGGACGCGCCGACCTCGAGGACGCGCTGTTCGCGGCGGCGCCGGGCACCGTGGTCGGCCCGCTCGAGGTGAAGCTCGCCTCGGGCGTCGAGTGGCACCTCTACAAGGTGGTGGACCGCCTCGCCCCGTGGACGGGGGCGCCCGCGACGCTGCTGCCGCGTCTCGAGGAGGACCTCGCGAGGAACCCGCTCGGGCGCGCCGAGTACGAGCGGTGGCGCGCGCGGACGCGCGCGGCCTACGGCGTCCGCGTCTTCGGGCCGGACGGGACCGTGCTTTCGGACCGTCCCGGCGGACGGTAGGGTGGCGACCGTGATGCGCGACGTCTCCCACGGCGACCCGGCCCCCGAGCCCGACCCCGTCGACCCGACCGCGGCCCCGACGCCCGCCGACCCGACGCCCGCCGACCCGACGCCCGCCGACCCGACGCCCGCCGACCCGACGCCTGCCGACCCGGCGGCGCCGCCCGTCGGCGACGCGACCGACGCGGAGGCCGCCGCGCAGGACGCGGCCGACGAGGCGTCGGAGGCGAAGGCCGGTGGCCGTCGTCGCGGCGAGGCGCCGCCCACCCCGCCGCCGCCCGAGCGCCTCGAGGGCGCCGTCGAGGCGGTGCTCCTGGCCTCCGGCGAGGCGCTGTCGGCCGAGCGCATCCGCGACCTCCTCGGGCTGCCCTCGGCGCTGCCCGTGCGCGACGTGCTGACCGCGATCCGCGCGCGCTGGCGCGACGCGGGCCTGCCGGTCGAGATCCAGGACGTGGCGGGCGGCCATCGCGTCGTCACGCGGCCCGAGTTCTCCGAGTACGTGCGGCGGCTCTGGCGTCGCCCGCCGTCGGACCGCCTCTCCACGTCGCTGCTCGAGACGCTGTCGATCGTGGCCTACAAGCAGCCGGTCGCGCGCGTGGAGATCGAGCGGATCCGCGGCGTGCAGTGCGGCGAGGCGCTCCGTCAGCTGCTCGAGCGCCGCTTGCTCAAGGTCGCCGGGCGCAGCGACCACCCGGGCCGCCCGCTGCTGTACGCGACCACGACGCGGTTCCTCGAGGTGTTCGGGCTCGCGAGCCTCGAAGACCTCCCCAACGCCAAGGACCTCGCGAGGCTCTAGCCCGCCGAATTCACGAGCCGACGAGGTCGGGGCGGCGTCTTGCGCCCGGGCGTGAGGTGGGGCCCGTCGGCGATTCGATGCGCGTCGCCGCGCGTCGTCCGCTCCTCGACGTGGTGCCAGAACACGCCGTCGTCGCGTCCGACGCGCGCCCGGGCGCAATCCGCGAGCCCCGACGGGGGCCTGACGTGCGATCGGCGCCCGACGGGCCTCGTCTTT
>JADZCA010000042.1 GCA_020851795.1 Planctomycetota bacterium | reverse complement strand
GGTGAGCGTTGGGTACGACCCCGCGGTCGGTGAGTGGCTGCTCCGACCCCGCGGTCGGTGAGCGCAGGGTCGGAGCTCGCGCTCACCGTTCGCGGGGGGCGGAGCCGCGGCGGGAACGGTGAGCATCGGGTACGACCCCGCGGTCGGTGAGCGTCTGCTCCGACCCCGCGGTCGGTGAGCGCAGGGTCGGAGCTCGCGCTCACCGTTCGAGGGGGCGGGGCCGCGGCGGGAACGGTGAGCATTGGGTACGACCCCGCGGTCGGTGAGTGGCTGCTCCGACCCCGCGGTCGGTGAGCGCAGGGTCGGAGCTCGCGCTCGCCGTCGGAGCGGAGCGGGTGGTGGGGGCGCCGCGGGCGCGGCGGGAGCGGAGGAGGCGCTCGTGTGACGGGTGGCGAGGGGCGCCCGCTCAGCGGGCGTCGTCGTCGAGGTCGCCTTCGGCGCCGGGGTCGTCGCCGAGGTCGAAGCCGTCGTCGGGAAGACCGTCGTCCGACGGCGGGACGGAGGCATCCGCCCCTCCCGCGCCGCGCGAACCCGCGGTCGCGTCGTCCGCGACGGAACCCGCGGAGACGGCGGCGACCGCGCCGGGCGTCGGCGCGAAGGCGTCGCCCGACGGCGCGCCCCGCCCGATCTGCGGCGGGAGCGGCCCCGAGCCCTCGACCGCCGTGTCGTTCTTCATCAGCTCGCGCAGCAGCACCGTCGCAAACGACCCCGGGGGGAGCGTGAATCGGAGCAGCACCGCGTCCGCCCCCTCGGCGGCGATCGACGCGTCGGCGACGGGCACCCGCAGGGGACGGCGCGCGCCGCGGACGCGGACGTGGGGCGCGCGGAACGCGGCGTCGTCCACCGCTTCCTCCGACAGCACCGCACGCTCGATCGCCGCCGCGTCGTCGGTCGGGGCGACCAGCTCGTAGCCCGGCAGCGGGCCCGTCGGCGACGCCTCGAATCGCGCGGCGCGCGGCGCCTCGGCGGCGACGTCGCGCACGCGGTACATCGCGCCGGACCCGTGCTGCCACGCGAGGTCGCCCGCAATCAGCCGGTCGTAGCTGCCCCCGGCGAGCCGCGCGTCGAGACAGCGGTTGAACACCCACGACTGCCACGCCGAGAGGTAGATGCGCCGCGCGCGGTTGCCCAGCGCCGCGAACGCGGCGCGCGGGTCGTCGGTGCGCAGCAGGGCCGCGAGCGCCCGCTTCTGCACGCGGTGCTTCATCGGCCACAGCGCCTGCGCCTGCTCGAGGTCGCCCTCGTCGTACGCCTCCCGCGCCCGCTGCACGCGGCTGTCGCCCTCGCGACGGTGGGGGCGCCCGAGCAGGTGCGCGAGCGCCTCGCGGTGGTCGTCGCGGAGCAGCGCGAGCCCGACGAGGTGGCCGTCCTGCTTGAGCCCGAAGCGCTGCGCCCCGTACGCGTTGGGCATGCCCCGCGCGACGATCCGCGCGAGCGCCTCGCGCGCCGCCGGGAGCCGACGGAGGTCCGCGCCGCGGATGCGGATCGTGAACCGGTTGCCCTCGAGGTGGCCGATGCGGACGCGCTGCGGGTGGCGGGCGGCCGACAGCACGCGGAGCTTGGGCGTGGCGACGGCGAGCACCCGCTCGACCGGCACGCGGTGCACGCTCATCGTCTGGCGCGTCACCGCGCCCGCGTCCTTGAGCCCCGCGTAGCCGATCGAGTGCTCCGAGACGTGGATGGCCTTGCTGAGCCACATCAGCGCCTCGAACGTCGAGATGCCGCGCTTCTCGAGCACGAAGTGGACGTGCTCGCCGTCGCCGAGCGGCGCGTAGAGCGGGACCTCCTCGACCACGAAGTCCTCGGGGACCGCGCGGATGCGGCCCCCGAGCCCGGGCAGGTCGTCGGTCAGGCGGCGGGTGCGGGCGGGGGCGTCCACGCGCGCTCGGGTCGCCGGCTCACTTGCTCTCGATCAGGCGGAAGCTCTTGAGGATCTCGGCGATCTCCGGCTTGAACCGGTCGAAGCCGCCGCCTCGGGCGGTCACGCGCAGGACGTAGGTGCGCTCGCCCGTCGAGAACGTGTAGTGCGCCTGCACGTCCTCGCCGACCCGGTCGAGCAGGCCCTTCATCATCCAGCGCCACGTCTCCTTGACCTTCACGCCGCCGATCTTGACGCCCTTGCCCTCGCTCGCCACGCCGACGCGCTCCATGTCGGAGACCGACGCGTCGAGGTCCTTCTCGGAGGCGGGCCGCTTGACCTCCTTCTTCTTCCCCGAGTCAGGGAGCTGGAGGAAGCCGCCCTTCTCGGTGTAGGGCGGGAAGGGCCACGTCTCGAGCTTGCCGTTGGGGTGCGCCTTGACGAAGCCCGTCCACAGGCCCTTGAGGTAGTCGGGGATCTCGAACGCCGTCGCGCCCGTGCCCGTGACCTGGTACGCGAGGCAGTCCACGATCGCGTCGGCCCCGCCCGCCTGCGCCGTGAAGGAGAAGGCGGTGTTGCGGTCCTCCTTCGTGCTGCGGTCGAGCTCCTTGCTCTTGAACTTCACGGGCTTGACGACCTCGAAGGCGAACGCGAGGTCCTTGACCGGCTTGCGCTCGCCCGCGTCGCCGTCCTTCGCGACCGGCGCCTCCGCGGGGTCGGGGCCCGCGGGCGCGTCGGTCGCCGCACGCTTGGGCTGGACCTCCTCGGTCTTGCCGTGCTCGAAGGTCAGCTCGATCTCGTCGAGGTCGGCGCCGACCTGCTCGCGGTCGCCCGGCGTGGTCCAGCCCCACAGCGCGAGCCGGTACAGCTTCTTGCGCAGCACCCAGACGAACATGCGCGCCTTGCACGGCGCGTCGTTGCCCGAGAGGTTGGCCGCCGGCGCCTCCACCGTCAGCTTCGCCGCGGGCACGCCGCCGATCTTCTCGCCCGCCGCCTTCTGCACCGGCGGCCACGTCGCGGGGTCCTTCGACCAGCGCGACATCAGCAGGTCGGCGGTCCCCGGGGCGCCCGCGAGCGCCGTGAGCGCGTCGTCGAGCTTGGTGCGGAGGTCGTCGATCTTCTTCGAGACCTCCTCCGTCACCGGGTCCATCTTCGCGGCCTGCGCCTCGAGGACCTGCCAGTCGTACATCCACGCCGCGTAGTCCGCGGGCAGCGTCGCCGGCGCGTCCTGCACCGACAGCATCAGGCGGCCGCCCTGGCCCGTCCCCTTCGTCGTGCCGTCGCGCAGGACCTCGAGACGCCGCTCGCCGACCGCGACCACCTTGTGGGCCGCGAACGGCGACACGTCGCCGAAGGACCACGTGTCGGGCACCTTCAGCACGAAGTTGTTCGCGTCGTCGTCCTTGATCTTCTCGGCGCGCGCGGGCCGCGCGGGCGCGACCGCGACGAGCGTCGCGAGGGCGGACCACAGGACGAAGGCGAGACGGCGGCGCATCGCGGCGGGCCTCACTCGAACCGGATCGAGCCGGCGAAGTCCTTCCAGTCGCCCGTGAGCAGCTTCTCCGCGTCCTTGCCGCCGAACTGCGCGCGGACCCAGAACGTGTTCTTGCCGGCCGTCACCACCCAGCCGTTCTCGACGAAGGGGAACCCGCCCTTCTTGCCCGAGAACTCGTAGGAGTGGCCCTTGGCCCCGCGGAACGCGTCGGGCTTTTTGTTGATCTTCTCCGACTTCGGGCGCGTCACGGGCTCGTCGACGTTGTTCTTCCACTCGCCCTCGAAGTCGTCGATGAGCGACTCGGGCCCGCGCGGCGGGTTGCCGCCCTTGAACTGCGCCGAGTCGAACCGCTGGATCCCGACGAAGAGGTAGGCCTCGCCCTTGCGCACCTCGCCGGCGAAGAGCCAGCCCTTGTGGTCGGCCGACCGCTTGAGCTCGCCCATGCCGACGGGCTTGTTGAAGGTCGCCGCGCCCTTGAACGGCTTCTTCTTGTCGAGGTCCACCCACTCCGAGCGCGGGCCCGACGCCGTCGAGAACGGCGCGACCAGCGGCCCGCGGATGCCCACCGTCGCGTCGTCCCACGCGAAGCCGTCGAGCGCGCCCTTCATCCAGTCGCGCTCCTTCTGCTCCCAGCCGTCGTAGGCGACCACGACGACCTGGAACAGCGTCTTCTGCAGCGTGGTCATGTAGACGCGGATCCACAGCGGCCGGCCGTCCTGGCGCGACTTGCCCGACATCTCGCGGTACGCGCCGCGCGCGTTGCCGAGCTTCGTGTCCTCGTCGGTCTTCGGGATCGGCTCGCCGTCGAAGTTCTGCTTGAGGTTGTCGAAGTTGCCCTCGTTGCGGATCAGGCTCGCGGGCTCGGGGTCGCTCGTGTTCGCCTTGAGCGTGAGGAACTGCACCTCGATGCACGGCGCGCCGTTGAGCAGCAGCGCCGCCATCCCGACCAGCCCGGCGTCGCCGCGGTCGCGGTCGCCCTTGCCCGCACCCGTGAAGCCCCACTCGAACTTGCGCGCCTCGTCGCCCTCCTTGACCGGCGGCAGCTCCTTCGTGCCGCCCTCGGGGAGCTTCCACGTCACGCCGAGCTTCTCGTAGCGGCGCGAGAACCGGCTCTTCGCGCCCGTCGCGTCCCCGCCGCCGCTCCCGTCGGTGGGGGCCTCGCCGCCGCCGGCCGACGTCTTGTAGCCCGCGATCACCGCGTCGATCTCGCCCGCGACGTCGGCGTGCGCGCCGTTGACCGAGCGCACGTCGAGCTGGTGGTAGCGGCCGGCGACGATCGCCGCGCGCACGAACCACACGACGCTGCTGCCGTTGGAGGACTTGCCGGCGACGCGCAGCGCGACCGCGTCGGAGGCGCCCGCCCACGACACCGTCTCCTGCGCGACGGCGGCGTCGGGGAGCGCCTTCTTCTTGTTCGCGGTCACCTCGGCCGTCGCCGCGGCGAGGTCGATCCCCGACGCGTCGCGCACGAGGACGTACGCCGTCACCTCGACGCCCTGCGAGACCACGCGCTTGGCCTTCGCGACGAAGCCGGCCTGCGTGTCGCTCTCCGACGGGTCGAGCAGCTCCCACCCGTGGGGGAGCTTCCACTCGAAGTCGTGGTCCGCGTCCGTCTTCGTCGGGCCCTCCGGCGAGGCCGCGGGGGCCTCGCCCCCGTCCTCCGCGCGCGCCGGCGCGCGCAGGAAGCCCAAGAGCAGAGCGGGGAGGACGACGGCGAGCCAGCGGACGCGCATGGGCAGTGCCCCGACAGGACGGGCCCCGCACCGGGACCCGAGTTCCGAGATTCTAACGCGCGAGAGGTGCCCCCCGGACGCGCCGCCCCGGACCGCGCCCCGACGCGGGGCCCGGGGCGACGCCCGACGCTCGGACCGACGGGCCCGCGTCGCGTGCGATCCGACGGCGTCGGCGCGGCGACTCCGCCCCGCGCGCGCCGCGGGGCCCGGCGGCCGTTCGAGCGGGGTCGCGTCGCGCCGCCCGCCCGTCGGCGGGGTGGCGTCCCCCGCGGACGTCCGCACCCGCGCGCGCCCGCGCCGCGTCGAGAGCCCCGCCCGGGCGCGCCGGGCGAGGGGACGCGAAACGTCCCTTCGAGCCGCGGCCCGCCGGCCGGTGCGCGGTGCGGCTCCGCCCTGAGCCTTGTCCATTGCACGGATCGGGGCCCGGCGCGGGCGCGCGGCGGCCCCGGCGCGGGGCCCGCGATCGCGCGGGGCCCGTGCCGTCGGCTCGTCCGCCGGTGCGGCGCGCGTCGGGGCCGACGCCCCGACGGCTACTTCGCGTCGCCCCCGCCGAGCGGCAGCGTCGTCTGCCCGTCGCCGCTCGCGTCGTCCTCGTGGACCACGCGGGCGACGCTGACGAGACGGTCGCTGTCGTCGAGGTTCATCAGCTTCACGCCGCCCGTGGACCGCCCGATGACGCGGATGCCGCTCACCGGCTGACGGATCGTCTGGCCCTGCTGCGTGATGCAGATGATGTCGTCGGCGTCGGTGACCGGCTTGACGGCGATGACGTCGCCGTTGCGCTCGATCAGGTCGGGCGAGAGGTTCTTCAGGCCCGAACCGCCGCGGCCCTGCGCCTCGCCGCCGCGCAGGTACTCCTCGAAGGAGGTGCGCTTGCCGTAGCCGTTCTCGCACACCGTGAGCAGCGTCGCCGTGTCG
Organism: Planctomycetota bacterium; assembly: GCA_020851795.1. GTDB lineage: Bacteria > Planctomycetota > PLA2 > PLA2 > JAEUHO01 > JAEUHO01. The sequence goes on along the minus strand of JADZCA010000042.1, from coordinate 16,538 downwards.
TCCACGACGGCCATGTCCACGACGCGGTCGTTCTTCTCGAGGCGGATGCCGATCACGCCGTACGCCTGGCGGCCCATCGGGCGCACCGCCTCGTTGACGACGAAGCGGATCGCCATGCCCTTGGCGGTGGCGAGCACGATCTGCTGGCCCTCGCGCAGCAGCGCCACGCCGACGACCGCGTCGCCCTCCTCGAGGCCGAGCGCGATGATGCCGCCGCGGCGGATGTGCTGGAACTCCTCGAGCGACGTGCGCTTGACGTAGCCCTTGCGCGTCGCGAAGAGGATGAAGCGCTCGGTGTCCTCGAGGTCGCGGATCGGGAGCAGCGCCTGCACGCGCTCGCCCGAGCCCATCTCGAGGAAGTTGACGATCGCGCGCCCCTTCGCGTAGCGCCCCATCTCGGGCAGGTTGAGCACCTGGTCCTTGTAGACGCGCCCGCGGTCGGTGAAGCAGAGCAGCCAGTCGTGCGTGTTGGCGATGAGGAGGTGCTCCATGAAGTCACCCTCCTTCGCCTCGCCGCCGATGATGCCCTTGCCGCCGCGCTGCTGCTTGCGGTAGGTCTCGAGCGCCGTGCGCTTGATGTAGCCCTCGTGCGAGAGCGTCACCGCGACGTTCTCGGCCTGCACGAGGTCCTTGAGGTCGAGGTCGCCCGCCTCGTCGGCGATCTCGGTGCGGCGCGCGTTCGAGTGGCGGGCCTTGAGCTCCGCCATGTCCTCCTCGATGATCTGCAGCACGAGCTTCTCGTCGCCGAGGATCGCCTTGTACTCGGCGATCTTGGCGAGCAGGTCCTTGTGCTCGGTCTCGAGCTCCTTGCGCTCGAGGCCCGTCAGCTTCGACAGCGTCATGCGCAGGATCGCGTCGGCCTGCAGCGGGCTGAACGCGAACTGCTCGACGAGCCCCTGCTTCGCCGTCGGCGTGTCCTTGCTCTTGCGGATGAGCGCGATCACCTTGTCGATGATGTCGATGGCCTTGAGCAGGCCGGCGACGATGTGCTCGCGCTCCTCGGCGCGGGCGAGCAGGTAGCGCGTCCGCCGGGTGATGACCTCCTTGCGGTGGCGGACGTACTGCTCGAGGATCGACTTGAGCGGCAGCAGCTCGGGGCGCCCGTCGACGAGCGCGATCATGATCACGCTGAACGAGTCGCGCAGCTGCGTGTACTTGTAGAGCTGGTTGAGGACGATCTCGGGGTCCTCGCCGCGCTTGACGACCACGCAGAGGCGGATGTCGTCGGCGGACTCGTCGACGATGTCGGCGACGCCCGAGATCTTGTCGTCCTTGACGAGGTCGCTGATCTTGTCGATCAGCGTCTTCTTGTTGACCTGGAAGGGCAGCTCGTCGATCACGACCTGCTGCTTGCCCTGGCGCCCGCTCTCGACGTGCGCCTTGGCGCGCACCTCGAGCTTGCCGCGGCCGGTCTCGTACGCGTCGCGGATCGCCTTGCGCCCGCAGATGCGCCCGCCCGTCGGGAAGTCGGGGCCGGGGATGAGCTTCATCAGCTCGGTCGTGGTGATCGACGGCTTGCGCAGCAGCGCTGTGATCGCGTCGCACACCTCGCCCACGTTGTGGGGCGGGATCGACGAGGCCATCGCGACCGCGATGCCCGACGCGCCGTTGACGATGAGGTTGGGGAACAGCCCCGGGAGCACCGTCGGCTCGGTGCGGGTCTCGTCGTAGTTCGGCTTGAGGTCGACCGTCTCCTTGTCGAGGTCGGCGAGGAGGTCCACCGCCGCCTGCGTCATGCGGGCTTCCGTGTACCGCATCGCCGCGGGCGGGTCGCCGTCGACGTTGCCGAAGTTGCCCTGCCCCTCGACGAGCGGGGTCCGCATGTTGAACGGCTGCGCCATGCGCACGAGCGTCGGGTAGATGACGCTCTCGCCGTGCGGGTGGTAGTTGCCCGACGTGTCGCCCGCGATCTTGGCGCACTTGCGGGTCTTGGCGCGCGGACCGAGGTTGAGGTCGTGCATCGCGACGAGGATTCGCCGCTGGCTCGGCTTCAGGCCGTCGCGGACGTCGGGCAGCGCCCGGTCCACGATGACGCTCATCGCGTAGCGCAGGTACGACGACTTGAGCTCGTCCTCGATCTTGGTCTCGAGGATGCGTTCACCGAGCATGCAGGATGCCCTCTCGCTAGGCAGCGCGATCTCGTCCTAACCGGTGACGCCACAACGAGTTGCGAGTCAACGGCTCGAAGCGGTAGAGTGTACCCCGACACCCCCCCAGAGCCGGAGGGGATTTCCCCCCGTCGGGCGCCCGGACGGCGGTCGTCCACCGGGGGGCGAGCGAGGTCCACGATGCGCGAGCGACCGGGGGGCGTCGGAACGGGGCGGGGCCGCGCGTTCGACGATCGCGGCGGGCCCGCGGTCCGGGGGCGGATCGCCGCGGTCGCGCGGGCGGCGGCGGGGGCGCTGCTTCTATCGCTCGCGGCGTGCGGGGGGCCGGACGCGGCGGAGTCGCCGCTCGACGATCCGGAGGTGGCGGCGACGTCATCGGGGCGGCGGGTGGAGGCGCGCGAGGGCGAGCCGTTCGCGCAGGTCGTCGTCGCGGGCCCGCCGCGGGCGATGGGGGTGCGGCTCGGGGCGCTGCTCGCCGAGCCGATCCGGCGGCGCCTCGCGCGGCCGCTGCCGGGGGCGGTGCGCGAGGCGGTGCGGCTGTACGCGCCGGAGGTCGCGCGGCTGCTGCCGCCGGCGCTGGCGGAGGAGCTGCGCGGGATCGCGGCGGGGGCGGGAGTGGACGCGGACGCGTTGCTCGAGCGGGAGGTGGCGCACGAGGTCGCGCGGTGGGTGGAGCCGACGACGGCGCGGCTCGACGGCGCGTTCGCGGCGGCGCCGGGGGAGCGGCCGGCGGTGGCGGTGGCGTGGAGCGACCTCGGGGCGGCGGTGGCGGGAACGGGGGCGGAGGCGGGCGAGGCGGCGTGGGTGCTCGTCGAGCGGCGGCCGGTGGGGCGGGCGGCGACGCTGTCGCTCGGGTGGGCGGGGTCGCTCGGCGGCGTGGTGGTGGTGGCGGAGTCGGGGGCGGTGGCGGCGGCGGTCGAGGATGGCACGCTCGAGCCGGAGCAGCGGTCGTTGCGGGGGATGCCGCCGGCGGCGGCGGTGCGGTGGGCGGTCGAGGAGGGGGGCGACGCGGCGGCGATGTGGGCGGAGATGCCGCGGCTGGTGGGGCACCGGGCGATCGTCGCGGACGCGGGCAACCGGCGTCTGGACGCGCGGCGGTGGCTGGTGGGCGACGATCCGGTGGCGAGCGGGCCGGCGGCGTGGGTGCTTCGGCCGGCGTCGGAGGGCGCGGCGCGGCGGGAGGGGGCGGCGCGGCAGGACGCGCAGATGGGCGCGTACGCGGCGCGGCCGGGGGTCGATCAGGCGCTGACGCTGGCGATGGCGGGCGTGGGGGCGGCGGCGGGCGGGCCGCTCGCGTTGCTCGCGACCGCCGACGGCGTCGAGGTGCGGGCCGCCGAGCGCACGTGGGTGTACGCCTGGGCGCGCTGAGCGCGTAGCGCCGGGGGACTCGGTTCCGCATCCGCCGCGCGCGCCGCGCGAAACGGCGAGCATCGGGTACGACCCCGCGGTCGGTGAGCGTCTGCTCCGACCCCGCGGTCGGTGAGCACGGGGTCGGAGCTCGCGCTCACCGTTCGGGGGGGGGCGCGCGGCGGGAACGGTGAGCGTTGGGTACGACCCCGCGGTCGGTGAGCGTCTGCTCCGACCCCGCGGTCGGTGAGCGCGGGGTCGGAGCTCGCGCTCACCGTTCGAGGGGGGGCGCGGCGGGAACGGTGAGCGTTGGGTACGACCCCGCGGTGGGTGAGCGTCGGCTCCGACCCCGCGGTCGGTGAGCGCAGGGTCGGAGCTCGCGCTCACCGTTCGAGGGGGGGGGGCGGGGCGACGGGAGGGGCCCCGGGGGGCGGGGCGGAGCGCCCGGCGGGTCAGCGCGGGAGCGCGAGGTCGGCGGCGGCGTCGGACGCCAGCTCGCGCCAAGAGAGATCGTCGCGCGCGGGCTTGCTCATGCGCTCGAGGTCGCGGCGCGCCTGCGCCGCCACCTCCGCGTCGGCGTCGAACTGACGGATCGCCGCGCGCAACGCCCGCAGCGTCGCCTCGCGGATCGCCGCGTCCGCCTCGATCGCCGGCATCGCCTCCGCCTCGGAGAGCCGCCGCCGCGCCGCCGCGAGCCCGCGCGCACGGTCCGCGTCGCGCAGCGCCACCCGCGCCAGCCCGACGCGCGCGTCGAAGGACGCCAGCGCCCCGCGCACCCCGCCCAAGCGCCGCGCGAGCTCGAGCACCCGCTCGTACCCCGCCTGCGCCCGCGCCTGCGCCGCCGGCTCCTCGACGCGCTGGTCGAGGTAGGCGACGCGGAGCAGCGAGACCGTCGCGTACGCCTCGATCGGGAGGTCGCCCGGCCGCTCCTCGCGCACAGCCGCCGTGGCGAGGAAGCCCTCCCGCGCCCGCGCGAAGCCCGCCGCGGCCTCCGCCGCACGCCCGGCCCGCTGCGCGTCCGACGCGTCCTCGTAGGCCGACTGCGCCTCGTCGAACCGCATCCCCGCGCGACCGCGGTCGAGACCGACCGGCAGCCGCAGCGCCGTCGTGACGAGCGCGAGCAGCACGAAGCCCCGCACGCCCCACCGCAGCCGCGTCGTGCGCCGGCGATGGTCGTCGCGGACCGCGGCCTCGGTCGCGTACGCGGCGAGGAACGCCGTGCGCTCCGCGATCGTGCCGTGGCGGTGGCTGCGCCCCGTCCCCGCGTGCTCGACGACGTGCGTCAGCGCCGAGATCATCGCCGCCGCGCCGTAGGGCACCGGCGGGCGGTCGGGGACGAGCGCCACCGGCGGCGCGTCGGGCGAGAGGGCGCCGGCGTGCTCGGCCCCGAACACGTCCGCCTGCCGCTCGAAACGCCGCGAGAGCCAGCCGAGCATCCCGAACCAGAAAAAGCCGAGGAAGCCCAGCGCCAGCACGAGGTTCCCGCCCTCCGGCAGCACCGGCAGCAGCATCTCCTGCGCCGACTGCATGAACAGCAGCGCCGCGAGGCTGAGCGCGAAGTACGCGGGCAGGTGGCGCAGCCGCGCGTGGCCCGCCTCGTGCGCGACCACCGCGAGCACCTCCGGCATCGGGAGGCGGTCGAGCAGCGCGTCCGTGACGACGACGTAGCGCGTGCCGCCCGTCAGCCCCACGACCATCGCGTTCAGCGTCCGCCCGCCCGTCTCCCACAGGAGCAGGTCGCGGTAGCGCACGCCGAGCGCCGCGCACAGCCGCTCGATCTCGGCCCGCGCGGGCCCCGCCGGCATCGGGCGGGTGCGCAGCATCCGCCGCAGCATCTCGGGCGCGAACCACCCGACCAAGACCATGATCGCGAGGACGAGCAGCGCTTCGACGTCGGGGAACGCCTCGTGGACGAGGAGCAGCCGCTTGACCCCCGGCACGCCCAGCGCCGCCAAGGAGACGAACGCCTCCTGCACGGCCACGAGCACCGCGAGCGGCGCGAGCACGAGCCCGTTGCGGCGCAGCCCGCGGCGGACCGCGCCCCACGCCGACGGGGCCCCGGCCACGAAGCGCGCCTCCACGCGCCGTCCCGCCATCCAGCCCGCCCCGACCATCAGCGCGAGGGGCAGGAACACGAGCAGGTGGGGGACGAGGAACCACGCCCGGGGCACCTTCGCCACGACGAAGTCGCCCCAGCCGAACACCTGCAGCGTCGTCACCCAGCCGAGCAGCGGCCACAGACCCGTCATCCGCCCCGCGCGCACCAGCGCCTCGGCGTCCTGCGCCTCCACCGCCGCGATGGCCCGGTCGGCCGCCATCCGCGTCAGCGCCAGCACCACCGTCACCGCCGCCGCGGTCCCCGCGACGGCCCGGAGGACGTCCACGTCGCCCGACGGCGACTGGGAGAGCGCGAAGAGCCCCAGCAGGATCGACAGGAGGATCGACAGGTCCGGCAGCACGGGGCGCGGATGGTACCCGCCCCCGAGCCGGGGCCCCGGACCGGGCGGGCGCTCGCGTAGAATCCGCGCCCCCTCGGAGGTCGGCGCCATGGCCCGCCGTCGGATCGCCCTCGTCGCGACGCTCGCGCTCGTGTCGTTCTCGCTCGCCGCGACGCCCGCCCCGCGCGCGCTCGCCGCCGACGCGCCGCCCGCGCCGGCCGCGCCGCCCGGCCCGACGTTCAAGAACGGCGACCTCGGCATCACCGTGGACGGCCCGTCGGGGTGGCGCCTCGCCGAGGGCACGCCCGCGACGCCGGCCTGGTCCACGGTGGCGACCTTCTCCGACGCGCAGAGCGGCTCTTCGGCCGTCCTCTCCGTGCGGCGCGCGACCGCCGTCACGCTGCCCAAGTTGCGCGCCGAGGTCTCCAAGACCTTCGCCGACGACAAGAGCTACACCGTCGCCGGCATCACCGACCTGCCCGTCTCGGGCAAGCGCCCGCTGCCCGGCGTGCTCGTGGACGCGACGCAGTCGCGGCCCGCCGACCCGCCCGCGCCCGGCGCCGCGCCGCCCGCCGCACCGCCCCCGCCCACGACGTGGCGCGTGCAGGCCGCGTTCTTCCTCGCGGGCGAGCGCGAGTTCCAGCTCTACGTGCAGGCCCGCGCCACGCTCTTCGCGCGCATGGCGGGGTCGGTGGACCGCATGGTGCAGAGCGTGACGCTGCGCGTCGCGGGCTCGGCGTTCACGCCGAAGGGCGGCAACGCGTTCCGCGACGACGTCGCGGGCTTCGCGTGCCGCTACCCCGAGGGCTACGGCGTGCGCCTCCCCGACCGCACGCAGCACCTCGTCGAGTTCGCGCCCGCGGCCGCGGGCCCCGTGCTCGGCGTGTACCGCTACGAGACCGAAGCGGACCTCGACAAGGAGACCGAGCTCCTCGTCGAGTACTACAAGGGCCCCGAGGTCGGCGGCGAGGCGACGGGCGGCCGCATCCAGGTCGCAGGCCGCGAGGCCGCGCTCGTGACGGCCAAGGGCCGCATGGGCGGCAAGGACCAGGTGTTCTTCGTCGCCGTGGTCAAGCGCGGCAACGACACCTTCCGCCTGCGCTGCGCGGCCGACGTGACCGACGAGGCGGCCGCGAAGGCCACCTTCGACACGTTCACGCGCGGCTTCGTGCTGCTCAACGTCTGAGCCCGGATTTCGCACGAGCCGACGAGGTCGGGGCCGCGCCGGGCCGTCGGGCGCAAGGACACGCGAGTCGCGCGATCGAGCGCCGTGCCGGCGGGGTTTCACCTCCTCGGCGTGTCCCAAGAACACGCGGTCGTCGGTGAAACCCCGCGCCCGACGGCCCTGCATCGGCCCCGACCGCGGGACGCCGCTCGGTCGGCCCACGACGCGCCTCGTCTTTCGTGGGAGATCCGGGCTCAGCGGGGCGCGGGGGCCGCGGCCTCGTCGGCGGGCAGCACGCCTGCGATCTCGGGGTAGCGCGTGCGCGCGTCGGCGGCGGCCGCGGCGTCGAGGGTGCGCAGGCGCTCGAGCGCGGCGCGCGTGCCTTCGACGTCGCGCAGCGCGGCGCGGGTGCGCGCCCGCAGCAGCACGCGCGCGGGCCCGTCGCCCGTGGCGACGATCGACTCCGCCGCGCGCGGGTAGCCCGCGAGCAGCAGCGCGCGGGCGAGCGCCGGCGCCAGCTCGCCGTCGGTCGGCGCCTGCGCGGGCCCCGCGAGCAGCCGGCGCGCGCGCGGCTCGTCGCCGCGCAGGTGCGCCGCCGCCGCCTCGAGCACGGCACGCTCGCGCACGAGCTCGGGCGCGTCCGTGGGCGTCACCGCGGCGAGCGCGCGGTCGGCGCCCGCGCCGTCGCCCGCCGCCACGCGGGCCGCGGCGAGCGCGAACGAGGCGGGCACGAAGGACGCGTCGGCGGCGACGGCGGCGGCGAACGCGTCGAGCGACGAGGCGGGCACGTCGCGCACGGCCGGCGTCGAGGCGGGCAGGAAGTCGAGGAGCAGCCCGACGTTGAACTGCGCGCGGGCCGCGTCCTGCGGGCGCAGCGACGCCGAGAGCGCACGGCCGTAGCAGGTGCGCGCCTCGAGCAGGCGCGTGCGGAAGGGGCCGGCGTCGCCCGCCACCGGCGTCTCGATCGCGGCCTCCTGCACCGCGGCGCCGCGGTGCAGCCACGCGAGCCCGTCGGCGGGCGCGAGCTCGGTCTGGCGCGCGAACGCGTCGGCCGCCGCCCGCAGCGCGGGGCTGCCGCCGCCGGCGGTCGCCCACCGCCACCGCGCGAGCCCGAGGTCGCCCCAGGCGCGCGGGTCGTCGGGCCGCAGCGCCGCGATGCGTTCGTGCGCCTCCGCGGCGGCGCGCACGTCCTCGGACGTGCCGCCCTCGCCGCGCACCCACGCGAGCAGTCGCCAGCCGCCCACGAGGTCGTCGCGGCGCGCGAGCAGCCCTTCGACGAGGCGCCGGGCCGCGGGCCGGTCCTTGCTCGCGAGGTACCACGCGTGGCCGAGCACCGCGGCGGGCTGGTCGGGCGCCGCGCGGACGACGGCGGCGTAGGCCTCGGCGGCCTTGTCGTGGAACGCGAGGTCGTCGGTCTCGTACGCCTCGGCCGCGAGCAGGCGCGGCGGCCACCAGTCGGGGCGCGCGGCCGAGGCCGCCTCGAAGTCGCGCACGGCCTCGCGCACCGAGCCGTCGGCGCGCAGCGCGGCGCCCGTGAGCACGCGCGCGACGGGCCCGAGCGCGGGGTCGTCGGCGAGGCCGTACACCGCGTCGTGCACCGCGGGCAGCTCGCGGCGCACGAGCGCGGCGGCCCCGCGCAGCACGGCCACGCCGGGCGTGCGCGGGAGGTCGGCGAGCAACGCCCCCGCGGTGCGCCCGTCGCGCGCGAGCAGCGCCGCGAGCGCGAGCAGCACCGGCGCGCGGCGGGCCTCCTCCACCGGCAGCGGCATCTCGCGGAGGATCGCGCCGAGCAGCCCGGCCGGCGGGACGAGGTCGGCGAGCGGGTCGTCGCCGGGCGCGGGGTCCACCGCGTCCACCACGACGATCGACTCGAGCTCGACGCGCACGTAGAGCGCCGCGTCCGCGCTCGACGCGCCGGGGCGGATCGCGAAGGGCCGCGCGCGCGGCGTGCGCAGCGCGCCGCGGTCGGCCAGCGCCTGCGCGGCCGCCGCGACGGCCGCCGCGTCGGGGCCCGCGACGACGACCGCGAACGGCGCGGGCGCCGGCTCGCGCGGCGTCGGGGGTGCGTCGGCGGGCGGCGACGGCGGCGCCGCGGGGACCGAGGACGGTGCCGGCACCGGCGACGTGGACGCGGGGGCCGTCGGCGCGGGCGGCGCCTCCGGCGGGGCGGGGTCGGCGGGCGTGGGCGGGGCCGTCGGCGCCGACTCGCGGGCGGGCGCGGTCGCGGGCGGCGGCGTCGCCGCCGGCGAGTCCGCCGGACCCGGGGGGGCTGACTCCGACACCGGGGGGTCGATCTTCGGGACGGGGGGCGCCGCGGGGGGAGCGTCGGGGGGAGGCCCCCCCCCGGGAGGGGGCGATCCCCCCGGCGTCTCCGCCGTGGGGACCGGGGGAGCCTCCGGCGAGACCGGCGGCGGCACCGCGGGGGCCACGGCGACCGGGGGCCCAGAGACCGGGGGGCCAGAGACCGGGGGACCCGAGACCGGCGGCGCAGCCCCCGCCGCGGCCGAGTCCGCCGGCGCGGGCGCAGGCGCGGCGGGCGCCGGCGGCGCGACGCTCACCGGGGGGGAGTCCGTCGGCGAGGGCGAGGCGACGTCCGCGGTCGCCGACGACGACGGAGGAACCGCCGGCGTCGCGGACGGCGTGGGCGCGCGGCGCGTCCGGCGCGGGCGCGGCGGAGGCGGCGTGGGGAGGTCGAGCCCCGAGAACGCGGAGGTCGTCGCGGGGCGCGGTCGCGCGCGCCGGGCATAGACGTAGGCGCCCGCGGCGGCGAGCAGCAGGACGGCGAGGCCCGCGAGCACGACGGGCGCGGCGCCCCCGCGGGTCGGGACCCGCGGGGACAGGGGGGGCGCGGACGGTTGCACGGGCAGGGATGGTAGCCGGGCCGCCGGTTCGTGCGCCGCGCGACGCGCGGGCCTCGCGCCCGTAGGGTGGCGCCATGGACCCCGCGCCCCCGACCGGCGACCGCCCCCCCGATCCGCGCGCCGCCGAGGACGACGCGGAAGCGTCGCGGTCGGCCTGGCGGACGTGGGCCGCGTGGTCGAGCATCGGCATCGAGTTCGGGGCCGGGATCGTCCTGTTTTTCCTTCTAGGTTCATGGGCGGATGCTAGATGGGGCACTTCCCCTTGGATGCGGGTGGCAGGCGCCGCGATCGGGATCGTGCTCGGCACGTATCTGCTGATCAAGAAGGCACTTGCGTCCGACAGTCCACGCCGCGGGGACGACGCCCCGCGACCGAGGCCTTGACACGCCCGTGACCCCCTCCCTCGCCCGGTTCGCCGGCTTCGCTGCGGCCACCGTGGCGGCGGTGTGCGGACTCGGCGCGTGGCCCACGCTCGCGGCCGCCGGCTCGGGGTCGCTGGTCGCGGTCGGCGCGGCCGCCCTGCTCGCGTTCCTCGGCGCCGTGCTCGGCTACCTCCCGCTGACGACGCGCGCCGCCGGCGCCTCCGTCGAGGCGCGCGCGCAGGCGTGGATGATCGGGCTCGGCGTCCGCCTCTTCGTGACGATGGCGGTGCTGCTCGCGCTGTGGGGTACGTCGATCCCCCACCGTACGGTCTTCCTCGTGTGGACGGGCGTGCTCTACGTCGCCCTCCTCGCGTTCGAGCTCGTGGTCGTCGCCCGCTCGCTCGCGGCCGCCGGCCGCCCCGGGACCTCCGCATGACGCCGACCCTCCTCGTGCCGCCGGTGCTCGCGTCGGGCGACCCCCTGTCGCACGTGCTCCCGCACAAGCTCTTCGAGGTGGGCGGGTACTCGATCCCGAACACGCTCGTGATGCTGTGCGTCGCGGGCGTGCTGATGCTGCTCGTCTTCCCGCTGGCCGCGCGCAACAAGGACCGCGTGCCGACGGGGATGCGCAACCTCGTCGAGTCGGTGCTGTCGGCGCTGCGCGACGGCGTCGTGCGCCCGGTGCTGCACGAGGCGACCGACAAGTTCATGCCGTTCCTGTGGACGGTGTTCTTCCTGATCCTGTTCGCCAACCTGCTCGGCGCGCTGCCGATCAACCCGCTGATCACCGCCGTCACCGGCCACGCCTCCCACTTCGGCGGCACCGCGACCGGCGACATCTCGATCACGGCCGCGCTCGCGATCTGCGCCTTCCTCGCGATCCACGTAGGCGGCATCCGCGAGCAGGGCTTCGTCCACTACTGCCAGAACTTCGCGCCCCACGTGCCGTGGCCGCTGCTGTTCCTGCTCGTGCCGCTCGAGATCATGGGCGCGATCGTCAAGCCGTTCGCGCTCTGCATCCGTCTCTTCGCGAACATGATCGCGGGCCACATCGTGCTGGCGATCCTGCTCGGCTTCTCGGGCCTGCTCGCCGACGGCGTCTCGGGCACGTCGGCGGGCGTCACGGTGGGCTCCGTGCTCGGCGCGACCTTCATCAGCCTGCTCGAGCTCTTCGTGGCCTTCCTGCAGGCCTACATCTTCACGTTCCTCGCGACCCTCTTCATCGGCATGGCGGTCCACCCGGAGCACTAGCCCCGGAGCCCGTCCGCGCCGACGACGACCGTTCGTTCCCGATCTCGTTCCCCGGACCCCCTGGAGTCAATTCGATGGGCCTCTCGCTCGTGAACCTGTTCGCCCCCGTCCTCGCCGCGGCCGAGGGCGCCGGCGGCTACTTCGGCGTCAACGGCCTGCTCGCGCTGGGCATCGGCCTCGTCGTGTTCGGTGCGGCCAAGGGCATCGCGACGATCGCGGGCAACGCGGTCGAGTCGATCGCCCGCCAGCCCGAGGCCGGCGGCCGCATCTTCACGTCGATGATCATCTCGGCGGCGCTCATCGAGGGCTTCACGTTCTTCGCCCTCGTCGTCTGCATGCTCGCGAAGCAGTAACGCCCGTCGCGGAGGTCCGGGGAACGGGGGGCGGCCGCCCGCCCCCCGCGCCCGCTTCCGCCTTCGTCTCGTCCTCGCTCCGGAGCGCCCCATGTCTCGGTCCCTCGCCTTCGGGACGGTCCTCCTCCTGCTCGCCGCCGTCGTCCTCGCCGCGCCCGCGTTCGCGGCCGAGGAAGGCCACGGTGGCGGCGGCGGCGGCCTCCTGTCCGTCGACTGGTTCGTCGCCGTCGCGACGATCGTGGTCTTCGGCCTGCTGCTCGTCGTGCTCTCCAAGACCGCGTGGAAGCCGATCCTCTCGGGGCTCAAGGCCCGCGAGGACGGGATCCGCGCGCAGATCGAGGGCGCCGAGAAGGCCAACGCCGAGGCGAAGGCCCTGCTCGCCGACTACCAGGGCCGGCTCACCAAGGCCACCGAGGAGGCCCGCGCGATCGTCGACGAGGGCCGCCGCGACGCCGAGGCGCTCAAGGCGCGCATCGAGGGCGACGCGAAGGCCGAGGCCGCCCGCGAGCGCGACCGCGCGCTGCGCGACATCGAGCTCGCCCGCGCGCAGGCGCTCAAGGACATCTACGACGAGGTGGCGACCCTCTCCACCGACGTCGCGGGCCGCATCCTCGGCGAGCGGCTCGACGCCAAGTCGCACCGTCGCCTCGTCGACGACGCCGTGTCCGCCTACGAGCGCACCCGCAAGGCGCCGGGAGGCCGGGCGTGAGCGGGCGCGACGTCGGGACGCTCGGCGCGGTCTACGCGGAGGCGCTCGCGGCCGCCGCGGACGGCAAGGGCCTGCTCGAGCAGGTCGGCGGCGAGCTCGCCGGCTTCGCCGCGGTCTGGGCGCGCCACGCCGACGTCCGCACGTTCTTCCTGTCGGGCGCGATCGCGCGCGACGCCAAGCAGAAGGCCCTCGACGCCGTGGCGAAGGGCCGGACCTCCGAGGTGTTCGGGAACTTCCTCCAGGTGATGCTGTCGCGCAGCCGCCTCGAGGCCCTCCCCGAGACCGCGCAGGCCTACGGCAAGATCCTCGACCGCCGTCTCCACCGCGTGCCCGTCGTCCTGCAGACGGCGGCGCCGGTGACGGAGGCCGACCTCGAGGCGTGGCGCGCGCGGCTGCGCGTCGCCCTCGGCCAGGAACCCGTCCTCGCGCACGAGGTGCGGCCCGCCCTGATCGGCGGCGCCGTCCTGCGCGTCGGGGACACCGTCGCGGACGGCAGCGTCCGCCGCCGGCTCGTCGAGCTGCGCTCCCGCTTCCAGCGGGCGGGCCACGTCTAGGCCCCCCCGAAAGGCCCCCCCATGCGATTCAACCCGGAAGAGATCACGTCGGTCCTCCGCAAGGAGATCGAGGAGTTCCGCAGCGACCTCGACGTCGCCGAGGTCGGCACGATCCTCGAGGTCGGCGACGGCATCGCCCGCATCTACGGCCTCGACCGCGCGATGGCCGGCGAGATGCTCGAGTTCGAGGGCGGGGTCCGCGGCCAGGTGTTCAACCTGGAAGAGGGCTCGATCGGCGCGATCGTGCTCGGCGACTACAAGGACCTCAAGGAGGGCCAGACGGTGCGCCGCACGGGCGCGCTGCTCGAGGTCCCCGTGGGCGAGGGCCTGATCGGCCGCGTCGTGGACCCGCTGGGCAACCCGATCGACGGCAAGGGCCCGATCCGCGGCGAGACGACCCGGCCGGTCGAGATGATCGCGCCCGGCATCGCCGACCGCCAGCCGGTCAAGGAGCCGCTGCAGACCGGCATCAAGGCGATCGACGCCATGACGCCGATCGGCCGCGGCCAGCGCGAGCTGATCATCGGCGACCGCAAGACCGGCAAGACGACGATCGCGCTCGACACGATCATCAACCAGAAGCGCGAGAACGTCGTCTGCGTCTACGTCGCGATCGGCCAGAAGGAGTCCACGGTCGCCGGCATCGTCGAGGACCTCCGCCGCAACGGCGCGATGGACTACACGATCGTCGTCTCGGCCCCGTCCTCGGCGCCCGCGCCGCTGCAGTTCATCGCCCCCTACTCGGGCTGCGCGATGGCCGAGCACCTCATGTACAAGCACAAGCGCCACACGCTGTGCGTGTACGACGACCTGACCAAGCAGGCCGCGGCCTACCGCCAGGTCTCGCTGCTGCTGCGCCGCCCGCCGGGCCGCGAGGCGTACCCGGGCGACGTCTTCTACCTCCACAGCCGCCTGCTCGAGCGCGCGGTCAAGCTCTCCAACGACCTCGGCGGCGGCTCGCTGACGGCCCTGCCGATCATCGAGACGCAGGAAGGCGAGGTCAGCGCCTACATCCCGACGAACGTGATCTCGATCACGGACGGGCAGATCTACCTGATCCCCGACCTGTTCCGCGCCAACGTGCGCCCCGCCATCGACGTCGGCATCTCGGTGTCGCGCGTCGGCGGCTCGGCGCAGATCAAGGCGATGAAGGCCAAGTCGGTCGCCGGCGGCCTCCGCCTCGACCTCGCCGCGTTCCGCGAGCTCGAGGCCTTCGCCCAGCTCGGCACCGAGCTCGACAAGGCGACGCAGTTCCGGATCGACCGCGGCCGTCGCATGGTCGAGATCCTGAAGCAGCCCCAGTTCCAGCCGATGCACGTGATCGACCAGGTGGTCGTGATCTTCGCGGCCGGCGCGGGCTTCCTCGACGCGATCGCCGTCGACAAGGTCCGCGACTGGGAGACGAAGCTGCTCCACTACGTGCACAGCAACCACCAGGCGTTCTTCGACACGTTCGCGCAGAAGCGCGAGCTCACGAAGGACATCGAGGAGGAGCTGCGCCGGGTCCTCACGCAGTTCAACGAGGCGTACCTCGCGGGCAAGGCCGCCGACCCCCGCTGACCCGCTGACCCGCTGAGCCCTCGGGCCCGGTGCCCTCCCACCCCGCGCCCGTCCCCCCCAACCGCTTTCCCCTCCCCCTCGACGGACCCCACCCTTGGCCAAGCCGCGCGCCATCCTCAAGCGTCGTAAGGCGGTGCAGAACATCGCCAAGATCACCAAGACGATGCAGATGATCGCGACGGCGCGGTTCAAGAAGGCGTTCGACCGCGCGGTCGCGGCCCGGCCCTACACGGACCGGCTCGCCAAGCTCGTCGCGCGGCTCGCCGCCGCGGCGGGCACGCTGCGCCACCCGCTGCTCGAGGTCCGCGAGGGCGGCAAGCGCGCCGCCCTCGTCGCGATCGCGAGCAACCGCGGCCTGTGCGGCGGCTACAACGCGGGCATCGTGCGCCAGACGGTGGCCGCCTCGCGCGCGGCCGCCGCGGACGGCCGCGCGCTGCGGCTGCTCGTGTCGGGCCGCAAGCTCGCCAGCGCCGTGAAGTACCAGGGCCTGACGCCCGAGACGTCGTGGACCCACTTCGAGGACAAGCCGACCTTCGCGCAGGTCAACGAGGCCGTCGGCCCGCTCATCGAGGCGTACGCCCGGGGCGAGCTCGACGAGGTCTCGATCGCCTACACGAAGTTCGAGTCGGCCTCGCGCCAGCGCGCGGTGGTCGAGCGGATCCTCCCGTTCAGCGTCGAGGCCGCCGCCGACGACGCCGCGGGCGCGACCGACTGGATCTTCGACCCCGACGCGACCACGATCCTCACCGACCTGATCCCGCGGACGGTGCGCCTGCGCGCCTTCCAGGCGTTCCTCGACGCCGCGGTGTCCGAGCAGGTCGCCCGCATGACGGCCATGAAGGCCGCCACCGACAACGCCCTCGACATGATCAAGTCGCTGGGCCGCCAGTTCAACCGCAGCCGTCAGTCGCAGATCACGACGGAGCTCACCGAGATCATGGGCGGCGCGGCCGCCCTCGAGTAGCCGCGCGCCCGAGACATCCGAGAAGGACCTCCCCCATGCCCACGGTCGGCAAGATCACCCAGGTCATCGGCTCGACGTTCGACGCCGAGTTCCCCGAGGCGGCGCTCCCGCGCATCTACAACGCCCTCGAGGTGACCCTCCAGAAGCGCACGGGCACCGAGCGCCTCGTCGGCGAGGTGCAGCAGCACCTCGGCGGCGGCCGCGTCCGCGCCGTGGCGCTCGGCTCGACGGACGGCATGGTCCGCGGCCAGGACGTCGTGGACACGGGGTCGCCGGTGGCGGTCCCGGTCGGCGAGCCCTGCCTCGGCCGCGTCTTCAACGTCGTCGGCGAGACGATCGACAAGGGCGCCCCCTCCAAGGCGACCGAGCGCTGGCCGATCCACCGTTCGCCGCCCGCGTTCGCCGACCTCGTCGCCAAGACCGAGGTGTTCGAGACGGGCATCAAGGTCATCGACCTGCTGACGCCCTACGCCCGAGGCGGCAAGACCGGCCTCTTCGGCGGCGCCGGCGTCGGCAAGACCGTCATCATCCAGGAGCTGATCGCGCGCATCGCGCGCTTCTACTCCGGCTTCTCGGTGTTCGCCGGCGTCGGCGAGCGCACGCGCGAGGGCAACGACCTCTGGCTCGAGATGAAGGAGACGAAGGTCGGCTCGACGGGCAAGGCGGTGCTCGACCAGACCGTGATGGTGTTCGGCCAGATGAACGAGCCGCCCGGCTCGCGCCTGCGCGTCGCGCTGACGGCGCTGACGATGGCCGAGTACTTCCGCGACACGAAGGGCGTGGACGTCCTCCTGTTCATCGACAACATCTTCCGCTTCACGCAGGCGGGCTCCGAGGTGTCGGCGCTGCTCGGCCGCATGCCGTCG
>JADZCA010000041.1 GCA_020851795.1 Planctomycetota bacterium | reverse complement strand
CTCACCGACCGCGGGGTCGGAGCAGGCGCTCACCGACTGCGGGGTCGGAGCACGCGCTCACCGAGCACGGGGTCGGAGCAGTCGCTCACCGACCGCGGGGTCGGAGCACGCGCTCACCGAGCGCAGGGTCGGAGCACGCGCTCACCGTTCCCGCCGTCGCGCCCCGCCCCCCCCCCCGGAACGGCGACGACTTGCTCCGACCCCACGCTCACCGACCGCGGGGTCGGAGCAGGCGCTCACCGAGCGCGGGGTCGGAGCACGCGCTCACCGACCGCGGGGTCGGAGCAGGCGCTCACCGTTCCCGCCGTCGCGCCCCGCCCCCCCCGGAACGGCGACGACTTGCTCCGACCCCACGCTCACCGAGCGCAGGGTCGGAGCAGGCGCTCACCGAGCGCAGGGTCGCAGCACGTACTCACCGACCGCGGGGTCGCAGCACGCGCTCACCGAGCGCGGGGTCGGAGCAGGCGGTCACCCACCACGGGGGCGGGGCGGAGGCGGAGCGGCGGGCCGCGTCAGCGCGGCTGCGGGCGGTCGAGGTCGATCGTCCCCACGCGGTCGAGGCGCACCCCCACGTTGCGCGCCCGCCCGTTGTCGCTCGTCGGCGCGTCGGCCCACGCGTCGCCGTCGGCGACGCCCGACGGGTAGCGGTCGGTGCCACCCCCGTCCACGAAGAGGCCGATCGAACGGCTCTCCGTCCAGTAGAGCGGCGTCGTCCCCGAGCGGTCGACGAAGCGCGCGTCGAACCACGCCGTCCCCGGCCGCCGCACCGTCGGGGGCGGCGTCGGCGCGCCCGCCGGCGGCGGCTTCACCGGCGGCGGGTCGTAGACGTAGGCGTCGTCGCCCGCCGCGTCGATCAGGATCGCGACGCTGCGGTTGATCGACCACCCGATCCCCGCCTCGCCCGCCTCGTAGCGGTCGTCGCCGCCGAGGTCGCACGAGATGCCGACCGTGAAGTCGTGCCCGTAGCCCGGGCCCCAGTTCTGCGCGACGCGGTGGAGGTCGTTCCCCGCCTCGTCGACGAGCACGCCCACGCAGAAGTGCGCGCCCGACCCGCCCGCCCACCCGTTCGCGCGGAACGCGTCGTTCCCCCCGCCGTCCCACAGCAACCCCGTCCCGAACCAGTACCCGCACCCTTGGCACCAGTTCGCCGCCTCGTAGCGGTCGTCGCCCGCCGCGTCGAGCAGACACCCCACGCCCCCGCCCCACGAGTGCCCGTCGGCCCCGTCGCCCCGCCGCCCCATCCCGCACCCCTGCGCGTTGCTCACCGTCACGCGCCCGTCGGTGTGGTAGCTCGGGCGCCCCGTCACCTTCGCGTCCACGACCGCCTCGTAGCGGTCGTCGCCCCCGCCGTCGGCGAGCACGCCCACGCCCGCGACGCCGCCGAACCCCTGCCCGTCGCTCCACAGCGTGCGCACGTCGGCCCCCGCCGCGTCGAGCAGCATCCCGACGCCGAAGTAGCCGCACCCCTGCGCCGAGTACGCCCCGAACGCCTCGTCGTCGCCGCCGAGGTCGGCGAGCACGCCGAGCCCGAACAGGCCCGCGCCCTGCCCCATCGTCCCCGCGAGCCGGTAGCGGTCCGCGCCGGCGACGTCGAGCAGCACGCCCACCCCGAGGCAGCCCGCGCCCTGCGCACGGTCGGTCGCCTCGTAGACGTCGTCGCCCCCGAGGTCGAGCAGCGCCCCCACCGGCCGCGTCGGCGTCGACGCCGCCACCGAACCCGCGTACCGGTCGTTGCCGCCGAGGTCCACGACGAGCCACGCGCCCTCGCTGCCGACGTCGAGCGCGTCGTCGCCCGTCCCGAGCACGACCAGGCGCCCGAACGGCGTCGCGACGTCGACGTGGACCCCGCGCGTGCGCGCGGGGCCCGCGGCGACCACCTCCGTCGCGAGGTCGGCCCGCGCGCGGTCGAGCGCCTCGACCACCTTGAGCCCCGCGTACCACAGGCTCGCCTCGTCCCACGCACGCGCGACGTCGTCGAACGCAGGCTCGTAGTCGAGCGCGTCCGTCTCCTCGACGCCGACGTCGGCGAGCCGCCGGTCCACGGCGACGCGCTGCTCGAGCGGCACCCGCCGCCACGCGCGCTCCGCCCACGCCTGCGCGTCGAGAAGGTCCTCGACGAGCCGCCCGAGCACGAGCGCCACGGGCCCCGGGACCGACGCCACGGCCGCGCGCAGGTCCTCGACGGGCCGCGGGAAGTCCGCCACCTTGCCGAACGTCACGATCGACGTCGGGCGCCCCGCGCGCGTGCGCGCGTCGAGCAGCGCGGTGTCGAGCGGGACGCGCTCGGCCACGAGGTTGGCCGAGTACGCGCGCATCGCGCCGTAGCGCCGGTGCACGCCGAGGTCGTGCACGAGCCGCATCAGCGCGCCCGCGCCCTGCGGGCCCTTCGACGCGAGCCCCTGCGCCGACAGGAGGTCGCGCGCCTGCGCCCCCATCGCCCGCACCCACGGCACCGCCGAGAGCGGCCGGTCGAAGAGGTCGCCCACGTGCCGCAGCGCCCACGGCACGTCCTGCGGGTAGCGGTCCCAGGTCCCGCGCGGCCGCCAGCCGAGGTCCTCGCGCGCCAGCCCCGCGAGCGAGAGCGCGTCGTCGAGCAGGTCCCGCGCGGGCCCCGCCGGCGCCGTGGGCGCGGCGTCCTGCGCCCGCGCGCCGCCGCCGAGCAGCACCGCCGTCGCCACCACGATCCACGTCGTCCTGCGCATGGGCCGACCTCCCGGGGTGTCGGAGGATACGCCCCCGTTGCGCAACGTTGCGCGACATCGCCGCCACGGCGCGCGGGCCCCGCCCCGGGCCGTGCCGTCCCGACAGACCCCGTGGCCCGCCGCCGTGCCGTCTCGGCATCGCCCCGGGCCCCGTGCCGGGGCGTGATCCCGGGGGCGCGGGCTCCCGGGGCGTCGCAACGCGGCCTCTCGTCGTCGCTTGCGCGTGCGACGCGGCGCGCCGTGACGCAACGCGCGATCGGCACGCCGGTCGCTATCCGCCGACCGAGCGGCCCCCGCGAGGGGACGCACCGGACCTGATGTGGAGGACCCTTCGATGACCCGCGCGATCGTCCGCACCGACCCGACCGAGACGTTCCTGCCCTTCTCGACCTTCGGCCGCCTGTTCGACGACATGTTCGGCCGCAACCTGCTGCGCGGCGACGACGGCGACCGGCTGCTCGCGCCCGCGCTCGACCTCGTCGAGGACGAGCACGCCGTGACCGTCACCGCCGAGCTGCCCGGCCTCAAGAAGGAGGACGTGGCGATCCAGTTCGAGCACGGCGTCCTGACGATCTCCGGCGAGAAGAAGCAGGAGACCGAGACGAAGGACGAGCAGTGGCACCGCATGGAGCGGCGCTACGGCGCGTTCTACCGCGCGATCACGATGCCGACGGGCGTCGAGGTGGACAAGGCCGAGGCCACGTTCGCCGACGGCGTGCTGACGGTGCGCGTGCCCAAGCGCGAGGAAGTCAAGCCGCGCGCGATCAAGATCAAGTAGGCGCACGCGCGTCGCCCGGCGGGCCCGCGACCCGGGCCCGCCGGACGCACGGCCGACGACGCCGGTCGAGCGCCGCGGCGCGTCGGGCCCCGGACGGGGCTCGCGGACCCGCTCCGGCTCGCGTCGGTTCGCCGACGGGCCCCGCGTCGCCCCCGGACCGGCGGCACCGTCCCGACGTCGTCGGTCGGTGAGCTCGACGGGCGCACGCGGGGCCCGCGTCGCACCCGGGACCGGACGGGGAGGAACCCATGAAGCTCGACCGCTACACGCAGAAGTCGCAGGAAGCCGTGCAGGACGCGCTCGAGCGCGCGACCCGCGCGGGGCACCCCGAACTCCTCCCCGAGCACCTCCTCGTCGCGCTGCTCGGGCAAGCCGACGGCGTCGTGCCGGCGGTGCTCGGCAAGGCCGGCGCCGACGCGGCGGCCGTCGCCTCGACGGTCGAGGAGCACCTCGACCGCGCGCCGCGCGTGGCGGGCGGCGCCGAGCCCACGCTCTCGCGCCGGCTGCGCCGCGTCCTCGAGGACGCCGAGGCGGCCGCGAAGGAGCAGCGCGACGAGTACGTCTCGACCGAGCACCTGCTGCTCGGCGTGCTGGCCGAGCGGTCGGGCGCGGCCCACGACGCGCTCGTGCGCGCCGGCGCGGGGCGCGACGCGGTGATGGGCGCGCTGCGGGCCGTGCGGGGCGCGCACCGCGTGACCGACCCCAACCCCGAGGGCAAGTTCGCCGCGCTGGAGAAGTACACGACCGACCTCACCGAGCGGGCCCGACGCGGCAAGATCGACCCCGTCGTCGGCCGCGACGACGAGATCCGCCGCGTGGTGCAGATCCTCTCGCGCCGCACGAAGAACAACCCCGTGCTGATCGGCGACCCGGGCGTCGGCAAGACGGCCGTCGTCGAGGGGCTCGCGCGGCGCATCGTCGCGGGCGACGTGCCCGAGAGCCTCAAGCGCCGCCGGCTCCTCGCGCTCGACGTGGGCGCGCTGCTGGCGGGCACGAAGTACCGCGGCGAGTTCGAGGAGCGCATGAAGGCGATCCTCAAGGAGATCGCCGCGGCCGAGGGCGAGGTGGTGCTGTTCGTCGACGAGCTGCACACGATCGTCGGCGCGGGCGCCGCCGAGGGCGCCGCCGACGCCGCCAACCTGCTCAAGCCCGCGCTCGCGCGCGGCGAGCTGCACTGCGTCGGCGCGACCACGCTCGACGAGTACCGCAAGCACGTCGAGAAGGACGCGGCGCTCGAGCGGCGCTTCCAGCCGGTCTACGTGGGCGAGCCCGCGCCCGACGCCGCGGTGGCGATCCTGCGCGGCCTCAAGGAGCGCTACGAGGTGCACCACGGCGTGCGCATCGCCGACGCGGCGCTGGTCGCCGCGGTGCGGCTCTCGGCGCGCTACCTGCCCGACCGCCGGCTCCCCGACAAGGCGATCGACCTCGTCGACGAGGCGGCGAGCCGCCTCCACATGGAGATCGAGAGCGTCCCGCAGGAGCTCGACGTCTGCAACCGCGCCGTCGCGCGGCTCGAGATGGAGCGCATCGCCCTCGGCAAGGAGAAGGACGCCGCGACGCGCGACCGTCTGGGCGCGCTCGAGAAGGAGCTCGCCGACCTCAAGGAGCAGCAGGCGCGGCTGACGGCGCAGTGGAAGGCCGAGCGCGACGAGCTCGGCGCGGTGCGCGCGGTCAAGGAGGAGCTCGAGGCGGCGCGGGAGCGGCGCCAGCTGCTCGAGCGCCGCGGCGAGCTCGAGGAGGCGGCGCGGCTGCGCTACGAGGTCGTGCCGGGCCTCGAGCGCCGGCTCGACGAGGCGCAGAAGCGGCTGGCGGCGCACGGCGACCGGCGCCTGCTCAAGGAGGAGGTGGACGTCGAGGAGGTCGCCGAGGTGGTGGCGGCGTGGACGGGGATCCCGGTGGCGCGGATGCTCGAGACCGAGCACCGCAAGCTGCTCGCGATGGAGGAGCGGCTGCGGGCGCGGGTCGTGGGCCAGGACGAGGCGGTGACGGTCGTCGCCGACGCGGTGCGCCGCTCGCGCGCGGGCCTCGCGGAGGGCTCGCGGCCGATCGGGTCGTTCCTGTTCGTCGGCCCGACGGGCGTGGGCAAGACCGAGCTCGCGCGCGCGCTCGCCGAGTTCCTCTTCGACGACGAGCGGGCGATGGTCCGCATCGACATGTCGGAGTACATGGAGAAGCACGCGGTGGCGCGGCTGATCGGCGCGCCGCCGGGCTACGTCGGCTTCGAGGAGGGCGGCCAGCTCACCGAGGCGGTGCGGCGGCGGCCTTACGCCGTCGTGCTGCTCGACGAGGTCGAGAAGGCGCACCCCGAGGTGTTCAACGTGCTGCTGCAGCTGCTCGACGACGGGCGGCTCACCGACGGGCAGGGCCGGACGGTGGACTTCACCAACGTCGTCGTGATCATGACGAGCAACCTCGGGAGCCAGGCGCTGGCCGAGGAGGGGATCTCGGAGGACGAGGCGCGGGCGCGCGTGACGGCGGCGCTCAAGGCGCACTTCCGCCCGGAGTTCCTCAACCGCGTCGACGACACGGTGGTCTTCCACCGGCTCGGGCGGGCGGCGATCCGCCACATCGTGGACCTCCAGCTCGCGCGGCTGCAGCGCACGCTGGCGGGGCGCGAGCTGACCCTCGACGTGACGGCGCGGGCGCGGGAGCGGCTCGCGGCGGAGGGCTACGACCCTGTCTACGGCGCGCGCCCGCTGCGCCGGCTGATCCAGAGCGCGGTGCAGAACGAGCTCGCGCGCCGCCTCCTCGCCGGCGACGTCAAGGCGGGCGACACGGTGCGGGTGGACGTCGACGACGGCGCCTTCACCTTCCACTCGCTCCCCCCGGCGGCCCCCGCCCCCTCCCGCTGAACGGTCACCCCCTGCTCCGACCCCGCACTCACCGAGCACGGGGTCGGAGCAACCGCTCACCGACCACGGGGTCGGAGCTCACGCTCACCGAGCACGGGGTCGGAGCTCGCGCTCACCGCGCGCGGGGTCGGAGCTCACGCTCACCGCTCCGCCCCCCCTCCGCCGCCGCGGAACGGTCACGACGTGCTCCGACCCCGCACTCACCGACCGCGGGGTCGGAGCGGACGCTCACCGAGCACGGGGTCGGAGCTCACGCTCACCGAGCACGGGGTCGGAGCTCACGCTCACCGCTCCGCCCCCCTCCGCCGCCGCGGAACGGTCACGACGTGCTCCGACCCCGCACTCACCGAGCACGGGGTCGGAGCTCACGCTCACCGCGCACGGGGTCGGAGCAACCGCTCACCGACCACGGGGTCGGAGCTCACGCTCACCGAGCACGGGGTCCGACCCCGGGTTCACCGAGCACGGGGTCCGACCCCGGACCGCGGGGTCAGCGCCAACGGGCGCCGTGGCGGCGGAGCGCGGCAGCGAAGGGGCGACCCCCGGGGAGGGCGGGGCGGCGAGCGTGGGACGCCCCCGGGCGCGGTACCATTCGCCCCCTATGGACGACGTCCTCGCTCAGGCCCGCAAGCTCGCCGACCTGATCTCCGGCCACGCGCGCACCCAGGCGCTCC
This sequence comes from Planctomycetota bacterium, assembly GCA_020851795.1. Classification (GTDB taxonomy): domain Bacteria; phylum Planctomycetota; class PLA2; order PLA2; family JAEUHO01; genus JAEUHO01. The sequence continues at coordinate 15,076 of JADZCA010000041.1, read as the reverse complement.
GCGACGCCGTCGCGGCCGTCGAGGCCGACGCCGAGGCCAAGCGCGTCCAGTCCGACTACGCGCACGCCGTCGAGACCGTCCGCGAGCGCGAGATGACCGGCAAGCCCGTCGAGCCCGACCAGAAGCGCGCGCTCGTCGCCGCCGCCGAGGCCGTCCGCCGCTCCCCCGTGCTCCTGCGCATGCTCCAGGCCAACGCCGACTACGTCGAGATGATGGAGGCCGTCCAAGCCACCCTCTCCGGCGGCAGCGACCACGAGCACGGCCCCGGCTGCGACCACGACCACGGCCACGGCCACGCGCACGACCACGGGCACGCCCCCGCCGCCCCCGAGAAGCCGCGCGAGGACGACCCGCCGCAGCGCTCGTCGATCCTCTGGACGCCGTAGCCCCCTGCGCGACGCCGCCGGATGAAGGTCAAGCAGGTCCCGTCCGACTTCGTCGTCGACGAGCGGGCGCGCCTGCGCGCCGGCGACCGCGGCGAGCATGCCGTCTACCGCCTGCGCAAGGAGGGCGTCGGCACGCTCGAGGCGCTCCGCGCCGTGCGCCGGATCTGGAAGGTCCCCGCCCGCGACGTCGGCTTCGGCGGCCTCAAGGACCGCCACGCCGTCACGACGCAGTGGGTCACCATCCCGCGCGGCCCCAAGCGCAACCTCGAGCAGGCCACCTTCCGCCTCACCTACGAGGGCCGCAGCGACGTCCCCATGTCGCGCATGCTCCTCGAGGGCAACACCTTCCGCATCCGGCTCCGCGACCTCTCCCGCGACGAGGCGGCCCGCGTCGCCGCCCGCCTCGCCGACGCCGCGGCGCACGGCCTCCCCGCCTACTTCGACGACCAGCGCTTCGGCAGCGTCCGCGGCGGCGGCGCCTTCGCCGCGCTCGCGCTCGTCCGCGGCGACGCGCAAGGCGCGCTGCGCGCCGTCGTCGCCACCCCCACCCGCGAGGACCGCGGCCCCGTGCGGCGCCGCAAGCAGGCGCTCGCCCGCGCGTGGGGCCGCTGGCCCGAGGCCGCCGCCGCGTGCGCCGGCACGCCCGCCCGCGCCGCGTTCCTGCGCCTCGCCGCCGACCCGGAAGACTTCGTCGGCGCCTTCGCCGCCCTCGACCGCGAGGAACGCCGCCTCTACGCGAGCGCGTGGGCGTCGGCCGTGTGGAACCGCGCCGTCGCCGCGCGCATCGAGGCGCTCGTCCCCGACGCCGAGCGCCTCGCGCTGCCCGGCGAGGCGGGCTCGCTCCCGTTCCCCCTCGACGGGCGCGCGCTCGCGCCGTTCGCCGACGCGGTGCTCCACCTGCCGTCGCCGCGGGCCCGCGCCGACGACCCGGCGTGGCAGGCCGCCCTCGACGCCGCGCTCGCCGCCGACGGCGTCACCGCGGCCGACCTCGCCCTCGACCGCCGTCTCGGGATGGACTTCCGCCCCACGCGCCGCCCGGTCCTCTTCCGCCCCGAGGACCTCGTCGTCGCCCCCGCCGCCCCCGACGACCTCAACGCCGGCCGCGTGCAGCTCGACCTCTCGTTCGCGCTCCGCCCGGGCACCTACGCGACGCTGCTCCTCAAGCGCGCCACCTTCGACATGGGCGGCGCGAAGTCGATCGCATGAGCCGCCCCCGCCCCGCCGCCCGCGCGATCCTCGCCCTCGCGCTCGCCGCGCTCCCCCTCGTGCCCGCGGGCTGCGGCGGCGACCGCCCCGCGGCGCCCGCGACGGCGACGCGCGGCCGCTACGACGGCTCGGGCCGCCTCGTCGAGGGCGTGCGCCAGACGACGACGCTCCCCAACGTCGTCCTCGTCGTCCTCGACACCGTGCGCCGCGACGCGATCGAGCCCACGCCCGACGGCCCGCCCGCGCTCGCGCGCCTCGCCGCGCGCGCCCGACGGTTCACCGAGTTCGTGGACGCCACCTCGGCCGCCTCGTGGACCGCGCCCTCGGTCACGACGACGCTCACCGGCCTCCTCCCCTCCGACCACGGCGTGCAGGGCCGCATGGAGGCCTCGCCGCTCGTCCCCGCCGTCGCCACGCTCGCCGAGATGCTCGCCGCCGTCGGCTACCAGACGGTCGCGCTGACCGCGGGCGGGTGGGTCTCGCGCGAGATGGGCCTCGGCCAGGGCTTCGAGCGCTTCGAGGAGCACTGGGCGATGTCGGACCCGCGCAAGCTCCTGCGCCGCACCCTCGACGGCCTCGACCGCGCGCGCCCGCTCTTCCTGCTGCTCCACACCTACGACGCCCACGACCCGTACGGCCGCAAGGACCCGCCCGAGGGCCACGACGACCCCGCCGCCGTCGCGCGCGTCAACGAGGAGGTCGCGCGCTACGCCGAGCGCATCGTCCGCGACGAGACGATCCTCGGCGAGGACGGCCGCCGCCTCCTCCTCGGCTGGCGCGCCGACCCGCTCTTCGCGCAGGCGCTCGGCGCACGCGTGGGCCGCGACCGCGCGGGCTCCGCCGTCGTCACGTACCAGTGGATGGGCCACCTCGGCTCCGACCGCCGCCGCGAGACCGAGGACACGCTGCGGGCGCGCTACCGCCACGGGCTCGAGCTGCTCGACGCCAACCTCGACACCGTGCTCGACGTCCTCGACCGCGCCGAGCTGCCCGGCTCGACCGCGACGATCGTCGTCTCCGACCACGGCGAGGCGTTCGGCGAGCACGACGCGCTCGGCCACGGCCGCTGGCTCCACGACGTGCTCACGCGCGTGCTGCTGCTCGTGCGCGCGCCGAGCCGCATGTCCGCCGGCCGCGTGCGCGGCTCCTGCGGCCTCGTCGACGTCGTCCCGACCGTCCTGTCGATGTGCGGCCTGCCCGTCCCCGAGGCGTCGCCCGGCCGCTCGCTGATCCCGCTCGCCGCGGGCCGCGAGGCGGGCGTGCCCGTCCTCGCCGAGGACTTCCGCCGCCAGCGGCTCGCCGACGGCACCATGTACACCGTGCGCCTCGTCACCGTGCGCACCGAGGCCGCGAAGGTGCTGATCACGTGGGACCCGCGCGACGGGAGCGTCACCGAGGTGCGCTTCGACCTCGCCGCCGACCCGGGCGAGCTCGACCCGAAGCCCGTCGGCGACCTCGCCACGCTCGGCGCCGACTTCGCCGACGCCGTCACGCGCGCCCGCGCGCACGTCGCGACGTTCCACCGCCGCGGCGACAGCGAGGGCGAAGGCCGCTTCTCCGAACGGTGACCCGCCGCGCGCACGGGCCCGCCTCGCCGCACGTCGCCGGCTCCGCGCACCGCACGCTCCCACGTCGCCGTGGCGGCGCCGCCCCGCGCGGACGGGGACCGCGGTCCCGACGCGCGGCGCGGGTCCCGGGGCGACCGTGACCCGGGACGCGGGCCCCGACCGGGCCGGCCCCCGGCCCGGGTCTCACCGCTACGATGCGGCCGATGACCGCCCCCCGGCCGCTCGGACGCGCCTTTGCTCGCCGCCACCGCGCCGCGCGTGCGGCGCTCGCCCTCGTCGCGCTCGCGACGACCGTCGCGTGCGGCGGTGAGGACGCCCCGCCGGCCCCGACGCCGGTCGCCCGCCCGCGACCGACGTCGCGCCCGTCGATCCTCCTCGTGGACCTCGTCGGCGCGCGCCTCGACGACGTCGCGCCCAAGGCCGGCGAGCCGGACGCGAAGGCGTTCGCACGCTTCCTCGGCGAGGGGAGCCGCTTCCTCCAGGCGACCGCGCCCACGGCGCGCAGCGTCGCGTCGCTCGCGTCGATCCTGACGGGCTACGCACCCTCCGAGACGAACATGGGCGGCGTCGAGGGCCGGTCGAGCGTCGAGCTCGTCGGATCGTTCGACACGCTCGCCGAGGTGCTCGTCCGCGAGGGCTACGACGCCGCGGCATTCGTGGCGTGCGCGCCGGTCGCCGCCGCCCCGGGCCTCGAGCAGGGCTTCGGCCGCGGATGGAACGGCGCCCCCAGCGCCGCGGAGGCCGCCGCCGCGGCTGGCCGCTGGGTCGCGACGCGCCCCGCCGGCACGCCGTGGTTCGCCTTCGTCGTGCTCGACGCGCGCGGCGACAGGCCCGCCGACGAGGCCGAGGCGGCCGTCGCGGCGCACCGCGACGCCGTGCGCCGCGCCGACGACGCGCTCGCGTCGCTGCTCGCCGCCGCCCCGCCGACCGCCGACCGCCTCACCTTCGTGCTGAGCGACCACGGCGAGGGCCTCGGCGAGCGGGGCCCCGGCTCGGTCGGCTCGGCCGCGTTCCTCACCGACGAGCGCATCCACGTGCCCTTCGGTGCCGCCGGCCCCGGGTTCCCGCGCGCCTCCGTCGCGGCGTCGGTCGGGCTCGTGGACCTCGTGCCGACCGTCCGCGAGCGGATGGGCCTCCCGCCCGCCCCCGACCTCGCGGGCCGGCCGCTCGCCCGCGCGATCGCGAACCCCGACGCCCCGGGCGTGCCGGCCTTCGCGCAGGAGTGGCGTCCGCACCCGACCGACCGCGCCACCGTCGAGCGGCTCTTCGCCGTCCGCACGGCGTCGCGCAAGCTCGTCGCGGTGTTCACGCCGCGGCCGCCGTCGTGGACGGAGAGCGTCTACGACCTCGCCGCCGACCCCGGCGAGACGGCGCCGTTGCCCGCGTCCGCGGCCGAGGAGGGCGACGCGGGGTTCCGCGCCGCCGTCCAGATGCTGCGCGACCTGCTCGCGGGCCGGCGCAAGCACCTCTCCGACGAGATGCTGCAGGGCTACATGGGGTACGGCGCCGCGCCGGGCGGCCGTTGACGCCCCGGGGCCCGCGCCGGTAGAAGGGCCGGCGGGAAGGAACCGCGCTCGCCTCCGACGTGCGTGTGACCGGCTGCCGGTCTCGCGCGAGTTGGGGGTGGGCCCGCTCGTCGGGGCCCGCGGAGACGCGCGGTGCACCCTTCCTTCGACGACGCGGTCGGACGCGCTCGGGCCGGCGACCCGGCGGCGTTCGACCAGCTGGCGGCGGCCCTCGCCCCGTCGCTCGTCCGGTTCGCGAGCACGATGCTCGTCGGCGACGTGGACTCGGCGCACGACGTCGTGCAGGAGACGCTGCTCGCCGCATGGAAGGCGCTCCCCGGCCTGCGCGACGCGGAGCACCTGAAAGCGTGGCTGTTCCGCGTGGCGCAACGCCGCGCGGTGAGCTGGCTGCGGCGCCAGCGCCACCGCGACCCCGCGCGCGCCGGACGCCTGCTCGAGCCGGCGCGCCCGCCCGAGGAGTGGGCGGCGCCGACGGGGACGCCCGGCCCTGCGGAGACGGGCGAGACCCGCTCCGAGCTGCGCACGCTCGTCGGGCGCCTCCCCGAGCGCTACCGGGCCCCGATCGCGCTGTGCCACCTCGAAGGCCTCGGCCCGAAGGAGACGGCGCGCCTGCTCGGCCTGCGGCCCTCGGCGCTCAAGATGCGCCTGCACCGCGGGCGCCGGCTCCTGCGCCGGGCGTACGGCGTCGCGACGACCGGCGCGTCGGGCGCAGGCCGCCCCGGCTCGGTGCGTCCGCCCTCGCCCATCGGCGCCGACGGTGTCGCGACGTCGTCGGCGCCGGCCCCGGGCGCGCCCTCGGCCCGTTCCACCCCCTGCCGTCGGAGGACCGCCGGATGACCTCGCCCCTCTCCCGCCGCCGTCCCTGCGCCCACGTCGCCTCGAGCGAGCGCCTGCTGCTCGCCCGCCTGCGTCGCGAGCACCTCGCCGTCGCGGTGCGGCCGTCGCTGCTTCCCGCCGTCGCGGCGGGCATCCGCGCCGCGCCGCGCGGGCGCGCCCGCCGCGCGCTCGCGCTCGCGGCGAGCGTCGTCTTCTCCTTCGCCGCCGGGCTCCGCGCGGGCCGCGCCGTCGAGCCCGCGGCGAGCGGGCCCGACCGGTCGGCCGTCGTCGTCCCCACGACGCGCGCCGTCGCGCGACCGACGTCGCCCCGGCCGTGGCGCCACGTGCTCGCGCCGCTCGCCGAGGCGCCGGCCCCGACGTCGGGCCGACCCACGTCGCCGTGGGTCGAGCTCGCCGCGGGGCGCGCCGGCGACGCGCCCGCCGTCCGCGTCCACGACGGCGTCCTGCGTCCGCCCGCGCCGCCGCCGCGCGCGCCGTCCCACGGGGCGCCGCCGTGACGCGTCCGCCGCCGCTCGCCGCTCCGACGTGCCGGGCGCGCGCCGCGGCGCTGCTCGTCACCCTTTGCACCACGGCGACCCTCGCGTCGTCGCCGTGCGCGGTCGCGGGCCCGCGCGAGGCCCGCGAGCGCTGGCGCGAGGCGCAGGCGCTCGACGGTGCGCCGTGGCGGGAGCGCGTGGCCGCGTTCCGCGCGGTGCGCCGCGAAGCGGGGGCGACCGACCCGTACGGGGCGCGGGCGCTCGCCGCGGAGGCGCGCGCGCTGCGCGAGGGCGGGCGGGTCGCGGTCGCCGCCGCCGCCGAGGCGCAGGCGGCGACGCGGGGCCCGTGGCGCGACCCGGACCGGCTCGCGCACGCGCTCACCGCGGCGCGGGCGCTGGGCGCCGAGGAGGACGCGACGGGGGCGGAGGCGTGGTTCGTCGAGGTCGTCGAGGCCGGCGGGGCGACGACGCCGGCGCGCACGGGCCCCGCGCTCGAGGGGCTCGGGCGGCTCGCGGCCGACCGCGGCGACGAGGGGGCGCTCGCGGCGCTGGTCGAGCGGGCCGACCGGCTGGTGCCCGACCGCGTGGACACGCGGCTCGTGCTGCGGGACCGGCTCGGGATGCGCGCGCTGCGTCGCGGCGACCGACCGGGTGCGGAGCGCATGCTGGCCGCGCAACGTCGGCTCTACGCGCTCGCGCGCCGTGAGGGCGGCCTGCTCGAGCGCATCGCGAGCCGCGCGTGGCTCTCGCTCGCCCTCCCTCCCGCGCTCGACGCGCGATGACGTCGCGCGCTCGACCTCCGCCCGAGCGTCGCGCCTCGCGCCCGTCGCGCGCGCGAACGGCCGGGGCCCGTGCGGGTGCCGTGGCCCGCCCGCGCGTGCGCGCCGTGACCGCCCTACGGACGGCCGATGCCGCGGTACTCGAAGCCGAGGGCCCGCATGCGCGCGGGGTCGAACACGTTGCGGCCGTCGAGGATGACCGGCGTCTTGAGGGTGCGGCGGACGCGGTCGAGGTCCACGCCGCGGTACTCGTTCCACTCGGTCACGACGAGCAGCGCATCGGCGCCGACGAGCGCCTCGTAGGGGTCGGCGACGTAGCGGACGCGGTCGCCGAGCACGACCTTCATCGTCTCGAGGGCCTCGGGGTCGGTCGCGACCACCTGCGCGCCCGCGTCGAGCAGGCCGCGCGCGATCTCGATCGCCGGCGCCTCGCGCACGTCGTCGGTGCGCGGCTTGAACGCGAGGCCCCACAGCGCGAACCGACGCCCGCGCAGGTCGGCGCCGAAGCGCTCCTTGACGCGCTCGACGAGCAGGCGCTTCTGCTCGTCGTTGACGCCCTCGACGGCCTGCGCGATGCGCATCTCGACGCGGTGCGCCTTGCCGACGTGGATGAGGCCCTGCGTGTCCTTGGGGAAGCACGAGCCGCCGTACCCGCAGCCGGCGAAGAGGAACGCCGAGCCGATGCGCGAGTCGCTGCCCATGCCGCGACGCACGTCCTCGACGTCGGCCCCCACCGCGTCGCACAGCCGCGCGACCTCGTTCATGAACGAGACGCGGGTGGCGAGCATGGCGTTGCTGGCGTACTTGGTGAGCTCGGCCGACTCGTTGGACATGCGCAGGATCGGCTTGCCCGTGCGCACGAACGGCTCGTAGAGCGCGCGCATCGTCTCGAAGGCGGCGTCGTCGTCGGTCCCGACGACCACGCGGTCGGGGCGCAGGAAGTCCTCGACGGCCGCCCCCTCCTTGAGGAACTCGGGGTTGTTGACCACCGAGACGGGGTGGCGGGCGTGGCGCGCGAGCAGGGCGCGGACGCGCTTCGCGGTGCCGACGGGGACGGTGCTCTTGAGCACGACGATGCCGGGCGCGTCGAGCGCCTTGGCGACGTCGGTGACCGCCGCGTCCACGTAGCGCAGGTCGGGCTCGCCCGTGGGCCCCTCCGGGGTCCCCACCGCGATGAACACGACGGCGGCGCCGCGGACGGCCTCCGCGTGCGAGGTCGTGAACGAGAGGCGCTTCTCGCGGATCGCCCGCGTCATCAGGTCGGCCAGCCCCGGCTCGTAGATCGGGACGTGGCCGCCGCGCATCCGCTCGACCTTGCCGGCGTCGGTGTCCACGCAGACGACGTCGCGCCCCGCGTCGGCGAAGCAGACGCCCGCGACAAGCCCGACGTACCCGGTCCCGATGACGGCGATGCGCATGGAGGTCCTCCCCGCCCCCGGGGGGAGCGGAGGGTCGATCGTCGGGCGCCGTCGGCAGCGTGGCGAGGATTCGCGGACCGGGGGTGGCCGCCCGGTGCGGGAGGCGTCGTCGCGGACCGTGCGTCCCGTCGGCCCCTGCGCGCGGCGGGGCGCTACGCCTACGATCCCTGCATGCCGCTCGCCCCGACCGCGTTCCCCAACCTCCGCGTCGTGGACCACCCGCTCGTGCGCGTGCGCGTCACGCGGCTGCGCGACAGGACGACGCCGACGCGCGACTTCCGCCGCGCCGTGCGCGACCTCGGCGTCCTCCTCGGCTACGAGGGCACCGCGCACCTGCGCACGGTCCGCGTGCCCGTGGCGACGCCGCTCGAGACGACCGACGGCGACGCGCTCCCGCGCCCGCCCACGGTCGTGCCCGTCCTGCGCGCGGGCCTCGGCCTCGCCGACGGCGTGCTCGACGTGCTCCCCGAGGCGCGCGTGGGGCACCTCGGCCTGCGCCGCGACGAGAAGACGCTCGCCCCGATCTCGTACTACGCGAAGCTGCCGCCGGGCGCCGAGGCGGGCCCCGTGATCCTCGTGGACCCGATGCTCGCCACCGGCGGCACCGGCGTCGCGGCGCTCGACCAGCTCAAGGCGCGGGGCTGCCGCGACCTCGTGTTCCTCGTCGCGATCGCGTGCCCCGAGGGCGCGCGCCGCCTCCTCGAGCGCCACCCCGACGTGCCGGTGATCGCCGCCGTCCTCGACCACCGTCTCGACGAGCGGGGCTTCATCCGCCCGGGCGTGGGCGACGCCGGGGACCGCATCTTCGGCACGCTCGACCTCGCGCTCGCCGAAGGGTGCGGCTGAGCGCGGCAGCGAGCGCGCGCGACCGCGGTCCCTCGCGCCCGAAAGCGCGGGCGCGACCGCTCAGCGCAGCACGCCGAGGAAGCGCAGGCCGATGATCAGGAGCACCGCGCCGCCCAGCGCGATGAGCCAGGAGCCCATCGTGCCGGCCGCGGCGATGCCGAGCATCGGGGCGAGCCAGCCGCCGAGGAGGGCGCCGCCGATGCCGACGACGATGTTGCCGACGATGCCCATCTGGGCGTTCGTCTTCATCACGATCGACGCGACCCAGCCGATGACGCCGCCGATCACGAGCGTGACGACGAGGTGCGTGACGTCGATCGCCCCGAGCACGAGCGCAACGGTCTCCATGGCGAGCCCTCCGGCGCCGGCCGTCCGGCGGCGCGGCATCCTGCCCGGCCCCTCGGGGGGCGTCAACCGCGCCGAGGCCGGAGATGCTCGAGGAACCAGTCGCGGGCGAGCACGGCGACGCGCTCGAGGGTGCCGGGCTCCTCGAAGAGGTGGGACGCGCCCGGGACCACGTCGAGGCGGTGCGGGCAGCGCAGCCGCCCGAGGACGACGTGGTGGAGCGCGAGGACCTCGGCGTCGAGCCCCCCCACGACCAGTCGCGTCGGCGCCTGCACCGACGCGAGCACCGACGATGGCACGAGGTCGGGGCGCCCGCCGCGCGAGACGACCGCGCCGACCTCGCGCGGGCGCTCCGCCGCCGCGAGCAGCGCGGCCGCGGCGCCGGTGCTCGCGCCGAAGAGGCCGATCCGCAGGGACGACGTCGCCGCCGCCCCCGCCAGCGCGTCCACGACCCCGACGACGCGGGCCCCGAGCAGGGCCACGTCGAAGCGGTGGCACGCGGTGCGCTCGTCCCGCGCCGCCTCCTGCGCGTCGAGCAGGTCCACGAGCAGCGTCGCGAGGCCCGCTTCCTCGAGCACGCGCGCCACGGCGCGGTTGCGCGGGCTCCCGCGGCCGCTCCCGCTGCCGTGCGCGAACACGACGACCGCCGTCGCGCCCGACGGGACCGTGAGGTCGCCGTCGAGCACGGTGCCGCGCACGCCCACGCGCACCGCGCGCGCGACGGAGGGCGCCGGCGCCGCAGCAGCGGACGGGGTCGCCCCACGCAGCGTCGCGACGACCTCGGCGTCCTCGACCTGCGCGAAGTCCTCGTAGGCGGCGCCCACCGCGCCGAGGTCGTCGGCGGGCTCGGCCACGACGACCTCGTCGGCCTCGCGCGAGAGCGTCGCGACCGCGTCGGGACTGGCGACGGGGACGGCGAGCACGACCTCGCTCGCCCCTCGCCCACGCAGCCAGCGCAGCGCGGCGCGCGCGGTCGCGCCGGTCGCGATGCCGTCGTCCACGACGATCACGACGCGCCCCGCGACGTCGGGAGGCGGGCGCCGACCGCGGAACGCCGCGAGCCGTCGCTCGAGCTCGCGGCGCTCCCGCGCGACGGTCGGGGCGATGTCGCGCTCGACGAGCCCGAGCGTGCGCAGCTCGGGGTGGTTCCACACCACGACGCCGTCGGGCCCGAGGGCCCCGAGCGCGAGCTCCTCGTGACCGGGCGCGCCGACCTTGCGCACGACGAGCACGTCGAGCTCGCCCTCGAGCGCCCGCGCGACCTCGTCGCCGACCGGGACCCCGCCCCGCGGCAGCGCGAGGACGAGCGGTCGCCGCCCACGCCAACGCGCGAGCGCGGCGGCGAGTCGTCGCCCGGCGTCGCGGCGGTCGGCGAAGGGGAGCGGCATGGCGTCGGCGAGTCGCGGGCCCGCGGCCTCGCGCCCGTCAGGATCGCGCCGCGAGGGTTCCGCCGCCACCGCAACCCGCCGTGCCCGACGCCGGCCCGGGCCCCGGCCCGCACCGCGCGGGCCCGTCCCCGCCGTCGCCCCGGGCCCCGCGCCCGACGCCCCGCCCGCGCGGCGCCTGCCCGCCCCGACGTCGTCGGCCCGCGGAACCGCCGGGCCCGCCCGCCGAGCTCACGAGCGGACGAGGTCGGGGCTACGGCTTGGAGTGGCAGAGCCCGCAGTGGACCTTCGTGCCCGCCTTGATCGTCCAGTTCTTGCCGTCCTTGCGCAGCGTGCGGTCGGCGGCGGCGACGGAGAGCGAGGTGCCCGACAGCGTGTGCCCGTGACAGAGCCGGCACGCGGTCTTGTCCCTTTCGTAGGTGTCGTTGTGGCTCGCGAAGAACGTGTCCGAGACGGCGTGCATCGTGTGGCACGTCGCGCACGCGACCTGCGTCCCCGACGAGAACGTCTTGGTGACCTTGCCGAACGTGTACGTGCGGGTGGAGGCGGTCTTCGAGAGGAGGGTGCCCCCGAGCGAGGCGCCGTGGCACACGCGGCACCCCTGCGGGTCGCTCTCGTAGAGCGGCCCGTGCGTCGTCGAGACCCACGTGCTCGTCGTCGCGTGCGTCGTGTGGCAGTCGTCGCACCCGACGACGCTGCCCGCCGCGAGGCGGTACGTCGTCCCGCCGACGAGGTAGCTGCGGTCGGCGGCGGCGGTCGTGAGCGCGCTCCCCGCGCCGTCGGCGCCGTGGCAGGACGCGCACGCCGTCGTGTCGGCGGCGTAGGCCGCGCCGTGGCCGCCGTCCACCCACGCGAGGTCGGTCGCGTGCGTCACGTGGCACGCGTCGCACGCCACCCGCGTCCCCGCGGCGAGGCGGTAGGTCCGGCCTCCGACGACGTAGGCGCGGTCCGCGGCGACCGAGGCGAGCGCGGTGCCGGAGAGGTCGGCGCCGTGGCACGAGCGGCACGTCGCGCCGTCGGCGGCGAACGCGGGGCCGTGGCCGGAGGCGACCCACGCGGTGTCGGTCGGGTGCGCGGCGTGGCACGAACCGCACGAGACCATCGTGCCGCGCGCGAGCGTGACCGTGCGCCCGGGCAGCGCGAAGGTGCGGTCGGCGGCGGCGCGCGAGAGGACGGTCCCCTCGCCGTCCACGCCGTGGCAGGCGCGGCACTGGTCCGGGTCGGCGGCGTAGGACGAACCGTGCCCGCCCACCGTCCAGGCCGCGTCGGCGACGGGATGGAGGCCGTGCGGGCCGCCGGTCGTCGGCGGGAGCGTGCCGTCGGCGTGGCAGGCGCGGCACTCGAGGACCGCGCCGACGTGGCCCTGGAGCCGCAGCGGTGCCTCGTCGTCGAAGCCCGCGCCGGACGGGCCGAACGAAGCGTGCGCGCCGCCGTGGCACGTCGAGCACAGCAGCCCGCCGTGTCCCTTGGCCTGTCGGAACGGCGTCCCCGCGGGCGCGGCGAAACGCGCCCCGTCGCTGCGCAGCGGCGACGCCGCCGGGTCGCCGGTGCGGAACGCGCGCCGCAGCCGCAGGCCGTCGGCGGCGACGACGAGGTCGGCCCCGCTCGCGCGCTGCACCGCGTCGCCCGTGTGGCACGACTCGCACCGCGGCTCGTCGTGCCACGCCAGGCGCGCCGCACCGTCGCGCGTCCCGTCCACGCTGCCGCCGGTGCGCAGCGGCGCGGTGCCGGCGACGGCGGTCATCGACCCGTGGCAGTCCACGCACGTCATCCCCGCGGCCGCCATCGCCCCGCGCGACGCGTGCGGCGCGTCGTGGCAGCGCACGCACCCCGTCGCGTCGGCGGGGATCAGCGGCGCCCCGGCGTCGTCGGTGAGCGCGGCGTGCGCCCCGTGCACCGCGGTCGAGAGCGAGGGGAGGCCGGGCGAGGGCAGCGTGCCCCAGCCGGTGACGTCGCGCACGCTCGTGTAGTGGCACAGCGCGCACGGGACCGGCCGCGGCACGGGGTCGGCGCTGCGCCCGCGCTGCGCGTCGTGCAGGACCGCGACGTTCTCGCGCGCGGCGCGCGCGGGGTCGGGGTCGGCCGACCACGCGAGCCCCGCGCGACGCGCGCCGACGCTCCCCGTGGCGTGGCAGGCGACGCAGCCGCGCTCGTGGCGCACCGGCGCGACCACGACCGTCTCCGCGAGCGTCGCGCCCGACGCGACGTCGCGCGCGCGCAGGCGCAGCCGCGGCGTCTCGGCGGGGAGGCCCGCGTCGTCGACGGGCAGGAGCGGCACGCCGTCGGCCAGGAAGCAGCCCTCGCTCGCCGACCACGGCACGCGCTGCGGGGCGGCGGGCGAGGCGTCGCCGGGCATGGTGAGCCCGCGCAGGCCCGCGCCGCGGGCCGGCTGCACGCCGAACAGGCGCGCGAGGTCCGCGTCCCAGAACCCCGTCTTGCCCACCGAGCGCGAGTTCACCGACCCGTCGGGACTCGGCTCGGCGTCGTAGGTCACCTCCACCTGCGTCGCGTCGAGCACGACGGGCGCACCGCCGGTGTCGGTGCGCACGACCTGCGCGCGCACGACCGTGTGGGGCGCGCGGAAGGCCCAGGTCGCGAAATCGTCGTCCACCGGCGTGGCGTCGCGCTCCACCGTCGCGAGCAGGAGCACGGGCGCCGACGGGAGCGCGAGCCCGGCGCCGCCGCCTCCACCGCCGTCGCCACCGCTTCCGCCGCCGGGGTCGGTGGGCGTCGCCGAGCCGCCGCCGCTCCCTCCGCCCCCGCACGCGGCGAGCGCGACGACGAGGCTCGCTCCGAGGGCCGCGCGGAAGGACGACGCGCCGCGCGGACACGAAGCGCTGGGGCGACGAGGCATGGGCTCGCTCCGAGGCCGACCGCCCCCGCCCGAGCGCGGTCCGCCACCACGCAGAGACGTCGGACCCTTCGTCGAGTACACGCGCGCGGTTTCCGCGGGCGTCGTCGCCCCCACGCACGCATTTCCGTCACCCCACGCAACATCTCTGTTGCACGACATCGGGCGAAGTTTGGACATCGTCCCGGCCGTCGCCCCGGGCCCCGCGCGCTCGCGGGGGATCGACGGCGCGACGTCAGCCCGTCGTCGCGGGGTCGGTGGGCGGGGCGGGCGGCGTCTCCCGCTCGCGGCCGCGGACGACGCGGCGTCGTGCGAGCGGGCCGTGGGTCTCGGTGACGAGGGTGCACTGCGCTTCGGCGCCGTCGCGCTCGAGCAGGACGACGACCCAGTCGTCGGTGCGGCCGAGCTTGTGTGCGAGCGCGGTGTTGGAGAAGAGGGCGGTCGCGTGCCAGCCGTCCACGTCGGCGTGGAGGACGGGGAGCCAGGCGCGGTGCTCGGGGTTGAAGCGTCGGGGGGCGATGCGTGGGAGCGATCCCGCGGCGGCCTCGCGGCGGTAGCGCGCGTCGAGGTCGAGCAGGGCGGCGACGGGCGGGAGCGGGTGGTCGGGAGGAGGGGCGCGGCGTCGCGAGCGGGCGAGGAGCGAGGCGAGGGAGTCGCGCAGGGCGCGGGCGCGGCGGGGGCCGACGCCGGGGACGGACTCGAGGCGGCCGTCGTGGGCGGCGGCCTCGAGCTCTTCGAGGGAGTCCACGTGGAGGGTCTCGTGGAGGCGGTGGGCGAGGGCCTTGCCGATGCCGGGGACGACGGTGAAGAGGTCTTCGGGGGCGGTGGCGCCGACGAGGCGGTCGCGCAGGCGCAGGCGGCCGGTGGCGGCGATCTCGGCGATGGCGGCGGCGAGGGAGCGGCCGATGCCGGGGAGTGCGTCGAGGGCCTTCGTGCCGCCCTCGGCGAGGAGTGTGGCGGCGGGGCGATCGAGGGTGCGGACGACGCGGGCGCCCTCGCGGTAGGCGCGGACGCGGTAGGGGCTGGCGTTCTGGGCTTCGAGGAGGGCGGCGACGTCCTCGAGGGCCTCGGCGATCTCCTCGTTCTCGGGCGGTCGGCTCGCCACGGGGGCAGCATAGGGCCGCCGGGGGTCGGGGGGTGGCACGCCGGAGGGTTGACGGACTCGGCTCCCCGGATACTCTCCCCCACCCTACGACCCGTGCGGGGGCGTAGCTCAGTTGGTTAGAGCGCCGGCCTGTCAAGCCGGAGGTCACGGGTTCGAGTCCCGCCGCTCCCGCCATCGTTCACTCCGCGAGGCCTGTCCGAAGGGCGTCGCGTCGAGCGCCTCACGAGTCCCCTTGGACTCGAACCCGGGACCGGGTGGGGTGGTAGGCGACCAGGGTGCGAAGCACCCGCAGGCGCCGTAGGAGGGGCCACACGGCCCCTCCTGAGAACCCAGGCCACGGGTTCCCCG
>JADZCA010000040.1 GCA_020851795.1 Planctomycetota bacterium | reverse complement strand
GGACGCGACGACAGCGTGTTCTGGCACCACGCCGAGGAGCGGACGACGCGTGGCGACACCCATCGAATCGCCGACGGGCCCTGCGTCACGCCCGGGCGCAAGACGCAGCCCCGACCTCGTCGGCTCGCGAATTCGGCGGGCTTGGCGGTACGTCGGCGGGCGCTCCCGCGAAACGGCCGCGCGCGCGGCGGCGGCCCCGGTATCGTGGGGCGGCCATGCCGTCCCCCGGCGACCCCGACGACGCCCTCGCGCTCTTCGAGGGGTTCCTCAAGCGCAAGGGCCTCAAGACGACCGCGCAGCGGCGCACGATGGTGCGCCGCCTCCTCGAGCGCACCGGCCACTTCACCGCGGTGGACGTGCACGAGGGGCTCAAGGACGAGGGCGAGCCGGTCTCGCTCGCGACCGTGTACCGCACGCTCGGCCTGCTCGAGGAGGCGGGGCTGCTGCAGGGGCACGACTTCGACGACGGGCAGCGTCGCTACGAGCGCGCGCACACGCGCGAGCACCACGAGCACGTGATCTGCCTCGACTGCCGCGCGGTCGTCGAGTTCCAGAGCCCCGAGATCGAGGCGCTGCAGGACCAGGTCCTCGCGCAGCACGGCTTCCGGATGGTGCACCACTCGCTGACGATGTTCGCCTCGTGCGAGACGCTGCGCGCCACCGGCACGTGCGCGCGGCGCGAGGCGGAGCGTCGCGCCGGCGCCCCGCGGACGCCGCCGAGGCGGACGTGAGCGACGACGCGGGGCCCGGGGCGCCCGCCGACGACGCCGACGCGCGCGCGATGGAGGTGGCCCTCGAGGAGGCGCGGCTGGCCGCGGCCGAGGGGGAGGTGCCGGTGGGCGCGGCCGTGCTCAAGGACGGCGTCGTCGTGGCGCAGGCGCACAACCTGCGCGAGTCCACCGACGACCCGACCGCGCACGCCGAGGTGCTCGCGCTGCGCGAGGCGGCGCGCGTGCTGGGCACGTGGCGACTCGACGGCTGCACGATGGTGGTGACGCTCGAGCCGTGCTTCATGTGCGCGGGGGCGCTCGTCAACGCGCGGGTCGCGCGCCTCGTCTACGGCGCCACCGACCCGAAGGCGGGCGCGGTGGGCAGCCTCGCCGACGTCGCGCGCGACCCGCGCCTGAACCACCGCCTCGTCGTGCGCGCGGGCGTGCGCGCCGACGCGTGCGGCGACCTGCTCCGCCGTTTCTTCGCCGCGCGCCGAGGCGACGCGCCGACCGCCGGCTGACCCCGCAGCGCCGTCCGCAGCGCCGTGCCAGGCACCGCACTGCGGTGCCTGGCACCGACGTGCGGGCACCGGCACCGACGTGCGGGCACCGAGGTGCGCGGACGTCCCGTCGCGCGCGACGGTTCCGTTGCGCGCGCGCGTTGCACGCGCGATCCCGACGCATCGGCGTCATCGACTCCCTCTCCCGCCCGCCTCACGCGGGCGTACGATCGAACGCGCGTCGCGGAGGCGACGTCCTCCGCGGCGCCCGACGGAGGTGACCCATGACGGTCCCGGCCTCGGCGCCCCGCGATCCCGCGCCGCCCTCGGGGTGGGCGCGCACGACGCAGGAGGCGCGCGCCGCACGCGCGTGGTGGTCGGCGCGGCGCGAAGCGCGGTCGCACCGCCGCGCCGGCGCGCGCGCCTCGAAGGCCCTCGACGAAGCCACCGCGGCCCTCGGGCGCGGCGCGGTGGACCGGCCCTCGCTGGCCGCCGTGGCGGGGCGCGACGAGGCCGCGGCCGCGTGCGCCGCGCGCGCGGCGGCGGAGGCGGTCGCCGTGCGCGCGACCGCGCAGGAGCGCCTGGCCGCCGACGCGCTGGAGCGGTTCGACCGCGACGCGAGGGCTCGTCGGGACGCCGCCTCGCGCACGCTCGACGCGGCCCGTGCGGCCCTGCGCGGCCGCGAGAAGGCGGGGGCACCGCCGGCCGAGGTCGCCGCCGCGGGCGCCACCGTGGCCGCGGCCGAGACCGCGCAGGCGGCCGAGCGCGGGCGCCTCGACGCCGAGCGCACGCCACTCGAGAGCGCGGCGCGTGACGCGGCCCGCGCCGTGCGGGACGCGGTCGCCACCCGCGACGCCGCGAGCGCGCGCGAGCGGGAGGCCGTCGTCGCCTTCGGGCGCGCGGTGGCGGCGGCGTCGCCGGCCGACGCGGCGACCGCGCCGGCCCTGGCGGCGGTGCGGGCCGCCTCGGCGGCGGGCACCGAGCACGCCGGAGGCGCGCAGGCCGCGCAGGAACGTGCCGCCTCGCTCGCACCCGACGCACGCCGTTTCGCGTTCAAGGCGGGTGGCGCGCTCGGTGCTCTCGCGCTGCTCGTCGTCGGGGTGGTCGCGCTCGCGCACGGCTCGGGCGGCGCCCCGGGCCCCGCGCCGTCGGGCACGACCGCCCGAACCGACGACCCGGTCGGAGACCGGCGGGACCGCACGCCGCTCGGCGGCGCGGGCGCGACCTCGGTCCGCCCGCCGGCGACCGACGGCGAGGTCGGCCCCGCAGGCACGGTGCCGGCGTCGGTGCGGACGGCGGTGCTCGCGCTCGCCTCGGTGGCCGCGGGCACCGACGAGCGGGGCGCGACGCAGCGGCCGCTCGGGGACGTCGTCCTCGACGGCGCGCGGCCCGGACCCGACCGCACGACGCGGCTGTCGCTGCACGTGGACGTCGAGCGCAAGGCGGCCGCCGACCTGCCGGCGACGCGGGTGCGCGTCGCCGTCGAGGCCGTCGTCGGTCCGCGCGGCGCGCTGGTGCAGCTGCGTGAGGTGGGTGAGGGCGACCTCGAGTTCCTCGGGCTCTTCGACTGACGGGAGGGAGCCATGGTGCGCACCGACGGACGCGGGACGTGGGGGCGGCGAGGCGCGCGGTGGACGGCGCACGCGGTCGGGCTGCTGTGGCTCGCCGTGCTGCTGCCGGCGAGGACGGGGCGGGCCGACGACGCCACGCGCCCGCCGGACAAGCAGGTGGACAAGGTGGACGTCGCGGTGAAGAAGGAGCCGAAGGTCAAGCCCGACGACCCGAAGGCGGCCGAGCGCGTGCAGACGCGCACGGCGTCGCTCGCCGGCGTGGAGCTCGACTGGCACACGCGCTTCGTCGCCGACCCCACGGGGTCGCTCTCGACCACCGCGCAGTCCACGCTCGACTTCGCGCGCGACAAGACGTACACGCGCGCGCAGGCCGTGCACGACCTCGAGGCGGGCGGCACGCTCACGAAGCCCCTCGTCCGCTCGCTCGACGTCGGGCGCCACGAGCTGCTCAAGCACCTCTACCACCGCGCGATGGTCGTCGCCAACGAGCGGCGCGCGGCGCAGGGGCTGTCGCCCGTCTCGAAGATGCAGGCGGTCAACGCGGGCGGGACCGGCGACTACACGCGCGACCAGGACATCACGGTGTTCCTCGACGACCCCGAGCGGGAGAAGGCCTTCTTCGACGCCGTCGAGTGGGTGGCGCGCGAGGAGCTCAAGCTCCAGACCGACGTCAAGGCGACCGGCGGCATCGACTTCCCCCAGCTCGAGGTGACGCTGTTCAACGGGAGCAACGACCTCCCCGACGCGCGCTTCGCCACCGACGTCGAGGAGTTCGCCGTGAAGTACCGGCGGGCGATCGAGAACCAGGCTGCCGACAAGGAGGCCTACAAGGGCGGCGGCGCCGACATCGAGGTCAAGGGCCGCCGCAAGCCCGGCTCGATGCTCGTCCAGCAGCTCACGTGGACCGAGGCGGGCCCCCGCTACGTCGCGGAGACGCCGCAGAACTTCCGCGAGGCGGCGAGCATCTTCTCGGGCACGGCGCCGGAGCGCTGGCAGCGCTTCGAGCTCGCCGCGCACGTCTTCAGCGACTTCGTGCAGGGGCGCCAGCACAGCGAGGGGCCGGGGCACGCGCTCACCAAGGGCCCGCTCAAGTACGCGGGACGCGCCGTCGAGCACCTGTGCACGCTCTACGGGATGAAGCCGTGGAAGGACCTCGCCCCGGACGACCGGGTGGCGCTGCTGCGGCGCGTGTGGCCGCACCTCGACCCCAAGACGGGGATGGGGGCCCGCGTCCTCGCGCAGATCTCCGGCGCGCTCGACGTCGCCACGTACGTCAAGCGGGAGAAGGAGCTGCCGGGCGGGCTCGACGCGGCGGCCGCGGCCAAGGCCGACCAGGTGATGCTCGGGTTCCTGCGCAACGCCACGGGCCTGACGGTCGGGAAGATGGCGCAGGACATGCTCCACCCGCCGGCCTTCGACACGAAGGCGATGCGGGCCGTGTTCGGGGCGCGGTGGGACGAGATGACGCCGGCCCAGCGCTTCAAGGCGGCCGCCGAGCGCGACGCCACGTTCCGCGCGGCGACGTCGCGCGCGGCCATGGAGAACCTCCTCGTCACCGTGTCGCTGCTGCGCAACATGGACTTCCAGGACGGGCTGCCGGCCAAGGACCGCCCCGGCGAGCACCTCCTCGCGCGGGTCCTGCGCGACGCCGAGCCGCACACGCGCGCCGTGCTGACGCTCGCGAGCGACTACGCCGAGGCGTGGGCGCGCAAGCAGCAGTCGGCCGACCCGCAGGTGCGCGCCGAGTGCGACCGCCAGCTCGACGCCGTGCGCAAGAAGCTGGTCGCCCACTGCCCGGCGGTGGGCGGCGAGATGCCGAGCCTCGCCCTGCTGCGCAAGGCGACCAAGGACGGCCCGCGGGCCGTGCTCGCGGCCGAAACCACGCCGGGGCGGCGCTGGCTCTCCCCCGAGGCCGTCGAGGTCAAGAACGCGTTCCTCGACCACCTCAAGCAGGCCTTCCCGAGCCACGGCGAGCAGTGGCGCGAGTTCACGTCCACCGTGAAGGAGATCGGGATGAAGGGCTACCTCGGCCGGCGGCTGGTCGAGGAGACCTTCCAGTGGGACACGATCGCGGACGCCCTGACGCTGGTCGAGATGTACCAAGGTGGCGCCGGCGCGGACGCGTACGGCGAGTTCCTGGCCGTCAACCTCGTCTCCCGCATCCACTGGAGCGTGGGGCCGTTGGTCCAGGCGTTCAAGGTCTACGACCAGGACCCGCGCCAGGCGGCGGCGAAGTTCAAGGAGCTCGGCAAGAGCCTCGTGTTCTCGACGCTCTCGCGCGTCGTGCCGTGGGCGGCGTCGGCCAAGATCGCGTTCGACGTCGCGCGCGGGACGGTCGTCGTCACGGTGGGCTGGGCCGTCGGCAAGGCGAACACGGCGCTCGTGGACGCCGTGTACACCGGCGAGGCCGGGCGCACCGACGACGCGGCCGCGGGCAAGGCGTGGGGCCGGATCCGCGACGCCGGCGTCTCGGTGCTGCCCGCGACGGTGGTGCGCCGGGTCACCGACGAGAAGACGGGGGCGGTGCGCATCGACGTGGACCGCGACGCGCTCTACCTCGAGGCGTTCCGCCGGTGGACGGGCGCCGACGGCGACGACGTCCCGCGGTCGAGCCCGCCGCGGCCCGAGGCGGCGCGGCTCACGTCCGCGCACGACGCGTTCGTGCGCGTCCTGCGCAAGGAGGCCGAGCAGCACGGCTCGACGTGGGTGCCCGACCCCGACCACCCCTTCGTCCCGCTGCGGCTGGGCGAGCGCGAGGTCGAGGAGGCGATCGCGGCGTTCGAGCCGCTGCTGCGCGAGCGCGCGCAGACCGAGGTGGACGCGGTCCTGTCCGAGCTGGCGGTGCGCGAGTACCGCTCCTACCTCGACGCGGAGGGCACCGACGTGATCCGCGAGGGGCTCGTGCGCCGGTACGCCTCCGACCTGCTCGGCGGGGTGATCGAGCACTGGCACGTGCGGCTCACCTCGGAGGTCCTCGCCGCGCGCGACATCGAGCGCACGGCCGTCTTCTCCGACTGGCGGGCGATGGCGGGGCGGCTCCACGAGCGCTACGTGCCGTCGGCGCAGCGCGTCGAGCCGCTCGAGGTGCGCCTGCAGGGCGGCCGCTGGCGGGTGGTGCGGCGCGAGGACGGGAGCACCGAGCTGCACGGGAAGGACGCGAAGGAGGGGGAGCCGCCGGCCGCGACGTTGCGCGTGCAGGCGAAGGCGAGCGGCGTCCCGGTGCTCGACGGCACGGCCTACGACGGCCGCGAGCCGGTGCAGGTGCGGGCGTCGCTCGAGGGCACCGGCGAGACGGGCGACGACGAGAAGGACGTCAGGCTCGAGATCTCCACGCAGCGCCTGCGCAAGCTGCGCAAGGTCGGCGACCCCGACGACGACGGGCCCGTGCAGGCGGGCGACGTGGCCGAGGACCGCATCGTGGTGCGTGCGCTCGCCGCGGGGGGCGCGGGCCCCGAGCTCGCGCGCACCGAGCTCGTCGTGCACGTGCTGATCCCGGAACAGGACGAGACGTCGGTGCCCGTGTGGGAGCGCGTCGAGGTGCGCCGCGACGGCACGCCCTACGAGCGCTACCGCTTCGTGCGCGCCTTCGACGGGATGCCCGACGACTGGGTCTCCGACGGCGGGCTCGTCTACCACGGGGCGTACGAGCGGCTCTACGAGGACGGCACGCCGTCGGAGGTGCGCCGCTACCGCTTCGGCGTGCTCGACGGCAAGACCGAGGTCTTCGACAGCAAGGGACGCCTCGTGCACGAGGTGCCCTATGTGATGGGCAAGTGGCACGGCGACGACGTCCGCTACGACCCCGACAGCCAGGGGCGGCTCGTCTACAAGTACGTGGACAACCGGCCGGTCGAGCAGCTCGCGACGGGCACGAAGGGCCAGCGGCTCGTGCGCATCACCTACGTCTGGGAGCCCGAGCCGAGCGGGGCGTGGATCGTGGCGTCGGGGGAGGCCGAGGCGTGGTGGAGCGCGGGCGGCCCGCGTTGGCGTGGGCGCTACGCGGGCGCGCGGCCCGACCTCAACAGCCAGGGGGGCGCCGACGGCGAGGAGATCCGCGCCAAGGACGGGCCGTGGGACTGGTGGTTCGCCGACGGCCAGCTCGCGCACCACATCACGTTCGCCCGCGGGGTCCGCGAGGGCTCCTACGAGGGCTGGCGCGGCGCGGTGGACCGCTGGGGGCGGCCGAGCGTCGGCTCGGAGGACCGTCCGGCGGAGGCCGACGTGCGGGACGTGGGCGCGTACGCGGCGGACCGGCGCAGCGGCACGTGGCAGCACTTCGACGGCCTCCAGCGTCCGCTCGGCTCGACGGAGTACGAGGCGGACGAGGGCGTGCGCGGCGAGAAGATCACGTGGCACAAGACCGGGAAGAAGGCGAGCCAGGGCCGCTGGACGAAGGCGGGCGACGAGGGGGTCTGCCTCACGTGGCACGAGAACGGCGAGCTCGCGAGCTCGACGACCTACGTGAACGGCGAGCGGACGGGGCCGTACGTCCGCCGCGGCGAGGGCGGGACGCTCGAGGAGGAGGGCACGTACCGCGAGGGCAAGCGCCAGGGGCGCTGCAAGACCTACGACGCCGCGGGCCACGTGAGCACCGACGGCATGTACGAGGCCGACGAGCGGGACGGCCCGTGGCGTGCGTACGAGGACGGGCGTCCGACCGAGTCGGGCACCTACAAGCAGGGCAAGCGCCACGGCCTCTGGACGTTCTGGGACCGCAAGGGCAAGGCCTTCGAGGAGCGCTATCGCGACGGCGAGCTGCTGCCCAAGAAGTGAGCGGCCACGGGCACGGAGCGGGCCCCGCGGCGACGCCGGTCGGCCGCGGGGCGCGGCGGCCGTGCGCCGCACCCGCGCCGTCCCGCGGTCGAGGCCGCGCCGTCGCTTGACGGGGGCCCGGGGCGCCCGTAGCGTCCCCGGTCCCTGACCGGCTTGCTTCTCGCGGAGAGGTGCCAGAGCGGTCGAATGGGCTGGTTTCGAAAACCAGTGTACGGGCAACTGTACCGGGGGTTCGAATCCCCCCCTCTCCGCCATCCTTCCGCGTCGCCCTCCTCGTCGCGGCGCCTTCCCTCCCGCGTCGAGACCGCGCGCCTTGACGGAGCCTCGACGCGCAGGGCACAGTGCGACCTCAGACTCGAGGTGTCGCGGAGGAGGTCGCCGATGGCGAAGGCCCCGAAGGTGAGTCGCGTCTCGGAGCCGGCGCCCGCGACGAGCGTCGCGCCGTCGGGCGCGGGGGTCGTGCCGCTCGAGGAGGGCGACCTCGTCCTGCCGCGCGTCCTCGAGGGGACGCACGACGTGGTGGTCCCGGTCGGGGGCGGCGTGCTCCCCGCGTCGGCGGCCGCCACGGCCGCCGACGTCGTCGCCGCGGCGAGCGGGGCCGGCGTCGCGGGGTGGATGTCGGCGTCGTCCGTCGCGACGCGCGCGGCGCTCGCCGCCGCGATGCGGGGCCTGCCCGCCTCGGGCGGCGGCGGGACCCACGACTTCGTCCCGACGACCCGCCTCGACGACGCGACGTGGGTCGCCGCGGCCGGCCCCGGCGTCGCCGTCCTCCGCGTCACGGCCGCCGGCGCCCCGCTGCTCGACGACCCGACGGGGGAGGAGCTCCTCAAGACGCTGCGCGCCTTCGCGCAGGGCGAGCTCCACGCCAAGGAGCGGCTCGAGGTCGCCGTCCGGCGGGTCGCGGACCTCGGCGCGCCCTGGGACCGCCCGCCCGTCGCGGACGTGTGGCTGCGCGAGCGACTGCGGCTCGTGGTCGTCGACGTCGGGCTGTCGGTGGGGCGGCCCGCCGGCACGCTGACGCTCCTGCCCGGCGAGGCGCGCGAGTTCCAGGTCTCGACCGAGCGCACGCGCTCCGAGCGTGCGCGGCGCAGCACGGACGTGCTCGAGAAGGCGTCCACGGAGTCCGCGCAGGACTTCTCGCGTGAGTTCAACGCGAAGGACGAGACGTCGGACGAGCGCCGACGCTCGGTCGAGTGGCGGGCGCCGGGCTCGGCGGCGAGCGGGGTGCCCGCCGTGGACGGCAGCGTCGCCCGGACCGTGCGCGAGGTCGCGGAGCGCGCGACGAAGACGGTCGAGCGCCAGTCCGCGACGCGGAGCGCCGAGGTCAGCGTCCGTGTGGCCAGCGAGGCGGAGAGCGCCTCGGCGGAGACGCAGAAGGACGCGCGCAAGATCACGTTCAAGAACCCGACGTCGCAGTGCGTGACGTTCGTCTACCACCGCCTAAACAGCCGCCACGTCGCGCTCGTGGACCTCGACGACGTCGAGGTGGTCGTCGCCTCGGGCCCCGCGCGGTGCACCGCGCTGCCGTTCCCGCGGTCCGCCGCCGATTGGGAGGCCGTGGCCGCGCTGGCCGTTCCCGGACGCGGCGAGGACCTCGTCGCCTCCGTCGCGGCCGCCGCGCGCGAGCGCTACGACGCGCTCGGGGCGCTCGAGGGCGCCGCCGCCCGGCCGACGCTCGTGGCGCCGCCCGCGGACGACCCGCAGGCGCGTCGCTTCGACCGGGCCGCGCTGCTCGGGCCGCGGCGCCGCGTGGGCGCGCTGCCGCTCACGATGGAGCGCCGCGACGTCGTCGTCGAGACCGACGGCCTGCACGCCGTCCCGCGGCCGTCGGCCCTGCGCCTCGACGTGAAGGACGCGCCCGCCGACAGCGCAAAGAGCACCAAGAAGGCGTCGAAGGACGACGCGACCGACGCCGACGCCGGCTGACCGCGGGCGGACGCATCGGAGATCGCCGCGCGTACCGCCGCCTCGCGAGACCGTCGGCGCCGCGGGGCCCGCTCCGGCGGCGTGGGGCGCGCCCGTTCGCCTCGAGGTTCGCGTGAGGCGACGTGGGCGGGTGCATCGACGCTCGAGGCGTCCACGATCGAGCTCGCGCCTGCGTCGTCGGGAGGCCCCCGCGCCTGCGAGATCCTGCCGAGGGCGACGCCGGGGTGCCCCGAGCCGGGTCGTCGCGGGCGGGCGCGAGCCGCGCCGCGCGCGCCGGGCGGCCCGAGTCGACTCGCGCAAGGCCCACGGGAGGGCTCGGACGGTCCGTGGGCCCGCGAGCCTTGCCGAGCCTGCGGCCTTGCGCCGGCGCGGGACGGGCGCTAGGCTGCGCTCGGCGCCGGCGGGGGCCGGCGACGAAGGAGGGAATCTCGATGCCGAATTCCGGCGATCTCGAGGCACGCGTCGCAGAACTGGA
The DNA here is from genome assembly GCA_020851795.1 of Planctomycetota bacterium. GTDB lineage: Bacteria > Planctomycetota > PLA2 > PLA2 > JAEUHO01 > JAEUHO01. Next base: position 110,593 of record JADZCA010000040.1, on the reverse strand, counting down.
GTCCGCGCTGCGGGCCCTCGCAGGCCAGTACTCACCGGTCGTCGACCCGGTCCCGGACTGGGGCTTCGGCCCGCCCGGCGGTTGGTGGCCGCGTCCCGTCCCGCGCCCGCGTCCCGGGCCGATCCCGTGGGATCCTGCGCCGACCGACCTCGCGCGCATGGGGCGCGGACAGCTCGAGGCCCTTCGCGACGCGATCGCGATCGAGCGCAAGCGGCTCGAGTCGATGCAGACGCTCGTCGAAGGCCTGATCCAGCCGAAGTGAACGGTCGCGTCGGGCTCACACGGCCGCCGCGCGCGCCCTGCGGTCCGCTCCCTCGCGGGGCGGGCCGTGGGGCCGATCGTCGTCGCTTGGTGCGAGGGGAATCGAGATGCTGAACACCCCGGCACGACCGATGCTCGTCTTCCTGGTCGGGTTCCAAGACCAGGACAACCTCGGGCTCCGCTACCTGTCGTCGTCTGTCGCGGCCGCGGGCCACCGCGCGCGCATCGTGACGTACTCCTCCGACCCACGCGACCTCGTGCGGCGCGCGCTCGAGGAGCGCCCGGACGTCGTGGGGCTCTCGCTGATCTTCCAGTACATGGCGCCCGAGTTCGCCCGCGTCGTGGCCGCGCTCCGCGCGGCGGGTGTTCGGGCCCACGTGACGGTGGGCGGGCACTATCCCAGCTTCGAGTACGCGGAGGTGCTGCGGGGCATGCCCGGCCTCGACTCCGTCGTGCGGTTCGAGGGAGAGCGGACGCTCGTCGAGCTGCTCGACTGCCTCGCGTCCGGCGTCCCGTGGCAGGAAGTGGCGGGGATCGCCCACGTTGGGCCGGACGGCGACGTCCGCGCGACGCCGCTCCGTCCCCCCGTCGCGGACCTCGACGGGCTCCCGTGGCCCGACCGCGCTGACGTGCCCTACGAGGCGTCGCCGCTCGCCACCGCGTCCGTGCTCGGCAGCCGCGGGTGCCCGTGGGACTGCAGCTTCTGCAGCATCCGCCCGTTCTACGAGGCGCAGGGCGGCAGCCTCCGCCGGCTCCGCGACCCGCGCCGTGTCGTCGAGGAGATCGAGGCGCTCCACCGTGACCGACGCGTCTCCCTGTTCCTGTTCCAAGACGACGACTTCCTCGCCACCGGCTCGCGTGCGGCTCGGTGGGCGACCGCCGTCTCGGACGAGATTGTCGCGCGCGGGCTCGCGGGACGCATCGCGTTCAAGATCTCGTGCCGGTCCGACGAGGTCCGCGAAGACGTGGTCGCCGCGCTCGTCAGGGGCGGGCTCACCCACGTCTACATGGGCGTCGAGTCCGGGGACGACGAGACGCTCCGGCGCATGAACAAGCACATGGGGGCGGCGCGCCACGTCGAGGCTGCGCGCATCCTGCGCCGCGCGGGCCTTTCGTTCGACTTCGGCTTCATGTTGCTCGACCCGGACTCGACGTTCGAGTCGGTTCGCCGCAACCTCCGCTTCCTCGAGGAGTTCGTCGGGGACGGATGGTCGGTCGCGAACTTCTGCCGCATGCTGCCGTACGCGGGGACGCCCGTGCGAGACCGGCTCGCGCAGGCCGGCCGGCTGCTCGGCACCCCGTTCGTCCCCGACTACCGCTTCCTCGACGCGCGCTTGGACGCGTTCTACGACTGGACGACCCGGGCGTTCCAGCGCCGTAACTTCAGCAACGAGGGCTCGGCACACCTCGCCCGCGTCCTCTCGTTCCGCGTGCGGCTCCGGCTCCCGTCCGCGAACCCGTCGAACGAGGTCGAGCGAGCGTTCGCGCAGCACCTCGTCGCGCGCACCAACGCGGTGGCCTGCTACGCGACCGGACGCGCGCTCGACGAGTTCGAGGGCGGCGACCCGGACCCGGAGCGGCTCGCGGACCTCGCCGCGCTCGTGGACCGCGAGGACCGAGCGGTCGCCGACCGAGCCCGTCGACTCCTCACCGCGCTCGACCTGCGCGCGCGCGCCCCCGACGGCGGATTCGACCGCTCGTGGACGTTCGCCGCGCGTCCGACGGCGGTCGTCGATGAGCCCGTCGCGTGAGGTGGTCACGCGCCGGTTCTTCGCCGCGGGCGCACGGGGCATTGCGTCCCGACGACGCCTGACGTACACCGTCGGGGCGCGCTGACCGTGCGGCCGGCGCGCGACCGGTCGGAGGACGGGCGATGCGGTACCGCTATCGCTACGGCGGTGCGCGCGGGCGCGCGCTCTCGATCGTCGAGCGCGACGACCTGCTCGTCGTGCGCACGCGCGACCGGGGCCCGCTCGAGCCGACGCGGCTGAGGCGCGCGAGCCGCGAGGCGCTCGGTGCGTTCACGCCGCGGCTGGCCTTCCCCGACGCCGGCGTCGAGGTGTGGCAGGCGCGGGCCCCGCGCGGGGCCCGGGGCGACCGCGACCGCGCGCGGGCCGCGCTCGGGTCCGAACGCGCGCTCGAGTTCGCCGGTCGCGTGCTCGCCGACCCGGTGTCCGGCGCGCCGGTGCTCTACACCGAGAACCTCTTCGTGCGGTTCGCGGCGGGCTTGCCGACCCGCCGACGCCAGGCGCTGCTCGCCTCGGCCGGCCTGCGGGTGCAGGAGGCGCTCTCGTTCTGCGAGCGCTCGGTGTTCGTCGCGGCGCCGGCCCGCACCGGTCGCGCCGTGTTCGACGTCGCGGCGCGGCTGCTGGCGTCGGGCGAGGTCGAGCTGTGCCATCCGGAACTCGTCCGGGAGCGGCGCCGCCGCGCGTTCTTCGCGCCGCAGTGGCACCTCGCCAGCACCGTCGTCGGCGGCCGCAACATCAAGGCGAGCGCGAACGTGGTCGCGGCGTGGGCGCTGTCGCGAGGGGCCGGCGTTCGCATCGCCGTGATCGACGACGGGTGCGACGTCCGCCACCCCGAGCTGTCGGGACGCGGCAAGGTCGTCGCCGCATGGGACGCCACCCGGCGGGTGCGCAGCGCCGCGCACCGCCGCGCCGACGAGGGGCACGGCACGGCGTGCTGCGGCGTGGCGGCCGCCGCGGGGCGGGTGGGGGCGTCGGGCGTGGCGCCGGAAGCGACGCTGATGCCGATCCGCCTCGCGGCCGCGCTGGGGGCGAAAGCCGAGGCGCGCGCGTTCGCCTGGGCGGCGGACCACGGGGCGGACGTCATCTCGTGCTCGTGGGGGCCGACCGACGGCGACTTCCTGCGACCCGGCGACCCCGCGCACCGTGCCCGCGTCGCGCTGCCGGACTCGACCCGGCTCGCGATCGAGCACGCGTCGCGTGCGGGACGCGGCGGCAAGGGCTGCGTGATCGTGTGGGCGGCGGGCAACGGCAACGAACCGGTCGAGCACGACGGCTACGCCTCGAGCCCCGAGGTGATCGCGGTCGCCGCCTGCAACGACCGCTCGAGGAAGAGCGCGTACTCCGACCACGGCGCCGCGGTCTGGTGTGCCTTCCCCTCCGACGACCACCCGTGGGACGAGCACGCCGGCATCTGGACGACGGATCGTCGCGGCGCTGCGGGCGACAACCCGGGCGACCCGGCGTTGGGCGACGCCTCGGGCGACTTCACGGCGCAGTTCGGCGGCACGTCGAGCGCGTGCCCGGGCGTGGCCGGCGTGGTCGCGCTCTTGCTCGCCCGCCGTCCCGACCTCACCGCGGTCGCCGTCCGCGACGTCCTGCGCCGCGCCTGCGTCCGCATCGACCGCACCGGGGGCCGCTACGACCCACGCGGCCACAGCCCTTGGTACGGCTGGGGCCGGGTGGACGCGAAGAAGGCCGTCGAGCGGGCGATCGGGATGAGGTGAGGAGTTCGGACGAGATTCGCGAGGGTGTTGACCCGACATGCCCTTTCGGTACACTTGGGCCGGAATGCAGGTGCGTCAGCGGTCGAGCGTCGGCTCGGGCCGACAGGGAGGAACTGTGGGAAACTTGCCCTTCAGCGCATCGCGTGGGCGTGTGGGACGAGTCTTGGCGCTGGTCGTCGCGTGCTCGCTCGCGGGCGCGTGCAACCAGCGGCTGCGACCGCGCGTTCAGCCGGCGAAGTTCACCCATCAGTCGGAGGCGGGCACCGGGCACGTCGCCGTGCTCTCGGTCGCGCCGTGGGCGGAACTCGTCGACGACCTGCAGCCGAAGTTCTCGCTGACGTCGGATCAAGCGTTCGTCCGGGCGGGTGCGACGACGGCGGCCACCGAGCGGAAGCTGCTCGACATGCTCCGCGTCGTCGCTCGCATCGCGACCCCGAGCACGTCGACGAACATCACGCGCACGTCGAAGTCGGGGACGTCGCTGGCGGCGGACGGGACCGTCACGTCCACGGCCGAGTCGTCGCGGGACGCGACGGAGTCCCTCGCTCCCGGAGAGGCGCCCGAGTTCGACCCGAGCCTCCCGGGCGACCTCGCGGCATCGAAGCTGCCGGGGATCGAGACGGTCCTCGGCAAGAAGCCGGAGATCCTCACGGGCGCGCACACGCAGTACCTCCTCGCGAACGCGCTGTACCAAGAAGTGCAGCTGCTGAATCGGTACCTCGAGTTCGCGGCGATGCGCCACGGCTACGACCCCTACGTCGCGCGCCTGCAGGTGAGCCTGATGCCGAGCGTGCGCAACGCCCCCTACGACGCGTACACGACCCTGGGCTTCTTCCCGACCGACGCAGTCGCGGGGCGCGCACCAGTGAACCGCGGGGTCCACTCGCGGCAGCTCCCCGTCGTGATCCCGCTGCTGGTCACCGACGACATGGAGGCGGCCCTCGCGTCCGACAGCGCCGATGTCGTCCGCCAGTACGCGCTCGCGCTGAGCGCGATGATCCAGGGGTTCGCGCTTCGCGGCGAAGTCGAGCGCTACACCGACGAGCTCGTCACCACCGTCACGAAGGACTTCAACTCCGTCTACCAAGTCGCGCGCCTCGGCGAGAGCAGCGTCCGCGTGCGCATGGGCGCCCGCCTGCACAGCTCCGGCAACTACTTCATGGTCCCGCAGACGCACAACGTCACGGTCCTCGTGCTGGCGCCGCGGGAGTGGGGGCCGGAGGCCGAGATCGCAGTCGAGGCCAAGACGGAGTTCCGTCACGTCGATACGGGTGAGCCCCTCTCGCCCCGCTCGCGGGATGCGACCGTCCCCGCGATGCGGGACGTGCTCGACCTCTTCGGCATGGACGGCGGGTCGGTCGACGCGGAGGACATCGATCGGCTGCGCCTCGCCGGGGCGTCGAATGACTTCCCCACGTTCCGGGAGTGCGCCCTTTCGCTCTGGCACCGGCGCACCTCGGCCGCGAGCGCTTGCGCGACCTGCCCCCCCCGATCCGCCACGGACTCGGGCTACGAGGAGCAGACCGTCCGTCGGCTCTGGATCGCGCTCGCCGGGATCGCCGTCGGTGGGCAGTACACGTCGACGTCGCTCAAGCTCCCGCAGGTCTGCCCGTGCGCGCTGCCGCCGGGGCTCCAATCGAAGTCGTCGCCCGAGTCGGCCGGACGGACGCCTGCGACGCCGGGAGGGGCGGAGGGTGCGCCCCCATCGAGGCCTGCCGTGAGCGCCTACGCCACCGACGACGGCATGACGTCGCTGCTGGTCGAGCTCCGACCGGTGCGGGGTGTCAAAGATGCGCGCATCGGGGCGCGGCTGCTGGTCGGGACCCTCGGGACGGGCGGCTCGCTCGCCGATCCGACCCTCGCGGTGCCTGCCGAAGAGGTCCGTTTGGTGAGGGCGGGCAACGTCCTTCGGTGCCGGTTCCCGTCGCTGGCACGGACGCGCTGCCCGGACACCGGTGTGACGGCCCAGAAGCTCGTCGAGGGCGGGCAGCGAGTCCGGCTCGAGATCGACAGCGAGTCGCTCGGCTGCGAGGAGTGTCGCGCGTGCGGCGAGACCGCGCCGGTGCAGTACGAGGTGAGGCTCGTGGCGATCGCCAAAGAGCCTCCCACCGACGATCCGCTGATCAAGATCGCCGCGCTCCCCGCCATCCGGGCGTGCGGCTGCGACGGGCAGGACATCGACGTCCGTGTGGAGCGGACCGCACGCACGCCGAGCGGGGCGGTCCGCGTCCGGCTGCGGTTCCGCTTCCTCGCGGCCGACGGCAAGACGGCCGCGTCCGGGATCGTCGTCGGCGAGAAGCTGAACGAGAAGGACGTCGATCTCGACTCGGCGGAGCAGGAGAAGACGATCCCCGTCAAGCTTAGCCAACTGGCCGACGGCTCCACCCTCGAGATCTCGGCGCCGAAACTGTCCCACGGCACGAGCTTCGGCAGCGTCCTGACGAGCTCCCCCGGGGCGTCGGCCGCTGGCCGCGCGACGGTGCTGATCGCGGTGACCGCGCCGAAGTGCGGTGCGGAAGAGCCCGCGGAGTCCGGAGGGAAGTGATGCCTCGAGGCCGAATTGCGTTCGGACGTCGATCGAGCGTGCTCGAGCGCGGGCGGGGAGGACTTCGATGACCAGCATCGAGCCGTCGGCTTCGCCGCGCCGCGGTCGCGCCGAGGGTCGATCGCGCCCGCTCGAGGCGCTGCGCCGTCCCGGCCTCGCCCTGATGTGCCTGACCATCGTCTCGCTCGTCCAGCCCGGATGTGTCCGCCGCTCGGACTGCGCGTGGGCTCCGGCGCGCGTCTCGCCGGTTCCGGACAGCGCGTCCGAGCGCGACGAGATCTACTCGCTCGCGGCGATGGCCGTCGTGGTCCGCGACTGGCAGCGCGGCGTGGGGAAGGAGACGCGCGGCTACAACATCGGCAGTGTGCTCGTGGCCCCCGACGGCAGGATCGTGGCGTGGGGGCGGAACTGCAACCGCCGCACCGCGAACGGGACCCAGCACGGAGAGGTCCGGCTGATCCAGTCGTATCTCGCGACCGCGCGCTCCTACCACCTCGAGGGGTACAGCGTGTACACGACGCTCGAACCCTGCGCGCAGTGCTCGGGGATGATGGTGCTTGCCAAGCTCCGTCGTGTCGTGTACGCGCAGACCGATCCGGAGTTCGGGGGCGCGCTGGAGAGGCTCGCGCTCGACTCGCGCGGGGTGCCAGGCGGTCGCGGGCCGTACCCGCGCGCCGTCACGAGCGAGCACGGTCGCTTCGCTGGCGCCGTCGAGCTCGACGCTGCGTATGCCCGCGAACTGTCAAGGCCCGACGCTCGCTCGCTCGTCGAATGGCTCGGGTCGGACGAGGCTCGCGGCACTTTCGAGCGTGCCGTCGCCAGGCTCTCGACCATGTCTCCCCAACACCCGGAGAATCGTACAATCCTCGCGGAGGCACGCGCGTTCGTCAGCGCCGTGCCGGACCACGACGTGCCGCAGTTCCCTTGGGATCTGCCCGGTCCGGTCAAGTGACGTTGTCGACGAACGGAGGCTCGTGCCGCGCGCAGGGGCCCCGCCGGCGCCCGAGGGCGGCGCCGGCCGAGGCCGCGCGGCGAGATCAGCCGCTCGTGCAGCGGACGCGGACGAACAGGTGGCGCACGCCCGCGATGCCGCCGAACCGGGCGCCGATCTCCTGGACCGTGAACGTCAGCAGCCGGTCGGGGTAGTTCGGCCCCGGCGGGTGCGCGTTGTGCACGGCGGCCATGAACGCCTCCTCGAAGGAGAACGTGGCGCTGGTCCCGACGCCCTCGCACGGCGTCGGCGCCGCGGCCGCGAGGCCAGCGACCGGAGCGGCGTCGGCGGCAGGCGACCCCACCCACGCGGTCCGCGCCGTCGGCGGGAGCGCGGCGAGCACGTCGCCCCAGATCTTCGCCTTCACGACCGGCACCTTGCGGCTGCCACCGGGGCCGAGGATCGTGACGGACGTGGCCGCGTTGGCGTGGGTCTCGAGGTACCCCACGTACGGGCCGACGACCTGGATGCACACCGTGTCCGTCCGCTCGCAGAGGTACACCTCGTACGTGTTCGGCATCCGGATGGGGCGCACGTCCGGCTCCCAGCACGGACTCGGGCGCGTGCCCCAGACGAGGATGTAGCGGCTGCTGCCCAAGTCGAAGGCGGCGGCGCCCTCGACGTCTACACGCTGGCAGTTCGATCGATCGCTCATGATTCCCCTCGAACGCGGGCCGTCCTATCGGACGTACGTCGACCCCGCGCGGCGACGCGCCCGCGGCTTCCCCGACACCCGCTTCTACGGAGAGTCTAGCACGGGCGGATTCGGTGGGCTTCCGTGCCGCGCCGGCCGACACGACGAAGCGGGGGCGGCCCTCGCGGACCGCCCCCGGGAGCCGAGCGGGAGCTCCGAGCTCCGACGCGTCGTCAGTCGTCGCCGCGGTCGCAGCCGCGACCCCCGCGGTCGTCGTCGCGATCGTCGTCGTGCCCGCAGTCGTCGCCACGGCGAGGCTTCTCGACGCGCATGAGCAGGAGCTGGCCGCCCTGGACCAGCTCGGCGTCGGGCAGCGCGTAGTGCGCCTGCACGTCGAGCAGGTAGGTGCCCTTGCCCAGGATGTCGGAGACGTCGATCACCCCCGACGACTCCTCGTCGTTCGTGAGGAACGCGGCGCCGCCGACGCCGAAACGGACCGGGTCGTGCTCCGCGACGAGCGTCAGCGCGTCGCCGTCCACGTCGTAGCGCCAGATCTTGGCCAGGTGGTCCTGCCCACCCGGGTCCTCCTGGAGGAACAGCTCCCCGCGGCGGTTCATCGTCATGTTGTCGAGCATCCGCTGCCCCTCCGAGCCGTCGAGCAGCAGGTCGATCGTCCCGCCGAGCTCGGGCCGGCTCGCGTCCACGAACGAGAGCCGCCACAGGCGGCTGCTGCCGGTGAACGAGGCCGTCGTCACGAAGTAGAGGTCGTCGGGGTTGCGCGGGTCCCAGCAGGCGTCCTCGGGCCGCTGGAACTCGGTCGCGCCCGCGGCCCGGCTCTCCGTCTGCAGCGTCGCGCCCGTCTTGGCCGACACGTCGCCGAACGACACCGTCGTGAACGCCGTGCCCGACGGGATCCCCGTCGCGGGGAGCTCGAAGGGGAACCCGGCGACCTTGACGGCGAGCAGCGCGCCGCCCGTCAGGCCCGCGCGGTCCACGGGCGTGAGCCCCGTGCGGTTCTTCGTGCCCACGTAGACGTAGATCTGGCCGTCCCCGGAGTCGTCGGTGCCGACGACGACCGTGCGCTCGCCGGTGCCCGGGTTCGCGACGCAGTTCTCCCACGAGAAGCGCCCGAGCCACGGCAGCTGGTACGACGTGCCGTCCATCCCGTGCGCGTAGGCGAGGCCCTCGGCGCCCCGCTCCTCGCCGTTCATGAACAGACGGTCCTTCGTGCCCTTCTTGGACCGCTTGTCGTAGAACGCCGACGGGGCCGGCAGGTCCGCCGAGCACAGGCGGCTGATCGCGACGGGGAGCGTCGTGTCCCAGCCCGACGGCGTCCAGCGCGCGACGCGGCGGATCAGGTCCTCGCCCGAGAGCACCTCGAGCGTGTCCTTGTCGATCACCCACTTCGAGACGAACGCGCCCTTGGCGCCGTGGGCGCGCACGATGCCCTGCGTGTCGGAGAGCTCGTGGTTCATCAGGACGGTGAAGGTCGTCCCGCACTCGTTCTCGAACGCGCCGAGGCCGTCGGGGATGCCGACCATGCGGTACGGCGTCGCGTCCGGCTTGAGGTTGACCGAGTCGCCCACCGTGAGCAGCGAGGTGAACGACACGCCCGGCGCGACCGGGACGACGTAGGGGGACTGCGACGAGGACGGGCCGGTGGCGGCGTGGGCGAGCGCCGCGCCGGCCGCGACGAGGACGCCGACGGCGGCGACCGTGCGGGCACGGGACGAGAACAGGGGCATCGAGGAGGCTCCTTGGGTTGGGGGTCGCGAGCGCGCGGACTCTCCCCGACGTCTGTGCGGCGTCTGCGCGGGCCTCTGAAATCCGCGATCAAGGCGGATCGGGGCCCGCCGTCCCCGCGAACCGCACGGGCCCCGGGCCGCGGCCGCTACTTCTCGGCGCGTTCGACCTCGATCGTCTGCGCGAGCCAGCGCTGCACGCGGCGCTCGACGTCCTCGACCGAGCCCGACAGCGCGGCCCGCGCCGCGTCGTCGGAGGACATCCCGCGGCCCAGCGCGGTCAGGAACGGGGCCGCGGCCTCCGCGCGCGCCTCGATCAGCCACGTCGAAAAGCCCCACGCGAGGAACACGTCCTCCCGGTCGAACGCCGCGTAGTCCTTGGCGAGCGCGCCCCGCAGGCTCCCCGGGCCCGCCCTCTGGAACGCCACGAGCGAGCGCGCGAGCCAGTCCGCCTCCGTCGGCGTCGTCGGGCCGTCCCACACGTTGCCGTACGAGCCGCCGATCGTCATGTGGTAGCGGGTGCCCGCCACGCGCCAGACGAGGTAGGTGCCGATCGCGTTGGAGACCCACGCCCTCGGGCGCGGGTTGCCCGGGTAGAAGACCGACGCGACGCAGTGGTCGGCCGTCAGGTGCAGCAGGCTGTCCAGCCGCGGGTCCCGGCTCGCGGCCTTCGTCAGGAAGGTGCCCCAGCCGAGGTAGACGCTCGCGAGCCGGGCGACGTGCGGGCGCTGCGGCGCGAGCACGCTCGCGTCGGACGGGTAGGTCGCCAGCAGCCGCTCCGCCTCCTCGGCGTTGCGCAGCACGAACACGCGCACGAGCGGCGACGTCGGCGGCTCGAAGCGCAGCGCCTCCGCGGCCACCGGCCACATCGCCGCGGCGCACGTCGTCGCGTGGCGCGTCTCGGCGGCGTCCACCGTCCCGACCACGCGCACGCGCGCGGTGCCCCACGCCGTCGTCCACGGGAGGCCCGTCGCGGTCTCCTCGGGGGCGAGCGAGACCTCCGTGGGCGCCACGGCCTCGCGCGACCGCGCGGCGAGCTCGCGCAGCGCGGCCCGGCGGCGCGCGCCGGCCGCGACGTCGGCCGCGACCCACCGGCCCTTCCACGGCACGTCGCCCACGGCGGCGCGCGCCTCCGCGTCGTCGGGGAGCCGGGCGCGCACGAGGTCCTCGGCCGCCTCCACGTCGCCGCGGCGGGCGCGCGCGGCGGCGAGCGCGCCGAGCAGCACCTCGCGCAGCACGGCGTGCGCGGCCGGGTGGCTCGGCCGCAGCATCCGCAGCAGGGCGAGCTCGGCGAGGATCGCGTCGAGCTGCGCGCGCTCGCGCGCGTCGCGCCCGACGTCGGGGCCGCCGTCCGTCGCCGCCCTCGCCCACGAGGCCTGCAACTGCGCGACGGCGTCGCGCACGCGGACGAGGTGCGCGTCGAGCGCGACGTCCACGCGCCGTTCGACCTCCGCGCGCCCCGCCTCGGCGGTGGGGGCGTCGGGCGCGCGCTTCGCCTTCGGGTCGGGGACCCACGCGCCCGCCGCGTCGCGGCGGCGGCCCAGGCGCCGCTGCGCGACCTCGTCGTCGGGAAGCACACGGACGACCAGCTCGCAGACGCGGTCGCGGGCCGCGTACCAGCGTTGCCCCTCGCACCACCCCGCGACGGCGCTGAGGTCGGCCGCGAGCGTGACGCGTTCGGCGAGGAGCGCCCCGGGATCCGCGCCTCGCGCCGACTGCGGCACGACCGCCGCGGCGGCGACGACGAGGAGGACGACGAGGGCGCGGCGCGGCACCGCCCGAGGGTAGGTCCCGCGGCCGCACGCCTCAACGCTCCGTCGGCCGACCTCGCCGCCGGAAGCGAGTCGGCGGCCGGGCGCGCGCGCGACCGCTCGTGGGCGGTCCGACCGGCGATCCGCCCGCGACGCGGGAACGAGCGACGCCTCGCGTCCGTCGTGAAGAAGGAGGCGCGTACGCGCGGCGGACCCCCGGTGCGCCCTCGGTTCCGCACCCGAACCGCCCCGGGGTGCCTCTACACTCGCGCCGTGCACCCGGGGACGTCCTCCCCGGATCCGGAGCCCGCGCCGATGCGTCGATCTTCCCTACGACCTTCGCGCTCCCGTCCGCGGATCGCGGCGGCCTGCATCGTCGCCGTCGCGGCCGCCGTCGTCGGCGGCTGCGGCGCGTCGGACTCGTCCTACGAGGTGACCGACGTGCGGGAGCGCCCCGACGGCGGGCCGCCCCCCCGGCTCGGCGCGAGCCCCGCGTCGCGCTTCGGCGCCGAGGACGCCGACGCGGCCCGGCCGGGCTGGACCGCGGCCACGCCGCAGGGGTGGACGCCGCTCCCGCCCGCGCCGATGCGTGAGCTCGGCTGGCGCGTCGCGGGCGACCCGAAGGCGGACTGCACGTTCAGCACGCTGGGCGGCACCGGCGGCGGGCTGGCGGCGAACGTGAACCGCTGGCGCAAGCAGATGTCGCTCGCCGACACCACGCCGGAGGAGGTCGCCGCGCTGCCCACGCGCACGTGGATGGGACGCCCCGCGCGCGTGGTCGAGCTGGCGGGGACCTTCGTCGGCATGGGGGGCAACGCCAGCGTCGAGGGGGCGAAGCTGCTCGGGCTGGTGCTCGAGCTGCCCGCGGCCACGGCGTTCCTCAAGATGACGGGCCCCGCCGCGGTCGTGGACGCCGAGCGTGAGCGCTTCTTCTCGCTGGCCGACTCGCTCAAGATGGGCGCGGCCCCCGCGTCCGACCCGCACGCGGGCGTCGGCGCGCGCGACGCGGCGGCCTCCGCCCCCGCCAAGGCCCCGTTCGCGTGGACGGTCCCGGCGGGTTGGAAGGAGCAGGGCCCGCGCGACATGCGGGTCGCCACGTGGGCGCCCGAGGGCACGACCAAGACCGAGGTCTACGTCACGGTGCTCGCGGGCACCGGCGGCGGGGCGTTCGCCAACGTGAACCGGTGGCGCGGCCAGGTCGGGCTCGACGACCTCACCTCCGAGGCGTTCGAGCAGCTCCCGCGGGCCAAGGTCCTCGGCGTGGACGCCGTCTTCGTCGAGGTCGAGGGCACGTTCAAGGGCATGGCCGAGTCGGGCGGCGACGCCGGCTCCATGCTGCTCGGGATGTTCCTGCAGCGGCCCGGGAGGGCCGTCACCGTCAAGATGACCGGCCCCGCCGAAGAGGTCCGGCGCGAGCGCGAGCGGTTCCGCGCGTTCTGCGAGTCGTTCCATGAGTGACCCCACGCCCGCTCCCGCCGCCGCGCCGTCCTCGCGCGCGCTCCCGGCGCGCCCCGCCAAGCCGCCCGCCTCGCCGCTCGGGCGCGTCGTGGGGTTCCTCGCGTCGTACGGGCTCGCCACCGTCGTGCTGGTGCTGCTGACGTTCCTCGTGCTGATCGGCACGCTCGCGCAGCGCCACATGAGCATCTACGACGTGCAGCGCCAGTACTTCGAGTCGCTCGTCGTGGTGATGGACGTCGGCGGCGTCCCGGTCCCGCTGCCCGGCGCCGCGCTGCTCATCGGCGTGCTCTGCGTCAACCTGCTGCTCGGCGGCGTGATCCGCCTGCGCCGCGGGACCGCGACCGCCGGCGTGCTCGTCGCGCACCTCGGCATCCTGCTCCTCTTCGGCGGCGGGCTCGTCGAGTACCTCTTCTCCGACAAGGGGCAGATGACGCTGCGCGAGGGCGCCGCGTCGGACGAGTTCTCCTCGTTCACCGACTGGGAGGTCGCGGTGCGCGAGCGGCGCACCGACGGGTCCGCCCGCGAGTTCGTCGTCCCGCACCGCGTCGTGCGCCGCATCGAGGACGGCGGCGCGCTGCGCGTCACCGCGAAGGAGCTCCCGTTCGAGCTGCGCCTCTCCGACTGGGTGCGCAACGGCGTGCCCAAGCCCGCCGACCGTCCCGACCGGGGCGCCGAGGGCTGGACGGTGCAGGTCAAGGAGGTCGCCAAGGAGGCCGAGCGCAACGAGCCGTGCGTCTACGCGTCGGTGCTCCGGCGCGACGGAGCGTCGGGGGCGCAGGCGCTGCTCTGGGGCGGCGAGAGCTTTCCGTTCGCCACCAAGGTGGACGGGCGCGTGTTCGAGCTCGAGCTGCGCCGCACGCGGTGGCCCGTGCCGTTCCGGCTCCGGCTCGACCGGTTCGAGAAGGAAGACCATCCCGGCACCGGCATGGCGCGCCGCTTCTCGTCCTACGTCACGATGTCGGAGGGCGGTGCGGACCGCAAGGTGCACATCACGATGAACGAGCCCCTGCGCAACAAGGGGTTCACGTTCTACCAGTCGGGGTGGGGCCCCGAGGGCGCCCCGCCCGGCACGCCCCTGTACTCGACGTTCTCCGTCGTGCGCAACCCGTCCGACCGCGTGCCGCTGATCGCGTGCCTCGTGATCTTCCTCGGCATGCTGCTCCACTTCGGGCGCAAGCTCTACCGCCACATCGTCGCCACGTCCGCCGCGCGCGTCGCGGCGCAGGAGGCCACGTCCCGATGAGCCCCGTCCCGCTCGCCCCGCCGTCCCGCCGACGCCCGGTCGGACGCCTCGTCGTTGTCGCGGTCGCCGCCGTCGCCGTGCTCGCCGCCGCGCTCGCCGAGACCGCGCGCGCGGGCGGCTCGGCGCGCACCTGGGACGACGACACGCTCGACCTCGTCGCCAAGCTCGCCGTCCAGGACGGCGGGCGCGTCAAGCCGGTGCAGACCTACGCCGCGTTCACGCTGCTGCGGATGAACCACCGCAAGGGCGCGCGGACCGAGGACGGCGACGCGCTCGCGCCCGAGGCGTGGTTCCTCGACGTCGTGTTCCGGCCCGAGGTCGCGCGCAAGTACCCCTGCTTCCTCGTCAACGACGCCGAGGTGCTCGACGCGGTGGGGCTCGCGCACGAGGCCAAGAAGAAGCGCGACCGCTACACGTTCGACGAGCTCGTGCCCGCGCGGGAGAAGCTCGCCGCGCTCGCGTCGTCCTACGGCCGCAAGGAGGAGAAGGACCGGACGCCCGTCGAGAACGGCGTGGTCGAGCTGGCCCACGCCCTTTCGGCGTTCTCCCGCCTGATCGAGTTCGCCGACCTCGGCCGGCGCGACGTGGACCTCCCCGACGTGGCGGCCGTGCGCACGCTGTTCGGCGGGCGCGCGAAGGTGCCCGCGCTCGAGGTCGCCGCGCAGCTCGAGGGGCTGCGCGCGCTCGTCGGCGAGGACGACCCGCACGGCGGCGGGGAGGCCGCGACGAAGCCCGAGGCCAAGGCGGCGCGGGCCGTCCTCTCCTCGCTGGCGTCGCTGGCCGACGGCGCGTCGGCGCTGGCGATCGTGCCGCCGACCGGCACGCTCAAGGACGAGCCCGAGTGGCTGTCGCCCGGCGACGTGTTCTTCCACGGGGCGACGGGCCGTCCGGTCGCGCCCGAGCAGGCGGAGATGCTCCAGCAGTTCCTGACGATGGCGCGCAGCGCCGACGACCCCGCGGCGTTCCGCGCCGCGCTCGCGTCGTTCTCGAAGGCGTCGGCGTCGCTGGCGAAGGCGCGCGGCGAGTACCAGAAGATCCCCACCGAGGTGTTCCTCTTCCGCCTCGACCCCTTCTACCGCAGCGTCTACCTCTACGTCTTCGCGTTCCTCTTGGTCGCAATCACGTGGGCGAAGCCCTCGCGGTGGCTGACCCGCGGGGCCGTCGTGCTCACGTGCTGCGCGCTCGCGCTCCACGTCGCGGGCATCGTGATCCGCTGCGTGCTCCGCGAGCGGCCCCCGATCTCGACGCTGTACGAGACGACGATCTTCGTCGCGGCGCTCGGCGCCGCGGCGTGCCTCGTGGCCGAGTGGATCGTGCGCAACGGCATCGGCCTCGCGCTCGCTCCCGTGCTGGGCGCGCTCACGCTGTTCGTGGGCAACAAGTTCGAGACGCTCAAGGGCGAGGACACGATGCCGCAGCTCGTGGCGGTCCTCGACACGAACTTCTGGCTCGCCACCCACGTCACCTGCATCACGATCGGCTACGGCGGCGGGCTCGTGGCCTCGGCGCTCGCGCACGTCCACGTGCTCGGGCGCACGTTCGGGGTGCGCCGCGACGACCCGCGCTTCTACGCGTCGATCACGCGGATGACCTACGGGTTCCTCGCCTTCGGCCTGCTGTTCTCGGTGGTCGGGACGATCCTCGGCGGCATCTGGGCCAACGAGTCGTGGGGCCGCTTCTGGGGCTGGGACCCCAAGGAGAACGGCGCGCTGATGATCTGCCTCTCGCAGCTCGCGATCCTCCACGCGCGCCTCGGCGGGCACCTCAAGTCGTTCGGCGTCGCCCTCGCCACGATCGTCAGCGGCGGGATCATCGCGTTCTCGTGGTGGGGCGTGAACCTGCTCCAGATCGGCCTCCACTCGTACGGGTTCTCCGGCGGGATCTGGACCGGCCTGCTCACCTTCTACGCCGTCGAGGCGCTCGTGCTGCTCGCGGGGCTCGTGACGCTCGGGGCGGGACGCGCGTACGGCGAGGCGCCCACCGCGCTCCCGGCGACAGGCCGCTGAGCGACGGGGCGCGTCGCCCAAGGGGACCTCGCGCGCGCCGCGCGCGCGTGGGGGAGGGTCCGCACCGGGGTAGCCCGCGACCGGGGTCCCCGGGTGGGGAATCTCGTCCACTCGGGTCGCTCGCGGGCACGGCGGGTGCTACGTCTGCGGCGTCGGACTCGGCCCGCCCGGGGCCTCGTCCGCGCGCTCCGGAGGGCTTGCCTTGCGCCGCCTCGTCCGCACGTTGCGCCCCGCGCTCGTCTCCGCGTTCGTCGTCGGCCTGCTCGCGCTGCTCGCGACGTCGGCCGCCGGGGGGGACGAGGAGAAGGACAAGGGCAAGGCGCCCGCGGCCCCGCCGCCCCCGCCGAAGTGCATGGAATGCCACGGAGACCCGGCCAAGGCGGGCAAGCACCTCTTCGACCTCGAGGCGTACCGCGCGGGCGTCCACGGCGACCGCGACTGCACCGACTGCCACGACGGCTTCGACGCCCACCCGCACCCGAAGGACGCCAAGCCGATGGCGTGCACCGAGTGCCACGACGACGCCGCGAAGGCGGTCGGCGCCTCCAAGCACAAGAAGGCGGTCGAACCGCCTGCGGACACACCCCCGGCGCCCGGGGAATCCCGCGCACCGTCCTGCGTGGCGTGCCACGGCGGCGCGCACGCGATCCGCAAGGCGACCGACCCGCAGTCCCGCCTCTACCCGCTCAACGTGCCGTTGACCTGCGGCGCGTGCCACTTCGCCCCCGACGCGCGCGGCGACGCCGAGGTCGCGAAGGTGATGCGCGACAAGTACACCGACGACACGCACTCGAAGGGGCTGCTGCAGTCGGGGCTCGTGGTCACCGCGACCTGCGTCACCTGCCACGGCGGCCACCACGTCGTGGACACCAAGGACCCCACCTCGCCGGTCCACCCCGACCACGTCAGCGAGACCTGCGGCAAGTGCCACGCGGGGATCCTGCGGCAGTACCGCGAGAGTGTGCACGGCAAGACCAAGCGCGGCGAGCCGGGCAAGACCGCGAACGGGCACGAGCCCGCGACGTGCACCAACTGCCACAAGCCCCACCACATCCGCGACCCGCTCACCGCCGGCGACTTCAAGCGGCTCGTGATGGACACCTGCGGCGAATGCCACGACGACCGGCTCGGCACCTACCGCGGCACCTACCACGGGCGCGTCTCGCACCTGGGCTTCGAGGGCGTGGCGTCGTGCACCGACTGCCACACCGCCCACGAGATCCTGCCCACCGCCGACCCGAAGTCGTCGGTGCACGAGACGCACCGCGCGCAGACGTGCGCGAAGTGCCACCCGGGCGCGACGGACCGCTTCGCGACCTACGCCGTGCACGCCGACCCCGACGACCGGCACGGCTGGCCGGTGCTCTACTGGGCGCGCACGATCATGACCGCGCTGATCGTGGGGGTGTGGTGCCTCGCCGGCCTGCACATCCTGCTGTGGTTCCTGCGCGCGATCCGCGAGCCGAAGCCCGACCACAGCCACCTCTCCGGGCGCTGGTACCAGCGCTGGCCGCCGTTCTACCGCGTCCTGCACATCGTCGTCGCGTCCACGTTCCTGCTGCTGGCCCTGACCGGCATGCCGCTGCGCTTCCACGACTCGCGCTGGGGCAAGGTGCTCTACGCGATGCTCGGCGGGCCGGAGTCGGTGCGCTTCCTCCACCGGCTCGGCGGCCTCATGACGTTCGGCTACTTCGCCGCCTACCTCGCGCACGTCGTGCGCCGGCTGCTGCGCGGCGAGAAGGGCCTGTTCCGGGGCCCGACGACGATGCTGCCGCGCTGGAAGGACGTCCAGGACGTCCGGGCGAACTTCCGCTGGTTCCTCAAGGGCGGCCAGCGGCCCGACTTCGACCGCTGGACCTACTGGGAGAAGTTCGACTTCTGGGCCGAGGTCTGGGGCGTCGGCTTCATCGGGCTCACGGGCCTCGTGATGTGGTTCCCGATCGTGGCGACGTCGGTGCTGCCCGGCTGGGCCGTCAACCTCTGCCACATCCTCCACTCCTACGAGGCGCTGCTCGCCACGGGCTTCATCTTCAGCGTGCACTTCTTCCACGCGAACCTGCGCCCCGGGAAGTTCCCGATGGACCCGATCATCTTCACCGGGCGCATCCCGGAGGAAGAGCTGGCCCTCGAGCGACCCGCCGAGTACGCGCGGATGAAGGCGGACGGGCGCCTCGAGCGCGAAGCGCTCCCGCCGCCCGACCCGGCGCTGGTGCGCAAGGCCTACGTCGTGGGCGGCACGCTGCTCTCGATCGGCCTGCTGCTCCTCGGGCTCATGCTCATCGCGCTCGCCTTCTGAGTCGTGAGCTCCCCCCCCGGAGAGGTCAATTCAGATCGTGCATGTCCGATTTGAGTGCCTTCCGACGCTGCCAAGGCGGTGCAGAAGGGCTTCGGCGCGCACGACCGTGAAGGGATAGAATCAACGTAAGGACCGGCCCGGGCTCGGGCGCGCGCGTGCGCTCCCGGGCCCGGGACGTCCCCGGCAAGGAGTCCTCCATGCGGTACGTCTGGGCGATCGTCGGCGCCGTCGCCGTCGCAGGGGTCGTGGGCGCGGTCGTGGGTTCCGGTTCGGCGTCGGCGGCGGGCGACACGCCCACCTACGTCGGCGCGGACAAGTGCAAGGCCTGTCACCTCAAGGAGTTCAAGTCCTGGAAGGAGACGGGGCTCGCCAAGGCGTTCGAGGCGCTCAAGCCCAACGTCGCAGCGGACAAGAAGACGGCCGCCAAGCTCGACCCCGCGAAGGACTACTCGGGCGACCCGGCGTGCCTGAAGTGCCACTCGACGGGCTACGGCACCGCGAGCGGGTACCCCGCCGTCGAGGCCGGCAAGCCCGTCGCCGAGACCGACCAGGCGCGCGCGACCGCCAACCAGGGCGTCACGTGCGAGGCGTGCCACGGGCCGGGCAGCCTCTACCCGGCGTTCAAGAAGAACAAGAAGGACTTCAAGTTCGAGGAGATCGCGGCGCTCGGCGCGGTCAAGCCGTCCGCCGAGTCGTGCGCGCCGTGCCACGCCAAGGAGTGCCCGACGATGCCGGCCGACTACAAGTTCGACTTCGAGGCGTCGAAGCACTCGCCGAAGATGCACGAGCACTTCCCGCTGAAGAACCCGCACTAGTCGTCGATCCGATGCGTTGCCGGCCGGTCGGGCAGCCGGCCGGCGACGTGGTTGTCTGCGTCGAGAGGGAGGGCAGCAGGATGCGCACCACGTGGGTCGCCGTCGCGGCGTTCGTGGTCTTGGGGATCTCGGGCGCGGCGGCGGGCGCGGAGGACGCGCCGCCTGCGCCCCCGGCTCCGGCCCCCGCGCCGGAGTCGCCGCCGGCGCCTGCTCCGGAGCCCGCCGCCCCCGCGGCGGAGCCGGCCCCTGCGACCGAGCCGCCGAAGTCCGACACGCCGCCGCCGACCGAGCCGGCCGCTCCGGCGGCGCCGGCGCCCGAGGCACCGAAGGGCGAGCCCGCGGCCGAAGGGACGAAGCCGGCGGATGCGACGGCCGCGGAGCCCAAGAAGGACGACGCCAAGAAGGACGAGGCGAAGAAGGACGAGGCGAAGAAGGAGGAGCCGAAGAAGGACGACGCCGAGAAGCCCAAGTCCGAGGGCTCCGGCCCCGCGGTCGAGGTGCTCCCCGAGTGCCCGCCGCCGGCACCCAAGTGCTGGCACGGTTCCGCCGACGTCCGTCTGCGCGTGCGCTGGACCGACGACGCGCACGACGTGGACCTCTACGAGTACCTGCGGCTGCGCTTCGGCAACGAGGACCAGCTCGGCTGGACCGCGTCGATCCACGGACGGCTGGCCGAGGACCTCGACGGCAACCAGGACGAGGACGGCTACTACGTCTTCGACTCGGTGGACGACACGTACAGCTCGGCGCTGACGGGCCGCCTCTACCACGCGTACGCGAACTACCGGACGTCGTGCGGTCTCGTCGAGCAGGTCCGCATCGGGCGCCAGCACATCGACGCGGGCGAGCTGCTGCGCGTGGACGGCGTCCACGTGACGATGCGCCCGCAAGGAGAGGGCTCCTCGCTGCGCGTCACCGCCTTCGGTGGCGTCCCGGCGCACCTCTTCGAGGCGTCGCCCGAGGGCGACGTCACGGGGGGCGTCGGGCTCGTGGCCGAGCCGTGGTACGGCGGCGAGGTCAAGCTCGACTACGCCTACATCCAGGACCAGAACGACTACTACGGCACGCCCCACGCCAACCTCGGGACCCTCGAGGTCCGCCAGCGGCTGTCGGGGTGCGTGAACCTGCGCGGCGTGTACCAGCAGCTCAACGAGGACCCGCGCACGCTCGCGTTCTACGGCAACTGGGTGGACATCGAGCGCGACGTGAGCGTGCGGGCGTCGTTCCGGTCGCAGCTCGACGACGAAGAAGCGACCGTCTACGACATCGACCCGTACTACGCGATCCTCCAGGAGCTCGAGCCGTACTGGGACGGGCAGGTCGCCGTCGCCAAGGGGCTCGGCGGCCGCTGGACGGTCGAGGCCGGCGTCGCCGCGCGCGAGCTGTGGGACCAGGACGACGAGGGCACGTTCAACCGCGAGTACGAGCGGATCTGGGCGACCGTGTCGAGCTGGCGTTGGCCGTGCCGCGACGTGCACGTCGCGCTCACCGGCGAGTTCTGGCACGACCAGTCGATCGACCAGTGGACGGAGTCGGTGGGCGGCGAGGTCGAGTGGAACCCGAGCTCGCGCTTCCGGCTCGTCGGCGGCATGGACTACGCCCTGTACCGCACCGACATCTACGCGGACGCCGAGCGCTACGACAACTACGGCTACTACCTCAAGGCGCGCTACCGTCCCAACGACCGCTGGAACCTCGACCTCTCCGTGCGGATCGACGACGACGACTACGACACGTACGTGACGATCTGGGCCGGCGTCGGCTACGAGTTCTAGGAGGAGAAGCCGTGCGATCCCCCCTTCGCAGTGCCCTCCTCGCGGGCGTCGTCGGTGCCACGGCCGTGGCCGCCGTCGCGTGCATGCGCTTCCCGCTGCGCGCGCCCGCGCTCCCCTCCGCGCCGGGGCCCGCGGTGGCCGCCGCGCCGGCGGGGCCGCGCTTCAACCACCCGCTCCACGCCGACAACGGGCTGGAGTGCGTCGACTGCCACTTCCCCGAGAAGGACGGCAAGCGGCCGGCCGAGCCCCTCGCTCCGACGTGGGCGCAGTGCTCGGACTGCCACGACGAGAACGACGCCGACGGCAAGAAGCTCAAGGACGTCCTGTTCAGCGCCGGCAACGCGCCGAAGTGGACCGCGGCGCTCGCGAAGTACGACGGCGAGATCAAGTTCGCGCACGGGCCCCACGCGGCGAAGGTCGCCTGCGCGACGTGCCACGCCGACGTGATGAAGGCGGACGCGCCGCGCAAGGCCGGGCTCATGTTCTCCATGGACGGCTGCATGGCGTGCCACGCCCAGAAGGGCGCGCGCAACACGTGCGAGACCTGCCACAGCCAGATCAGCCAGTCGGTGCCGCCCGAGTCGCACCGCTTCCTGTGGAAGCAGCGCCACGGCGAGGCCTCCCGCGCTGCGGCCTCCTCGCGCGACGGCTCGTGCACGCTCTGCCACGCCGACCCGAACTTCTGCGAGCGGTGCCACGACATCGAGGAGCCGAAGGACCACACGCACCTGTTCCGCATCCGCGCGCACGGCGCGATGGCGGCGCTCGACCGGCGTCGCTGCCAGACGTGCCACGAGACCGACTACTGCGTGCGGTGCCACGAGGAGACGGCCCCGATGAGCCACCGCGGGCTGTGGGCCCGCGGTCCGAGCACGCACTGCGCGAACTGCCACTTCCCGATCGGTCGCGAGGAGTCGTGCCGCGTCTGCCACGAGGAGCCGGAGCACGAGACGGCGCCCGACCAGCCGCCGACCCACGTCCCCGGCATGAACTGCCGCCTGTGCCACAACCCCGTGGGGCAGTTCGGCGCGCCGCCGCTCAAGCACATCGACAACGGCTCGCAGTGCGAGCGGTGCCACAAGTAGCCGACGGCCGCGCTCGTCCGGCGTCCGCTCCGTCGTCGTGCGCGCGCGACGGCTCCGGCGGAGCCGCGCACCGGACGACGCCGTGGAGGCCGTGCGGTCGGACGTCTTACGTCGCACACGGCGGCGGTCGGCGGTGACGGCTCGCGCGGCCGGCCCCACGGCACGGGACGGCGAGCGCGGAGTCGTCGCGTCCGCCGGAGTGCGGACGGCTGCGCGGTGGGGGCGGTCCGGTGCGACGCCGTCGGGCCCCGCGCTGTGGACTTCCCCACAGGCCCTGTGGGGCGCCCCGCAACACCTCCGGGTTCGGTCGACGCCGATTCCGTCTTCCGTATGTGAACAAAGGACTTAGGATCGGCGCCACGGGGCTGGAGGGCGTTTCCCTCGAGGCTCCGACGGGTCCGACGCTTGCGGTAGTCCGGGGGCAGCCCGGGCTCCGATGAGCTCGCGGTGAGGGAGGTTCCCCATGGCTCTCGGTCGTCGCACGACCTTCGCCTCCACGGCCCTGGCAGCCTTCGCGGCGTTCGCTCTGTCGGCTTGCAGCGGCGGCGGAGACGGCAACGCGGGGCCGGTGGGCCCGGTCGGGCCCCCCGGGCCCGACGCGCCGCCGCCTCCGCTCGAGGAGTACGACCCGCTGCCCGGTGTGAACGTCGAGATCCTCTCGGTGACGGGCGGGACGGGCGCGGGCGGCAACCTGCTCCCGGGCGACACGGCGACCGTGCAGTTCACGGTCAAGGACGACGCGGGCAACGAGCTCGACGTCTCGACCTTCACCTCCGGCCAGGCCTACCTCTCCGGCCCGACCCAGAACTACCAGCGCGTGATCAAGGCGCAGACCAACGTGGTCGCGACCGCGGCGTACGCCGGCTCGGGCGTGTGGTCGTACACCTTCCCGGTCACGGTGCCCTCGGTCTACGAGGCGCCCTACAACGACACGGCGGCGTTCGGCCTCGGCGACGGCGAGTGGACGGGCCAGACGCTCGTGGACGGCACCTACACGGTGGGCCTGCAGCTCTACGAGACGTACACGATCGAGTCGGTGGACTACCGCGACGCGGGCGCGGCGACGTTCGACGTGCTCCTCGGCGGCGCGACGACCGTCACGCCGCGCGAGACGGTGCTCGTCGAGAACTGCAACGACTGCCACACCGAGGTCCGCGCCCACGGCGGTTCGCGCGTCGGCAACGTGACGCTGTGCCTCCTCTGCCACACGACGGGCAGCGAGGACCGCAACGACGACCCCACGACCATGGCGTTCGAGAACTGGACGCCCGGCGTCACCGTCGACTTCAAGGTGATGGTCCACAAGATCCACAACGCGTCGCACCTGCCGTCCGTGCTCGGCGTCTCGACGAACGCGAACGGCTCGCGCAACTACGCGGCGACGCCGGTGCCGCTCGAGTACGTCGGCTTCAACAACACCGTCGTGGACCTCTCCGACGTCGTCTTCCCGGTGTGGCCGAGCTTCAACATCTCGATGCCGCGCGACTTCGGGTACTCGGCGCTGCCGAGCGGCGACCGCAGCAAGGAGACGACGATGCTCCGCGGCGTGGTCGCCTGCGCGAAGTGCCACGGCGGGGCGGCGCAGGAGGACCTCTACAAGTCGCAGCCGTCGCGCGCCGTGTGCGGTTCGTGCCACGACGACATCGACTGGACGCAGACGTACTCCTCGAACCAGTCCTCGATGCCGCCCCAGGCGGACGACAACTGGTGCTTCGTCTGCCACACGGCGGACGGCCCGTCGCTGCCGACGTCGGCGTCGCACCGCCACCCGCTCTCCGACCCGTCGTTCAACGCCGGCGTCGTCACGACGGTGACGCAGATCAACGGCTCGCCGGTGCCGGCCAGCCCGCCCAACCTCGCCGCGGGCTCGACCGTCACGGCTCGCATCACCGTCAAGGACAACGACGGGAACGACGTGCCGCTCCACCTGATGGACTCGGCCAGCGCGTTCTTCTTCGGCCCCAGCCCGAACCGCCAGGTGATCTACCCCTACCCGACCTCGAGCGGCCTGACCCCGAACCCCTTCGACTTCTCGGGCCGCCTGCAGGCGGTGAGCACCACCAACAAGGGCTCGATGACGAAGGTGTTCCAGACGGGCGCGGCGACGAGCGAGGTGGTCGTCGTCGAGTTCACGTCGGCGACCGCGTTCGACGTCCGCGGCCAGACGACGGGCGCGCTCGGGACGGGCACCCTCGCCGCGTCCGCGAGCACCAACCCGTCCGGGTCCTCGCTCGCCAACTTCGACCTCGGCGCCGGGCTCGCCGCCGGCTCCTACCAGGTCGTCTTCACGAGCCCGACCCAGTTCGACGTGAAGGACCCGGGCAACGTGACGATCGGCTCGGGGACGCTTCCGGCGGCTGCCTCGTCGGTCCGCTTCGTCTCCGCGAACCTGTCGTTCAACGTCACGGTCGGGACGACCGCCGCCGCGGCGGGCAACACCTTCTATCTGACGGTGTTCAAGTCCTCGCTCCCGGCGCAGAACCTGATGTTCGCGATCGTGGTGGGGCGCACGGCCTTCTCCGCGACGGCCAACGCCCGCGACCGCTTCTACTACGAGATCGTGCCGGCCGCGGCCTTCTACGACGTCGTGATCCCGATGGACCTCCCGACGGAGTACCTCGGGGACTCGACGGCGTCGATCGGCCAGGTGCTCGCGACGCCCGCGAACCAGCCCTTCGCCTACGGCCGCCAGCAGCTCTGGGAAGCCGCGACGACCGGAGCCGCCTTCACGGTCCCGGTCGGTGGCGTCGCGGCGCTGGCGCGCGAGATGAACATCACGGGCGCCGCGGCCGGGTTCTTCGCGGCCGGCGACACGGTGGTGTTCGAGCCGTCCGCCGCCCTCGGCGTCCGTGAGTACGTGGCGGTCACGCCGGTCAACGCCGGCGGGAACGCCGTCGCGACGTCGGACGACGTCGGGACGCCCTACGACGACCGCGTGGCCACGAAGTTCTACTTCCGCACACCGCTGCGCTACGCGCACGCGGGTGGCGTCACCATGAAGAAGGTCGCGTTGACGCTGCGCCTCGACAACGGGCTCGCGGGCGCCAACGGCTGGTACGCGGTCAACGCGTCCGGAACCGTGACGTCGACCCTCGCGTTCACCGCGGGGCCCGTCAACGGCGACCCGGTCGGCCTCGTGATGAGCTACCGCGCGGCGGCCGCGTTCGGCTGGCGCCGCCACAACGGCGACGCGCTCCAGGCGTACTACATGGCCCCGATCAACGGCACGGCGGCGCGCGGGCAGGAGCAGGGCTCTTGGCCGGGGCTGTCGTTCCTCTCCGGCACGTACACGATCGACCTGTGGTGCTACAAGAACCTCGACCTCCCGCTCTACGGCGAGGTGCAGACGTTCCGCAGCACGTCCACGGCGACCGAGTCCAACTTCCTCTTCAACAGCGCGGGCCCCGTCGTCCCGCACCAGCTGATCTCGGACGACGCGAACTGCTACAAGTGCCACGACGACGTGCTCTTCCACGGCGGCGGGCGCCGCGGCCTTGACGCGTGCCTCACCTGCCACGGCATCTCCGGCGGTCAGACGTCGCAGCTCGCGTCCGGCGGGGCGATCGAGTTCCGCCAGCTGCTCCACGAGATCCACGCCGAGGAGGAGAACACGGTGTTCCCGGCTTGGCCCGGCGGCGTCAAGCAGTGCGTCAAGTGCCACGGCAACGACGTCTGGACCAACCCCTCGCCGCGCGTGCACCCGTCGGCCACCAAGCCGACGCGGGTGTACGGCGTGGTGTGCGGCGCGTGCCACGAGAGCGTGGCGGCGCAGGCCCACATCGACATCAACACGCCCGGTGGCGTGGAGAGCTGCGACGTCTGTCACGGCCCCGGCAAGCCCGAGGCGATCGAGAACGTCCACATTTCGCGGTGACGCTTTCAAGGAGGGTGCTCGACATGGCTACGAAGCTTCACGGTCGCGCGGCGTGGAGGCTCGCCGCGCTCGCGTTCGCGAGCCTCTTCGTCGCCGCGTGCAGCGGCGGCGGGTCCGACGGACCGGCCGGCCCGGCGGGCCCTCCGGGGCCTCCCGGCGGTGAAGACGTCGTGATCGGGCCGCTCGACCCGCTCCCGGGCGTCAACTTCGTGGTGCTGGAGGCCTCCGGCGGCACGGGCGCGGGCGGGTCCTTCGTGGCCGGCAACGTCGTCACCATCCAGTTCACGCTGAAGATGGACGACGGGACCGACCTCGACCCGGCGTCGATGACGTCGAGCCAGGCCTACATCTCCGGCCCGACGACCAACTACAACCGCGTCATCGCCTCGCAGTCGAACTTCCTGCTGGCGGCGACGGACGTGGGCGGCGGCGTGTGGCAGTACTCGTTCCCGGCGCTGCCCTCGACCTACCTCGCGCCGCTCAACGACACCGCCAACATCGTCGACCCCAACGAGTGGACGGGGCAGGCGCTGGTGGCCGGCACGTACGGCATCGGCCTGCAGGCCTACAAGACGTACACGGTGGACGGCACCGACTACCGTGACGCGGGTGCCCACGTGCACCACTTCCTCTACGGCGGCGCGGTCGCCGTCGTCGAGCGGGCCGTGGTGGGCGTGGACAACTGCAACGTCTGCCACACCGAGCTGCGCGCCCACGGCGGCTCGCGCGTCGGCAGCGTCGAGCTGTGCCTCCTCTGCCACACGGCGGGCTCGGAGGACCGCAACGACGACCCGACGACCGGCGCGTACGAGAACTGGACGCCCGGTGTGACGGTGGACTTCAAGGTGATGGTCCACAAGATCCACAACGCGCGCCACCTGCCGAGCGTGAACGGTGTCGCGACGAACCCCGACGGCTCGCGCAACTACGCCGCCACCCCGGCGCCGCTCGAGTACGTCGGCTTCGGCAACAACTTCGTCGACCTCTCCGAGGTCGGCTTTCCGGTGTGGCCGAGCCTCAACGTCGCGATGCCCCGCGACTTCGGCTACTCGGCGCTCGCGTCCGCGTCGAAGACGCTCGAGGGCAACCTGCTGACGGGCGTGGTCGCGTGCGCGAAGTGCCACGGTGACCCGGATGCCGGCGGCCCGATGTCGGCGCCGGCGCAGGGCGCGCAGTCGGAGACGAACCCGACCTTCGAGGCGTGCACCTCCTGCCACGACGACCTCGACCCGGCGAAGAGCTACACCGCCAACGGCATGACGATGACCGCGGGCCTCTCGAACGCCACGTGCACCACGTGCCACCCGGCGACGAGCGCGAGCCCGGTGTCGGCGTCGAACCTGCCCGTGCGCGAGTCGCACGTGCATCCGCTGCTCAACCCGACGCTCGACCCCGGTGTCGTGACGACGGTGACCCAGGTGAACGGCGGGGCCATCCCCGCCTCCCCGCCCAACCTCGTCGCGGGCGACGCGGTCGCGGTCACGTTCACGGTGAAGGACGACGGCGGCTCCGACCTGCCGATCTGGCAGTGCGACTCGGGCAGCGCGTTCTTCTTCGGGCCCAACCAGAACCGCCAGACGGTGTTCCCGTACCCGACGCCGAACGGCATGAGCATCAGTCCGTTCGACTTCGGCGGCCGCCTGCATGCGACCAGCACGTCGAACAAGGGCTCGATGAGCAAGGTGTTCCAGACGGGCCCCGCGACGGCGGAGGTCCTCACGGTGACGCTGACGTCGGCGACCGGCTTCTCGGTCGCGGGCTCGACGACGGGCGCGCTCGGCAGCGGCACCTTCGCCGCGTCGGCGAGCACCAACCCGAGCGGCTCCTCGGTCAGCGCGTTCGACCTGGCGCCCGGGCTCGCGGCGGGCGGCTACACCGTCGCCTTCACGAGCGGGACGGCGTTCACGGTGAACGGCCCCGGCGGCCCGATCGGCTCGGGGACGATGCCCGCGGGGACCAGCTCGTCCACCCGGTTCTCGGCCGGCGGGCTGGCGTTCAACATCAGCCTGGGCACGAGCGCGGCGGCGGCGGGGAACACGTTCCACATGACGTTGTTCAAGCCGTCGGTCATGGCGCAGAACTTCGCGTTCATGCTGGTGGTGGGCCGCACCGCCTTCGCGGCCGCGGCGAACGCGCCCGACCGGTTCTACTACGAGTTCATCCCGGGGGCCGGCTCCTACACCGCCAACATCCCGATGGACCTCGTGTACGAGCACCTCGGCGACAGCACCAACCCGCTGGGCCATGCGTTCATCGCCGCGAACCTGCCGGTCTACGCCGGTCGCCAGCAGCTGTGGGAGGCGACCGCGTCCACCGCGTCCGCGCCGCCCTCCGCCGGCACCACGACCACCGCGGGCGCGGTGGCGTACCTCGACCGTCAGGTCGACGTCGCGCCGGTGACGGGCTTCGCCAACGGTGACGTGGTCTGCATCGAGCCGACGGGTGCGGTGGGCGTGCGCGAGTTCGTCGCGGTCGCCCCGGCCCGCGCCGACGGCGTGATCGCCGCGGTCGGCGACACCACGACGCGGCTCTACTTCAAGACGCCGCTGCGGTACGCGCACGCTGCGGGCGTGCGCATCACGAAGCAGACCCTGACGCTGCGCCTCGAGGGCGCGTCGGGCTGGTACACGCTGAACCCGGCGACGGGCGTCGTGACCTCCTTGCTGCCCTACACGCTGGGTCCGGTCAACGGCGACCCGGTGGCGATCGTGATGAGCTACCGCTCGCACGCCCGCTTCGGGTGGTTCCGCCACCTCGGCGACGCGCGCCAGTCGGTGTACACGCCGTCGGCCAACGACTCGGTCGACATCGGGCAGGAGCAGGGCGAGTGGAAGGGGCTGCCCTACCTCGCCGGCACCTACACGGTGGACCTGTGGCTGTACAAGAACGTGGACCTCGGCCTGTGGAACGAGCTGCAGACCTACCGCAGCACGTCGAACGCGGCGGAGGCGAACTTCCTGTACGCGAGCCCGGGCGGCACGGTCGTCCCGCACACGCTGATCTCGGACGACGCCAACTGCTACACCTGCCACAACGACGTGATCTTCCACGGCGGCGGTCGCCGCGGCGTGGACGCGTGCCTCACCTGCCACAGCATCTCGGGCGCCGAGGACAAGCCGCGCTGGGACACGCCGAAGGTGGGCTCGACGACGACCGACACGAACCTGTCGCCGGGCGTCTCGATCGAGTTCCGCCAGATGCTCCACAAGATCCACAACGGCAAGGAGCTCTCCGCCGGCGCGGGCTACGTCGTGGTCGGCAACAGCGGCAACCCCAGCACGTACGAAGAGGTGGGCTTCCCGGCGTGGCCGGGCGAGGCTCGCCAGTGCGTCCGCTGCCACGGCAACGACGTCTGGAAGCAGCCGACCGACCGCACCCACGCCTCGGCCACCAAGCCGACGCGCGTGTGGAGCGTCGTGTGCGGCTCGTGCCACGACGGCGCGTCCGCGCAGGCGCACATCGCGTCGAACGTGTCGGGTGCGGGCAACGAGGCCTGCGCCGTCTGCCACGGTCCGGGCAAGGCCGAGGAAGTGGAGAAGGTCCACTTCCCGCGCTGATCGCCTGCGTTCCTTCCGAGGCCGGGCGGCGTCGAGAGGCGCCGCCCGGCCTCCTTCGTTTCGGGGGGAGGATCGCGTCGTCCGGGGGCGGCGACCGGGGCGACGAGGCGTCGGCCGTCGCGCGCGCCGGGCGAGCCACGGAGCCTCCTCGTGGCGCCGCCCTGACGGGGTCCCGTCGCCGAGCCGTCGCGGACAAGGAGCCCGGCGCGGAGGCGCGGCGGCCGCAGGGCCGGGGCCGTCGAGCGGGGCCTCGTGCCGCTCGCGTGCCGCGCGACGGTGGCCTCGCGTCGTGGCCGCGCGGGCCCCGACGAGCGGGCGCTCCGGCGGAGCGCTTACTTCCCGAGCACCCGGTCGACGAACTTCCACACCTCGGCGTGGAGCGGGTCGTGGCCCGCCTGCAGCTGCACCCGCGTCACGTGCGTCCAGCCGAGCTCCTTGAGCTTGCTCTCGACCGCGTCGGTCTGGCCTTCGATGCCGGGCGGGTTCCCGAACACGTGGTCCTTGTGCGGGTCGTTGGCGCCCGTCATGAGGTGGACCGGCGGGCCGCCGTCCTGCGGGGTGGGCGTCGTCGTCAGCCCGTAGCCGGAGTAGTTGGCGCACGCCGGTGCGGCGCCGCGCACGTGGTCGGGGTCGGTGAGCAGTTTCCAGTAGCAGTAGTTGCCGCCGCCGGAGAACCCGGTGAGGAACACCTTCTCGTCGCCGCCGAAGCGCGTGCGCACGATCTCGAGGATCTTCTCCATCCCGGGGCCGTCGAAGTCCATGCGACGGCTGTCGTAGGCCTTGAGCACGTCGGCGTCGTAGAAGGCGTACTTGGCCGGCTCGAGCGCGTTCGTGTTGGTGAAGCCGCAGGGCGTGACGACGATCGCCGCGCGGGACCCGCGCGCCGCGGCGCTCGCGCGGGCGTACCCCTCGAAGCCGCTCCCGGCGCCCTCGACGCCGACGAGCACGGGGTACTTCTTGCCGCGCGCCCAGTCGCGCGGCAGCGAGATCCAGGCGAGCAGCGGGTGGTCGGCGCTCGCGAGGAGGTGCAGCCCCTTCGTGGCGAGCTCGACCTCGACCCGGTCGTACTTCGAGGCGCCGTCGGGGTCGGCCTTGCGCATGCCCGCGAGGAGTCGGGCCACCGAGCCCTTGCGGTTCGCCTTCGTCGCTTCGTCGAGCGCCTTCTGCGCGCGTCCGAGGCGGGGCTTGCTCGCCTCCCATCCGAGCGACGCGAGGAGCCAGGCTTCGCTGCGGGCGGGCGTCTTGTCGGCCGCGACGGCGGCGACGAGGTGGTCGTAGGCCTTGGCGACCTTCGGCCCGGCGAGCTTGCGCTGGGCCGTCACCTTCGCCGCGGCGTCGGCGGCGTCCTCTCCGAGCGCCGCGAGCGCGGCGTCGGCGTCGGCGACGCCGGGGGCCTGCTCGTCGAGCGCCTTGGCCTCCTCGACCGCGGCGGCGCCGGCGGTCTTCGCGCCGTTCTGCGCGCACCACGCGGCATAGGCCGCGAGCTCGGCGGCGACCTCGGTCTTCGCCTTCGACTCGGCGTCGGGCGCGGCGCCCGCGGGGAGCACGCCGACGACGGCCAGGACGGCCACGAGCGCGCCGACGCGCAGGGCCCTCCGCCTCGCGCGGGCTCGAGGGGTGGGGGCGGCGGGAGGGTCGTGCGGCGTGGCGGCGATGGGCGGCATGGGGGACCTTCGGGGCAGCGGGGGGACGATACCGACCTTGGGCCCTGCGCGCGCGGGCGTCCTGTCCCACGGTGCGCGCGAGCTCCGACCCCGCGCTCGGTGAGCGTCCGCTCCGACCCCGCGCTCGGTGAGCGTCTGCTCCGACCCCGCGCTCGGTGACCTCGGGGTCGGAGCACCCACTCGGTGAGCGTCTGCTCCGACCCCACGCTCGGTGACCTCGGGGTCGGAGCACCCACTCGGTGACTCCGGGGTCGGAGCATCCGCTCGGTGCCTTCGGGGTCGGAGCCGGTGCTCGCCGTTCGGTGGAGAACTCCCCCGGTCGCGGAGTCGGGCGCACGAGCACCACGGGGCCCGCGCCGCGAACGGTGCGCGCGAGCTCCGACCCCGTGCTCGGTGAGCGTCTGCTCCGACCCCGCGCTCGGTGACTTCGGGGTCGGAGCTGGCGCTCACCGCTCGGTGGGGAGACTCTCTCGGCGCCGGGGGGGCGGTCGGGGGGGTCTGATGGCGGCTCGATGCCGGGGGCGGATCGAGGGCTTGGGGACGAGATACGAACGTGATACGAACATCGCGTGCCCAAGCTCCGCTCGAACCCGCCCAACCCGTGGTCGGCGACCCATGTCGAGTGGCTGGGGGAGCCGCCGCCCGCCGGCTTCGAGGTCTACGAGGAGGAGGCGAAGTCGCTGATCGTCGAGAACGACAGCCCCGACGTCGGCTTCCGCTTCGGCGTCAACCCCTACCGCGGCTGCCAGCACGGCTGCGCCTACTGCTACGCGCGGCCGTCGCACCAGGTCCTCGGCTTCGGCGCGGGCACCGACTTCGAGCGTCGCATCGTCGTCAAGGTGAACGCGCCCGACGTGCTACGGCGCGAGCTCGCGCGCCCGTCGTGGCGCGGCGACGAGCTCGCGTTCTCCGGCAACACCGACTGCTACCAGCCGCTCGAGGCGTCGTACGCGCTCACGCGCCGCTGCCTCGAAGTCTGTCGCGACGCGAGCAACCCCGTCGGCGTCATCACCAAGGGCGTGCTCGTCGCCCGCGACGCCCCGCTCCTCGCCGAGATCGAGCGGCGCGCCGGCGCCCGCGTCCACGTCAGCGTGCCGTTCCTCGACCCCGAGGTCGCCCGCGCCATGGAGCCCGGCGCGGCGTCGGTCGCGCGCCGCCTCGAGGCCCTGCGCACGCTCGCCGACGCCGGCGTGCCGG
This sequence comes from Planctomycetota bacterium, assembly GCA_020851795.1. Lineage (GTDB taxonomy): Bacteria > Planctomycetota > PLA2 > PLA2 > JAEUHO01 > JAEUHO01. The sequence continues at coordinate 78,227 of JADZCA010000040.1, read as the reverse complement.
TGGGGGTATCGCTCGCGCCCGTGATCCCGGGGCTCAACGACGGCGACCTCCCCGAGCTGCTCGAGCGGGCCCGCGACGCCGGCGCGACCAGCGCCTTCATGACCCTCGTGCGGCTCCCCGCCGAGGTGCTCGACGTGTTCGCCGCCCGCCTCGAGGCCAGCCTGCCCGGCCGCGCCTCGAAGGTGTGGGCCTCCCTCCGCGACGTCCGCGGCGGCGCGCTCGACGACCGTCGCTTCGGCCACCGCATGGAGGGCGTCGGCCCGCGATGGAAGGCGATCGCCGACCTCTTCGCCGTGCAGGCCCGCCGCCTCGGGCTCGAGACCGGCGAGACGCCCGCGGGCCGGGCCCCGCGCGAACCGCGCCGCGTGGCCCGCGACGTGGCGCGCGGACAAGGACTGCTCTTCGACGGCGCATGAGCCCCACGATGCAGCGGACGCGGCGGGTACGCGGGGCCCGTGGCGTCGCCGCCCGCGGCGCCCCGCGTCGTCAGGGGGCTCCGTCGAGGGCGGCCTGCGCCTCGTCCCGGACGAACGGGTCGGGGTCCATGGGGATCGTCCAGCGCGCCAGCGCGCGCGCGAGCGCGGGGTCGAGGCCCGCCAGCGCCCAGTAGGCGTGCCCGCGCACGAGCGGCTCCGGGTCGAACAGCACGCGGTCGCGCAGCGCCGGCACCGTCGCCGTCGCGCCGACGTTGCGCGCCACGACCGCGGCGTTGCGAAGCAGGCCGCGGCGCTTGGGGCGCGCCAGCGGCGTGCCGCGGAAGCGCGCGCGGAACGCCTCGTCGGTGTCGATCGACAGCGTCGCGACGAGGTCGAGCCGCGGCCCGACGCCCGCCTCCGCGCGCAGCTCGGGCCAGCGCGTCGGCTTGCCGAAGCGGTTGAACGGGCACACCTCCTGGCACACGTCGCAGCCGAACACCCACGCGCCCATCGCCGTCCGCAGCTCGCGCGGGATCGGGCCGCGGTGCTCGATCGAGAGGTAGGAGAGGCAGCGCCTCGCGTCGAGCGCCCCGGGGCCGACGAAGGCCGCCGTCGGGCAGTCGTCGAGGCACCGGCGGCACGAGCCGCACGACAGGCCCTCGACCGGCGGCGTCGGCTCGAGCTCGACGTCGAGCAGCAGCTCGCCGAGCAGCCACCACGACCCGCGGCCCGGCAGGATCACCATCGTGTTCTTCCCGACGAACCCGAGGCCCGACCGCACCGCGAGCGCCCGCTCGAGCAGCGGCGCGCCGTCCACCAACGAGCGCGCGCGCACCGCCCGCCCGAGGCGGCGGCCGAGCTCGTCGGCGAGCCGCCCCAGCCGCTCGCCGACCACCACGTGGTAGTCGCGCCCCCACGCGTAGCGGGCCACGCGGCCGTAGCGCCCCTCCGCGACGAAGGGCGCCGCGCTCGTCTCGTGCTCCACCGCCACCACGACCACCGACCGCGCTTCGGGCAGCAGCGCCGAGGGGCGCGACCGGCGCGCGGGGTCCTCGGCGAGGTATCCCATGTCGCCGTGGCGCCCCGCGGCGAGCCACGCCTCGAGCGCGGCGCGGTCTCGGTCGAGCGGTTCGACCGACGCCACCGCGGCGACCTCGAAGCCGAGGTCGGCGGCGGCGGCCCGCACGACGGCGTCCTCCGACGTCACGCGTCGCGCGCCTGCGCGCCGGCCCGACGGCCCAGGTGGGCGAACACGTCGCGCATCGCGCTCGGGCCCAGCGCAGCTCGGAAGCGCGCGTCGAGCACGGCCCGCGAGGCCCGTGCCTCCCGCGCCCGGTGCGCCGCCAGCGCCCGCGCCGCCCGGCGCGCGGCCGGGCGACGGCGTGCGTCCCCGACCGCGGCCGCCTCCCGTGCGGCGACCGACGCGATCGTGCGCGCGTCCTGCACGCCGCCGAGCGCGTCCTGCAGCGCGCGCAGCGCGGCGGCGAGGCGGGTGACAGGCTTTCCGAACGCCGGCGCGAACAGCTCGGCCGCGTAGCGCGCGCGCTTGGCCGCGATCCGCAGCGCGTGCAGCGCGGCCACGCCGGCCGTGGCGAGGGACGACCCGGCGGCGAGCCGGGCCGCGAGCACGCGCTCGAGCGCGCGCGGCAGCCGCGCCGCTCCCGCCACCGAGAGCGGCGGGCCGGCGTGGGCCGCCGCGCGGGCCGCCGCGGCGCGCACCGCGTCGACGAGCGCGTCGGCGGGCGGCGACCCGAGCGCGCGCGCGAGCGACGCGCACGCGCTGCGTCTCGCCGCCACGAGGCGTCGCCGCAGCGTCGCCGCGCCCGCGCCGACGACGTGCGCGTCGTCGAGCGCCGCGCGGACCACGTCGAGGTCGCGAGCGGGGCTGGCGGCGTCGCGCAGGTGACGCACCCGTTCGGTGAGCGCCTCGCGGTCGTCGGCCGCGATCTCGTCGCGGAACGTCGAGAGCGCCGCGCGGAGCCGCCGCGCCGTCGTGCGGACGTCGTGGACGCCCTCGACCTCACCGCGCCGGGCGCGCTCCGCGGCGACGCGGGTCGCCTCGGCGAGGCGCGCGAGCGCGATCGCGGCCGCCACGCCCGCGGGGGTGGACGGGCCGACCTCGACGGCGCGCGCGTCCTCGCCCCACGTCGCGGGGGGCGAGGACGCCGGCCGCGCGGGGCCCGCGGCGGGCGCGCGCGCGGCGCGCGGGCGCGCGACCGTCTCGCGTCGCCGACCGCCCGCAGCGGTCCCGGCGCGACGCGGGGCCCGCAGGGGACGGAGGCGGACGGTCGTCGACGGTCGCGAGGCCATGGCCGCGCAGCCTACGGCGTCCCTGCACCCTGCGTCGAGCGGGGAGCCGACGCGGGCGGCGTACGGCGGTCGAAGTCGGCTCCGACGCGCACGCGAGGGGCTCGCCTCGTGGCTAGCATCAGCCCGGAGGTCCCCATGAGCCGTCCGTCCGCCCCCGCTCCCCTCGATCCGCGCGTCGCCGCGGGGCTCGCCCGGCTGCACAGCCACGAGCTCTCCGGCGTCGTCCGCTACCTGCACTACGCGCACATGATCATGGGCCCCAACCGGATCCCGATCGTCGCGTGGCTGCGCGAGCAGGCCAACGAGTCCATGGAGCACGCGTGGCGGATCGGCGAGAAGATGACGGCCCACGGCCTCCATCCGGAGATGAAGGTCCAGCCGATCGCGGAGACCGGCAAGCACAACGTGCTCGACGTCCTGCGCGAGGCGCTCGACTACGAGGCCGCGGCCCTCGACGACTACAAGGCGCTGCTCCGCCTCGTCGTCGAGACCCGTCCGGACGACCCCGCGCTCGAGGACTGGGTGCGCGACTTCGTCTCGCAGGAGACGGAGCACCTCGAGGACGCCGAGAAGATGCTCAAGGCCATGTAGCCGCCCCGCGGGCCCGAGGCGGGGCCCGCCGGCTCCGGCGGGCTCGCCGGTCCGCGCGTCCGTCCGGGGCGCCGACCGGCTACGCTCGGTCGCCATGGCGGCCCTCGACACCTTCCTCGGCCTCGACCTCGGCACCTCGTCGGTCAAGGGCGTGCTCGTCGCCGCCGACGACGGCGAGGTGATCGCCCGGTCCGAGCGGTCGCTGCACCTCGCCGAGCCCGAGCCGCTCGCCGCCGAGCAGGACCCGCACGACTGGTGGAACGCGTGCGCGGCGGTGCTGCTCGACCTCGCGGTCGCCGCCCGCTCGCTGTCGGCGCGCCCGCTCGCGCTGGGGCTGACGGGGCAGAAGCACGCGCTGCTGCCGCTCGACGCCGAGGGGCGCCCGCTCGCGCGCGCCGTCCTCTGGTGCGACGGCCGAGCGCACCCCGAGTGCGTCGAGATCCACGCGAAGGTGGGGCGCTCCGCGCTCGGCCGGCGCACGGGCTCGCTCGCGTTCCCCGGCTACCTGCTGCCGAAGTGGCTGCGGCTGCGGCGGCTCGCGCCCGACGTCGCCGCGCGCACGGCGCGGCTCGTCGGCGCCAAGGACTGGATCCGGCTGCGGCTCACCGGCGTCGCGGCGACGGACCGCACCGAGGCGTCGTCCACGCTGCTCTACGACATCGGCAAGAAGGCGTGGGCGCCCGACCTCTTCGCCGCGTTCGACATGGCCCCGTCGCTGCTCCCGCCGGTGGTGCGCTCCTCCGACGTCGCGGGCACGCTGACCGCCGAGGCCGCGCGCGAGACGGGCCTGCCGCTCGGCCTCCCCGTGGTGGGCGGGGCGGGCGACAACGAGGCGGGCGCGCTCGGGTGCGGGGCCGTCTCCGAGGGGCGCGTCGCGGTGATCCTCGGCACGTCGGGCACCGTCGTGGCCTACCACGCGACCCGTGGCTCCGCCGGCGGCGTCGTGTGGGGGCGCCACGCGCTGCGGCGCGGCTACGGCGCGACGGGCGTCGTGCTCTCCGCGGGCCGCGCGCTCGAGTGGGTGCGGCGCGCCGCGTTCCCCTCCGACTTCACGACCGAGGAGGTGCTCGAGGCTGCGGCGGCCTCCGACCCCGCCGAGGGCGCGCTCGTCTTCGTGCCCTCGCTCGTCGGCGAGCGCTCGCCGGTGCCCGACCCGGGCGCGAGCGGCGCGTTCGTCGGCCTTCGGCCCGGGCACGGGCGCGGTCACCTCGCGCGCGCGGTGATCGAGGGCGTGTCGATCGCGATCGCGGACACGGTGCGTGCGATGCGCGGCGCCGGCGTGGCCGTGTCGGAGCTGCGCGTGACCTCGGGCGGGGCCCGCTCGCCCTTCTGGCGCGCGTCGATCGCCGCGGCCGCCGACCTCCCCGTCGTCGCGATGGGCGACGCCGAGGGACCCTCGGTGGGGGCGGCGATGCTCGCGGCGCGCTCGACCGGGTCGCACGGGACGAACCTGGTCTCGATCGCCGAGCGCTGGGCCCGTCCGCCCGCCGCCGAAGCGCCCGTCCCCGCCGAGGTCGCCCGCATGGGCGGGCTCGCTGTGATGCACGCGGCGGCACGCAGCGCGCTGCGCGCGGTCGGCGCCCCGCCCGCGGCCTCGGCCCGGCCGCCGGCGTCGTAACTCGGCTGAGCCGATCGGGTTGCGATCGGCCGGCGCGTTCTACGGGGGGGCCCCGAGCGCCCGTACAATCGCCCGGAATGGGCGGCGGCCGCCGCCCGGATCCTCCGGAAGGCCCCATGTCGCAAGCGTCCACCCTCCCGGGTCAGCCGGCTCCCGCGCCGACCTCGGCGTCCCGCGCGCCGATCGTCAACGAGTGCTCGATCCAGGTCGCCACGGTGAACGGCTCGGGGAGCCAGACGGCGAACAACACGCTGCTGCGCGCGCTCTTCCAGATGGGCATCCCCGTCTCGGGCAAGAACCTCTTCCCGAGCAACATCTCCGGCCTCCCGACGTGGTTCACGATCCGGGCGAACCGCCACGGCTACATCGCGCGCCGCAAGGAGATCGACGTCCTCGTCTGCATGAACCCGGACACGGCCGTGGAGGACGTCAAGGGCGTCCCCGCCGGCGCCGCGGTCGTCTACGACGAGGCGCTCGGGCTCGACAAGCACCGCACCGACGTCGTCTTCTACCCGGTCCCGTTCCAGCGGCTGGTCAAGGAATGCTGCCCCGACCCGAAGCTGCGCAAGCTCGTGGTCAACATGATCTACGTCGGCGTCGTGACCGAGCTGGTCGGCATCGACCCGACCGAAGTCCAGGCCGCGCTGCGCAAGGCCTTCTCGAAGAAGCCCAAGGCGCTCGAGCTCAACCGCACCGCGGTCGAGGCCGGGCTCGCGTGGGCGAAGGCCAACCTCGTCAAGCGCGACCCGTTCCGCGTCGAGCGCATGGACAAGACCGCGGGCAAGATCCTCGTGGACGGCAACTCGGCGTGCGCGCTGGGGTCGATGTTCGCGGGCGTCTCCGTCGTCACCTGGTACCCGATCACGCCGTCGTCGAGCCTGTGCGAGACGCTGATCGAGTACATGAAGGAGCACCGCGTAGACAAGGCGTCGGGCAAGGCGACCTTCTCGATCGTGCAGGCCGAGGACGAGCTCGCCGCGCTCGGCATGGCGCTCGGCGCGGGCTGGGCCGGCGCCCGGTCGATGACCTCGACGAGCGGGCCCGGCATCTCCCTGATGAACGAGTTCATCGGGCTCGGCTACTACGCCGAGGTGCCCGTCGTGATCTTCGACGTGCAGCGCACGGGCCCGTCGACGGGCCTGCCGACGCGCACGATGCAGGGCGACGTGATGAAGGCCGCGTACGCGTCGCACGGCGACTGCCGCCACCCCTGCCTCTACCCCTGCGACATGAGCGAGGCCTTCGACTTCGCCGTCGCGGCCTTCGACCTCGCCGAGACGCTGCAGACGCCGGTCTTCGTGATGTCGGACCTCGACCTCGGCATGAACCTCTGGATGTCGGAGCCCTTCCGCTTCCCGGAGAAGCCGCTGGCGCGCGGCAAGGTGCTCGACGAGGCCGGCGTCGTCGCGCTCAAGGACTGGGGTCGCTACAAGGACGTGGACGGCGACGGCATCCCGTACCGCACGCTCCCGGGCACGCCCGGCGAGGGCAAGGCCGCGTACTTCGCGCGCGGCTCGGGCCACGACGAGTACGCCCGCTACACCGAGAGCGGCGCGACGTACATGCGCAACGTGGACCGCATCGCGCGCAAGGTGGACCAGACCAAGCGCGTCGGCCCCGCGCCCGTCGTCGAGGGCAAGGGCGCCAAGGTGGGCGTGCTCGCCTACGGAACGACGCACTGGGCGGTGGTCGAGTCGCGCGACCAGCTCCGCGCCGAGAAGGGGCTCGCCACCGACTACTGCCGGGTGCGCTCCTTCCCGTTCTCGGAGGACGTCCGCGCGTTCGTGGCGGCCCACGAGCGCGTCTACGTCGTCGAGCAGAACCGCGACGCCCAGATGCTCGCGATGCTGCGGATCGAGTACCCCGACCTCGCGCCCCGGATGCGCGCGGTGCGCGTCTACAACGGCCTCCCGGCCGACGCGCGCAGCCTGACCGACGAGATCGCGCGGCAGGAGTCGGCCGCCGGAACGGGAGCCCGCTGACCATGTCCGCCCCGACCAACGTCCCGCCCGCGCCCGCCCCCGCCGCCGGCCCGAAGCTCAACCGCATCGGCCTGCCGCTCACCGAGTACCAGGGCGCCAAGTCCACGCTGTGTGCCGGCTGCGGCCACGACGTCATCACCAACACAATCGTCTCGGCGCTGTGGGAGATGGGCGTCGAGCCGCACCGCGTCGCGAAGATGTCGGGCATCGGGTGCTCGTCGAAGACGACGAACTACTTCCTCAACCGCGCGTGGGGCTTCAACTCGGTGCACGGGCGCATGCCGGCCGTCGCGACCGGGGCGATCCTCGCCAACCACACGCTCAAGGGCATCGGCGTCTCGGGCGACGGCGACACCGCGGCGATCGGGATGGGGCAGTTCGTGCACCTCCTGCGCCGCAACGTGCCGATGGTCTACCTCGTCGAGAACAACGGCGTGTACGGGCTCACCAAGGGCCAGTTCTCGCCCACGGCCGACACCGGCAGCAAGCTCAAGTCCGGCGTCGTCAACGACCTCCCGCCCGTGGACCTCTGCACGATGGCGATCGAGCTCGGCTGCGGGTTCGTCGCGCGCTCGTTCAGCGCCGACCGCAAGCAGCTGCTCCAGATCCTCAAGGCGGCGGTGGCGCACCGCGGCCTCGCGCTCATCGACATCATCAGCCCCTGCGTGACGTTCAACGACCACCCGGGCTCGACCAAGTCGTACGACTACGGCCGCCAGCACGAGGAGCCCATCCACGAGATCGGCTTCGTGCCGACGTGGGAGGCCGCCGACCGCGAGGTGGACCCGGCGCCGGGCGAGACGACCGACGTCGCGATGCCCAACGGCGGCACGATCCGGCTCAAGAAGATCGCGCGCGAGTTCGACCCGCGCGACAAGGCGGCGGCGCTCGACCTCCTGCGCGAGGCGAGCACGAAGCAGGAGTTCCTGACCGGGCTCTTCTACGTCAACCCCGACCAGAAGACCTTCATCGACCTCCTCGACACGGTCGAGACGCCGCTCGCCGCGCTCCCCGAGTCCTCGCTGCGCCCCACGAAGGCCTCGCTCGACGCGATCAACGAAGACCTCCGGTAGGAACCCGTCGCGCACGCGGTGCCAGACGCGCACGCGGTGGCAGGAAAGTCGCACGCGGTGCCAGGAGGGTTCTTTTCACGCCGCGTGAGAGCAACGTTTTTGGCACCGGCCACCGCCTACGTTCCGCGCCCGCGCGGTTCAGCGCGAGCGACGAGGCCCGTCGCGCGTCCATCTCGCGTCAGGCCCCCGTCGGGGCGCCCGGACTCGGCCCGGGCGCGCGTCGGGCGCGACGACCGCGTTTTCTGGCACCGCGCCGAGGAGCGGACGACGCGCGGCGACGGACGCCGAATCGCCGACGGGCTCCACACCACGGCCGAGCCGAAGACGCCACCCCGACCTTGTCGGCTCGTGAACTCGGCGGGCCACGAGCCTGTCTCGGTAACTCGTTCCCGCGAGGCCCGCGCCTTGGACGGACCCGCGGCGGGCGCAGACGGATGGGCCGCGCGCGCGGACAGCGGGCCGGGGCAAGTCCCGGCTTGGTCTACGCTCACGGCGCGCGGCGGCTGCGAGCGACTCCCGTGCGAGCAGACTCTACAGCGCTTCGGTGGGGCTGCGGAGGTGCGTTTGGGGCATGGCGGATCCGACGCGTTCGGCTCTGCTTCGGCACCATCCCTGCCGCTTCCACACGGACCGGGCTGTGGTGAGCCATCCTCGGCGACGAGCCTCCTCATCGGGTCAGGAGCGCGCCTCCGGGGCTCTTCGCCCGCGGTGCCTAGCCTCGCCTCGGCCCGCGCGGCCTCGCGACGGTGAGTTCCGGAACGGAGCCTACTGTACCGGCATCGGGTCGCGGGCACCCGCCCTCGAGAGACGCGAGTGTGCTGCCTAAACTCGCACGACCCCATCTCCGGCGCGTTCTTGCTGAGAGCGGGCGCGTGGCCGCTCGCTGCCACCGCGATGCAGTACCCGCCGGGTGACCGAAAATCGCCGAACTTGGCCTTGGCTGCGCGGCGACCATGCACGGGGGTTGAGCGAAGGAGCGGGCCTCCGGAACGTCGCGCTGGCGGCCTCGGCAACGCGCGAACAGGCTGCTGTGGGCGCCGATCTGCTCGAGAGGACGGAGCGTTGACGGTTGGCCAACAGCGACTGGTGAGCACGGTGACGGTGCGATCCAGGGCCGGCGGCGCGGGCATCACGCCCAATCTGCACCGACGCGCCATGACGGGACCCGTCCTCGTTCTCGGAGAGCACTTCGAGGCGTGGCGGCGCGATCCGTCCGTGTCAGCAAGCGCGCGCCCGCCGTAGCGACGGGGGCGCGGAGTCGATCCGAACCGACGCTGCGGGGCCGCCCCGTCGGCGCGCCGAGCAGGTCGACGCACCGTCGGTGAGCGCGAACAAGAGCCTTACAACCCGGGGTGAGGCCGACCGCAGGTCAATCCAGCGCAGACTAGGATACAAGGCGCGCGGATGCCTTCGGTGCGGCTCGGGGGCTCGTCGTGGCGGAGGATCTCGATGCAGGTTGCTCGGCCGATCGTTCGCGGAGTCTTGTCGTTGGCGCTGCTCGCCGGACCGTTGTCTCTAGCCGACGCCGCCGGTGAGGAGCTGGACGCCAGCCATCAGACGCGTGTCTTCGCCGAGCTCTCGGAGCTGGCGCCCGATGTCCGACTGCGCGTCGCTGCCGCACGCGCCGCGGACAACGCGCTCGCCGCCGAGACTGCCCGGTCCGCTTGGGACGGTCGCGTGCAGCGGCTGTTTCCGCGCGGCGCGCGTGTGTCGGGCTGGACCTGCCGATTTGAGAGCCTGGCTCGCATCGACAGCGCGGGCGGCGACCAGCCCCCGATGGCGTGCCGACTGACGCCACTTCCCCCGCTAAACACGCGGTCGCTGGTGACGCTGACGTCTGTCATTCTCCTTCCGGAGCCGCTGCCGGAGAACGTCCGGTCCTTCCTGTCCGGGCTCCGACGAGGCGACCTGCTGTCGGCTGGATGGACTGTCGTCGAGGCGTCCTCCGATCTAGGGTACGAGGGACAAGCCGTCGTGCGAGTCTCCGGCGAGGCGCTGGACGCTGGGCCTGCGGTGCCCCCGTACTCGCCGGCCTCTTCAGTCGTCGCGCCGCCTGAGATGCGCAGCGCCGTCAAAGCGCTTCTCGGGGGCTTGCATGTTCTCGGCAGGGCGTTGTTGGAGCATCTCCTTGCGTCGCCGGAGGCAAGCGCCGTCGTCCGCAGCGGCGTGCGGCTGATGGAACTGTCAGTGACGGAGCTTGGATGTGTGTTGCCACCTCGGCGAGCTTCTGCGGAAGGCGCGGATAGCGCGGCATCGCTTCATGCGTTCGTCCTCGCGCTGTCACATGACTTCGAGGAGCTTGCGGGCCACCACGTCGCGGCAATCGGCATGCCGCCGGTGTCGTTGTCGCGAGTGGAAGACCTCGCGCTACGCGCGAAGGAGCGGACCGCGGCTCTTCTCTCGGTTGGGGGGGCGTCCGGCGGTTCAGACGCGATCGAAGTGTCCGATCCAGCGTCGGGTACGATGATTGAAGTGGGCCGACCTTTGGTCGTGCGAGGCAGTGTCCGAACGCATGTACCGGGCGCGACGATCTTGATCAACGGCGAACCCGTCGCCCTGGCGCCGGACGGTGGTTTCGAGGCCTCGCTTCGGGTTCCCGGGGCGCTGATCGGCATCGACGGGCGAGTGGCTGACCTGGTCGCTCCTTGGGAGCTCACGGTCAGAGTCCCCCGCGCATCAGGGCGCGATGTGTCAGCGTCGCGGGTCCTCCTCCTAGTTGACCGAGGTCCCCCCCGCGCCCACTTCGACTTGATCTCCGCTGGCCCAGCGCCCGGGAGACGCGACGTTCAGGTGTACCGCCCGTCGGTCGACGGGCTCACGGCACGGCTAGGGTGGCTGCTGGATGACATTCGGGGGCGGACCCGCCTTGGGCGCGAGGCACCCCACGCGGCGTCTACGGAGGTCTCGGAGGCACTCTCGCGGGTCTTCCTGCGCTCAGCCTGGCTAACCCGTACCCTCTTGGAGGCCGACCTGCTCCTCTCGCGAGTGGGGTCGCTCCACGTTGAAGGCGTAGTGGTCGGGGTGCCGCCCTGTGGCTTGATCGTCAACGGCAGGAGGTACGCGCTCGCTGCCGATGGTCGGTTCGACATCGACGTGGATGCCTCGTGGCGGTCCCTTCCCGAGCTTGGCTTCTCGCGAGAGCAGTTCGACTACGCCCTGCGCGACGGAGCCAGCGGGGGATTCTCTCCGGACAGGGTCTATGGTTCGTTTCTGGACCAGCTTGGCGAGATCTTTCGCATCCCGCGCCCGTCATGGCCCGACGAGTTCGCCTTCGGGAGAGTGGAGATGGTGGTCCAAGATGCAAGAGGCGGTACTGCGTCCGCGTTGACCATCGATGTCCTAGCGCCTAGCCCGGACGCGCTCGTGCCCTTGGGTTTGCCTACGGCTTCGCGAGCGCGTGCTGTCTTCGACGCGATCGACCGCGACGGAAGCAGACTCATCGAACGCGAGGAGTTGGCGGAGGCCTTTCGCGGGACCATCTCTTGGGGGGACAAGGATCGGAACGGGGCGCTATCTCCGGCTGAGTTCGAGTCGTTCCTTCGCGTCGTCGTGCGCCAAGGGCGTCGAGCGGACGAGCTCGGAGCAGGATCCCCCCCCGCCGCCGCGCCGCGGGTGGTGAGTCCTCACGTGCCCAGTCCGCACAACCACGAGCCGCCGGTCGCGCCAACCAACGACTTCCCGCGGCAGTTCACTCCGTCGGACGCGGTCGTCGCGGATCTCTGCCGTGCCTACTTCGATCGACTCGCGACTCGCGCGGGGACCGGCACGATGGCGAGCGTGGATCGCGTCCGGATTGAGCGTTTTGGCGACCGGTCGGCCACGGCGCACATCGCCTACCACGAGCGATCTTCCGCGGGGGCGGGCGGTGGCGAACGCCTGGACTCGCGTATGTTCGGGCTCGAGCTCCAACAAGGAATGTGGGTCGTGGTGTCCATGGGGAGCAGCGGGTCCGGGAGATTCCCAGATCGAGCGTCGGGTGGTGGAACGTCCTGCGGTGCGGGCCGGTAGCGCGACCCGGCGCCTGCGCTCAGCGGAGGCGATCATGGTGCGTGGGAAGTGCTTGCTGATGCTGATCGTGCTCGTCGCCGTCCGTCGAGACGGGCGGGCAGATCCGACCGGCTGGAGAGTGGACCACACGCGTTGGCTGGGCCGCGAGGTCCATCTGGCCACTGCGGGCGAATTCTCGGCGGACGGAGCTGCGGTCCTCGTCCTAGGAATGGGCGCCGACGGTCGCACCGTCCTCGAGACATCCAAGAGCGCTCGCAACCCCGCTACCGGGCGGCCGTACGACGTTGTGGTGGGTTGCCGTACGGATCCGATCGGCCGACTTCAGAATCTCCCTCCCGCGCTCGCGGTCGCCGAGCGAGCGCTGCAATTCTCTTGCCGCGAGTCGCTTCGCATCATTGATGATCACTTGGATCCGCATCGAACTGCCAGCGCCGTGGCTGCCGCCGTGAGAGAGCGCTTCAATAGGGAGTCCATCCGAGTCACGAGCCTCGATCTCCACAGCAACGGGAATCCCGTGGGACTCGCGCTCTTGGAGTCCCAGCGGTGCTTCGAGGGTGTTAGACGAGTCAACCTCATGTGCCCAGACTACGGGCTGATGGGGCATGCCCTGTCGAGAGCGCGACTCGAGAGGCTTCGCCGAGTGCTCGGCGGTGACATCGAGTTTCATCTCTGGAGAATCCAAGGAGACATCGTACCGAAGTTCGGCCTGATGACTCGCGCGCTCGGTTCGGAGGCGAGCATGTCCATCGACGCTCGGATGAGACTCCACCGCGTAGGACTCTCTTCGCTTCGCGAGGTACTCGGGGATCTGCAGGGATGGGTGAGCGACGGTATGGTGGTCCATCCTCCGTTTCGCCATGACGATTTGCTAAGAGCGCTTCGGTCCTTTGGCTATTTCGGAGCGTTCCACTCGTTGGAGCGAATCCTCGAGTTTCGCTCCGGCATCGGCCGAGCGGGCGGCGCTGCCGGCGGTACCCTGGAAGAAGGGGCCTCGATGGACAACCGGGGTGCCGCGGTGGATCTCGCGGGCACGAGAGGAGTTCGCCCGGTGGTTGGCGGCGTGGATCTTGCGTTCGACGATGCAAGTTTGCTAGATGCTGCTGGCTCTTTGGATGACGCCGGGATCACGGAGCTCTTGACTAGGTCGACGGTCGGCGTTGGGGCGGACGGCGACTACTCGGCGCTGTCTCAGGTCGTCAACCTTGCATGGCAGCGCGTGACCACTCCAGTGCGCGGGGGCTGGGTTGCAGTCTCCCTACGACATGCGGTCGCGCAGGCGGAGGAGGCGGCTCGGGCGAGTGGTCGCGTGCCAGCCTCGACCCTGCTTGCCGGCCGGCCGTCTCGGTTCCATGGATTCGTTAGGACGTCCGCTGGCGACGACATCATTCTCCTGGCGCGGCGAGCACCAGGATTGCCGCCGGCGCGCCTTGTGGACCTGGTGGAGATCGTGAACTGTGTGTGGCGAAGGGGTGCGGCCCCTTGGGTCAGCCTCGACCCACAGCCCGGGTGGAGTGACGGTCTCGATCTGCCCTTCTCGGTTCGCGTCGGAGGCGTGGCCGCAGATGGTGCCACCGCGCAGGCGCTGCTGGATGCGGACTACTCGATGAAGCGCTACTCGCAGGGCGTTGCGTCCGAGCCGAAGGGAGTTCAGAGCGAGTTCGATTTCCTGACACCTGGAACTTGGCACGGACGATTCTGGTTCGTGCCTGCGCCGGTCCCAGCGCGGTCCATCTTGGTCGAGGCGAGCGGACGTTCAGTCTTGTTCGACGCGGCGCTCGCCGTGGACACGGAGGCCATGGCTCTCGGTGAGAAGGCGGAGCCACTCGGACATGCGAATCCGGGGCAGCGTGCGTGGGCTGCCTCATTCACGCGTGATCTTCCCGTCATCGAGAGGCATGACGAGCACACCGGACGCCTCCGGGGGATCCTCGACATGGTTGTCCTGGCACGATTGCTGCGGATCCTCGTTCCAGAGGACTCCTTGCTTCACCGGGCGTCGAGCCTCCAAGGCGAGACCGTTGAGGCGCGGGTGTATCCGACCCTCACTTCGACGCGAGGGACCGGGACGATAAGGGGGGGGGTGTCATTGACGACGAGCGTCTGGGCGAGTTCGATGCTCCCGTCCGCGACAAGCGTAGTCCCCGCGGACAGACTGATGACTGAAGGGAGCCCGACGGTGCCTGCGGTCGATCTTCCTGACATGGCGGTTTCGCTTCCCTTGACCGAGCGCTCGGGCGATCCCGGCTCCCACGAGTCGATGCTGCTCCGAGATGCAGCCGAGGCGTGGAGGTCGGGTCGTTGGGGAGAGTGCGAGGACCTGGTGGAGAGGTGCCTCGCCTCGTCGATTGGTCACCCCCAAGCGCTTCTGTTGCGGGCTCGTCTTCGGTTGCGGCGAGGCGAACTGAGTCGCGCGCGATCCGACGCTCATGCCGCTGCTCGCGCGTGTCTCGAGGAGGAGAGTGTCGTTGTGCCGGCTATGTGGCTCGAGCTCTCGATCGGTCGGTGTCTTGGCGAGTCGGAGACGAGACGTCTCGTTTTCATGGAGCAGTTGTTGCCGTCCGGTGGGTTGACGAGCGAGATGCATCGGATCTTGGGCGAGCTTCAGCACGAGCTGGGCGACGACGCGTCCGCGGAGGCGAGCTACCTTCGAGCCGCGAGCTCGGTCAGCAAGGTGCCAGCAAGGCTCGGGGTCTTGGTGGTGCGACTCCGACGCGCAGAGTCTGCGGGAGCAGGCCTGCTCGTTGCGCCCGCGCTCCCCGAGCGAGAGCACCTGACCCAGCCCCGGGACCTCGCTTCACTGGCGGAGGCAGAGGTTCTCGTGGGGAATGCCGCAGGCGCGGCTGCGACGTTGGATGCCGCTTCGTCGGCTCCGGGCCTCGACCGTGGGGCGAGTCTCCGGATCCTCGAGGTTCGCGCGGAGCTGGCGGCTCGAGTGGCCGACTGGGCTCGCGTGCACGATCTCATCCGAGAGGCGAGCGCGATGTCGGCTTCGGACGTCGGAGCTCTCGTGGGGGCGTCGATCGGTGCTCTCCGGAGTGGCCACCGCGAACACGCCCTGCTGTTTTGCGATTGGGCCAGCGCCGTCGCTCCGCACTCTGTCCGGGTGGCTTCGCTGCGGGCCCGAGTCATCGCCCAGCTCTCTCGGGTCCTGCGGTAGCCGCGTTCGCGGCTGTCCGATGTCTCCGAGCCTGCCCTTGAATGCAGTTCTGCGGCGCGCGTGGGTTTCTGGCTCCGGCGAGAGGCCGTACGCGGGCTGAAGCTTCCGAGCCGTGCCGGGGAAGCCGATCGCGAGCGGCCCCGAGCTCACGCGCCCGTCGCGGGCTCGAGGTGGAGGCGGCCGCCCTCGACGCGCAGGCGGAGGTCGCAGCCGTCCAGCGTCGAGACGCGGTGCGCGACGACGAACGTCGTCCGGCCCGCCATCAGGCGCTCGACCGCCTCCATCACGCCCGCCTCCGTGCGCGCGTCGAGCGCGCTCGTCGGCTCGTCGAGCAGCAGGATCGGCGCGTCGCGCAGGAACGCGCGCGCGAGCGAGAGCCGTTGGCGCTCGCCGCCGGAGAGCGACAGGCCGCGCTCCCCGACCACCGTGTCGTAGCCCTGCGGCAGGCGCAGGACGAAGTCGTGCGCGCCCGCGGCGACCGCCGCCGCCTCGATCTCGGCGGCACGCGCGTCGGGCCGGCCGTACGCGATGTTCTCGCGCACCGTCGTCGAGAAGAGCACCGGCTCCTGGAGCACGATCGCGAACTGCGCCCGCAGGTCGGCGAGCCGGTAGTCGCGCAGGTCGGTGCCGTCGAGCAGCACCCGTCCCGCCGTCGGGTCCACGAAGCGCGTCAGGAGCCCGAGCAGCGTGGACTTCCCCGACCCGCTCGGGCCCGTGATCCCCACGCGGCGTCCCGCCTCGACCCGGACCGTGGCGTCCTCGAGGACGGTGCGCCCGCCGGGGTAGGAGAACGCGACGTGCTCGAGCACGACCTCGCCCCGGGCGCGGCGCAGGGGCTGCGCGTCGGGACGGTCGGTGACGTCCACCGCGGTGTCGAGGAGCGCGAACACCCGGTCGAGCGACGCGAGGCCGCGCTGCACGCCCGCGGCGCGGCTCCCCATCGTCTTGAGCGGGTCGTAGAGCTGCGAGAGGTAGGCCATCACCTGGATCAGGCGCCCGGTCGTCAGCGTGCCCGCCGCCACGTGGCGGGCGCCGACCCAGAGCACCGTCGCGGTGCCCACCGCGAGGACGACGCCGACCAGCAGCCACAGCGTGCTCTCGACGCGCACCGCGCGCATCTCCGCCCGCACGCTCGCGTCCCCGCGGGCGACGTAGCGGTCGTGCTCGCGCTCCTCCTGCCCGAAGGCCTTCACCACCCGCAGCGCGCCCAGCGTCTCGGTGACGACGGCCATCGCCGCGCGCTCGCGCTCCTTCACCTCGCGCCACTCCGACCGCAGGCGGCGGCGGTACGCCGCGAGCACCGCGAGGAGCACGGGGGCCGCGGCGAGCGCGACGAGCGTGAGCCCGACGTCGATCGTCGCCGCGACGACGACGACCACGACGAGCTTGGCCGTCGCTGCCGCGATCGGCACCAACGCGTGCACGAGGACGTTCTGCAGCGCAGGGCAGTCGCTCTGGACCCGGTAGACGGCCTCCGCACTCCCCTTCGTGTCGTGCCACGCGAACGAGAGGCGCTGCAGGTGGCGGAACACGCGCGCCCGCAACGAGAGCGTCATGCGGTCGCCCAGCCACGTCTCGAGCGTCCACGTGGCCAGCACCTGGAGCTGGAGGAGGACCGCGACGGCGACCAGCAGGATCACCGCAAGCCAGAGCAGCCCGTCGGGGGCCCGCACGACCGCGTCGGGGACCAGCGCCGCGAGGAACGGCGGGAGCGGCTGACCGCCCGCGACCTGGTCGAGGACGAGCGCGACCGGCACCGGCAGCGCGAGCGCGAGCGGCGTGGCGAGGAGCGAGACGAGCAGCAGGCCGACGAGCGCGCCGCGGTGCCCGCGGGCCGCGCGGAGCGCCCGGGAGAGCGACGCGGGCGACGTGGGGGGGGCGGCGTCGGGCACGGCCCCGCATTCTGCGCGGCGCGACCCCGTCGAAATCACGAAAGACGCAGCACCGGCCTCGCCGGTTCGTGCGTGCGGCGGCCTTCGGGGGGCGACGGGCCGCCGGGGCGGAGCGCGGCGGGGCGCGCGGCCCGGTTCAGCGGCTCCGGTTGAGGTAGATCGCCACCCCCTCGACGACGCCGTCGTCCTGGTCGTTGCCGTACCGCTCCTTCGTGTGGAACGACTGGTCCACGGCGAAGTCGAGGAGCCCGTCGCCGTCGAAGTCGCCGACCGCCACGCGGCCCGGGTTCGCGTCGGGGACGGACCCGCTCGACTCGGGGCCCGACGTCCACGCCCGCACCGGGACGCTGCCCATCCCGCCGAGGTAGAGCTCGGCGATCGAATACCCGGAGGCGGCGAAGCTCCCTGCGCGACCGTCGCCGCCCACGACGACGAGGTCGTCGAAGCCGTCGAGGTTCGCGTCGAGCGCGGCTCCGTAGCGGCGGTTGTAGGCCGTCGAGCGAACGAACCGCTCGACGAAGGAGCCGTCGCCGGCGCCGCTGAGGAACGCGACGCCCATCCCGCGCTGGTCGCGGAAGCCCCCGCACACGGCGAGGTCGCGGCGGCCGTCGCCGTCGTGGTCGTAGAGCACGACGCCGAGGTTGTCGCCGTCGAGGCGACCGAATGCGCCCGAGACGCGGGCGGGCGCCCAGAGCCCGGGGGCACCGCCGACGGTCGCGCGGGCGACCCACGCGACGATCCGGTCGTCGCCGGGGTACGCGTCCGCCACGCCGTCCGTGGTGGGGCACGCCTGCCCCACGGCGCAGGCCGAGGGGAACGCGTCCACCACGACGTAGTCGTCGCGCCCGTTGCCGTCGAGGTCGGCGAGCACGACCATGTTCGGCCCGAAGCACCCGTGGGTGCCGTCGTGGATCCCGCCCGTCACGTTGGCGACGAGCGCGAACCGGCCGTCGCCGAGCCCCCGCAGGACGACGAGCGTGCCCTGGCCGCCGCTGCCCGACGTGATCGCGACGTCGGGCACGCCGTCGTCGTCCACGTCCCCGACGGCGAGCGAGCTCGGGTAGTGGGTGGACGGCTTGGGGTACGTCGTCGTCGCCGACGCCGTCGCGGGGAACAGGCCGTGGCCGTCGTTCTTGTAGACCTCGATCGTCTCGGTGGACGACGAGCGGATGGTGACGAGGTCGAGGTCGCCGTCGGCGTCCACGTCGGCGAGCTTGACGTCGTTGAACGATCCGCTGGTCCGGACGTTGGCCGCCGTCCACGTCCCCGCGAACACGGGCCCGACCGGGCGGATCATCTGGATGCCCACGGACCAGACCTGGACCACGTCGTCGAGGCCGTCGGCATCGAGGTCCCCGACCGCGATGCCGCGACTGCTGCCGAGCGACCCGGGACTGCCGACGACCCCCGCGTAGGTGAACGCGACGTCGGCGAGAGGGAAGCGGAACGCCGTCGGCCGCTCGTGCGAGCCCCCGTCGGGGTTCGTGACGCGCACCGCGACGGGGCCGGACTGCGTGGGCGTCAGCGGCGGCGTCGCGGTCGCGCGCGTCGGCGACACGTACGTCGTGGGCACCGGCGGCGCGACGCCGAACGCGACGGTCATCCCGGGCTGGAAGCCGTCGCCGCGGAGCTCCACCGCACCGCCCGTGCGCGGCAACGTCCCCGGCACGACCGCGTCGAGCACGGGCCCGGGCCGCACGACCACGGTCATCGCGCGCGTGGCCGCCTGCGAGGCGGCGTCCACGACCCGGAGCGTGAACGGATAGCTGCCGACGACCGTGGGCGTGCCGGCGACGCGCCCGGACTCGGGGGAGAACGACAGGCCCGGCGGGAGCGCGGCGGGGGAGGGCAGCACGCTCCACGCGTACGGCGGGCCACCGCCCCGGGGCTTGACCTGCGGGGTGCGGTCGTAGGGGAAGCCGAGCGCCGCGTCGCCTAGGGAGACGGTCTCGATCACGAGCGGGACGACGACCACGTCGAACGCGAAGGGGGCCTCGGCGGTCGCGCCGAGCGCGTCCGTCGCGCGCACGGTCACGACGTGCGAGCCCGCCGCCGCGCCCACGACGCCCGCGAGGGTGCCGTCGGTGGCGAGCGAGAGCCCGGCGGGAGGGGCGGCGTCGGCGAGGTCGAAGCGGTACGGGCCCGTGCCTCCGGCCGCCTCGAACCGGTGGGCATAGGGCGCGTTGAACTGCGCCGTCGCCATCGGGAGGGGCAGCACCGCCAGCGGGCCTCGCTCGACCTTCACGTCGTACGTCCGTCGCGCGGCCGCGTAGACGACGTCGCGGTCCGCGCCCACCGGGTCGGTGCCGTCGCGGACCTCGACCTCGAACCGGAACACCCCGACCTCCCGCGGCCAGCCGCGGAGCTCGCCGTTCTCGCCGTCGAGGACGCAGCCGGGAGGGAGGCGTCCGCCGGTGCGCCGCCACGTCAACGGCGGGTTCGGCCCCGTGGCGGAGATCGTCGCGAGGTAGGCGGCGCCGGTGCGCGCCACGGGCAGCGCGGGCGGCGCGATCGACACGAGGTCGTCGCGGGCGGGGAGGCCACCTCCGCCGCCCCCTCCGCATCGGCAGAGGGACACGAGCGTGAGGACGCCGAGGACGCAGGCACGAGAGGCACGCATCGGGGGGCACTCCGGTCGGGACGTTGTGCACGCCGACCGGAAGGACACGCCTGGGGCCGTGTGGGGGTCACGCAAAGACGCGCGGCGGCTCGAACGCCCGCCGTCGCGGTCCGTCCCTCCGTCCGGCGCCCCCGTCGGGCGGCTATCCTCCCGACCCGTCGGCGGTCGTGCGGGTCCCCCCGGAGGTCTCGATGCGTCATCGCGTGTCCGCGCTCGTCCTTTCGCTCGCGGGGGCGCTCCCGCTCGTCGGGTGCGGCGGGTCCGGGGGCGGCGACTCGGGCCCCACGGTCCCGGGCACGCTGTCGGCCGTCGCCGTCGAGGGCGCCTCGACGCCGGCGGGCGGCGTGTTCGGCGTGCTCCCGTCCGACCTCCTCGTCGCCGTGGCGCCGAGCGGGTGGGTCGCGTTCGCGGCCGACGTCGTCGGCGGCTCCACCGCGACGGGCGTGTTCGTGGCGCGCCCCAACGGCGCGCTCGTGCTCGTCTGGTCCAAGGGCGAGACGGTGCCGAGCACCAACGGCGCGTCGGGGACCCTCGACGACGTCGAGCGCCTGTGGATCCGCCGCGACGGCTCGGACTCGAGCAGCGACGCGCTCCTCGTCGCCCACGTCACGACGAGCGGGGGCTCGGGCGAGGTGATCCTCACCGCGCGCATCTCGACGGGTGGGGCGATCAGCGAGAAGCGCAGCGCGCTCGCGCTGGGCCGCGACCTGCCCGATGCGATCAACCTCGGCAACGTGGGGGCGCTGACCGCCCTCGACGAGGACGCCACGTTCGTGGACGGGGACGCCGACATCTTCTTCCACGGCACCGGCACCGGCGGGACGCCGCTGCACGGCGTGTGGAAGGTCTCGCGCCTGGGCGACCAGATCGCCCGCGTCGCCGTGACGGGGGACACCGCCCCGGGCGGCGGCACGTTCGGCTTCGACTTCCCGGTGATCGGCGCCGACGCCGACGGGGACCTCGCGGCGTTCGCCTGCGACGTCGTCGGCGTCGCCGCGCAGGGCGTCTACGCGACGACCGACGGCTCGACCTACGTGAAGGTCGCCGCCAACGGGGACACCGCGCCCGACACCGGCAGTCGGACGTTCGCGAGCGCCTGGGACGGCGGCCCGCTGCTCGTCAGCACGGGCGGCCCGGGGACCGACGGCTACGTGACGTGGCGCGGCAAGGCGACGGCGCCGTCGCCCGACCACGGCGTCTGGACGCGCCAGGTGCTCTCCGCCGGCGTCCCGACCAGCGCGTTCATCCAGTCCGTCGTCGCGCCCGGTGAGACGCTGTCCGGGGTCGGCGGGCTTGTGACCGACGTCACGCTGTGGGCGCAGGAGCCGACGGCGGCGCGCATCACGATCCGCGCCGAGCTCTCGGGCAGCCCGAGCGGCGCCGACCACGTGTTCCTGTCGGCGGGCGACCCGTCCGACGTGCTCGAGATGTTCCGCGACGGGCGCATCGCGCCGCCCGGCGGCGCCACCTTCGGCCCCGGCTACCCGTCGCTCCTCTACGCCGACCTCGACGACGCCACCTCGCGGGGCGGGTCGTTCGCGTTCTCGGCGACGCTCTCCGACGCCTCGACGGGCGTGTACTGGGCCGTCCGCAACCTCGGGTTCTTCGCGCTCGCGACGCAGGGCGACACCGCGCCGGGCACCGGCAGCGGGACGTTCGGGTCCTTCGCGGCGCCGTCGGTCGTCGTGACCGCCGAGGGCGTCGTCGCGTTCGTCGCCCCCGTCGTGGGCGGGACCGGCGCGACGGCGCTGTTCCGCCAAGGCTGACCGGCCGTCGGTCCGCCGCCGCCCCCGGGCGACAACCTGTGCGGAGGTCCCGGGGCGACGTCCCGGGGCGACGACCTGGGGCGACGACCTGGGGCGAAACGTGGGCGCGCCGCGGCGCGCGCGCTAGGCTCTGCGCTTCTCTCCAACGCGTGCGGAGAGGTGGCCGAGTGGTCGAAGGCGCACGCTTGGAAAGCGTGTATACCGGCAACGGTATCGCAGGTTCGAATCCTGTCCTCTCCGCCATCTTCGCGGGCCCGGGCACGCCCGGGCCCGCGGCCCTCTTGCGCCGCCCCGTCCTCGCGCCGCCGCGTCCGGCGGCCGCCCTTGGGAGCCTCCCCGTGAACGACGTCCCGACCTACGACGACGCCAACTTTGCGCTCCGCCTCTACGAGCTGCGCCGCGAGAGCGAGCTGCGCAAGGCACGGCAGATGGTCGGCGACGTCCTCGACGGGGCTTCGTGGGAGGTCGTCAACGCGGTGCGCCAGTACGGGCACCCGCAGAACGCCCACTTCCGGCAGGTCACGTCCTACTGGGAGATGGTCGCGACCTTCGTCGCGCGCGGGATCTTCCACCCCGACGTCTACCTCGACACCTGCGGCGAGGGGCTCTACACGTACTCCGTGCTCAAGCCCTTCGTCGAGCGGATCCGCGCGTCGGGCAGCCCGCGCTTCCTCAAGCAGACCGAGTCGATCGTCGCGGCGCACCCGCAGCTCGCCGAGCGCGTCGCCGCGATCGACGCGGCGCGCGCCGCCTACGAGGCGCAGGCCGCGGGGAAGCCCGCCGCGGCGAAGAAGCCCAAGACGAAGGCGAAGGCGAAGGCCCGTCGCGCGTGACGCGCGGCGGCGCCCGCGCTGCGCCCCCGACCGTCGTCGCCACCGGCCCGGCGGTGCCGCTCGCCGCGCTCGGCTACGACGAGCTCGTCGAGCGCGTCGTCGGGCTCGGCCTCCCGGCGAGCCACGCCGACCGCCTCGTGCGCGCCTGTGTGCGGCGCGGCGTCCTCGACCTCGGCGAGGTGGGCGGGCTCGGGCCCCGGGGCGTCGCCGTCCTGTCGGGTGCCCTGCGCGTGCGGGCGACGACGGTCGTCGAGCGCGCGTGCTCGCTCGACGGGACCACGAAGCTGCTCGTCGGGCTCGAGGACGGTGAGCGCGTCGAGAGCGTGCTCATGCCGCTCGCGCGCTCGTTCAGCGGGTGCGTCTCGTCGCAGGTCGGCTGCGGGGCGGCGTGCGCGTTCTGCGCGAGCGGGCTCGCGGGCCTGCGCCGGTCGCTGCTCCCGGGCGAGATCGTCGAGCAGGTGCTCCACCTCGCCGACGAGGCCCGCGCCCGGGGCCGACGACTGGGCAACCTCGTCTTCATGGGCATGGGCGAGCCGATGCACGCCTACGACGCCGTCGTCGCGGCCGTGCGCCGGCTGACCGACCCGCGCCTGCTCGGGTTCGGCCCCTCGCGCATCACGGTGAGCACGGTCGGCGTGGTCCCCGGGATCCGGGCGCTCGCGCGCGAGGGGCTCGGCGTGCACCTCGCGGTCTCGGTCCACGCCGCCGACGACGCGCTGCGCCGTCGGCTGCTGCCCGTCGGCGGCCGGTGGCCGCTCGCCGAGATCCTCGACGCGGCGGAGGAGTTCCGCACGACGGCCCGGCGCTTCGTCAACCTCCAGGTCACGCTCCTGCGCGGCGTGAACGACGCCCCGGAGCAGGCCCACGCCTTGGCCGTGGCGATCGCGGGGCGTCCCTTCCACGTCAACCTCATCCCCGTCAACCGCGTCGAGGACGCGCCGTTCGAGCCGCCGACGCAGGCGACGCTCGACGCGTTCCGCGCGGTGCTGGTGGCGCAGGGCGTGGTGGCGCACGTGCGCACGCGCCGCGGGGCCGACGTGGACGCCGCGTGCGGCCAGCTGCGACGTCGCGAGGCGTCCCGCGCCGCGCCCGGGTCGGGTCCCGCCTTCCCGCCGCCGCCGGCCGATCTACACTGAGGGCCTCTCCGCCAACCGAAGGACGGTCGCGTCCCGGGGGGCAGGCGCCTTCGAACCGGGTCAGGTCCGGAAGGAAGCAGCCCTAAGGAGTCACGCAGGCGTCTCCGGTGTGCGTGACCGTCCTTCGGGTGGCGGATCGAGGCCGCGCGCGCGGCGGCGCGCGGGCGCGGGGCGCGAGCCGGGGGACCAGCCCCTCGAGCGCGTGAGCCGAAGGGCCCGGGGCGGCGACGTCGGTCCGATGGGGCGAGGCCCCCGGGTGCGTTCAAGGCGCGGCGCCGCGCGTCCGAATGCTCGCGGAGGCGCCTGTCCGTCCCGCCCGAGGCGCCACCGAGCCGCCGCCGCTTCGCGCGTGACACCACGTGACCCGCCCCTCTGTGGGGCCGGTCCGCGGGCGCCGACCTTCGGCCGTTTCGCCCAAAACTTGAGGTTCGGGCCCGTCGCGAGGGGAACGCGCGGGGATTGGGCGCGCCGGAGGGCATCCCCAACTCGAGGTCTGGGAACGACTTAGGTCACGGTGTGTCACCATGGGAAATAGCCGTTGCCACCAAGTGGCAGCGGGTGTAAAAAGTTGTCACGCGGGGCGGGCCCGCTGAGTGCGGCGGACGCGAGGGCGGCGACGGTCGATGTACCTGTTCACGGGCCATCGCGATCACAAGGTGGACGGCAAGGACCGCATCGTGGTCCCGTCGGCCTACGCGACCGCGATCACCGCGCAGGGTCACGGGGTCGTCTACCTCGTGCCGGGGGCGGACGGCCCCTTCCTCGAGGCCTATCCGGGGGACGTCTTCGAGGCGATGGCGGCGGGGCAGGTCCCCAACCGCTTCGACGGCGACCTCGCACGCAAGCGGGCGTTCTTCGGCAACGCCGAGCGTTGCGAGCTCAACGGCCCGGGGCGCATCGCGATCCCCAAGCGCTTCCTCTCGCTGTTCCCCCAGCGCGAGGTCCGCGTCGTGGGCATGAACACCTACCTGGAGCTCTGGGATCCCGGGCGCTGGGAGGAGGTCGTGGGCAGCGGGATCGACGGGACGGGGGCGGCGGCCCCGCGGTCCTAGGGCTGGGCGTGGCGCCCAGCGACGACGCTCTTTCTCCCCTCCATCGGCCGGTCCTCGTCGCCGAGGTGCTCGCGCACCTCGCGCTCGGGGACCGAACGGGGCCGCTCGTCGTGGACGGGACGGTCGGGTACGGCGGCCACGCCGAGGCGATGCTCTCGGCCTGGCCGCGCGCCCGGCTGCTCGGGCTCGACCGCGACCTCGCCGCGCTGACGAGCACCCGTGCGAGGCTCGAGCCGTTCCGCGGCCGCGCCCGCCTGTTCCACGCCTCCTACGCGGACCTCGACGAGGTCCTCGCCGAGGCGGGGGAAGGGCGGCCGGACGCCGTGCTGCTCGACCTCGGCGTGTCCTCGCCACAGCTCGACGTCGCGGGACGAGGCTTCTCGTTCCGGGCGGCGGACGACCCCGCGGACATGCGCTTCGACCCGTCCTCGGACGGGCCGACCGCCGCCGACGTCGTCAACCGCTGGGACGAGGCCGCGCTCGCGCGCTGGATCTTCGAGCACGGCGGCGAGCGGCGCGCGCGTGCGGTGGCGCGGGCGCTCGTCGCCGCGCGCCCCGTGCGCACGGTCGGCGACGTGGTCGCGGCCGTCGAGCGCGTGGTCCGGCGCGACGCGTCGGGGCTGCACCCGGCGACGCGCACGTTCCAGGCGCTGCGCATGGCGGTCAACGACGAGCCGACGACGGTGGGCAAGGGCCTCCGCGTCGCGCTCGACGCGCTGGCGCCGCGCGGGCGGCTCGCGGTGATCTCGTTCCACTCGGGCGAGGAGCGCGCGGTGAAGGCCGCGTTCCTGCGGGCGCGGGAGGCGGGGCGGGTGAGGGTCCTGACGACGAAGGCAGTGAGGCCGACGGAGGCGGAGGTGGCGGGCAACGCAAGGGCGTCGTCCGCGCGGTTGCGGGTGGCGGAGGCGGTCGAGGCGGAGGGCGGGTCGAGGTGAGGACGTTCCTGGCGACACTCGTGGCGGCTGCGGTCCTCGCGACGTCGGTCGTGAGCGTCCGCCTCCACCTCCATGTCGCCCAGCTGCGCTACCGCCTCTGGTCGCTCGAGCAGGACCGCGACCGGGCCGAGCGCGACGTCCGCCTCGCGCGCGCCGACCTCGAGGCCGCCAAGGCCCCGCGGCGGCTGCTCGAGCGCTGGAGCGAGCTGCGCGACGAGGAGACCCCGCCGCCCGCGCCCGCGCCGGCCCCGACGCTCGAGCCCGAGCGTCGCACCACGGACGCCGCGCCCGATGCGGCGCCGGAGGCGGCCGAGCCCGAGCCGCAGCCCGAGGAGGCGCCCGTCCCGGCGCCGCAGCCGGAGGGCGACCGGTGACCGCGCCCGCCGCCCGTCCCGTCACCGAGCTGCCGCGCACCGTCCCGGTGGGGCTCGCCCGCCGCACGCTGCGCGCGGTCCAGCGGTTCCGCACGACCTTCGTCTTCGGCGTCGTGCTCGTGCTCTTCGGCGCGCTGCTCGTGCGCCTCTGCCGCCTGCAGCTGTTCAGCGGCTCCGACTACCGCGAGCTCGTCGCGCGGCAGCAGTCGGTGGACTCGGTCAAGCCGCTGCGGGGCGCGATCGTGGACCGCGCGGGCCGCGTGCTCGCGCTCTCGCGCCCGGTGCGTCACGTGCTCGTCGAGGCCGGCGGCGTCGTGCTCAAGTCCGGCGCGATCAAGCTGACGGTGGACGACGTGTCGCGCTTCGCGGTCACGCTGTCCGAGCTCCTCGAGGGCGTGCCGTCGGCCAAGGAGCTGCGCGAGGCCGTCCAGGCGCGCCGCCGCGACGGGCCCTTCGGCCGCAGCGGCACGTCGCAGATCGTCGTGCGGCGCAACATCGACGACCCGCGCATCGTCGCGCGGCTCGACGAGGCCCGCACGCGCCTGCCCGGCCTCGTGGTGCTCCACGCCGACCGCCGCGACTACCCGAACGGCTCGTGGGGCGGCCACCTGATCGGCGTCGCGCGCACCGGCGACGCGTGGGGCGCGCCGACGGGGCTCGACGGCGTCGAGCGCGGCCTCGAGGAGTTCCTCCGCGGCGAGACCGTGCGTCGCTCCCGCCCGGTGGACGGTCGAGGCCGTCCGTTCGTCACGCCGCGCTCCGTGGACCCGCGCGACGACGCCGACGGTCGCACCGCGTGGCTCGCGATGGACCTCGTCGTGCAGGGCTTCTGCGAGGAGGCCCTCGACGAGCTGATGGCGGCGTGGGCGCCGAAGGGCGCGGTCGCGATCGTCATGGACCCCGCCAACGGCGACGTCCTCGCGATGGCGCAGCGGCCCGCCTTCGACCCGTCGGTGCCGAGCGACGAGGCGGGCCAGGACCTCGCGACCCAGTGGACGACCGAGCCCGGCTCGACCTTCAAGCCGTTCACGTTCGCGCGGGCGCTCGACGCGGGCGTGCTCGGGCCGGCCGAGCCGCTCGAGATGCCGCGCTCGCGCGAGTTCACCGTCCGCGGCTCGACGACGGTCGTGCGCGACGCCCACGAGGGCGAGTCGGCCGGGCCCGGCACCGTGGTCGACGCCTGCGCCCACTCGAACAACCCCGACGCGGCGCTCGCGGCGTTCCGCCTCGAGGCCTCGGGGATGCAGCGCCTGCTCGCCGACCTCGGTGTCGAGGCGAAGTTCCCCGTGCTCGGCATCCCGGAGTCGCGCGAGGCGAAGGGCTACATCCCGTGGAAGCGCCTCGGCGCCACCGACCACCTCCGGTGGGGGTTCGGGCACGCCTTCACGATGACCCCGCTGCGGCTGGCCGCGTCGTACTGCGCCTTCGCGCGCGACGACTTCCGCCCCGTGACGCCGCGCGTCGTGCTCGCCGTCGGCGGCGAGACGGTGCGCGAGGGCGACCTCGGGCCCGTGCTCGTGCGCGACCCGGCCAAGCGCGCGGTGATGCGCCGGGCGCTGCGCGCCGTCGTGACCGAAGGCACCGCGGTGAAGGCGTTCGCCGGGGCGCGCGTGGACGTGTCGGGCAAGACCGGCACCGCCCGCAAGCCCGTGGGCGAGGGGTACTACTCCTGCTCGTTCGCCGGCTTCGCGCCCGCCGACGCGCCGCGCCTCGTCTGCCTCGTCATGGCGCAGGAGCCCTCGGTCCGCGCCGACGGCGCCAAGCCCTACGGCGGCGCGGTCGCCGCGCCGGCCGTGCGCCACGTCCTCGAGCGCACCCTGATCGAGTACTTCGGCGTGGCTCCGAAGGACGCGCCCGAGCACGTCGTGCCCGCGGGCCCCGCCTCCGACGCGGACCTGCCCGCGTCGGCGTCCCCGCGCACGGAGGACCGGTGAACCCCGTCGCCGCCCCGCCCCGCACCGTCGGCGCGCTCGAGCGCCTGCTCGCCGCGCACCTGCCCGGCGTGCGGCTCCACGCCGCGGACCGCGCGACCGCCGTCAGCGGCCTCGTGGACGACTCGCGCGAGGCGACCGCCGGCAGCGTGTTCTTCGCGCGGGCCGGCACGCACGCGGACGGCCAGGCGTTCGTGCGCGCCGCGCGCGCGGGCGGCAGCGTCCTCGTGGTCGCGCGCGAGGCGGTCGCCGCCGACGTCCCCACGCTCGTCGTCCCCGACGTCGAGGCCGCGCTGCGCGAGGCCGCCGACGCGTGGTACGGCCGCCCGCAGGAGGCGGTGGACCTCGTCGGCGTCACCGGCACCAAGGGCAAGACGACCACGACCTACCTCGTCCGCGCGGCGCTCGCCGCGGCCGGGCGGCGCTGCGCGGTGGTCGGCACGATCGCCTACGACGTCGGCGACGGCCGCTCGCGGCCCGCGCCGAACACGACGCCCGGCGCGCTGCTGCTGCGCCGGCTGCTCGCGCAGGCGCGCGACGCGGGCGCGAGCGCGTGCGTGATGGAGGTCTCCTCCCACGCGCTCGACCAGGGCCGCACCGACGGCCTGCCGTTCCGCGCGGGCGTCCTGACCAACCTCGCCAGCGACCACCTCGACTACCACAAGACGCCCGAGGCCTACTTCGAGGCCAAGGCGAAGCTGTTCTCGGGCCTGTCGCGGACGGCCACCGCCGTGCTCAACCGCGAGGACCCGGCCTGGGCCCGCTTCGCCGCGCGGGCCCGCGGCCGCGTGGTGACCTACGGCAGCGCCGCCGAGTGCGACTTCCGCGCGACCGGCGTCGAGTTGGCCGCCGACGGCACGTCCTTCCGCCTGACGGTGGGGGGCGACGCCGCCTTCGACGTCCGCACGCCGCTCGTCGGCCGGCACAACGTCCTCAACTTCCTCGCCGCCGTCGGCGCGGCCTCGGCGCTCGGCGTCGAGCCCGTCGTCGCCGCCGAGGGCGCGTCGTCGCTGCGCGGCGTCCGCGGTCGCCTCGAGCGGGTCGAGGCGCCCGGCGACCTGCACGTGTTCGTGGACTACGCGCACACCGAGGACGCGCTGCGCCAGGTCCTCGGGTTCCTGCGCACCGTCGGCGCGCTGCCGCTCACGACGGTGTTCGGGTGCGGCGGCGACCGCGACCGCACCAAGCGCCCCCGCATGGGCGCGGTCGCGGCCGAGCTCTCCGACCGCGTGGTCGTGACGAGCGACAACCCGCGCACCGAGGACCCCCTCGCGATCCTGCGCGAGATCGAGGCCGGCGTCCCGGCCTCGGCCTCCGACCGGGTCGTGACGGTCCCCGACCGCCGCGAGGCGATCCGCCGCGCGGTCCTCGAGGCCCCTGCGGGCTCGACGGTGCTCGTGGCCGGCAAGGGCCACGAGGACTACCAGATCCTGGGTACGACGAAGGTCCCGTTCGACGACGTGGCCGAGGCCCGCGAGGCCCTCGCGCTGCGCGCCCGCGCCGCCGCGGGCGGGAAGCCGGCCTGACCGGCAGAGGTCCCCCGATGGAACCGATCCGCCTCTCCGAGATCCTCCGCGCCACGGGCGGCGAGCTCGTCGGCCCCGTGTCGGGCGACCCGGTC
Organism: Planctomycetota bacterium; assembly: GCA_020851795.1. Taxonomy (GTDB): domain Bacteria; phylum Planctomycetota; class PLA2; order PLA2; family JAEUHO01; genus JAEUHO01. The sequence continues at coordinate 48,912 of JADZCA010000040.1, read as the reverse complement.
GTCCCGGCCGTCACCACCGACAGCCGCGCCGTCGTGGAGGGCGCGCTCTTCGTGCCGCTGCGCGGCAAGAAGACCGACGGCCACCGCTTCCTCGACCAGGCGTTCCTCGCGGGCGCCGGCTTCGCGCTCGTCGCGGCCGACGCCGAGCTCGCCCGCGTGCCCGCCCGCGCGATCCGCGTGCGCGACACGACGAAGGCGCTCGGCGACGTCGCGCGCTGGCACCGCAGCCGCTTCGACGTCCCCGTGGTCGGGATCACGGGCTCGTGCGGCAAGACCACGACGAAGGAGATGATGCGGCTCGTGCTCGGCGACCGCGTCGTCGCGAGCCCCGCCTCGTACAACAACGAGATCGGGGTGCCGCTGACGCTCCTCCAGATGGACCGGCGCACCGAGGCCGCCGTCGTCGAGATCGGCACGAACGCGCCGGGCGAGATCGCCTACCTCGCCTCGATCGCGCGCCCGACCGTCGGCGTCGTCACCAACGTCGAGGAGGCCCACCTCGAGGGCCTCGGCGACGTGCGCGGCGTCATGAAGGAGAAGTCGGCGCTGCTGGCCGCGCTCCCCCGCGACGGCGCCGCGATCGTCAACGCCGACAACTACTGGTGCCGCGAGATGATCGAGGGGGTCCGCTCCTACCTCGTCACCTACGGCACGTGGGAGGACGCCGACGTCTACGGGACCAAGGCGCGCGTCACCGACGACGGGGTCGGCTTCGACCTCTTCGACCGCATGCCCTTCGAGGTCCCCGCGCTCGGCATCCACAACGTCCACAACGCGCTCGCGGCCGTGGCGGTCGCGCTCTGGCTCGGCCGCGACCCGGTCGAGGTCCGCCGGGCGCTGCTCGACTTCCGCGCGCCCGAGATGCGGATGCGGCGCGACGTCGTCGGCGACGTGGTGCTGATCAACGACGCCTACAACGCCAACCCGCGCAGCATGGAGGCCGCGGTGGTCGAGCTCGGGGCCCGCCCCGTCGCCGGCCGTCGCGTCGCGGTCGTGGGCGACATGCTCGAGCTGGGCGAGCAGACGGAGCGCTGCCACCGCGAGCTCGGGCGCAAGCTCGCCAACGCCAAGCCCGACCTCGTGTGGGCCGTCGGCCCGCACGCCCGTTGGACGGCCGAGGAGGCGGTGGCGTCCGGCACGCTGCCCGCCGCGCGCGTCGTCCACCACGCGTCGGTCGAGGAGGCGCTCGCCGCGATCCCCTTCGAGCCCCGCGCGGGCGACACGTGGCTGTTCAAGGCGTCGCGCGGCATGCGCCTCGAGCGGCTCGTCGAGGCCGTGCGCGCCCGCGTCGAGGGCGAGGACGGGTCCGACGACCCGTCGCGAGCCCGCAAGGCCCCGGCCGCCGTCGCGGTCCCGGCCGAGTTCCCGCCCCACGCCTGACGGAGGGTCCCGGCCGCCGTGCTCTACCACCTGTTCGCCCCCCTCGAGCGGGTGGTGCCGGGCTTCCGGCTCTTCCAGTACGTCACGTTCCGCGCGGCCTTCGCGGCCATCCTCGCGTTCCTCGTCGCGACGATCGTCGGGCCGGGCATCGTGCGCAGCCTCGCCGCGCGCAAGATCGCGGGCACCGTGCTCGTCGGCCAGCAGCACGTGGACGAGGAGCGTCGCCGCAAGGCGGCGGTGCCGACGATGGGGGGCGTCATCCTCCTGGTCGGCGTCGGGCTCTCGGGCTTCCTCTTCGCGCGGCTGGACAACCCCTACACGTGGGCGGTGCTGGTCTCCTTCCTCGCGTTCGGCGCGCTCGGCGCGGGCGACGACTGGAAGAAGCTCACGCAGCCCAAGTCGAAGGGCCTGTCGGAGCGGGCCAAGCTCGTCGGCCAGCTCGGCATCTCGACGGTCGTGATCGGCCTCCTCTACGCGGCCGGCAACGTCGAGGACGGCACGCCGTGGCTGCGCGGGATGTCGCTGAAGGCCTCGCCCTACCCGACGACGTGGGTCAAGGAGCACCGCGTCGAGCCGGGCGAGGACTTCGGGTCCATGGCCGGGAAGTACCTCGGCGACGCGACGCGGGCCCGCGAGGTCGCGGCCCTCAACGGCTTCGTCGGCCGCGACGGGACGCTCGTCGCCCCGGTGCCGGGGACGCTGGTGCGCCTGCCGGCCCGCTGGCCCGACCCGGCCGACCACCACCGCGCCGACCTGCAGGTCCCGTTCGTCAAGTCGTTCTGCCTCGACCTCGGGCTGTTCCTGATCCCGTTCGCCATCCTCGTCATCGTGGGGGCCAGCAACGCCGTCAACCTGACCGACGGCCTCGACGGGCTCGCCATCGGCTGCACCGCGACCGTGGCGGCGACGCTCACGGTCGTGGCCTACCTCGTCGGGCGCGTGGACTTCTCGCGCGACCTCCACCTCTTCTACGTGCCCGAGGCGGCCGAGCTCGCCGTCGTGGGCGCGGCCCTGTTCGGCGGGGCGCTCGGCTTCCTCTGGTTCAACGGCTACCCCGCGACGGTGTTCATGGGCGACACGGGGTCGCTCGCGATCGGCGGCATCCTCGGCGTCTTCGCGGTCGCGATCCGCCACGAGCTGACGCTGCTGATCGCGGGCGGCCTCTTCGTCGCCGAGGCGCTGTCGGTGATCTGGCAGCGCTCGTGGTTCAAGTGGACGCGCCGCGTCGCGCGCCGCCGCGGGGACCCCGACGCGACCGGGAGGCGCTGGTTCCGCTGCGCACCCGTCCACCACCACTTCCAGCAGGGCGGGCTCCACGAGAACAAGGTGACGGTCCGGTTCTGGATCGTGTCCGTCATCTGCGCGCTCGCCGCCCTCGCCGTGCTCAAGGTGCGCTGAGCCGTGAAGACCGCCGTCCGCGCCCTCCCCGCCCTCGCCGCCCGCCCCGCGGTGCTCCACGACGCGCGCGCGCTCGGGCGCACGGTCCTCGGCATCGCGATCGGCCTCACCGCCTTCGGGCTGGTGATGATCTACTCGTGGACGGCGGTGAAGTTCGCCGACCGCCGCCCGCGCTTCGACCCCGACGCGGTCCTGCGCAAGCAGGTCGTGTGGGCGCTGCTCGCGAGCGCGGTGGGCTTCGTCGTCTCGCGCGTGCCGCTCGGGTGGCTGCGCAAGCGCTCGACGCTGCTCCTCGGCGGGCTCCTCGTCCTGCTCGCGCTCACGCTGGTCCCGGGGGTCGGCGTCCTGCGCAACCGCAGCCGTCGCTGGCTCGAGCTCGGGCCGTTCACGCTGCAGGCGAGCGAGTTCCTCAAGCTCGCCGTGATCGTCTACCTCGCCGACCGTCTCGCGCGGCGCGAGGAGGAGCCGCTCGAGCACCGCACGCCGTGGCCCGCGCTGCTCGCCCCCGTCGGCCTCGGCGTCGGCCTGATCCTCGCCCAGCCCGACCTCGGCACGTCGCTGTTCGTCGCCTGCCTCGGCGTCGTCCTGCTCGGGCTCGCCGGCATCCGCTTCGGCAAGCTGCTGCCGCTCGCGCTCGTCGCGATCCCGCTGATCGTCGCCTTCGCCGCGGCCAACTTCCGCCACGTCGGCGAGCGCCTCGAGTTCTTCACGAAGGGCGTCGAGGCCGACGAGCAGCAGTGGCGCGGGGTCGTCGCCCTCGGCTCGGGCGGCGTGCTGGGCACGGGGCTCGGCGCCGGCACGCAGAAGCTCGGGCGCGTGGCCGAGATGCAGAACGACTTCATCTTCACGCTCATCGGCGAGGAGCTCGGCTTCGTCGGCTGCGCGGCGGTCGTCGTCGCGTTCATGGCGCTGGTGCTCTACGGCAAGCGCATCGCCGAGCGCGCGCACGCGAGCGCGGGCCTCTTCCCGTTCTTCCTCGCGTGCGGGGCGACCTTCGCGGTCGCCTTCCAGGCCCTCATCAACATCGCGGTGGCGACCGGGAGCGCGCCCAACAAGGGCGTGTCGCTCCCGTTCATCTCGGTCGGCGGCAGCAGCCTCGTCACGGCCTTCGCCTCGGTCGGGCTCCTCGTCAACGTCGCGAGGACGGTCGCCCAGGAGGAGGCCGGGGACCCCTGGTCGTAGGCTCGGCCCATGGCCACGGTCGTCCTCGCCGGCGGCGGCAGCGTCGGGCACCTCGCCCCGGGCTTCGCGGTCCGCGACGCGCTGCGAGCGCTCGGCCACGACGGCGTGTTCGCCACGCCGGGGGAGGCGCGCGAGGCGGCGTGGTTCCCCCCCGGCGAGCCGGCGCGGCTCGCCACGCCGTCCCCGCGCCGGGGCAAGGGGGTGCTCGGGCGGGCGCTGCTGCCGCTGCGGCTCGCGCGGGCGGTGGTGGGCGCGCGGCGGGTGCTGCGCGCGGCCTCCCCGGGCGCGGTGCTCGCGCTCGGCGGGTGGCCCTGCGCGGCGACCGCCGTCGCGGCCTCCACGTTGGGCCTGCCCCTGCACCTGCTCGCCACCGACGCGGTCGCCGGGGTCGTCGTGCGCCGGTTGGCGGGTCGCGCCCGCCGGATCTGGCTGGCCGACGCCCGGGCGCTCGACACGCTCCCGGCCGCGGCCCGCTTGAAGGCCACCGTCGTCGGGCCGGTCGTCCGCCGCGCCGTGCGCACGGCGCGGCGGGACGCCGCGCGCTTCGGGCTCGACCCCGCGCGGCGCACGCTCCTCGTGGTGGGGGGCAGCCTCGGGGCCCAAGGCCTCAACCGCCGGGCCCGCGAAGGTCTCGTCGCGGCGCTCCGGGACGACCCCGCGCTGGCCGGCCGCGTCCAGGTGATCCACTCCACCGGGACCGACGAGGAGGCCGCGGCGGCCCGGGCCGATTACCGGGCGGCGGGCGTCGTCGCCGACGTCCGCGCGTTCGTGCCCGAGATCGGCGAGGCGCTCGTCACCGCCGACCTCGTGCTGTGCCGGGGCGGGGCGGGCACGATCGCCGAGGTCGGCACGCTCGGCCGGCCGGCCGTGGTCGTGCCCTACCCGCACCACGCCGACCGCCAGCAGTTCAAGAACGCGGAGCCGCTCGTCGCCCGGGGACAGGCGGTCGTCGTCGAGGAGGGGGCGCTCGATGCGCCGACGTTCCGCCGCGAGGTGCTCGCGCGGCTGCTCGACGACGCCGCGCTCACGAGGATGGCGTCCGCGGGCCGCGCCGCCGACCGAGATGTCGAGGGAACGGGGGACGCCGCCGCTACGATCGCGCTCGGCCTCGTCCGATCCATCGAGGATGCCGGCGGGAGGCGCTGACGCCATGGCGCTCCTCGCTCCGTCCGGCCCCGGTCCCTCGGCGAGCGACGCCATGATCAGCCCCCTCGACACCACGACTCCGGTCGCCCGGTCCCTCGCCGGCGTCCGCTCGGCCTACCTCGTCGGCGTCGGCGGGACCGGGATGTGCGGCGCCGCCGAGCTCCTGACCGCCCGCGGGATCGCGGTGCGCGGGAGCGACCGCAGCGCCTCGCGCCGCACCGAGCGCCTCGCCCGCGTCGGCGTCCCCGTGGACCTCGGCGACGACGCCCCGTTGCCCGACGCCCTCGACCTCGTCGTGGCGACCGCGGCCGCCGCCCCCGACCACCCCCAGCTCGTCGCGGCGCGCCGCCGCGGCGTCCCGGTGTGGAAGTACGCGGAGTGCCTCGGCGCGCTGATGGAGGGCCGGGTGGGCATCGCCGTCGCCGGCTGCCACGGCAAGACGACGACGTCGTCGCTCGTCGCGACCGCACTGTGGCGCGCCGGGCGCGACCCGTCGTTCGTCATCGGCGGCGAGGTCCGCGACCTCGCCACGAGCAGCCGCCCCGGCCGCGGCCCGCACTTCGTCGCCGAGGCGTGTGAGTACGACCGCTCGTTCCACCGGCTGCGCCCGACGATCGCGATCGTCACCAACGTGGACGCGGACCACCTCGACTACTACCGCGACCTCGAGGAGATCCGCGAGTCGTTCCGCGCCTTCGCCCGCCTGCTGCCCGCCCACGGCACGCTGGTCGTCCACGAGGACCACGCCGACGTCTTCCGCCGCGACCCGCGCATCGTCGCGCGGCTGGAGACCTACGGGCCGTCGCCCGCCGCGGCGTGGCGCGTGCTCGACGCGCACTACGACGCCGACGGCGGCGGGCTGCGCTGGCGCGTCGCGCGCGACGGCGAGGTCGTCGCGGCCCCGTCGCTGCCCCTGACGGGCGTCCACAACGCGTGGAACGCGACGGGCGCGCTCGCCGCGCTCGCCGCCGCGGGCCTCCCGCTCGACGAGGCCGTGCCGGCGCTCGCGTCCTTCGGCGGCGTCGGGCGCCGCCTCGAGGTCGTCGCCGAGCGCGGCGGGGTGACCGTGCTCGACGACTACGGCCACCACCCCGCCGAGATCGCCGCGGTGGTCCGAGGGCTCCGCGCGCGCTGGCCCGGCCGCCGGCTGGTCCTGACGTTCCAGCCGCACCAGGCGAGCCGCACGCGGCTCCTGCTCGAGGAGTTCGGCGAGGCGCTCGCGCTCGCCGACGAGGCGTGGCTCGCGCCGATCTACCTCGCGCGCGACTCCGAGGAGGACCGGCGCGCGGTGACGTCCACCGACGTCGCGGCGCGCATCGAGGCGCACGGCGGGCACGCACGGGTGTTCCCGAGCTTCTCCGCGATCGTCGAGCACGGCGCGGCCGCGGTGCGCCCCGGCGACGTGCTCGTGACGATGGGGGCGGGCAACGTGGACGAGGTCGCGCGTGGTCTGGCCCTCCGCCTTCCCTGAGGCGCGGGCGCGCGCGGGCGCCCTCGCCGAGAGGACGTCGTTCCGCATCGGCGGCACGCCGGAGTTCCTCTTCGAGCCGACGTGCGTGGACGAGCTGGCCGAGGTCGTCGCGGCGTGCCGGCGCGAGCGGGTGCCGCTGCGCGTGCTCGGCGGCGGGTGCAACCTGCTGGTCGCCGACGGGCGCCTCGAGGGGGCGGTGCTCTCGACGACGCGCCTGCGCCACGAGGTCCGCCTCGACCGCACGGTCGAGGTCGGGGCCGGCGTGTCGTTCCCGGGCCTCGTGTCGCGTGCGGCCGACCTCGGCATCCCGCGCCTGTCGGGCTGCCCGGGCATCCCCGGCAGCGTCGGCGGCGTGGTCGCGATGAACGCGGGGGGGCGCTTCGGTTGCGTGTCCGACGCGCTCGTCGAGGTGGAGGCGGTGGACCTCGACGGGCGCCGTCACCGCCGCGCCGTCGAGCCCGGCGACTTCGGCTACCGCACGAGCCCGTTCCTCGACGCCGCGGTCGTCACGGCCGCGGTGTTCCGTCGCGAGGAGCCGCTCGACCGCGACGCCGAGCGCCGGCGCTTCCTCGAGGCCGCCGCGTGGAAGCGCGCGACGCAGCCGCTCTCCGCGGCGAGCGCCGGCTGCGTGTTCAAGAACCCGGGCCCCGGCCGCTCCGCCGGCGCGCTCATCGACCAGACCGGGCTCAAGGGCGAGCGCGTCGGCGACGCGGTGGTGTCGCCGGTGCACGCCAACTTCATCGTCAACGACGGCGCCGCGTCCTTCCGCGACGTGACGGCGCTGATCGGGCGGGTGCGCGAGCGGGTCCTCGACGCGACGGGCGCGTCGCTCGAGCTCGAGGTGCGCCTCTGGCAGTGAGCCCGGCGCGCCGGGGCCGCGGCGGCACGACGGGGCGCGCGCGGCGGTAGGATCCCCGGACGTGGGGCGAGCGCGCGACCGCGGTCCCGAGATCCTCGTCCTCGCCGGCTTCGTCGTGGCGAGCGCCGTGACGGCGTGGACGCTGCTCGCGCGCGGGGCCCGCGACGACGACGTCCCCGAGCCGCCCGTCGCGGACCGGCCCGCCGAGCCCGACCCGTCGCCGCCGGACGCCGGGGCGCTCGCGCCGGCCCCGGCGTCGGGGGCGCGGCCGGGCGGGCTCGTGGCCGGCCCCGCGGCCCCCGACGTGCGCCTCGCCGGGCCGGGGCTGCCGCCCGGCGCGAGGCTGCGAGCCGCGCCCCAACGGTCGATCGTCGTGCACGGCGTCGTCTTCGGGCCCGACGGGGCGCCGGTCGGCGGCTGCCTCGTGCGCCTCGACACCGGGCGCGACGGCGGCGCCGAGGGGCTCCCGGTCTCGGGGTCGCTCTCCCCGTCGTCGGTGGACGGCACGTTCACCGTCGCCGCGACCGTGGCGGCCGTGGACGGCGCGGGCCGGCGCTGGACCGTCGTCGCGCTCCCGCCGGCCGGGCTCGCGCCGCGCGACCGCCTCCTTCCGGGGCGCAGCGCGCCGTTCGCGTGCGACCGCGACGACGGCCGCGTCGCGCAGGACGTGCACGTGACGCTGCGTCGCGGGGCGCGGTTCGACGTGACGTTGACGGACCGTCTCGGCGGCGTCGTGACCGAGGCGCGCGTGCGCGTGCGGCGGGACGGCCCGGTCTCCGGCCCGCCGCCCGACGCCGGTCCCGCCGACGACGACGGCACCTTCCGCCTCGGGGGCCTCGAGCCCGGCCCCTGCACCCTCGTGGTCAGCTCGCGGCTCTTCGCCGACGTCCTCGTGCCGGCGCAGGCCGTGGCCGACCGCGTCGAGCTCGTGCGGGTGGCGGTCGAGCCGCGGCCGCGCGTCCGCGGCGTCGTCGTGGACCGCGGGGGACGACCGGTGGCGGGGGCGATCGTCGAGGTGGACGCGCCGGAGCGGCCCGACGCGGACGCCCCGTGGGGGCCCGTGGCGGAGGCGCGCGCGGACGAGGCCGGCCGCTTCGACGTCCCGATGCTGCCCGACGGCCCGTTGCGCGTGCGCGCGCACGCGCGGGGCCTCGACACGCCGGGCGAGGGCGTCGCGGCGTCGGGCGACGCCCGCGACCTGCGCGTCGAGGTGCTCGCGCTGGGCCGCGCGCGGCTCGCGCTCGTGGCGTCCGACGGTCGTCCTCTCGAGGGGGTGTCGGTCACGGTGACCGTGGGGCCCGTGGACGGCTCGCGCGAGCCCGTGCGCGACGACGCGGTCGTGACCGGCGGCGCGGTCGTGGTCGAGGGCCTGCGCGGCGACGACGAACAGGTCGTGGTGGACGCGCTCGGCTACGCCCCGCTCGTGCGGACGGTGCGCGCCGCCCCGGGCGAGGAGGTGGACCTCGGCCGCGCCACGCTGTCGGCGGGCCGCCGCCTCGAGGGCGTCGTCGTGGACGAGGCGGGCCGCGCGGTCGCCCACGTCCTCCTGGTCGCCGCGGGCGGGCGCTTCTCGGCGTGGAGCGACGACGCGGGCCGCTTCGTGCTCGACCGACTGCCCGACGGCGACGTGGACCTCGTCGCTCGCGCCCCCGACGCGCTGCCGACCGACGTCCACGTGCCCGCGGCCGCGACGGGCCTCCTGCGGGTGGTCGTGGCGCGCGGAGGGCGGCTGCGGGGCGTGCTCGAAGGGCCCGACGGACGGCCCGCAGGCGGCGTGCGGCTCGTCGTGCGGCCCGCCGACGGCGACCCCGACGCCGACGGGTACGCGTTCCGCACCGACGAGGACGGGTCGTTCTGGCTGAGGCTCCCGCCCGGTCGCTACGTCGTCGTGGCGTCCGACGGCGGCGAGGACGAGCCGCTCGCCCGCGTGGAGGTGCGCGGCCCCGACGACGCGCCGCTCTCGTTGCGCCGCGCGCGCTGACCCCGCCGGTCCCGCGCGTTCAGCCCGCGGGCGGCGCGTCGTCGGGGCCGCCGCCGGCGCGCCGCGCGGCGAGGACGCCGACGACGAAGATCGCCGCGCCCACCGCGATCCCGAGCGGTCGCGAGACGAGCGTCGCGAGCGCGCCGCCGACGACGATGGCGGGCAGCAGGCCGAGCAGCACGCCCTCGAGGCCCGGCGCGGTGCCGAGGAGCACGCGCTGCCAGCGGGGGCGAGAGGGGCGCGGCTCCATCCCCGCAGCGTCGCAACGGCGGTGGCGCGGTCAAGCGGGGGGGCGGCCCCGTGCGACGGGCGCTCGGCCGCGGCGGCTCCGCCGGCGGCACGCCGCGCCCGGCGGGGTCGGCGGAGGCGGCGGGCCCCGGGCTGTTCGCCCTCCGTTCGCTCCGGCGCGGCGGTCGGGCGACCGATCGAGACGAAGTGTGAACGGCCGTCGGCGGCGGAGCGCTGGCTCCGTCGGATGGCCGCGCCGCAACCCCATGGCCCGCGCTCCCGCGTCCGACCCGCTCCGTCGCCTCGCCGCGCTGTTCGCGACGCGGACCGGTCGTGCGCTGCGCGTGGCCCTCGTCGGGTCCGCCTCGCTGCTCGTCGCGGCCGCCGCCGTGCGCCAGGCGCGGACGGTCGTGAACCGGATGCCGCTGTACCGGCTCGGGCCGGAGGCCGTCACCTTCGTGGACCTGCCGGCGTCGGCCGACGAGCGGATGCGCGCCGACCTCGCCGCGTCCACCCGCGAACGCTGGCCGGTCGAGGGCGCCCGCCGCCCGTCGCTGTTCGACCCCGCGCTCGACCGGCGGGTGCGCGAGATCCTCGTCGCCAACCCGATGGTGCGCGACGTGCTCGACGTGGACGTGCGCTTCCCCGGCGACGTGCGCGTGCGCACCACGCTGCGCGCGCCGCTCGCGCGCTTCGTCGCGCGCTGGCCCGACCGTCGCGGCGGGACCACGACCGTCACGCTGCCCGTGGACGGCGACGCGGTCGTGCTGCACCCCGACACCTACGCGGGGTTCCTGACCGAGCACCGCGCGGTGATCGTGCGTGGCGTCGAGGCCAGTTGCCCTGGCATCGGGCTGCGCTGGGCCGACTCGAAGGACCAGGTGGCCGAGGGGCTCGCCGCGGCGCGCGTCGCCAACCGTCTCAACGAGGAGTTCCTCGGGCTGGGCGCGCCCAAGATCGAGGAGGTGGACGTCTCGGGCTTCCCCTCCACGCCGCGGACGCGGATGAAGGGCGAGGTGGTGTTCGTGCTCTCCGACGGGCGCACGGTCCAGTGGGGGCGCACCGAGCGCGACCTCTCCGGCGTCACGCGCGAGGACGGCTACGAGACCAAGCGCGACCGGCTGACGGACCTGCTCTCCACGCGCAGCGTGCGCGACCGCCGGCCGCTCGACGTCCGCTTCCCGCCGTCGCTGCGCGACGTGGCGTTGCGGTCGGGCGAGTGACCCGCGCGCGCGGGCGGGAGGCGGCCTCGTGAGGGAGCCCGCCGTCCCGTGCCTCGCGCTCTGCGCCGCGGCGCTGCTCGCGCCCGCGGCGCTCGCGCAGCCGCTGGGCCCGTGGCCCACCGCGCCCGCGGCGATCGCGGCCGCGCTCGCGCTGCTCGCCGCGGGGGCGGCGCCGATCGTGCTCGGCGCGACGCGCCACGCGCGCCCGCGCACGGTGCTCGACGCGCTGCTCGTCGCCGCGCCGGCGGCCTACGCGGTGTCGCGCGCGTCGCCGGCGCCGCTCGTCGTCCCGTGGGCGTTCGTCGCGACCGCGGTGGCGCTCGCGCTCGTCGCCACCGCCGCGGCCGGGCGGGTGCGCGCCGTCGGCGTCGTCGCGGCGGCCGCGCTCGTCGCCGCCCTGCCGGCCGCCGACGCTGCGGGCGTGCTGCGCGTCCCGACGACGCTGCGCGCGCCGACGGCGCCGCTGGCGTTCGCGGCGGGCGTCGCCACGGGCCCCGCGGTCGAGCGCGGGGCGCTCGTCCCGCGCGCCTGGCGCCGCGTGGACCCGTCGTCGCCGCGGCGGGTCGGGTGCTACGCCCGCCGGCCCGACGACGCCGCGGGCAGCGAGGGCACGCCGCCGGGCGCGGAGGCGCGCTTCCTCGCGGTGCCCGAGGGCGCGGCGGCCGACCTCCCGCGCGCCGGCACCGTCGTCGGCGCGTGGTCGAGGGCGTTGCCGGAGGCGGGGCCCGCCGAGGTGGCGCTGGCCCTCGTGCCGCCGCGGGCCGACGACCCGCGCGACCTGGAGGCCTTCGACGTGGTCTGGGCCGGGCCCGACACGCCCGACGACCCGCGGGCCGCCGCGACGGTGGCGTCCTTCGTGCGGCGCGGGGGCGTGCTCTGGCTCACGGAGTCGCCCGAGCACACGCCGTCGTCGCTGCGCCGCGCGCTCGGGGCTGCGTGGCCCGACGCGCCGGGGCCCGCGGGCGCGCGCTCGCTGGGCGCGGGGCGCGTCGTGCGCGTGCCCGACGCCGCGGCCGTCGCGGCCGCGCGCGCGGCGCGACTCGACCGCCCGTGGATCGCGACCGTGCTCGACCGCGCGCTCGAGCCGCCCGCGCTCCCTCCGGCGTTGCGCCCCGACGCCGCCGACCCCGCGACGGGGCGCGCACCGCTGCGCACCGCGCTGCTCGCCACGCTCGTGCTGGCGTGGGCGGCGGCGGCGCTCGCGGGACGGCGCCGCACGGTCACGCTCGCGGTCCTCGCCGCCGCCGCCGTCGGGACGCTCGCGGTAGGCCCGGCGTCGCCGCGCGCCCCCGCGGTGGCGGCGTTCGCGCTCGAGGTGGGGGGCGTCGGGGGCCGCCGTGTCGAGGGGGTCGTGGTCGTGGCGGGGCCGGCGGGCTACCTCGCCTCGACCGACCCGAGTGCCCCGGCCGACGCGCTCCGCGTGCTCGGGTTCCGGGTGGTGCGCGACGGGGCGTCGCTGCGCCTCTCGCTTCCTCCGGGGGGCGAGGGGTGGGTCGTCGCCGACGCGGTGGCCGGCCTCCCGCCCACGGACGCCGAACGGGTGACGGCGCCGCCGGGGTGGGCCGACGGGCTCTTCGAACGCCCCGGGGGGGCGTCGGGGATGGGGGTGGAGACGGGGCGGAGCGGGCTCTCCGCGCTCCGGTGGCCGGGGGTGGCGCCGGAGGGCTCGGTCCCCACGGTGGTCGTGCGTCCGCAGGGGCCCTGAGCGCCCGCCGGCCGGGGCGCGCTCGGGATGACCTTGACCGGGGTCCGTCGGCGGATACCCTCCGCCGTTCGCCCTCCGGCGGGTCGCGCAATCCCTGCGCGGCGCCTCTCCGTGCGCGGGGGCGGGACGTACGGACTCCCGATCCATGACGACGACCTGCGCCACGACCCGTCGCTTCGCCGCCCGGTGGTACCTGGTGGACGCCTCGACCGAGGTGCTCGGGCGGATGGCCGCGCGCATCGCGCACGTCCTCCAGGGCAAGAACAAGCCGACCTACACGCCGCACGCCGACACCGGCGACTTCGTCGTGGTGGTCAACGCCGCCAAGGTCCAGGTGACCGGCACGAAGGCGGAGACGAAGCACTACCGCCGCTACACCGGCAACCACGGCGGGCTCGTGACCGAGTACTACCCGCGGATGCTCGAGCGTCACCCCACCGACATCGTCAAGCTCGCGGTGAAGCGCATGCTGCCCAAGACCGATCTCGGGCGGCACATGCTCAGCAAGCTCAAGGTGTTCGCGGGCGCGACGCACACGCACCACGCACAGAACCCGACGCCGCTGGCGTTCCACACCACGACGACGGGTCGCAAGGGCAAGAAGGCGGGCGCGAAGGCCTGACGGCGGCGCCGCGACAGGAACGACGAGAGGAACCCATGGCGGACGGCAACAACGCGATCTGGGGCACGGGGCGGCGCAAGACGGCGGTCGCGCGCGTGCGGCTGGTGCCCGGCAACGGCTCCATCACGGTCAACGACCGGCCCTGCGACGAGTACTTCCTGACGCTCGACCAGCGCACGGCCGTGAAGGCGCCGCTCGTCGTCGTCGAGGCGGGCGCGAAGTTCGACGTGCTCGCGACGGTGGTCGGCGGCGGGCCCCAGGGCCAGTCCGAGGCGCTGCGCCACGGCCTGGCGCGCGCGCTCGTCAAGTCCGACGAGACCGTGCTGCCCAAGCTGCGCGAGGCGGGGTTCCTCACCCGCGACTCGCGCCGCAAGGAGCGCAAGAAGTACGGCCAGAAGTCGGCCCGCGCGCGCTTCCAGTTCAGCAAGCGCTGACCGGCCGCCGGCTCGCGCCGGTGCTCCCACGGAGGCGGTCCCCACAGGGGGCCGCCTTCGTGCGTTTCGGGGCGGCGCACGCCCGCCCGCGCGGCCCCGCCGCGGGGCGGCGCCCGGGCGCGCGGCGGGGCGCGTACACTCGCGGCATGACCACGCCCTCCGAGGTCGCCTCGCGTGTCGCTGCGCTGGAGCGCAACGTCTCCAAGGTCGTGCTGGGCAAGGCCGACGCCGTCCGCCTCGTCCTGACGGGGCTGCTCGCCGGCGGCCACGTCCTGCTCGAGGACGTGCCCGGCGTGGGCAAGACGGTGCTCGCCAAGGCGCTGGCGCGCTCGGTGGACTGCGACTTCCGGCGCGTGCAGTTCACCCCCGACCTGCTGCCGAGCGACGTGCTCGGCGTCTCGGTCTACGACCCGTCCTCGGGCCGCTTCGAGTTCAAGCCGGGGCCCGTGTTCACCCACGTCCTGCTCGCCGACGAGATCAACCGCGCGACCCCGCGCACGCAGAGCGCGCTGCTCGAGGCGATGAACGAGCGGCAGGTCAGCGTGGACCGCACGACGCACCCCCTCCCCGAGCCCTTCCTCGTCGTGGCGACGCAGAACCCCTACGAGTTCGAGGGCACCTACCCGCTGCCCGAGAGCCAGCTCGACCGCTTCCTCGTGCGCGTGCGGATGGGCTACCCCGCGCCCGACGACGAGCGCGCCATCCTCGCGGCCCAGCGCGAGCGCCACCCGCTCGACGACCTCCAGCCCGTCGTCACCGGCGCCGACGTGCGCGCGATGCAGGCGGCGGTGCGCGCGGTGCGCACCGAGCCGCCGGTGGTGGACTACGTGCTCGCGGTCGTGCGCGCCACGCGCAGCCACAAGCACCTCGCGCTCGGCGCGAGCCCGCGCGCCACCCTCGCGCTCTCGCGCGCCGCGCAGGCGCGGGCGCTGCTCGAGGGCCGCGACTTCGTCCTGCCCGACGACGTGAAGGCGCTCGCGGTGCCGGTGCTCGCGCACCGCGTGCTCGGCACCGGCGTCGCCGCCGACGGCAGCGACGAGCGCGAGCGCGTCGTCGCCGAGATCCTCGACGCGGTCGAGGTCCCGATCTGACCGCGGCGGCGACGGGCCCCGCCCGTCGCCGCGCGCGACGGAGCGTCCCGATGCCCGCCCGCCCCGCCCCCCTCGTCGTCGCCGCCCTCGCGCTCGGTGCCGGCCTCCTCCCCGCCCGCGGGGCCCGCGCGGCCGACGCGCCCGCCCCCGTCCCCGCGCCGGCACCCGCCGACGACCCGACCGCCGCCGTCGAGGCGATCGTGCGGGCGTGGGGCACCCGGTCTTCCGCCCCCGACGCCGCGCCGTCGAGCGTCCTGTGGACGCGGTGGGGGTTCTCCGCCGTGGACCCCGCGCTCACGGGCGAGCTCGCGGGGCTCGTCGAGCGGCTGCGCTCGACGGCGGCGGGCGTCTTCCCCGAGGTCGGCCGCGTCGAGGGCACGGCGCCGCACCGGCGGGTCGCCGCCGACGTGCGCGTCTCGCGCGACGTGTTCCGGGTGCTCTTCGTCGAGGCCGACGGCTGGCAGGCCGTCCGCGCCGACCGGGTGCGAGAGCGAGGCCTCTCGGCGGTGGCCCCGGCGGCGCTGCGCGCGGCCGCCGAGGGCGTGATGGCGGCGGTGGACACCCGCGACGCGGCGGGCTTCGCCCGTCGCTCCGCCCAGCGCAAGGACGGGGCCCTCGTCGCGGTGGACGCGAAGGCCGTCGAGGCCATGGTGGGCGAGCTGCACGAGAAGTACGGCGCACGGTCGCGCGTCCTCCTTTGGGCCGAGGTGCCCGCCGACGCCGTGCGGGCCGTGGCCACCGTCGTCGTGGACCGCGAGGACGTGCTCGAGCTCGAGCTCGAGAAGAACGCCGAGGGCCTGTGGCGCCTCGTCGGGCTCGGCGAGGGCGACGCCGCCGCGCTCGACGAGGCATTCCGCGGCGGCCCGCCCGCGCAGCCTCCGGCGCCGACGCCGACGCCGACGCCGAAGGGCGACGCTCCCGCGCCCGGCCGCTGACGACGGCCGGACCCCCACGGGGGCCCCCCGACGCGCCCGCGAGGGCGCCCGGGGACGGTCGGGGGGCCGGTCGCGCCGCCGTCAGCGGCGCGCGAGCGTGGACTTCGCGGACTTCGCGCGCCCGCGCGCGGGCGCCTTGCGCGGCGCCTTGGCGGCGGGGCGCGCGGGGGCCTTGCGGGCCGCGCCCGCGGGCGCCGTCGTCGCGGCGGCGCGGATCGCCGCGTGCGCGGCGGCCAGGCGCGCCACGGGCACGCGGTAGGGGGAGCACGACACGTAGTCGAGGCCCGCGCGGTGGCAGAAGTCGATGCTCTTCGGGTCGCCGCCGTGCTCGCCGCAGATGCCCACCTTGAGGGTGCGGCGCGACCGGCGCCCGCGTTCGACCGCCAGCCGGATGAGCTCGCCGACGCCGTCCTGGTCGAGGGACTGGAACGGGTCCTCCGGCAGCACGCCCTGCTCGACGTAGGCCGGCAGGAACGAGCCCGCGTCGTCGCGGCTGTAGCCGAAGGTCATCTGCGTCAGGTCGTTCGTGCCGAACGAGAAGAACTCCGCGTCCTTGGCGATCCCCTCGGCGCGCAGCGCGGCGCGCGGCACCTCGATCATCGTCCCGAAGACGACGGGCAGGCGCACCTTGGCGGCCGACAGCGTCGCCTCCGCGACCGCGCGCAGGCGGTCGCGCAGCAGCACGAACTCGCGCTCGGTGCCGACCAGCGGGATCATCACCTCGGGGCGCACGGGACGCTTGGCCTTCGCCTCGGCCGCGGCGGCCTCGAAGATCGCCCGCACCTGCATCTCGTAGATCTCGGGGAACGTGATCCCGAGGCGGCAGCCGCGGTGGCCGAGCATCGGGTTCATCTCGTGGAGGCGCCGCGCGCGGTCGCGCACGATCGACTCCGCGACGCCGAGGCTCTGCGCGACCGTGCGGACCTGCTCGGGCTCGTGGGGGAGGAACTCGTGCAGGGGCGGGTCGAGCAGCCGGATCGTGACCGGGAGGCCCTTCATCGCGCGGAAGATGCCGACGAAGTCCTGCCGCTGCATCGGCTGCAGCTTGCCCAGCGCGGCGAGGCGGGCTTCGAGGGTCTCGGCGAGGATCATCTCGCGCACCGCGGTGATGCGGTCGCCCTCGAAGAACATGTGCTCGGTGCGGCAGAGGCCGATGCCCTGCGCGCCGTAGCCGAACGCCACCTCGGCGTCGCGCGGCGTGTCGGCGTTGGTGCGCACCTCGAGGCGGCGCAGCGCGTCCGCCCACCCGAGGAGGCGCTCGAACTCCGGCGTGAAGGAGGGTGCCTTCGTCGGGACGGCGCCGAGGATCACCTCGCCCGCCGACCCGTCGAGCGACAGGACGTCGCCCGCGCGCACGGTCACGCCGCCGACGGTGAAGCGCTGCGCCTCGTCGTCGATGCGCACCGAGCCGACGCCGGCCACGCAGCACTTGCCCATGCCGCGGGCCACGACCGCCGCGTGCGACGTCATGCCGCCCGTCGCGGTGAGGATGCCCTGCGCGGCGTGCATGCCGCCGATGTCCTCGGGGCTCGTCTCGTTGCGCACGAGGATCACGGCGTCGCCGGCGCCCGCGCGCTTCTCGGCCTCCTCGGCGGTGAAGACGACCTTGCCGGTCACGGCGCCGGGGCTCGCGGGCAGTCCGCGCGCGATCACCGTGCGCGGCGCGTCGGGGTCGAAGGACGGGTGGAGGAGCTGGTCCACCTGCACCGGCTCGACGCGCGAGACGGCCTCGGCGCGCGTGATCAGCCCCGACTTCGCCATGTCGTGCGCGATCTTGACCGCGGCGGCCGCGGTCCGCTTGCCGCGCCGCGTCTGGAGCATGTAGAGCCGGCCCTGCTCGATCGTGAACTCGAGGTCCTGCACGTCGCGGTAGTGGCGCTCGAGCAGGCCGCGCACGCGGACCAGCTCGGCGAACGCGGCGGGCTCGTGCTTGGCGAGGTCCGCGATCGGCTCGGGGGTGCGGATGCCCGCCACGACGTCCTCGCCCTGCGCGTTCATGAGGAACTCGCCGTAGAAGACGTTCTCGCCCGTCGAGGGGTCGCGCGTGAACGCGACGCCGGTGCCCGACCGCGCGCCGAGGTTGCCGAACACCATCGCCTGCACGTTGACGGCGGTGCCGACGAGGCCCTTGATGCCGTGGATGCGGCGGTACTTGACCGCGCGCTCCGACTCCCACGAGTTGAACACCGCCTCGACGGCGCCCTCGAGCTGGGCCCACGGGTCCTCGGGGAAGTCGCGGTTCGTGTGCTGCTTGAACACCTCGAGGTAGCGCGCGACGACGCGCTCGAGGGCGTCGGCGTCGAGGCCGGTGTCCTGGGTGGTCCCCGCCTCGCGCTTGGCCGCGGAGAGGACCTCCTCGAACGCGTCGTGGTCCACGCCGGCGACGACGTCGCCGTACATCTGGATGAACCGGCGGCGCGCGTCGAGCGCGAAGCGCCGGTCGCCCGACTGCGTCGCGAGCCCGTCCACGCAGCGGGCCGACAGGCCGAGGTTGAGGACCGTGTCCATCATCCCGGGCATCGACACCGCGGCGCCCGACCGCACCGAGACGAGCAGCGGCCGCGCGGGGTCGCCGAACCCGCGCGACAGCTCCTTCTCGAGCCGGGCCACCGCCTTGCGCACGCCGGCCATCACGTCCTTCGGCACGCGCCGGCCCGCCTTGTAGAAGCGCGGGCACACCGTGGTCGCGATCGTGAAGCCGGGCGGCACGGGGAGCCCGAGCCGGCACATCTCGGCGAGGCCGGCGCCCTTGCCGCCCAGCGTCTCCTTCGCGGTGCCGTCGCCCTCGGCCCGCCCGGGGCCGAACTCGTAGATGGCCTTCATGCGCACGTCCTCCGCGCGGCCGCCGCGCGCGCGGGCGACCGGGCCCGAGAGCCTACCCTCCCCCCCGACCGGGTCGCCGCGCGGTCCCGCGAGCGCCTCGGCGGACCGGACGCCGCGCCGACGTCAGCGTCCGTCGGGGGAGCCCACGCCGGCGCCGTCGGGGGAGCCGACGCCGCCGCCGTCGGGCGAGCCGAAGCCGTCGGGCGTGCCGGGCGAGGGGGCGTTCGGGTCGCCGCCCGGGGGCGGGAGCGGCGGCAGGCGCCCGCCGCCGCGCGGCGCGGGCTCGCCCTCGCCGGCGCGGTCGCCGCGGAGGCCGCTGAGCACCGCACCCTCGATGCCGCTGAAGTCGTCGAGGTACCAGTACGACTGGATGTCGAAGCCGCGGATGCGGTCCTGGGGCACGTCGCGCAGGAACGCCGCGGTGCTCTCCGACGGGACGAGCCGCATCTCGACGTTGCCGGTGGGCGAGATCGCGATCGCGTCGGACGCGCTCGGGATGAACTCGGCGACCGGTTCGCCCTCGCCGACCAGCTTGAGCTCCCACGTCGTCAGCCGGACGAAGCGCGCCCGCGCCTGCGCCTTGCCCGAGCGCACCCGCAGCGTCGCGACCTTGTCCGACGACGCCTGCTCCTCGACGACCTCGCTTTCGAGGAGCATCTGGATCTCCTTGCGGGCGTTGGTCGCGATGGTGGACCGGGCCTGGACGTAGTCGCCGATGTCCACCGTGCGGCCCACCTGCTCGGAGAGGCGGCGCTTGAAGGCCGGGGAGAAGACCCGCCACTCGGCCTCGGGCTGCTCGGCCGCGACCATCGCGCGCAGGTACTCGAAGGCGGCGCGGGGGGTGTCCCGGTGCAGGCCGACCGTGTCCACCGGCTTGCGCTTGGGGGTCGAGCAGGCGGCGAGGCCCACGAGGCCCGCCACCAGCGCGACGACGACGGCGAAGGGGGGGGCGAGACGGGGGCGCGCGGGCGTCGGCATGAGGGGGTGGGAACGTAGCACGGAGCGCCCCCGTCGCCCCCGCCCCGCCGCGGGTCCGGCGCTCCGGTCCGGTGGGGGCTGGCGGACACGGCACGGGTCGTGCTATCGACGCGCCTGCGAGACGCCCGTGCCCGCCCCGGAGCTCCCCCCCGGCCCATGCCGCCCGTCCAGAAGCTGATCGGTCAGATCCTGGTGGAGATGGGGGTGGTCGACGATCGCAAGGTCGCCGAGGCCCTCGAGTACCTCAAGCGCGCCAAGCCCGGCACGAAGATCGGGCAGGCGTTCGTCGAGCTCGGCTTCTGCGACGAGTCGCAGGTGACCAAGGGGCTGTGCAAGCAGTACCGCCTGCCCTTCGTGGACCTGTCGCGCACCCCGAAGCTCCCCCCGGCGGTCGCCGACCTGGTCCCGCGCAAGATCGTGCAGGACTTCAACGTCGTGCCGGTCAAGCTGCAGGAGGGGAAGCTCATCCTCGCGGCCGACGACCCGATGGTGACCTTCGTCGTGGACGACCTGCGCTTCGCGCTCAACCGCGAGCTGGTGGTCGCCCTGACGCCGCCCACGGCCCTGCGCGCCGTCAAGGCCGACACGTACGGCCTCGGCGAGAAGCCCGAGGCCCCCGCGGCGGGCCCCAAGGGCGGCAAGGAGAAGGAGCAGGCCGACCCCGAGGCGCCGGTCATCCGCCTCGTGCAGGACCTGATGGAGAAGGCGCTGACCGCCCGCGCCTCCGACATCCACATCGAGCCCCAGTCCGAGCGCGTGCGCGTCCGCTACCGGGTGGACGGCGTGTGCTACGAGGCGGCCAGCCTCGACGCGGAGATCTCGGGCTCGGTGGTCACCCGCGTCAAGGTCCTCGCGAAGATGGACATCGCGGAGAAGCGCAAGCCGCAGGACGGCCGCATCCAGACCGAGATCTTCGGGCGCCCGATCGACATGCGCGTCTCGTCGGTGCCCGCGTCGCGCGGCGAGAGCGTGGTGATGCGCATCCTCGACCGCGAGATGGGGCTCGTCGACCTCGACCGCCTCGGCTTCGTGGGCAACGACCGCGACCGGTTCGAGCGCATCATCCGCCGCCCCAACGGCATCTTCCTCGTCACCGGCCCGACGGGCTCGGGCAAGACGACGACGCTCTACGCCGCGCTCAAGACGCTCAACAAGCCCAACGTCAAGATCATCACGGCCGAGAACCCCGTCGAGTACCACCTCGAGGGCGTCAACCAGTGCGAGGTCCGCCACCGCATCGGCCTCGACTTCCAGCGCATCCTGCGCGCGATGCTGCGCCAGGCGCCCAACATCATCCTGGTGGGCGAGATCCGCGACAAGGAGACCGCCGAGATCGCGATCCAGGCGTCGCTGACGGGCCACCTCGTCTTCTCGACCCTGCACACCAACGACGCCCCCTCGGCGCTGACCCGCCTCATCGACATGGGCGTCAAGCCCTTCCTCGTCTCGACGGCGGTCATGGCGGTGCTCGCGCAGCGCCTCGTGCGCCGCCTGTGCCTGACCTGCCGCCAGCCGATGGCGCCCGAGCCGTCCCTGCTGCGCTCGGTGGGCCTCACCGAGGCCGACCTCGCCGGGCGCACGATCTACCGCGCGGTCGGCTGCCGCGAGTGCCGCTTCGAGGGGTACCGCGGGCGCGTGGGCGTCTTCGAGCTGCTCGAGATGGACGGGCGCCTGCGCGAGGCGACCTTCCGCGGCGACAGCACGATGAAGCTGCGCGACCAGGCCCGCCTGTCGGGCGGCCTCAAGAGCCTGCTCGAGGACGGCGTGCGCAAGGTCCTCGAGGGCGTCACCACCATCGAAGAGATCCTCACCGTCGCCAAGCGCGAGGACGTCGCGCCCGCGGCCACGACCACGTAAGCCGACCCTGCGCCCGTCGGCAACCTCGTTGCCGTCCGGGCGCGCCCCCGCCCTCCCCGAACCACCCCGAGCCGCGCCGCATGCCCCTCCAAGGCCCCGACCTGTTCCGCCTGTTCGACCTCATGGTCGAGCAGAACGCCTCGGACCTCCACATCACCGTGGGACGTCCGCCGGTGCTGCGCATCCGCGGGCGGCTGCGCAACCTGACCGTCCCGGCGCTGACCGCGGCCGAGACGACGGCGCTGATCCACGAGATCGCGCCGCCGGGCAAGCTCGAGGAGTTCCGCAAGGTCTGGAGCGCGGACTTCGGCTACGCCTACGGGACCAAGGCGCGCTTCCGCGTCGCGATCTTCAAGAGCAAGGGGCAGGACTCGATGGTCTGCCGCCTGATCCCGTCCAAGCTCCTGTCGTTCCAGCAGATCGGCCTCACCGAGCGGGTGATCGAGCTGCTCGACCGCCCGAGGGGCCTCCTCCTCGTCACCGGGCCGACGGGCTCGGGCAAGACGACGACGCTCGCGACGATGGTGAACCACGTCAACGACCGCGAAGACATCCACATCATCACGATCGAGGACCCGATCGAGTACTTCCACGAGCACAAGAAGTCGATCGTCACGCAGCGCGAGGTCGGGAGCGACGTGCCGAGCTTCGGCGAGGCCATCCGCCGCGCGCTGCGCGAGGACCCCGACGTCATCATGCTGGGCGAGATGCGCGACCTCGAGACGATCGCGACGGCGATCACGGCCGCCGAGACCGGCCACCTCGTGCTCGGCACCCTGCACACGACGGGCTCGGCGCGCACCGTGGACCGCATCATCGACCAGTTCCCGCCCGAGCAGCAGGAGCAGGTCCGCGTCCAGCTCTCGGTGGCCGTGATCGGGGTCATCAGCCAGGTGCTGATGCCCAAGGCCGACGGCAAGGGCGTCGTCGCCGGCTTCGAGGTGATGATCATGACGCCGGCGATCGAGAACCACATCCGCAAGAAGGAGACGTTCAAGATCCCGAGCACGATCCAGACGAGCCGCCAGCTCGGCATGTTCCTGCTCGACGACCACCTCTGGGAGCTCTACACCCAGGGGGTGATCGACCAGGCGTCGCTGCTCACCAACTGCCAGAACCCGCGCGCGATCAAGGAGAAGCTCGGGATCGGCGGGGAGGCCTGACCGCCGTGGCGGACACCTCCTACCGCTACACGCGCACGAAGAAGCTCCTCGGGCAGATCCTGAAGGAGATGAAGGCGTGCCACGAGGGCATGATCCAGGAGGCCCTCTCGACGCAGCGGCGCGACGGCGGCCAGATCGGCGCGATCCTCGTCCGCCTCGGGCACGTCACCGAGGCGCAGCTGATGGCCGCGCTCGGCAAGCAGGCCGGCTTCGAGACGGTGGACCTCGACAAGGTCGCGTTCACGCCCGACCTGCTCGAGAGCGTGGACGCCGGCACCGCGCGCATCTTCGGTGTCGTCCCCGTCCGCAAGGAGGGCGGCACCCTCACGGTCGCGATCAGCAACCCGCAGCACTCGACGGTGCTCGACGACCTGCGCTTCCTGACGGGGAGCGAGGTGGTGGGGGTGCTGGCGCCCGAGGCGCAGGTGAAGGAGGTCGTCGAGCGCTACTACGCCAAGTCGGGCTCGGAGATGGCCTCGCTCGTGCAGGAGGCCTCCGCGGCGGCCCCGCGCCCCGCCGGCGCGCGCCGCGACGGGCCCGTGGACCTCGCCGACGCCGAGGCGATGGCGAACTCGGCGCCGGTCATCAAGCTGCTGCAGTACATCCTCTTCCAGGCGATCCGCGACCGCGCCTCCGACATCCACCTCGAGCCGTTCGAGGGCGACTTCAAGATCCGCTACCGCGTGGACGGCGTGCTCTACGACCTCGAGGCGCCCCCGACGCACCTGGCGCCCGCGCTGATCAGCCGCGTCAAGGTCATGAGCGGCCTCGACATCGCCGAGACGCGCCTGCCGCAGGACGGGCGCATCGAGCTCACGATCGGCGGCCGCATGGTGGACCTGCGCGTCTCGACGCTGCCGACGATGTTCGGCGAGTCGTGCGTCATGCGCGTGCTCGACCGCAGCGTCGTCGCGCTCGACCTGTCCCAGATCGGGCTCCGCGCCGAGGAGTCCGACACGATGAAGCGCCTGCTGGCGCTCCCGCACGGCATCGTGCTCGTGACGGGCCCGACGGGCTCGGGCAAGACGACGACGCTGTACTCGTGCCTGAACACGGTCAACGACGTCGGGGTGAAGATCATCACGACCGAGGACCCGGTCGAGTACGAGCTCGAGGGGGTCGTCCAGATCCAGGTGAGCGAGGACATCGGCGTCACCTACGCCGCGTGCCTGCGCGCGATCCTGCGCCAGGACCCGGACGTGATCCTCGTCGGCGAGATCCGCGACCTCGAGACCTCCCAGATCGCGGTCGAGGCGTCCCTCACCGGCCACCTCGTGTTCTCGACCCTGCACACCAACGACGCCCCGCTGGCCGTGACGCGCCTGCTCGACCTCGGCGTCGAG
Organism: Planctomycetota bacterium; assembly: GCA_020851795.1. Taxonomy (GTDB): domain Bacteria; phylum Planctomycetota; class PLA2; order PLA2; family JAEUHO01; genus JAEUHO01. The sequence continues at coordinate 25,093 of JADZCA010000040.1, read as the reverse complement.
CCCTTCCTGCTCGCCGCCACGGTCGAGGCGATCGTCGCCCAGCGCCTCGTGCGCAAGGTGTGCAACGGCTGCCGCGTGACCTATGCCCCGTCGCCCGAGGTGCTCATGGAGCTCGACCTGCGTGCCGAGCAGGTGGGCGACCGCCGCTTCGCCTACGGCCGAGGCTGCGGGGTCTGCAACGGGACGGGGTACAAGGGCCGCATGGCCATCTTCGAGATGATGCTGATGACGGAGAGCCTCCGTCAGATGGTCATCGAGGGCGCGTCCTCCGACGCGATCCGCGACCAGGCTCGCCGCGAGGGCATGCGCACCCTGCGGGAGTCGGGCCTGCTCGCGATCTTCGACGGGCTCACCACCGTCGAGGAAGTGCTGCGCGAGACGATCACGGACTGACGAGGACGGAGACCGCCGATGCCGAAGATCCCCGCCGGAAGCTCCCCCGCGTCGCGCGGCCCGGGCCCCCGCGGCGCCGCGCCCGCCGCGGCGCCCAAGGCCGAGAAGCGGCCCCGCGGCCGCGCGTCGGTCAAGGCGCTCACGCAGTTCACGACCCAGCTGTCCACCCTGCAGGACGCGGGGCTCCCGATCGTGCGGAGCCTCAAGATCCTCGAGGGGCAGATGGACCGGGGGCCGCTCAAGTCCACGCTCGTCGACGTCACCGAGGACGTCGAGTCGGGGTCGGCGCTCTCCGACGCGCTCGCCAAGCACCCCGAGAGCTTCGACGGCCTCTACACGAACATGGTCAAGGCCGGCGAGGCCGGCGGCGTGCTCGACGTGATCCTGTCGCGCCTCGCCGGGTTCATGGACAAGGCCCAGAAGCTGCGCAAGCGCGTGCGCGGCGCGATGGTCTACCCGGCCGTCGTGCTCTTCGTGACGGTCTCGATCCTGCTCCTGATCATGATCTTCGTCGTGCCGAAGTTCGAGGAGGTCTTCAAGCAGATCCCCGGCATCGGCGAGCTCCCCGCGATCACGCGCAGCCTGCAGTCGATCTCGCGCTTCCTCGTGGAGCGCTGGTACGTGCTGCTGATCGGCATCGTCCTGCTCGTGGTGGGCTACCGCGCGTTCAAGATGTCGGCCCCCGGCCGGCGGTTCTTCGACCGCGTCAAGCTCCGCCTCCCGATCGTGGGGCGCCTGACGCGCAAGATCGTCGTCGCCCGCTTCAGCCGCACGCTCGGCACCCTGATCGCGTCGGGCGTCCCGATCCTCGAGGCGCTCACCATCTGCCGCAACACCGCCGGCAACGTCGTGCTCGAGGAGGCCCTCGAGAAGGTGCACGCGTCGGTGCGCGAGGGCGAGTCGATCGCCGAGCCGCTCGGCGAGTGCGGCATCTTCGACGACATCGTCGTGAACATGATCGACGTCGGCGAGGAGACCGGCGAGCTCGACAAGATGCTCATGAAGGTCGCCGACAACTACGACGACGAGGTCGACGTCGAGGTCTCCTCGCTGGTGTCGGTCATCGAGCCCCTGCTCATCCTCTTCATGGGCGGCGCGGTCTTCGTGATCGTGCTCGGCCTCTTCCTCCCCCTCATGAAGCTCATCCAGGGCGTCGGGCAGGGGCTCGGCGCGAAGTAGGCGCGGCCCGGTCGCGCCGTCCCGTGCGCGGGGCGCGCGGCCCCGCGGTCGGCGCGCCCCGCGCGGGCGCGCCGACGGGCGCCCCGGCGCGCGGGGCGGGCCCCGTCCGGGGGGCGGGCGGTAGACTGGGCCGAGGATGTCCCTGCGCACGAAGATCCTCGCGGCCGTCGTCGGCCTCAACCTCGGGGTCCTCGTCCTCGCCGTCCTCGTGCTGCTGCTCGGCGTCTCCGCGGAGGGCGGGGTGCCCTCCGACCTGCTCCGCCTCGTCGCGGCGGTCGAGCGGGACCCGGGCGACGGCCCCGAGGCGCGCGCCGCGCGCGCGAGCGCGGTGCGTGCCGTGGCCGCGGCGCGCGGACGGGTCGAGGCCGTGCTCTGGCTCGAGGAGGACGACGACCCGTTCCGGCGCGCGCCCGCGCCCGTCGCGACCGCGGACGGTCCCGCGCTCGCGCGCGCCGACGTGGACCGCGCCGCGGCGCTGCACCGGCGCGCGCGCGCGTCGGGCGAGGAGCTGCTCGTGCTCGACGGCGAGCTCGTGCAGCTGCTCCACGGCGCGCACGACGCCGTCCCCGCGCCCGACGCCGCGGCGGGCCCGGCCCGCCGCCAGAGCCTCTACGTGCGCTGGGAGGCGTCCGGCGCCGACGTCGGGCGCGCGCGCGTGCTCTACTTCACGCTGCTCGCCGGGCTGGTGTGCGTCACGGCGCTCGCGTGGACGCTGCTCTCGCGCCGCGTCGTGCGGCCGCTCGCCGCGCTGGCCGACGCCGCGGCGAAGATGGCCGCCGGCGACCTCGCGGCGCGCGTCCCCACGACCGGCACGGGGGACGAGTTCGACCGCACCGCGCACGCGTTCAACCGCATGGCGACCGAGATCGCCGAGCACCAGGGGCAGCTCGAGGACCGCGTGATGCAGGCCCTCGTGCGCGTCCGCAAGGCCGAGCAGCACCTCGTGATCGCCGAGCGCCTCGCCGCCACCGGCAAGCTGGCCTCGGGCATCGCCCACGAGATCAACAACCCGCTCGGGGGCCTGCGCAACGCCGTGCGCTCGCTCCAGCGCGGCGACCTCGACCGGGCGCGCACCACGGAGTACCTCGAGCTCGTCGCCGACGGGCTCGTGCGCATCGAGGACACCGTCAAAAAGGTCCTCCAGTTCACCCCGCGGACGCCGAACCCGCGGCCCACCGACCTCGTCGACGTCGCGCGCAAGGCCGCGGCGCTCGCCCGGCACCGCGTCGAGCGCCGCGGCGTGCGGCTGGTCGAGCGGCTGCCGGCCGGCGAGGTGCGCGTGTTCGGGGACCCGCACGAGCTGGCCCAGGTCGCGCTCAACCTGCTGCTCAACGCCGGCGACGCGGTCCCCGAGCGCGAGGAGGACGGACGGCCGCGAGACCCCGGCCACGGCGTCGTCGAGATCGAGGTGGCGACCGAGGGCGAGTCCGCCGTGCTCTCGGTGCGCGACGACGGCGTGGGGATGACCGCCGAGGTGGCGGCTCGCTGCTTCGACCTCTTCTTCACCACGAAGGAGGTCGGCGAGGGCACCGGCCTCGGGCTCGCGGTCGTCCACAACATCGTGACGAACCACGGCGGGCGCATCGACCTCGAGACCGCGCCGGGACGCGGGACCACGTTCCGGGTGGTGCTGCCTCGGGAGGCGTCCCCCGCGGCGCCCGCGACGGCCGGCCCGGGGGACGGGGCCGTGACCGGCCGGTGAGAGAGCCGCGCCACAACGTAGGATGACCGGCCGGCCCGCCGCGGGCGGCCGCTGAGGAGACTCGATCCGATGGACCGTCGTTCGTGGCTCGTCGGCTTCCTCGCCGGCGGGTGGGTTGCCACCCTCCTCGCGTTCTCGGGCGCGTCGCCGTTCCGCGCGGCCAACGCCCAGGACGCGACCCCGCCCCCGGCGCCGAACCCCCCGGCGATGGGGGACGGCTTCGAGCCGACCTCCCCCGGTCCGACGATCAACCCCTCGACGGGCTCGGTGACCCGAGGCCAGCCGAGCTCGACCACGAACACCGGGGGGTTCAACAACCGGGCGATCGCGCTCACGGCCCCGGTCGGCAACGGCGAGCACGCGGTCTACTACTTCGACACGGAGCTCCAGCGCCTGCTGGTCTACCAGTTCCGCGCCGGTGACCGGGGTGGGGTGCGCCTGATGGCGGCGCGCCACATCGACTACGACCTCAAGCTCGAGTCCTACCGCGACCTCTCCGAACGGAGCCGAGACGAGCTCAAGGCCGACTACGACGCGATGACGCGCGGCAAGCCCGCCGCGGGGCCCGTCGTCCCGGAGCTCCCGGTCAAGAAGGTTGATTCCCCGTTCGGAAAATGACATCCTCTGCGCCTTGCCGGACCGGCCCCCGGGGCGACCGACTGCGGTCGTCGCGGGGTGCGGGCCGAGCGCCTCGACCCTGACGATTTCCCGGAGCACGACGTGGCCAAGTCCAAGAGCGGCGAGTTCTACACGTTCGACGAGGTCCTCCGTCAGCTGAACATCGACGAGAACCGCCTCAAGCGCCTCGTGTCCGAGGGCGAGATCCGCGCCTTCCGCGAGGGCGACCAGATGAAGTTCAAGCGCGCCGAGATCGACACGCTCGCGGGCAAGCCGCGCGGCGGCGCTTCGGACACGTCGCTCTCCGAGATCAGCCTCGAGGACGAGCCGGCCAAGCCGAAGAAGAAGGCGGCCGAGACGCTCACCGACGACCTGCTCAACGAGCCCGACCTCACCAAGCGCGCCGGGATGCGCACGGCGGAGATCTCGAGCCAGGACACGTTCATCGACCAGGGCGGCGGCGACGTCGGCATGTCCACCGAGCCGATCGACTTCACCGAGGAGGTCGGCGGCGACGAGCCCGAGCAGATCGGCGCCGAGGCCTCCGCCAAGAAGAGCCGCGCCGCGCCGGCGCCGGCCCAGCGCAAGGCGGCGGGCCCCGCGCCCGAGCCGAAGACCGGGGCCGGCATGGTCGCCCTGCTCTTCCTGACCGCGGTCCTGTCGGTGTGCGGCGCGCTCGTCGTGACGAGCGTGTCGAAGCAGCAGTCGAACAGCTTCTCGAAGTTCTTCGCCGAGAAGGTGGTCGATCCGGTCAAGACGGGCATGGAGACGCCGAAGTAGCGCTCCGCGCTCCTGCGCCTGCGCCGACGACACGGCCCGCGTGGTGCGCCACGCGGGCCGTGTGCTTTCGCGGGCCGCCGCCCGGCGTCGGCGGCCGTGCCCCGGCCCGCGTGGTGGAATCGGGGGATGAACGACGCCCTCGACGAGATCGCCCGCCGGTTCGAGTTCGACGCGACGTTGCTGCAGGTCGAGACCGCCGGGTTCTCGCCGGCGGACTGGTCCACACGGCCCGGCGACCGTGGGGGCAACTCGGCCCACTGGATCCTGGGCCACGTGACGCAGAGCCGTCGCGCGCTGCTGCGGGCGTTGGGGGCCGACCTCGGCACCGCGCCGTGGGAGGCGCCGGTGGGGCGCGGCGGCAACGGCGACACGTCGTCGCTCCCCGCGCCGTCGGCGCTCTCGGCGGAGTTCGAGCAGCTCGGCCGCGATCTCGCGAGCCGGCTGCGCGCGCTCACGCCGGCGCAGGCGTCGGCGCCGTTCGGCTTCCCGCTCCCCGACGGTCGGAGCTCGACGCTCGCGGGCGCCTCCTTCTTGCAGTTCCACGAGGTCTACCACCTCGGCCAGATCGGGCTGATCCGCCGCCTCCGCGGCCACGCCGGGTTCGCGTAGCCGCCTCGTGAATTCGGTGGGCTGGCCCGCCGAATTCACGAAAGACGAGGCCCTTCGAGCGTCGAACGCACGTCAGGCCGCCGTCGGGGCGCGCGGATTGCGCCCGGGCGCGCGTCGGCCGCGACGACGGCGTGTTCTGGCACCACGTCGAGGAGCGGACGACGCGTGGCGACGCGCATCGAATCGCCGACGGGCCCCGCGCCACGCCCGGGCGCAAGACGCCGCCCCGACCTCGTCGGCTCGTGTATTCGGCGGCCTAGCCGGGGAGGAGGCCGCGTTCGAGGAAGGAGACGTAGCCGTGCTCGGCGACCACGATGTGGTCGCGCACGGTGATCCCGAGCAGCTCGCCCGAGGCGACGAGCCGTCGCGTGAGGTCCACGTCCACGTCGGACGGCTCGGGGTCGCCGCTCGGGTGGTTGTGCAGGAACAGCACCCCGTGCGCCCCCTCGCGGACCGCGGGCCCGAACGCCTCGCGCGGGTGCACGGGTGTCGAGACGAGCCCGCCTTCGGAGACCACCTCCTCGCGCAGCACGCGGTTCTTCGCGTCGAGCATCAGGCAGACGAAGCGCTCCTTGCGCAGGTCGCGCAGCGCCGCGTGGTAGCGCTCGAACACGTCGGCGGGGGAGCGGAACGCGTCGCCGCGACGCCACGGGCGGTCGAGCGCGCGCCGCCCGAGCGCGAAGGCGGCCGCCAGCCGCAGCGCCGTCCTGGGGGCGACGCCGCCGCGGACGCGCCACTCGTCGGCCGACGCGGTGGCCGCGCGCCGCAGCCCGCCCATGCGGGCCACCAGCGTCGACGCGCGGGCCGCGCCCGCAGCGCCGCCCCGGCCCGCCACGAGCGCCACGAGGCCGTCGGCCGCGAGGCGGTCCACGCCGTGGCGCCACGCGCGTTCGGCGACGCCGTCCACGGCCTCGTCGCCGACGGGCGCGGCGTCGCGGGCGGGCGCCGTCGTCGCGTCGGGGACGGTCTCGGCCGGGGGGAGGGTGGGCGCGGCGTCGTCGGTGCGCGGCGGCATGGCGAGAGGAACTCGCCTGCCGAGGGCCCGCGGTCACGCCCGCCCGTCGCGCCGGTCCGGGGGCGGGCCGGCCCAGGGGGACGGGACCGGCGACGGCCGCGCCGGGTCAGGCCGGCGCGGCGGTGGACTCGGCGCGGTCGCGGGCCCGCACGATGCGGCTCTCGATGAGCGCGACCAGCGAGGACACGCACATGTAGAGCGCCAGCGCCGCGGTGTAGTTGTAGAGCAGCACGGAGAAGATGATCGACATCCACTTCGCCATGCGCATCTGCTGCGCCTGCTGCTCGTCCTGCGCCGGCGGCATCAGCCGCTGCTGCCAGATCGTCAGCGCGATGTAGAAGATCGGCAGCAGGTTGATGCCGTGGAGGCCGCCCGGCGGGAACCACGGGACCACCGCCGTCCCGAACCCGACGAGGCGGTCGGGGCCCGACAGGTCCGAGATCCACCCGAACGCGGCGTGGCGGATGTCGAACTCGACGCGCAGCGACGAGAACAGCGAGAAGAAGATCGGGATCTGCAGGAACAGCATCAGGCAGCCCATCGGGAAGCCGATGCCCGCCTCGCGCATGATCTTGGCCTGCTCCTCGCGCAGCTTGCGGGGGTTGGCGGCGTAGCGCTGGCGGATCGCGTCCAGCTTGGGCTTGACCTTGGCGAGCTTGCGCCCGTGGCGCCGCATCGACAGCTGGTTGCGGATCGACAGCGGCATCAGGCCGCCGCGGACGCAGATCGTCATCAGGATGATGGCGAGGCCGGCGCTCCCCGTGAGGCCCTTCCACAGGTCGTAGACGAAGAGCAGGAAGCGCGCGAGCGCGTCGGGCGCGGCGGGGTAGGTGATGAGCCCGCCCAGCGAGGCCTCGTAGGGCTCCTTGGTCAGCACGCGGCGGGCGAGCGGGCCGACGTAGACCTGGAAGGTCGACGCGGCGGCCGGCTTGGCCGCGCCGGGGAGCGGCGCGTCGAACTCGACCCACGCGCGGTGGAAGTACCACGCGGCGTGCTTGGCGCGCGGGGCGAGCGTCCGGTCGGTCGTCGGGTCGCGGCCCTGCGCGCGGTACCAGCCGAGGAGGCGTTCGTACGCGCCCTCCTTGTCGCGCAGGTGGCCGTCGCCGCCGTCCACCCACGTCGCGCGCACCGCGGGCGCGTCCTTGCCGCCCGACGACCACACGGCGGCGAGGAAGTACGACGTCGCGACCCCCGCGAGCCGGAACGCGCGGGTCTCGCGCTGCACCGAGTCGAGCTCGATCCGGCGGACCCGCCAGTCCTGGTAGACGGGCTCGTCGGTGGAGTCCACGACGTGCGCGACGGGCTGGACGCCCGCCTCGCCGCCGCGGGCGCGCATCGCCGTGTCGTTGCTCGGCTCCTCGATCACGCCCGACACCGCGAGGAGGCGCATCGCGACCTTCTCGGGTGGGGCGGCGGTCGCGCCGGGCGCGGGCTCGACGGCGACGTCGATCTTCACGTCGAAGCGGTCGGGCTCGGACGGCAACGTGACCGTCTTGACCACGCGCAGCCCCGACCGGGTCAGGAACGAGAACGTCGCGGACGCGTCGGTCTTGCCGACGAGCGTCCAGTCGAGCGTGCGCATGCGCTCGGTGTCGGCCTCGTCGAGCGCCACCATCCCGGTGAGCAGGTCCGGCTCGACGGGCACCACGAGGTCGAGCTCGTGGCGCTTGCCGTCGGCCCCGACGTCGCGCGGGGCGTGCTCGTAGACGTTGCGCAGCCGCACGTAGGTGAGCGCCGCGCCGCGCGAGGTCAGGCCCGCGACGAGGATCTCGCCCTTCGTCGGGCGCAGCTCGAGCTCGACGCGGTCGGCCTTCTGCGCGGGCTCGGCGGCCGGCGCGGCCGGCGCGGCGGGCGGGGCCCCGCCCGGCGGCGCGGGCACGGCCGGCGCGACGGGGGCCGGCCCACCCGCGTTCTCCGCCGTCGCCGGCGGCTTCGCCGGCTTGGGCGCCGGGAACAGCATCGGGTAGACGAAGAAGACGACCGCCGTCAGCAGGAGGGCGAGCAGGAGGCGGCGTTCCACGGTCCGGCGGTCTCCGAGAGGCGCGAGGGGGGATCGTACGGCCCGCCGGGCGGGCGTGCCCCGTTCCGCCCACCACCGCGGCCCGGTCCGCGTGGGCGGCCTCCCGACGGCCGGTGGGTGCCCCCCGTCGCTCGGTCGGCGCCGCGGGGTCTTCGGGGGGCGGGAGCTCGCGGGCGACGGGCCGGGGCGCGCCGGGCACGCAGGCCGTCCGCGACGGCCGGCCCGCGCGTCAGCGGCCGACGAGCAGGCGGTCGCCGAGGAACTTCGGCAGCAGCGGGATGGCGTAGATCTTCTCGGCCGTCTTGTTGTAGGGGTAGTCCACGCGGTAGAAGCGCACGACGTGGCCGTCGAAGGTGACGTAGGAGGCGCGGACGTCGCCGTCGCGCGGCTGCCCCACGCTGCCGACGTTGATCAGGACCTTGCGGTCGCCGAGCTTGCGCAGGTCGATCGCGTGGTTGACCGCCTCCGGCGCCGCGTGCTTCATGTCCGACGAGTAAATGTGGGGGATGTGGCTGTGGCCGATGAAGCAGACGCGCTTCATCAGGTCGAAGATCGCCTTCATCTTCTCGAAGTTCTTCGCGTCGCCCGGCACCACGTAGTCGCGCGTCGGGATCCGCGGGCTCCCGTGCGTGTACATCACGTCGCCGTCCTCGACGACCTGCTGCATGGTCCCGAGGAAGTTCCAGAGGTCGTAGTTCTCCTCGCGCGGGAAGTCGGGCGAGTTGAGCTGGTCCTTCGTCCACTCGATCGCTTCCTTCGCCTTCGGGTTGAAGTCCTCCCCGTAGAACATGACCGCCTCTTCATGGTTGCCCATGATGGCGACCTCGCTCTGGTAGAGGCGCTGGAGGCACTCGCGCGGGTTGGGGCCGTAGCCGATGATGTCGCCGAGGCACACGATGCGCGTGATGCCCTTGCCCGCGGCATGGTCGAGCACCGCGGTCAGCGCCTCGATGTTCGCGTGGATGTCGGCGAGGATGGCGACGGTCACGGGGCGGCGGCGTCCGGGCGGGGAGCCGGTCCCGCGGCGCGGGGCCGGCGCCGTCGGCGGGTCGGCCGCGGCGGCAGGACTCTACCCGGCCGTCGCGTCAAAGTCGTCCCTTCGGAGGACGTCGCGCCGACGCCCCGCCGTCCGGGCGCGGGACCGTGCGGGGGCGGTGGTAGGCTTCCGCGCGCCTCCGACGGCGGGGCCGGCGTCGTGGCCGCCTCGCCCCCGGGGTCGCCGGCGGCGGCCGACGCGTCCGTCGGTCCCGGGTCCGTCGTCCCCGCCCCCGCGTCCCTCCGGCTGCCCCCTCCCGCCCCATGAAGTGCCCCTTCTGCAAGGTCGACGACGACCGCGTGGTCGACTCGCGGGCGAGCAGCGACGGCTTCGCGATCCGACGTCGGCGCGAGTGCGTCGCCTGCAACCGGCGCTACACGACCTACGAGCGCATCGAGGAGAGCCCGCTGCGGGTCGTCAAGAAGGACGACCGCCGCGAGCCCTTCGACCGGCGCAAGATCCTCGCGGGCCTCATCAAGGCCTGCGAGAAGCGGCCCGTCTCGCTCGACGTCCTCGAGCGCGTCACCGAGGCGATCGAGGGGAAGGTGCTCGAGGCGTTCGACCGCGAGGTCCCCTCGACCTACATCGGCCAGCTCGTGATGAACGAGCTCAAGAAGGTGGACCAGGTCGCCTACGTCCGCTTCGCCTCCGTGTACCGCGAGTTCAAGACGGTCCAGGAGTTCATGGACGAGCTCAAGCCGATGCTCGAGGGCAAGGACCGCGATCCCGACGGGAAGCCGCCCCGCGAGGGGAGGGAGCGCGAGCGGCGGTCGCCGTGACGCGCGTCACGCAGGTCCGGACCCGGGACGGCCGCGTCGTCCCCTTCGACCTCCGCCGCGTCGCCGACACGATCCACCGCGCGGCCGTCGAGGAGGGGACCGACGACCGCTTCCTCGCCGAGGAGCTGGCCGCGGTCGTCGCGCTCTACCTGCAGCGCGCGCACGCGGGGCGCATCCCGGGCGTGGCCGACGTCGAGGACGCGGTCGAGCGCGTCCTGCGCGACACCGGGCACCCCAAGGCGGCGCGCTCGTTCCTCCTCCACCGCGACCGCCGCCGCGCGGCGCGCGCGCGCCTCGTGATCGAGGACGACGCCCCGGACGCCGCGGCGGGCCCCGCGCTGCCCCTCGTCGGCGGCGACTCGGGGGCGCCCGCGCGGGCGTGGTCGAAGGCGCGCATCGTCGCCGCGCTCGTCGAGGAGGCGGGGCTCGACGAGCCGACGGCCGTGGACGTCGCGCGGGCGGTCGAGGAGCGCGTGCTCGAGGGCGCCGTCCCGCGCCTGCCCACGTCGCTCGTCCGGGCGCTGGTGGACGCCGAGCTCTTCGCCCGCGGGCACGTGCGCACGCGCGAGCGCCAGCGCGTCGTCGGCGTCCCCAAGAGCGACATCGCCCGCCGCCTCGCACAGGGGCCGCTCGACCGGCGCGCGACCGACCCGTCGGCGGTCGCGGAGTCGCTGGGGGAGGACCTCCTGCGCCAGCTGGTGATCGAGGAGGACGTCCCGCCCGAGGCCGCCGAGGCGCACCGCACGGGCGACCTCCACCTCGCCGACCTCGGCACGCCGCTCTCGCTGCGCCACGTCGCGCTGTCCACCGAGGCGCTGCTCGCCGCGCACCTGCGCGGGGCCGAGTCGCCGCGCCGCGAGGGCGCGCGTCGGTTCGCCGCGGCGCTCGCCGAGGCCGTCGCCGTCCACGGGGCGGCCGCCTCGCGCACCTTCACCCTCGAGGACCTCAACGTCTTCTGGGCGCCCTTCGTGGACCGCCTCGAGGAGGACGCGCTCCTCGTCGAGGCCCGCGAGCTGCTCCTCTCGCCCGCCGTCACCGCCTTCCCGCGCCGCGGCGGGCTCTCGCGCCTCGAGCTGGTGCTCGCCCCCGAGGTCCCGGCGCGGCTCGCCGCGCGCGAGGTGCCGCCGCCCGCGCCGCCGGGCACGACCCTCTCCGACTACGACGACGCCGCCCTGCGCGGCGCGCGGGCGCTCGTGCTCGCGGCGGCCGCCCTGCGTCGCGAGGGGGCCGGCGCGCGCCTGCCCGACCTCACGCTCGTGGTGCCCCGGGCCTCGCGCCGCGACCCGGCCACGGCGGCGCTGCTGCGCGACGCGCTCGCGCTGGCGGCCGAGACCGGCGAGCCGCGCTTCGTCTTCGACGCGCCGGGCCTGCCCGCCCGCGGCGGCCGCGGCCTGCGCGCGACCGCCGGCGACCTCCCCGACCCGCTGCGCCACGACCGGGGGGACGTCAGCCTCGCCTCCTACGCCGGGGTCAACGCCGTCGCGGCGGCGCTGCGCGCCGGCGCCGGGAACGCCGACGCCTTCCTCGACGAGCTCGCGCGCGGGACGGCGCTCGCGGTCGAGACCGCCGCGGCCCGCCGCGCCCGCTGGAGCGCCGGCGGCGACGCGCCCGGCGGCTCGCTGTGGGGGCTGCGCCGCGGCATGGAGCCGCTGCTCGACCCCGACGGGGCGCTCCACGTCGTCGAGCCGGTGGGCCTCGCCCGGGCCGTGGCGATCGTCGCGCCCGAGGACGGGGCCGAGCGCGAGTCGCTGCGCGAGCAGGCGGTCGCGCGGATGCGGGCCCGGTCGATCGAGGTCGCGCGGCCCAAGGACCTCTTCGTCACGGTCGCCGAGGTGGGCGACCCCGAGGCCGCCCGGCGCCTCGCCGAGACCGACGTCGAGCGCTTCGAGGCCGTGCGGCGATGGTTCGAGCTCGGGGCCGACGTCAGCTACCTCGACGAACCCGACGCGACGGGGGGCCCGACGGTCGAGCTCTCCGGGGTGGTGGCGCCGCGCGGGGTGGGGGCGCGGCGCCGCGTGCGGTGGCGTTTCCCGGTCGAGGGGCGACCGGGCCCCGACGCGCTCTTCGCCGGGCTCGAGGCGGCCGCCCGGGACCCGCGCGTGATCGAGCTCGCGCTCGACCCGTGGCCGCGCCGGTGGGTCCGTCCCGCCTGACGGACCCCGGGGTCCCCGCGACCATGTCCCCGGGGTCCGATTCACTACCGCCTCGCCGCCCGCGGTCTCCGCCCGGAGCCTCCCTCCCGCCATGAAGATCCGTCGCCTCGAGATCCAGGGGTTCAAGTCGTTCTGCGACCGGACGGTCTTCGACTTCGGCGACGGCATCACCGCGATCGTCGGGCCCAACGGCTGCGGCAAGAGCAACGTGGTGGACGCGGTGAAGTGGGCGCTCGGCGACATGAGCCCCAAGTCGCTGCGCGGCAAGCGGATGGAGGACGTGATCTTCGCGGGCTCGGCCGCCCGCAAGCCGTCCGGCCTCGCCGAGGTCACGCTGGTCCTCGACAACACCGACGGGCGCCTGCCGAGCGAGCGCGCCGAGGTGGCCATCACCCGCCGCCTCTACCGGTCGGGCGAGAGCGAGTACCTCGTCAACGGCGACACCGGCCGCCTCAAGGACATCCGCGAGCTGTTCCTCGACACCGGCCTCGGGGGCGAGGGCCACTCGATCATGGAGCAGGGCCAGATCGACGCCCTGCTGCGGGCCAACTCGATCGACCGCCGCGGCATCTTCGAGGAGGCGGCCGGCGTCTCCCGCTACAAGCAGCGCAAGAAGGAGGCCGAGGCCAAGCTCGAGAAGACGACGGAGAACCTCGAGCGCCTGCGCGACGTGCTCGACCTCGAGGAGAAGCGCCTGCGCTCGCTCAAGGCGCAGGCCTCGCGGGCGCGGCGCTACCGCGAGCTCGTCGAGGAGCTGCGGCGCAAGAAGGTCACGGTCGCGGTGCTGCGCTGGAACGCCGTGTCGTCGGAGCGGCGCGCGCTCGAGCAGGCCATCGACGCGGTCCGCGGCCGCGAGGAGACGGCGGCCGCCGACCTCGCCGCGCTCGAGACCGAGACGACGCGGCGCACCGAGGAGCGCGAGGGCGCGCTCACGCGCGTCCACGGCCTCGAGGGCTCGATCGCGGCGGCGGCCGGCGACGCGCGCGCCGCCGAGGACCGCATCGCCTACGCACGCCGCACGATCGACGACCTGCGGGCCCGCATCGCGGCCGCGGAGCGGCTCGCCGTCGAGTCCGTCGAGAAGGCGCGGGCGCTCGAGCCCGACGCGGCGTCGGCGGACGCCGAGGCCGCCGCCGAGCGCGAGCGCGCGGTGGGCCTCGAGGCCGCCGTCGCCACGGTCGAGGGCGAGCTGGCCGCGCTCACCCGCGAGGCCGACGGGGTCCGCGCCGCCCACGAGGGCGCCAAGCGCGCCGTGCTCGACCTCCTCCACCGGGTCAGCCGGGCCCGCAACGAGGAGACCGAGCGGCGCACCGAGGGGCGGCAGGCCGAGGCGCGGCTGCAGCGGCTGAGCGAGCAGCGCGCCGACTTGCGGCTGCGCCTGCAGAAGGTCGAGGGCGAGGCGCGGGCCCTCGAGGAGGCCGCGCTGCGCATGGACGCCGAGTCGGCCACGGCCGGCAAGGCGCTCTCCGACGCCGAGGAGGCCCGCGCGCGCCACGGCGAGGAGCTCGAGGCGGCCGAGCGGCGCCGCTCCCACCTCGCCGAGGAGCGCGCCAAGCGCGCCGAGCGCCTCGACGTGCTGCGGCGCCTCGCGGCGGCCTACGAGGGCGTCGAGGGCGGCGCCAAGCTCGTGCTCGAGGAGGCCGCGCGGCGGCCCGAGGGCGACGGGGTCGTCGGCCTGCTCGCCGACTGCATCGAGGTGAGCAAGGACGGGGCGCACCTCCTCGACCGGCTGCTCGGCCTCGCCGCGGGCGCGATCGTCGTGCGGCGCACCGACGACGCGATCCGCTGGCTCGAGTGGCTCAAGGGGCGCGGGGGCGCCCGGGCCCGGTTCCTCGCCCTCGACCTCGCGCGCGACGACGCGCCCACGCTGCCCGCCGAGGTCGGCGCGGTGCAGGGCGACGCCGCGGTGCTGCGCCTCGTCGCGTCGGCGGCCTCGGGCTGCGTGCTCGTCCCCGACCTCGCGGCGGGCGTCGCCGCGTGGCGCGCGGCCGCGGCGGGGACCAACGCGGTGACGCCGTCGGGCGACCGCGTCACCGCCTCGGGCGCGCTCGTCAACGGCTCGGGCGCCGCGGCGCTGGGCCTCGTCGAGCGCGCGGCGGAGGTCCGCCGCCTCTCCGACGAGGTGCGCGGGCTCGCCGGCGAGGTGGACGCGGCGCGCGCGTCGGCCGACGCCGCCCGGACGGCCCTGCGCACGGCCGAGGAGTCGGTGCGCCGGCTGCGGCAGGAGATCGCCCGTCGCGCGGAGGACCGCTCCCGCCACGGCGCGGCGCTCGCGCGCGTCGAGAAGGAGCGCACGCACCTCGCCGACACGGACGCGGCGGCCGACGCCGAGGCCCGCGAGCTCGACGCCGCGCGCAGCAAGGCGCTCGAGGGGGCCGGGCGCGCGGCCGACGAGGCGGCGGCGCTCGAGGGCGACCGCGCCTCGGCCGAGGCGAGCGCCGCCGAGACGATGGCCTCCTTCGTCGCGCTCGAGGCGCGGATGAAGGCGGTCGCGGAGCGCCGGATGGAGGCCAAGCTCGCCGCGGCCGACGCCCGCGCGCGGGCCGACGCCGCCGCGGGGCGCGCCGCGCGCGTGCGCCGCGACGCCGCGCTCCTCGTCGAGCGGGCCGAAGCCGCCCGCGCCGAGGCGGGCGCGCTCGGCCAGCGCGTGTCGGCGAGCGAGGTCGAGGCCGCCGAGGCGCAGGCCGTGCTGCGCGACCGCGACGCCGCGCGGCGTCGCGACGCCGACCTCCTCGTCGAGGCCCGCCGTGCGGTCGAGGCCCTCGACCGCGGGCTCTCCGAGACGCGCAACCGCGTCACCGAGGTGCGCAACCTCCACGAGCGCCTGCGCGCCGAGCTCGACGAGCACCGCCGCAAGGAGGCCGAGCACCGCGTGCGCATCGAGGCCCTCGTCGCGCAGGTCCGCGACGAGCACGGCGTCGAGCTCGAGCAGGCCGCCGGCGAGCTCGCCGCGGGGGGCGAGGGCGACCCGACGGCGCTCGAGGCCGAGATCGCCGACCTGCGCGCCAAGATCGACGAGCTGGGCAACGTCAACCTGAACGCGATCGCCGAGCTCGAGGAGGCCGACCAGCGCGTCACGTTCCTGCGCACCCAGGAGAAGGACCTGCTCGACGCGAAGGAGCAGCTCGGCACCGCGATCGTGCAGCTCGACCAGCTGTCGGTGACGCGCTTCACGGAGACCTTCGAGAAGGTGCGCGAGCACTTCCGCGAGACCTTCCGTCGCCTGTTCGGCGGCGGCCGCGCGGAGATCACGCTCGAGAACCCCGCCGACGTGCTCGAGTCGGGCATCGACATCGTCGCGCGCCCTCCCGGCAAGGAGCCGCGCAGCATCGGCCTGCTGTCGGGCGGCGAGAAGACGCTGACCGCGGTCGCGCTGCTCTTCGCGGTGTTCCGCGCCAAGCCGTCCCCGTTCGCGATCCTGGACGAGGTGGACGCCGCGCTCGACGAGGCCAACATCCGCCGGCTCGTGACCCTGCTCTCCGAGTTCGTGCAGGAGTCGCAGTTCCTCGTCGTCACGCACGCGAAGACGACGATGGAGGCCGCCGACCTCCTGTACGGCGTGACGATGGAGGAGCCGGGCGTCTCGAAGCGGGTTGGGGTCAGGTTGAGCGAGACGGGGAAGGCCCCCGCGGCGACGGAGGCGGCCGGATAGGCGACGACGCTCGTGCAGCCGACCCCAACCCGCTTCGGGTTGTTCTCGCGTGCAGTTCGGCTCCGCAGGGGCGACCCACGACGATCCCAGGCGGGTCGTGCCGGGGGCTCCACGAGGCGCAGGTCGGAATAGCCCGTCTCGCTCCGCCGTGCACGCGGGAGGCGGACGCGGAGCGGCGACGGAGGCGGCCGGCTGACGCAGGCCGCGTCCGCGGTCGGACCCCAACCCGCTTCGGGTTGTTCTCGCGTGCAGTTCGGCTCCGCAGCGACGACCCACGACGATCCCAAGCGGGTCGTGCCGGGGGCTCCACGAGGCGCAGGTCGGAACAGCCCGTCTCGCTCCGCCGTGCACGCGGGAAGCGGACGCGGAGCGGAGCGGAGGCAGAGCGGAGCGGAGACAGAGCGGAGCGGAGGCGGAGCCGAGCGGGGCGCGGTTCGGCACCATCTCGTGCTGGGCGATCGGAGCCATCGCTTTCGGGCTCGGGCCCTTCCCGTCGTGCCCCGAAGGTCGGCGCGCGACGTCGCGGGAGGGAGGGGCCCCCGTGGGACGGTGGCGTTCTGCGTCCGGCCTACGGGGAGTTCGCCCGCGACGCGCGCCCCCGCGGCGGCGCGCCTCGACGGCGAACTCCCCTAGGATGGGGACATGACCGAACCGGAGGACCGCCGGCCGTTCCAGCTCGAGCCCGAGGCGCCGCCGCTTCCGCGCACCCAAGCACCCGAGGACACCGCCGAGACCAAGGCCGCCGCGTCCGCCGCGCCCACCCTCGCCAAGGTCGTCTCCAAGGACGGCGAGGCGCACGTCGTCTCGACCGCCACCGTCCGCGAGCGCAAGGACCCGTCCAGCCGCACCCGTCCGGGCCCGCTCGCGCCCCCGCCCGGATGGCCGCGCGAAGCCTTCGCCTACCCCGTGCGCGACCGCATCGCGTTCGGCGTCGCCGTCGGCACCTGGACGCTCCTCGACCTCGTCGGCGGGCTCAACGCCGCCCTCGGCTGGGTCACCGTGCTCGTCGTCCTCCCCTTCGTCGCCCGCTGGCAGGCCCGCGCCGTCGCGCGCACCGCGAGCGGCGCCGACGTCGCCCCCGCTGCCGCCGACGTCGACCTCGACGCGCGCGACAGCGACCCGCGCTGGGGCCTCGCCGACGCCGTGTGGTCGATGGAAGGCCTGCGCTCGTTCGGGCTGCTCGCCGCCTACTTCGTGCCGGCCGCCGTCCCGTTCCTCGCGCCCTACCTCCGCAACCCCGCCGAGCCGCTGCGGACCCCCTCCGAGACCGCGTGGATGTGGACGTTCGTCCTCGTCCCCCTCGTCGTGCTCGCCCCCGCCTTCCTGCTCGCCGGCGCGTTCGACGACCGCGAGCTGCGCAAGCCGTGGGTCGCCGCACGGTGGTTCCTGCGCGGTCCCGTCGCGTTCCTCGCCGTCGCCGCGTCGTGGGTCGTCGTGCTGCTGGCCAACCTCGTCCCGCCGTGGGCGGCCGCCCGCGGCACGGGCCTCGTCGCCATCGCCCTGCTCAGCGTCGCCCTGCGCGCGGCCTGCGTCTACGCGGTGCTGCTCGCCGCCCGCTGCCTCGGCGTGCTCGGGCGCCGCTACGAGCCCTGACGGCGCGGCGCTCGGCGGCTCACGGAGCCGGCGGAGCGGGCGGAGGCCGCGGCGCCGACGTCGCGTCGCGGTCCGGCGCCGGAGCGTCCGGTGCGTCCGCCGGCAGGCCGAGGTAGGCGAGCACCGCGCGCACGTCGGGGGACTCGGGGACGCCCGGCGGCGTCGGCCGCGCCGCGAACTCGCCGCCGCGCACCCGCAGCGCCTGCATCCCGAGCCGCAACGCCGCCGCGATCTCGGCGTCGGGGCGGTCGCCCACGACGAGCACCTCCGCCGGCGACAACCCGGTCGAGGCGAGCCAGCCGCGCAGCACCTCCTCCTTGCCGCGCCGGCCGAACACGTCGTCCACGAGCACGTCGTCGAACGCGTCGGTCAGCCCGAGGACCTCGACCTTCCGGCGCTGCGTGGGGGGGTGGCCCATCGAGAGCAGCACGACGCGCGCGACCTCATGGACGCGGCGCAGCACGTCGCGCGCGAACGGGAAGGGCGTGATCGGCCCCGGGTCGCGGTCGTAGAACGCGCGGCGGCCGGCCTCGGCGACCTTGACCGGCTGCACCGAGCGGAACGTCGCGGCGACCGCGTCGTCGAGGTCCTTCTCGAGGCCCGCCAGCGCCAGCCTCGCGTCGAGCACCTCGCCCACGCTCGCCCGCGCGCCCGCCTCGACCATCGCCTTGGCCGCCTCGCGGTGCGCGGGGCCGACGCACTGCGTCCAGCAGTCGAAGAGCGTGTCGTCGAGGTCGAACACGACGGCGCGGACCGACGGGGCGCTCATGCGCGAGCCTCCTGCGCGACCGACAGCCCCGCGGCGACGAGCGGCGCGTCGATCGGTCGCGCCCCGCCCGTGCGGAGCGCCTCGGCGAGGCCCGCGGGCTCGCGCTCGTCGCGCAGCACCACGAGCACGCACCCGCCGCCGCCCGCGCCGCACACCTTCGTGCCGAGCGCGCCCGCCGCGCGCACGGCCGCGTCGAGCGCCTCGATCCCCGGCGTCGAGACGCCCGGCGCCATGCGCCGACGCACCGCGCCCTCGGCCACCACGAGCGCCAGCGCCGCGTCGAGGTCACCGCGGCGCACCGCCGCCGCCACGCGCGCCGAGAGCTCGCCGATCTCGGTGAGCGCGGCCACCGTGGCGGGCTCGCCGTCGAAGAACGCGCGCAGCACGCCCCAGTTCGTCAGCCCGGAGTGGTGCGGCACGCCCGTGTAGACGACGCGCAGCCGCCGCGCGAGCGCGCCGAGGTCCACCGGGAGCCGCTCGACCTTCACGCCGCCGACGCCGCCGCGCAGCGCGAGGCAGCCGCCGAACAGCGGCGGGTAGTAGTCCTGGTAGCCGGTCGGCGTCCGCAGCAGCGTGGTCTCCACGTCCTGCGCGAGCCGCCGCGCGGCCTCGAGCTCGAGCGGCCGTCCGACCGCCGTCGCCACGGTCGCGACCGCGCACGCCGCCAGCGCCGACGAGCCGCCGAGCCCCGCGCCCTGCGGCGACGTCGTCGAGACGCTCACCTCGAGCCCGCCCTCGGGCGCGACCGCGGCGACGACGCGCGCGAGCAGCGCGAGCGCGGGGTCCACGCCGTCCACGTCGGTCGCGCGCGACCGCGTCGCCTCGACGCCCGCGTCCTCGTGGACCAGCCGCACCGACGTCCCGCCGACGCGGCGCACGCGGACGCGCGCGGGCAGGTCGAACGCGACGTTGACCGTGACCGCCTCGCCGAGCACGAGGTAGACGGGCCACAGGTCGATCGTCCCGCCGGCCAGGTCGATGCGCACGGGCGCTCGACCCGAGTAGGTCGTCATGCCGGAGGGATTACGCCCTCGCGCGCCGTTTCGCAACCTTGTCGAGGCCCTCCCGCCCCCGCGCGGTAGCATCCGCCACCCGGAGCCTGCCCGCATGAAGCCCCGCATCGGCGTCGCCTGCTCGACGATGGACGAGGTCGAGGGGCGCGGCGTCCGCCGCCTCCACGTGCCCGAGCCCTACGTCGCCCGGGTCGAGGAGGCGGGGGGGCTCCCGCTGCTGCTCCCGGTCTCCTCGCCCTCGTCCGTGGCCGAGTACCTGTCGCTCGTCGATGCCGTCCTCCTCGTGGGCGGCGACGACGTGGACCCCGCGCTCTACGGCGCGCCCCGTCACCCCGAGCTCGGTCCGGTGGACCGCCGCCGCGACGAGTTCGAGATCGCCCTCGTGCGGGCGGTCGTGCGCGGGCAGGTGCCCACGCTCGGCGTCTGCCGCGGGCTCCAGGTGATGAACGTGGCGATGGGGGGGACGCTCGTCCAGCACATCCCCGCCGAGGTCCCCGGCGCGCAGGTCCACGGCGGCCTGATGGACGAAGTGCACCCGATCGACGTCGTCCCGGGCAGCCGCCTCGCGACCCTGGTCGGCGCGGCCCGCGCGGACGTGAACTCGCACCACCACCAGGCCATCGCGCGGCTCGCGCCCGGGCTCGTCGTGAGCGCGCGCGCCGACGACGGCGTGATCGAGGCCGTCGAGGGCCCGGGGCCCGGGTTCCTCGTGGGGGTGCAGTGGCACCCCGAACGGATGCCCGCCTCGCGGGTCACCGCCGCGTTGTTCCGCGCGTTCCTCGACGCGGTGCGCGCCCGCTGACGCCGCGGGCGCCGCGGCGCCGCGGCCGCGGCGGCCCCGGTGGACCGCGGCGGACGGGGCCGCCCCGCGTTTCGAGGGGGGCCCGTCGGTGCGCGCGACCGGGGGTACGATCGACGGATCCCGCGGAGTCCCCCCATGACGAAGACCGAACGCGCGCTGCTCCTCGCCACGGCGGGCGTCCTCGTCGTGGGCGCGGGCGCGTGGCTCCTCGTCCGCAAGCCCGGGGGGCGTCAGGCCGCCGGCCCCGACGGCACGGACCCGCGCAGCGGCGCGAGCGTCGTCATCCCCACGCCTGCGGCCCCGCCCGAGGTCGGTCGCGACCCGTCCGACCCCGGGCGGCTCGGCGGGACGGCGGCGCCGGGGGCGTCGGGCGGCGCCGTGCCGCCGGGGCTGCGCATGCCCAGCGGCGACGACCTCTCCGACCCGGCGCGCGTGAAGTCGCTGCTGCGGGCGCACCTCAAGGAAGGCAACCCGCGCTGGGACGCGATCGCGCAGCTGCTCGGCGTGCTGAGCGAGCCCCTCGACGACGACGTCAAGAACGCCCTGCTCCACGCGCTCGTCTACGGCAACGCGGCGGGCGCGGTGCAGGCCTACGAGCGCGTCCGCGACGGCACGGTCGTCGCCGACCTGCTCCGCGTGCTCGACGACCCCAAGATCGACGCGCACGACCGCAACAACGTGCTCGTCGCCCTCTCGAGCGTGCCCGGCGCCGACCTCAAGGAGACCGTGACGGGCATCGAGTCGCGCCTGACCGCGGACTTCGAGCACGACCTCCCCTACCTCCAGGCGATCTCGCGGATGGGCGGGGCCGAGGCGGCGCGCGCGCTCGCCGACGCGATCCTGACGTCGCGCGAGCCCGCGCGCTTCGGGCTCGACGTCTGGCGCAGCTTCGACTTCCGCAAGGACCCCGCCGCCGCCGACCACCTCGCGTCGGTGCTGCGCGGACCGGTCGCCGACCCCAAGGCGCTCGCGGCCCTCGCCGAGCTCTCCGGCCGGCCGGGCGCGTCGCCGGCGCTCGTCGAGGCGCTGTCGTCGCTCGACGCGGACGCGCAGCCGCAGCCGGTGCGCGTCGCCGCGCTGGGCGCCTTGGCCCGCACCGGCGACGAGGGCGCCATCGAGCGGCTGATCGCGGTCGCCGAGAAGGGCGCCGACTACGCGAGCGTGGCCGCGGCGGCGATCGGCGACACGACCACGCTGTCGGTCCCCGCGCGGACGCGGCTGCTCGAGGTCGCCAAGGCCACGCGTGACGACCACCTGCGCGAGAACATCGTCGAGGCGTTCGGCGCGGCCCGGGCCGTGGAGGCCGTCCCGCTCCTGACCGAGCTCCTCTCGACCGGCTCCGACCTCGTCCGCAAGCAGGCGGCGCGTGCGCTCGGGCGCATCGGCCCGCGCGCCGAGAGCGCCGTCGACGCGCTGCTGGCGTCCTACGGCGGCGGCGACGAGGCGATGCGCCAGCACGTCGCGCTCGCGGTCGGGGCGATCGGCACGCCCGAGGCGCGCAAGGCCGTCGAGCAGATGCGCGCGTCGGAGCGGTCGGAGAAGGTCAAGCGCACCCTCGACGGCGTCTACCGCCAGTTCACGAAGAACGACCCGCGGTGAGCCGGCTGCGGGCCCTCCTCCGCGCCGCGCTGGCGGGCGTCGTCGTGGCGCTCGGCGCCGCGACGGCGGCGGGCGCCGAGGTGCCCTCGGAGGCGCTGCGGCGAGGGCTGCGCGAGGAGGCCCCCGAGGCGCGCATCGCCGCGGTCGAGCAGGTCGGGCGCGTCATCGGGCCCGCACCCAAGGAGGAGCGACGCAAGACCGCGCTGCTCCTGCGCAAGGCGCTCGAGACCGACGGCGCGCCGCTCGTCCGCGTCGCCTGCGTGCGCGCGCTCGCCCGCTGCGCGGACGAGGTGGCGTGGGTGCCCGTGCTCGCGGCCGCGCTCGACGCGCGCGACGAGGGCGTGCGCGCGGCCGCGGTGGACGCCGTCCTCCTCGCCCCGGGCGACGTCGTCGCCCCCGCGACGCGCCTGCTGCGCGAGGACGAGGACCCCACCTTCCGCGCCGAGACCGCGCTCCTGCTGGGCCGTCGCCGCAAGCCCGACGCGGTGCCCGCGCTCCTCGCGGCGCTGCGCGACCCGCATCCCCGCGTCGCCACCGCGGCGGCCGAGGCGCTCGAGGCGGTCTCGGGCGAGGCCCACGGGTGGGACCCCGTCGCGTGGGAGGCGTGGTGGGTGCGCGCGCGGGCGACGCCCGCGGTGCCCTCGACGGGCGAGACGGTCACGCGCGAGTCGGCGCCGCCGACGACCCCTCCGCCCCCGCCGCCGCCTGCGCGCGGGCTGGTCCCCGACCTCTTCGGGCTCTCGCTGCGCGGCGACGACTACGTCTTCGTCGTGGACGTGTCGGGGTCGATCGGCGCCGAGGGCCTCGAGTCGGCCAAGAGCACGCTGGTCAAGGCGGTCGAGCGGCTCCCGTCGCACGTCCGCTTCGCCGCGCTGTTCTTCGACGAGACGGTGAAGTCGTTCCACCCCGAGACGACGCGCGCGACGCCCGCGGCCAAGGCCGAGCTGGCGCGCTTCGTGCGCGGGATCCCGCGCGGCAAGCGCACCGACGTGATGACGCCGCTCAACGCCGGGCTCGCGATCCTGCGCCGCCGCGTCGAGGCGCGCGCGAAGGAGGGCGTCGCCTCCACCGAGCCCGTGACGATGGTCGTGCTCTCCGACGGCCAGGAGAACCATCGCGCGACGCCGGGCGAGGTCGTGGGCGAGAAGCTCGACCGGCTCGACCTCGCGCAGGCCGTCGTCCACGCGATCGTGCTCGGTGGCCGCGACAACGCCCTCATGGCCGCGCTCGCCCGTCGCGGCCGCGGCGAGTACCGCGTGGTGCCGTAGGCGCAGGAGCGCGTGCGGGTCGCGGGCCGCCGGGACGCCCGCTCCCGGGTCGGGCTCGTACGACGCGGAGGCGGAGGAGGCGGCGAGGAGCCGGCGGAGGTGGACGTCGCCGCACGCCCGCGGCCGTCGCCGTCGATCCCGAGCCCGGGCGACGCGCGTCCGCGACGCTACCGCGGGCTCGACGGGGCGTCGGGCGGCGGCCGGCTCTCGACGCGGTCGCGGATCTTGTCCGCGACGGGGGAGCGCGTCCAGCCGAGCAGCTGGCCGAGGCAGAGGGCCCCGACGACCACGAACAGCACGGTCCACAGCCAGAACTTCGCGCGGGGCGGCGTCGGCTTCTGCCGGGCGAGGTCGAGCATCCGGTCCTTGAGCGGCGTCGAGGACGGCGGCGGGGACGAGGGCGGCACCGAGGACATGGGGAGGATCGTACGGGACGCGCAGCGGGGACGCTCGGTAGAGTCGTCGGGATGGAGCTGCTCCTCGAGACCGCCGGCGAGAGCCACGGGCCGCGGCTGACGGCGATCCTCTGCGGGATCCCCGCGGGGACGCCCGTTTCGGTGGAGGCGGTGGACGCACGGCTCTCGGCGCGCCAGCGGGGCTTCGGACGGGGCGCGCGCCAGCAGATCGAGCACGACCGCGTCCGCTTCACCGCCGGCGTGCGCGACGGCCGCGCGACCGGCAACCCGATCGCGCTCGACGTGGACAACCGCGACCGGACCTACGCCGACCTGCCGCCGATCCACGCCCCGCGGCCCGGCCACGCCGACCTCGCGGGTGCGGTCAACCGCGGCATCGCCGACGCACGCGACGTCGTCGAGCGCGCGAGCGCGCGCGAGACCGCCGTCCGTGTCGCGGCGGGGGCCGTCGCCGCGGGCTTCCTCGAGGCGCTCGGCGTGCGCGTGCTCGGCCACGTCGTCGCGGTGGGGGGGCTCGACGTCGCGGGGGCGCCGGGCGACGACCTCGACGCCGCGCGCCTTCGGCGCGACGCCTCCGACCTGCACGCGCTCGGCGGCGACGACGCGCAGCGCGCCGCGCGCGACGCGATCGCCGCCGCCGGCGCGGCGGGCGACACGCTCGGCGGCGTGGTCGAGGTGGTCGCGACCGGCGTGCCCGCGGGGCTCGGCGGCCACGAGCGACCGGAGGAGAAGGTCTCGGCGCGGCTCGCCGCGGCGCTGATGGGGGTGCAAGCGGTGCGCGGCGTCGAGGTCGGTGCGGGCTTCGCCGCCGCCGCGCTGCGCGGCTCGCAGGTGCACGACGCGATCGTGCCCGGCGACGGTGGCGCGCCGCGGCGCACCGGCAACCGCGCGGGCGGCATCGAGGGCGGCACCACGACCGGCGCGCCGGTGGTCGTGCGTTGCGCGATGAAGCCGCTCGCGACGCTGCGGCGGCCGCTCCCGAGCGTGGACCTGCGCACGGGGGCGCCGGTGGACGCGCGCGTCGAGCGCAGCGACGTCACGGCGGTGCCCGCGCTGGCGGTCGTCGCGGAGGCGGTCGTCGCGCTCGAGCTCGCCCGCGCGGTGCGCCGGCGTTTCGGCGGCGCGCACCTCGACGAGGTCCGCGAGGCGCTCGCGGCGCACGCGCGGCGCGCCGCGGCGCTCTTCCGCGCCGCCGACTGACGCCGCTTGCGCGGGGGGGGCGCCCGGCTACGCTCGGACGGCGCGGGCCGGCGTAGCTCAGCGGCAGAGCATCGGTCTTGTAAACCGAGGGTCGCAGGTTCAATCCCTGCCGCCGGCTCCACGTTCTCCTCCGCGCCGGCCCGGCGCTGGTGCCGGGGCTACGCATCGCGCGCGCGATCCGGTACCTTTCGTCGCTCGCCCTGTCCCCCCGGACGGGCGCGTCGCGCGTACCCGGGCGGGTACCAAAGCGGTCAACTGGGCCAGACTGTAAATCTGGTGGCACTGCCTTCGGGGGTTCGAATCCCTCCCCGCCCACCACCCTTCGAGAGCGTGTCGCCCGACGCCAGGGGCGCGCGCTCTCGAAGGGGGCTCTCCTGCCGGCCGCCGCCGTCGCGGCCCCCAGCGTCCCGACCCCCGGGAGCGCCACCTCGGGACCTGACCCTGGGGGCCCCCGGTGACTGCGGGCGCGCGCGGGGGACGTCGGCCCGGGCCGCCCT
>JADZCA010000039.1 GCA_020851795.1 Planctomycetota bacterium | reverse complement strand
GGTCACGTCGTCGGAAAGCCCCCGACCGTCGCTGGGGTGCAGACGATCCGTCGGAGGGCTGTCTCGCCGCAACGCCTAACGCTCCTCCTACTCCTCCTTCACGTAGTCCAAGTACCCGATCATCATCCGGCGGTGGTGGGTACGCGGTCGTTCGCAACCGCGCGCCGTCATGCGGGTTGCGTCCGTCAGGCGCCCGGATCACGTTCGCCGAGCCCGCACGGCGGCCACACGACTTGCGCGCGCGCGGACGCTCTGCTCACACGGGTTGCTCACACGCGGGTCGACGCGGAACTACGCGGGCGCGGCAGCGAGCAGCGCAGCGTGAAATCGCGACAGGGCGCGTACAGCGTCCTGACGCGGGTCGGTACTGACCGGAGGAAGAGGAGCGAGCTTCATCGATACATTGCGCTCTCGCTCCCTGGCAATCGACAGTGGGTCGTCTCCAAGCACGGGAACGAAGCGGAGCAGCAGCTCAATCGAATCAGCCGCGCTCGCGCCCAGCGCGCCGATGACAGGGTCGCTGGCCAAGTGCAGCAACTGCGAAGCGAGGAGGGATATCTCGATCCGGAGCACGTCGAGCTTCTGGCGGTCGATCGGGCGAGCGTCCAGGGCGCATCGGGCCTCCAACGCAGTCTTTCTCGCCACGGCTGTCAGTTCGTCAAACTGCTTCACGCGTTGCAGTCTCAGCGGAAACAGGTACGCGAATACCGCGCCAGGAACCGCGATCGCGATCGGGACGAGGGACCTCGCCAGCTCCCGGGTCGATGCGCATCCGTGCGTGTGCGACAGCACGACGGCGCACGCCGCCCCAAGCAGCCAGAGCGTCGCGCAGACGAAGAGAAGGAACACTGCTCGGCGAGTCATTCGGGCACCGACTAGGCGCGGTCCGGCGACCGCCACGCGGAACGATGGTTGAAGCGCCGACGCACTAGGGAATGAGGACCCTCGTGCTGTGCGGTCGGATCAGCTCGTGCACCTTCGTGATGCGCGGATTCCGCGTCTCGATTCCGCCTCGAGGCCCGAACTCGAGCTCGAACTCCAGACGAACGCGGTACGCGTCGCCAGCAACGAACACCACGTCGCGAGCCTCGATGCGCCCCAGCCAAGTTTCATCCTCCATCTTGGCTCTGAGGACGTGTGCGGCGCCGACCTCGCGCACCTCCCACGTGCGCCGATCGTGGTCTAGGGACGGGCGTACGAGCTCGACGACTGTGTCGCGCGAGACAGACTCCGTTCGTGCAGGGAACAGTGCGCGGTCGGAAGCCGCACGGATGTCGGCGGCTTCGTCCTTCGCGATCGCCACGAGCGCTGCACCGTCGGGGCCCTCGGTTGTGACGCGGTCGATGCCATCCTCAGCGAGCGGCTTCAGGAAAGAACCGACTCCGTGGACTACCGCGCGATTCGTCGCGAGTTGGAATACCGGCCCGACGATGATGTTGTTGCTGCCGTTGATCACGAGGTTGGCCCCGCCGTCTGGGAGCAGTTCCACCTTATCAGGCTTCTTCCCGCGGACTCGGCGCAGGATGTCGAGAAGGCCCAGTTCCTCTCCGAAGAACGCCTTGACGATCTGCCGCGCGTGATCGAGCGCGGAGAGCAGGGATGGATCGCTCACAAGCGCCAGAGTGGCGAGCACGACCGGGAACTCGAACGACCCGCGACGGAACTCCGGTGCGATCCCCACCACAAGCTTCGAGTCGGGCACGGAGAGGAGTCTGCAACTCTCGTCGACCGCAGCCCCCAACCCGGTCAGCGCCGGTCCGAAGTCCGCGAGCCTCATCCACCCGGCGTTCAGCGCTGGCCCCTCGTAGCGGACTCGGACGATCACCGGGTCGCGTTCTCGGACGTGGCGTGCGGTCGGGCCGCCGGGCCCGCGCTTCTCGGAGTGCGGGCCCACGGCTACCGCCCGCCGCAGCGCGAGCAGGGCGTGAAGCCGCGCGCCAACGCGTCCGCCAACGACATCGGCGTCCCGCTCGTGCGCAGGTACGAGCACCCCGCGCCGTGGTACTTGGTCCCCGACTTCGTCACGTAGACGGTGCGCGACTCCGGCGTCGGTGTCGCCGTCGGCGGGGGCGGCGGCGTCTCCGACATCGCCGGCGGCGTGCTGGGCACCAGCGGCAACGGCGTCGAGCCGCCGGCGCCGCCCAGCTGCGCGATGCGCGTCTCGTGCGCCGTGACCGTCGTCGTGAGGCGCGACACCTGGCCCTCGAGCGAGGCGAGGCGCTCCTCGACGGAGCGACCGTCGCCGGCGCGGGCGAGAGCTGCGACCGCGGCGACCACCGCCGCGGCGACGACTGCGTGTGCGAGCTTCATCGGACTCCCCTTGCCGCCTTGGGCGGTCTCAACGGCGTCTCCTGGCGCTTACGATCCCCTCCGCAACGGCGCTGCGAATCAGGAGCCAGAGGATCGGTAGGTTCGTCAGAGTGACGCCGAGCCAGAGCCAACGCACGTCATGCGACTCGCCCCACGCGAGCATCGCGAACAGGCCCGTCGTGAGGACGCCGAGCGCGAGGGCCGTCGGCGTGCAGCCGAGCGTGTCGTAGGTGCGCGACCGGTAGGTCGCGACGTCGCGCATCGGTGCTGATGATGGCGCGGGCGTCGGCTCAGGCATCGGCGCGAGCGTCGGCGCGGGCATCGGTGCGGGCGTCGGCTGGGGCTTCGGTGCGAGCTTCGGCAGCGGCGCACCGCGGGGCGGTTCCGGCGCCGGCTCCGGCGTGCGTTCCGGCACCGGGGACAGGCGCGTCCCGCAGTGACGGCACTCGATGGCTCGGGTCTGCACCCACTTCCCGCACAGCGGGCAGGGTCGGACCTGTTCACGTTCGTGCTGGGTCAACGCCGCCTCCTGCGGCGGTACGGCCGCTCCGGCTGCGCGCACGCGTACGCGTCGAGGATCTGCCAGACGTAGACGAGGCCCGAGAACAGGAAGAGGATGAGCGCCCACCCCGCGAGCTTCTTGTCGCTGATGGACCCGTCGACTCGCGACGACGCGGCCGCGCCACTGAGGACGATCACGAGCACGACGAGCGGCGCGAACATGAAGCCGAAGCCGCGCCCGATCCTCCCGGCGTAGATGTGCCCGACGCCCGGGAAGAAGAACGCGAGCACGGCCGCAACACCCGGGCTGCGTGGAGCCGAGTGGTGGACGTGCACGACCGCGGGAGCGGCCGACCGTCCCGGTCTCGCGCCGGCTCCGTGGCGCGTCCGCCGCACGAGGTCGTAGCCGCAGAATCGACAGCTGCGCGCCTGCTCGCGAATCGGCTCGGCGCACTCCGGACAGTCGATGAAGCCGCCGCTCTCGATCGGCTCGGGCGCCTGCACCGGCATGGGAGGCGGCGAGAGAGGGATGGCACGCGTGGGCACACGATGGTTGCCGCACTTCACGCAGTACGCCGCGATCGCCAGGATCTCGGCCCGGCAGCTCTCGCAGAAGGTGATCTGTTCCATGCCCGTCATCCCGCGCCTGGCGGCGCACCCCGTTCTTGTCCCCGCGGCCGATCCGCCTCAACCTGTTGTGGGTCTATGTGCTATCGCCCCCCATGCCTGCACCGTCGGCGGTTGTTCGTATGCTGCGCGTCCCCGCTGGGGCGGACCCCCAGCAGGAGGCGCCGGGAAGGACGCCGACTACGGGGCCCAGAAACGAGGAGGCGGTGGTTCGAAAGACGCGGCGAGCGCGGCTGACCTTCGACGAAGCGGCGTTGCTGGCGAGGCTCATTGCGCACGCCCTCGCGAGCCACGGGCCCGCTCGTAGAGCTGCAGTTGCGAGAGCATCCACTCGGCGGCCTCGGGGTCGGCCATCGCGTAGACGAGGGGCCTGAACCGCTCCGGGATCAGCGCTACGAGATCGTCGGGGATCGTGCGCGCTGCGACGGGCGCAGGAGGCTCGTCGTCGCGTCCGTTGAGCAGCCACGGCGCGGGAACTTGGAGAGCCGCTGCGAGCTGCGCGACGACCTCCGTCTCGTGCAACGGTTCGTTGGTTCCTGAGATCCACGCCCGCACGGTGCGCTCGCTCTTGCCGAGGCGTTTGGCGAGTCGACGACACGAGATTCGACGCGCGCTGAGCAGCTTCGCGACCTTCTCCTGCCATCGAGTTCGAGGTGCCACGGCGACGAGAGTGCGACGCAACCGGCGGCCGCGCAACGGGTTACGCGGCCACTGCGGCGGTAGTCTGCCGAGTCTGCCGATTTTCGGTTGACAGTCGGCAGGACTCTGCCGATGATCTGGGTATGGACCGAGCAGCGAACCCGCACACGCCGCGCACGCTCCGGGTGCTGGCCGACCTGACGCAGATCGAGCTCGCCGAGCGCGCGGGCATCTCCGACCGTACCGTCCGCCAGCTCGAAGACGGCGACGACGTCACCCTCGACACCCTGCGCCGCGTCGCCGCCGCGCTCGGTGTCGCCTTCGACGTCCTCGTCGCCGCGCACGACGTGCAGCGCACGCGCAGGGGTGCCGCGTGATGCGCTACCCCGCGAGTCGAGCGCTGCCCGCGATCGCGAGTCGTCCGACGACGACGTCGCGGCGGTCACCGCGCTCGAGCGCTGTCACGCCCGCGCGCAGCGCTTCGAGCTCCGCGAGCACGCCCTCGACGATCGCCGACGCCGCCGCGTCGAAGCCGGGAATCGGACCGCGGAGCGCCTCCGGGGCGCTCCCGCTGACGGGAGAGAGGTTCATGGTGGGGGTGTTCCATCGTGGGCCTGAGCCGGCGAGCGCTGGTAACGCCGCCGGTTCCCCGAAGGCGGGGGTGCCTCGGGGGTGTTTCCGCTCTAACCGAGTCCGCGCCGGAAACACGAAGTTCCTTCGCGCATGCGGGAAGGGCGTCCGGTGACCCGCAACCTCGCGACGGGCGACGCTGCGCTGCTGCCGGACCCCGAGCGGGAACTCGTGGCTGCCGCGGTCGCCTACTGCGGTGCGCTGCGCGACCCCGCGCAGCGAGGCCCGCAGCACGACCGCGCGCACCAGGAGCGCTTCGCACGCCTGCTCAAGGCGTTCGACGCGATGGGAGCCGCGTGATGCGCACCCACCGCGTGCTCCGCCCGATCCCGGTCGACGACGACTTCCTGCTGACGTTCCGCCAGGTCGGGAAGCGGCTCGGCGGGATGAACCCGCGCAACGTCGGTGCGTACGTGCGCCGCTGGCCGGTGCTGCTGAACGGGCTGCGCTACACCCGCACGAAGCCCGGAACCCGCGGCGGGCAGCCCCGCGTCCTGAGGTCGGCGCTGATCGAGCACATGCACCGAGAGCTCGTCGAGGGCGCGCCGATCGAGCAGCGCCCGGCGGTGCCCGCATGACTCTCGCCGAGTTCGCCCACCTGCTCACCGTCTGCACGCGGTGCGGCCGCCGCGGCAGTCATCGCGTGGTCCTCGACGTGATCGCCTGCGAGTGCGGCAACGCGTGGCGCGCGGGCGTCCCGCTCTGCTTCGACGGACCCGCGCACGTCGTCGTCCGCGAAGTGCTCCGGAGCGTCGCATGAGGCCGACCCTCTACGAGGTCCGCTACTGCCACTCCTCGCTCTTCATCGAGGGCATCGGGGCTGCGATCGACGCGGCGCGGAGCCTCTCCGGTGACTACGACCGCGCGGAGATCCACGCCGACGGCGCGCTGATCGCGGTCTACGTCCACGGCGAGCAGCGTGGCGTGTGCTGCAACGCCGCGCGCGTCCGCGGGGTCTGGCCGCAGGCGAGCGCGGACGAGGTCAACGCGGCGCTGCGTGCGGCGGTAGCGCGTCGTGACGCGACGGGCGTGTCGCTGCCGACCGCGGCGTGGGTCGAGGCCGTCCTCGCACGCGACGCGACGGCGGAGTCGAAGGTCGGGTAGCCCGCGAGGGCGGAGGGGGTGTCGTGAGAATCTCGATGCAGCGGCGCCACGAGCGGCGGCTCTCGCGCGACGTGCGACGCGAGTTCTGGGCGCGCGTCGCCCTGCGCAACCAGTGG
Source organism: Planctomycetota bacterium (assembly GCA_020851795.1). Lineage (GTDB taxonomy): Bacteria > Planctomycetota > PLA2 > PLA2 > JAEUHO01 > JAEUHO01. Next base: position 6,223 of record JADZCA010000039.1, on the reverse strand, counting down.
CGCACCCTCCCGCCCGTCGAGGTCGCGCGCGGCTCGCGCGCCCGGTCGTTCCTCGTCGGCGTGCTGATCGGCGTCGGCGCCGGCGTCGTCGCGCTCGCGGCCCACGAGCTGTTCCTCGCGTTCGCCGTCCTCGCCGTCGTCGTCGGCCCGCTCGCCGCGAAGGGGTAGCCCGTGTCCAACATCCTCACGATCTCCCGGATCCGCTCGCGCCAGACGTGCGCGCGCAAGCACCACTACGAGTACGTCGAGGGCTGGCGCCCCGTGCAGGACGCCGAGTATTTCGTCGTCGGCCGCGCCTTCCACGCCGGCCTCGAGGCGTGGTGGGACGTGGTGGGGGGCGGGAAGCTCGACCCGCTCGAGGCGGCGCTCGCGCAGGTGCGAGGCCTCGCGATCGACCCCGACCCGTTCCGGCTCGTCGTCGTCGAGGAGATGCTCCGCGCGTACGACCGCCGTTGGCGCCCGTCCGCCGGGCGCTACGTGCTCCTCGCCAACGAGCAGAGCTTCACCGCGCCGCTCATCAACCCCGCGACGCAGGCGGCGTCGCGCACGTGGCTGCTCGGCGGCGTGGTCGACAAGATCGTCCGCGACACCGAGACGGGGCGCGTGCTCATCGTCGAGCACAAGACGACGAGCGAACCGATCGAGGACCTCGCCCACCCGTACTGGGCCAAGCTCGGGATGGACGCGCAGATCTCGCAGTACTTCATCGGCGCGACCGCGCTCGGGCACGAGGTCGACGGGTGCCTCTACGACGTCGCCAAGAAGCCCGCGCAGCGCCCCGGCCAGGTGGCGGTCGTCGACGACGGCGCGAAGGTCGTCCTCGGGCCCGACGGCCAGCGTGTGCGCACCGCCGACGGCAAGAAGTGGCGCGAGACCGGCGACAGCGCCAAGGGCTACGTGCTCCAGACCCGGCCCGAGACGCCCGACGAGTTCCGCGAGCGCGTGCGCGCCGCGCTCGAGGCCAACATCGACCGGTTCCTCCAGCGGCGCGACGTCGCGCGCCTCGAGACGCAGCTCGCCGACCACCTCCACGACGTGTGGTCGATGGGGCGGCAGATGGCCGACGACGAGCGCGCCGGCCGCGCGCCCCGCAACCCGCAGGCGTGCCACGCCTACGGGACCTGTCCGTTCTGGCTCGTGTGCTCGACGTCGAGCGATCCCTCCGATCACGCCGGGGTCTACGTCCGTGTCGAGGACGTCCACCCCGAGCTCCGAGTGGTGCAGCGGTAGGGGCCACGGGCCCCGGAAAGGTCAGAGTCCGATGAACGGTTCCACCCCCGCGCGAAGCGGCCCCGCGCCGACGAGCGCCCCCTCGCGCATGAGCATCGCCTCCGTGCGCACCGGTCCGACGCAGAAGGCGGACCGGATCCTGCTGATGGGTACCGAGGGCGTCGGCAAGACGTCGTGGGCCGCCGCGGCCCCGTCGCCGATCTTCCTCTGCGCCGAGGACGGCATCCCCACGGCGCTCTCGTGGATCCCGCGGCTCCCCGAGCCGGAGTCGATCGAGGACGTCCACGCCGCGATCCGCTCGCTCGCCGAGGAGCCGCACGAGTTCCGCACGCTCGTCGTCGACACCATCGACTGGCTCGAGCCGGTGATCTGGCGCGACGTCGCGAAGAAGAACGGGTGGAAGAACAAGGCCGGCGAGTGGGACATCGAGGCGCCCGGCTACGGCAAGGGCTACATCGCCGCGAACGAGGAGTGGCGTCGCATCCTCGCGGGCCTCGACGGCCTGCGGCGCTCGCGCGGCATGGAGATCATCCTGCTCGCGCACGCGGCCATCAAGACGTTCCAGAACCCGAACGGGCCGGACTACTCGCGCTACGAGTGCAAGCTCAACAAGGGCGCGGCCGCGCTCGTCAAGGAGTGGACCGACGTCAACCTGTTCGCGATCTACGAAGCCCTCTCGACCGAGACGGACATCGAGAAGAAGGGCAAGGCGGTGTCGACGGGCCAGCGCGTCGTCCACACCGAGTGGAACGCCGCCTGGGACGCGAAGAACCGCCACGGGCTCCCGCCCGTGCTGCCGCTCGACTACGCGGCCTACGCCGAGGCGCGCGCGAAGGGCGCGCCGGCGTCGCCCGACGTCCTCGAGGCGGACGCGCGCGAGCTCCTCAAGCGCTGGGCGCCCGACGAGGCGACGGCCTCCAAGGCGGCCTCCGAGATCGAGAAGGCGAAGGGCAACGCGGTGCGCCTCGCCCAGCTCGTCAACGTGCTCCGCACCCGCATCTCGCAGAAGGCGGCCTGATCCATGGGCACCGTCATCCCCGTCGGCACCCACGACGTGCAGGTCGTGGACCACTACCTGACCAAGATCGGCCAGAAGGAGACGCCCGCGGTCGTCGTCGTCTTCGAGGACGCGGACGGCTCGCGCCTGAGCTGGACCGGCTGGCTCACCGACAAGACGATCCTCGCGACGTTCGAGACGCTCGAGACGGCGCTGGGGTGGGACTCCGTCGCCGACAACTTCGAGGTCGCCGCGCTGCAGGGCGAGCACCCCAAGCTCGCCGGCCGCGAGGCCACGATCGTCGTCGAGGAGGAGGAGTACGAGGGCCGCGTCCGCAACCGCGTGAAGTGGGTGAACCCCAAGGGCTCCTCCGGCCCGGGCCCCGGCGCGATGGACATCGCCGCGGCGAAGGCCGTCTCCGCGCAGGTGCGGGCCCGCGTGCTCACGTCGCGCGGCGGCCCGAAGCCGTCGACGGCGCCGGCGCGCCCCGCGGCCGCGGCCTCCCGGCCCGCGCGGCCGCCGACCCCGCAGACGGCGCCCGCCTCGCGCGCGGCGCCGCCGGCGGCTGCGGCGCCCGACTCCGCCCGCCCCGCGCCCGCGGCGCGCCCGGCGCCCGCCGACGGCCGCAGCGACCAGCAGTTCGACGACTCGATCCCCTTCTGACCCATCGGCCCGTGCGCGCCGTCCGACCCTTCCACCGGCATCGGCCGCCGCTCGTCGCGGCGAACCGCGCTGCCACGCGCACGGGCCGACCTCTCCGGCCGTCCGGCGCCGGTCGCACAACCCGGCTCGCGGACACCCCCTCACCGACGGACGGCCTCTCCCTGACGCGCGGGGCAGCGCACCCGCCTTCGCAACCCCCTTCCCACCTTGGGCAGCGGGTCCCGCGCGTCGCTCTCCCCACGCCCTTCGACCGGAGCCCCTCGTGAAGATCCTCTCGCTCGCGCTCAAGTCGCTCGCGCCGCACCCCGACAACCCCCGCGGCCCCATCGGCGCCGCCGACGTCGCCGAACTCGCCGCGTCGATCACCGCCAACGGACTGCTCTCGCCGCTCGTCGTGACGCCGGCGCCGAAGGCGGCCGACCGCTACACGGTCCTCGCCGGCCACCGGCGCCTGATGGCCCTCAAGTCCCTCGGGCGCGAAGAGGCCCAGTGCGTCGTCCTCGAGGCGGCCGAGGCGGACGCCACGAGCGTGATGCTCGCGGACAACATCCACCGCGTCGACCTCGACCCGGTGCGTGCCGGCGGGCTCGTCGACACCTACCTCGCCGAGCACCCCGAGGCGACGGTCGACGACTTCGCGCGCAAGGTCGGCAAGACCCGCCGCTGGGTCGCGCAGGCGCGCGCGCTCGGGATGCTCTCGCCGGCGTGGCGCAAGCGCCGCGACAACGAGAAGGACCCCGCCTCGCGGCTGTCGCTCGCCCAGCTCGTGGCGATCGCGAGCCTCCACCCCGACGCGCAGGAGCGCCTCGCGCGCGAGCTGAAGCAGGAGTGGCAGTTCGAGCAGTTCGACAACCTCGTCGCCGAGGAGACCCGACGGCTCGCCGACGCGCCGTGGAAGCTCGACGACGCTGCCGTGCTCAAGAAGGCGGGGCCGTGCACGAAGTGCCCCAAGACGTCGATGGGCACGCCGGGCCTCTTCGAGGACGGCGACCCCGGCGACGTGTCGAAGGCCGTGTGCCGCGACGGCGGCTGCTTCGCGGCGAAGCTCGTCGCGCACCGCGTCGCCGAGATCCAGGCGGCACGGGCGGAGCACGGCGGCTCGTGCATCGTGCTCGGCAACGCCCCGTCGGACACCTTCTACCAAGGGATCCCCGACGACCTGCGTCGCGCACTCGCCGAGATCGACGTGCAGATCGAGTCGAGCTACGACTACCGGGCCGCCAAGGCGGGGGCCGGCAAGCCCGCCTACGTCCTCACCGGGAAGAAGGCGGGACAGGTCATCCGCGTCGAGCGCGCGAGCCCGGCGAGCCGGGCGTCCTCGAGCGGCGCCGGCGACACCAAGCCGTCCAAGCCGGCCGAGGAGCAGCGGGAGGCGAAGCGTCTGCGGATCGCGTTCAAGGCGTGCATGCCGCTGGTGCGCGCCCTCCCCGCCCCGAAGCCGGCGCTCGTGCTCGGGCTGCTGCGCGCGTACGGCTACGGCGAGGGCCGCGGCGAGGACCTCGGCCACCGCCGCAAGGTGGTCGCGGCGACGACGTCGGTCGACGAGTTCGTCGAGGCCGCGTGGCCCGAGCTGCGCTCGACGATCGAGATGCGCTTCGACGTCTTCAGCTCGACGATCGCAGAGGAACGCGAGCCCGAGCTGCGGTGGCTCGCCGACCTGCTCGGCGTCGACCTGGCGGCGCAGGAGGCCGCGGCGCTCGCCGAGGTCCCGCCGCCGCGGCCGCGCGGCCGCCCGCGCAAGAACCCGCCGGCGGCGCCGCCGACGGCGAAGCGCTCCCGCAAGGCCGGCACGAAGGCGCGCAAGCGCAAGGCGGTCGCGCCGTGAGCCGGCGTACGTGGACCCTCGCGGACAAGCAGCCGCACGAGCAGCCGATCACGCCCGCCGAGGCGGTCGCGCTCACCGAGGAGCTCTTCACGCAGCGCGACCTGCTGCAGGCGCAGCAGCGCAAGCTCGCCACGCGCAGGGAGGACCTCGCCCGGGTCGTCGGCCTCGTCCTCGAGACCGACGAGCACCGCGAGGTCGAGGAGGCGAAGGCGAAGCTCAAGGAGGCGAAGGACCGGGCGCTCGACTGCCCCGACGTCGCCAAGGCCAAGGCCGCGCTCGACGCCGCGAAGAAGCGCCTGAGCACCGTCGCCGTCCACCGCGAGGCGAAGGCGATCGCGAAGGACGTCAAGCAGATCGAGCAGGTGAACTGGGAGCTGCGCCGCGCGCTCGTCGAACGGCTCTCGGGGAAGCGCGTCCAGTACGTGCTGCCCGAGGCGTCGCCGGCGATGCCCGCGGCCGCCCTCCCGTCGTCGCCCTCCACCGTCGCCCGGAGCGCCTGATCGTGACCAAGCCGACCGTCGCCACCCGCGTCCGGCTCTTCCTCAACGGGGACGGATCTCCCGCCACCAGCGAGGGCGGGATGCTCTTCGCGTTCGTGGGGGAGCTGGTGCCCGACTCGCTGCAGTCGCTCTCGGGGATCCTGCGGGTCGTCGACGCGACGATCACGCTCGACGTCGCAGCCCGCCGAGGAGCCCCCCGCACGCCCACGCCCGACGTGAAGGTCGCGATCCCGGCCGAGTACGTCGCGCCCACGGTTCGCGCCGCGTACCGCGCCGGCGTCCTCTCCGAACCCGACGCCGTGTGCCCGCACTACGGCAACCGCGAGTTCGCCGCGTGGAACGCGGGGCGGGTCGCCGCCGGCAAGCAGCCCGCGCAGCCGCTCAACGCGCCGGCGGCCGCGACGCCCGCGCCGCCGCCCCCGCCGGCCGCGCCCGCGCCGATCGTCGACAGCGACGGCGTCCCGCACGACGTGCCGAAGAGCGCCCGTACGGCCTACCTCGAGGGCCGGGAGGCTCGCCGCGGCGGCCAGGCCGCGGAGCTCAACCCCTTCGAGGGCTCCCGCGGCATCCCCGCTGCCCGCCGGATCGCGTGGGCGCGCGGCTGGAAGGACGCCTCGTGACCGTGATCCGCTGCAACGGCTGCCGCGCGGTGCTCGCGAGCCTCACCGCTCCGTGCCGCTGCCGCTCCGTCGGCGCGCCGCGGCCGCAGCCGGCGACGGCCTCCGCGTCGCCGGCGCCGCGGACCCGCCGCCGCGCCGCCGGCCGGGCCGTTGAGGACGCGATGCGCGACGCGCTCGTCGCGGCGGGCTTCCGCCCCGACGAGCACTTCATCCGCGAGTTCGCGTTCGCGATCGACGAGGGCCGCGGCTACCGCGCCGACTTCCGGCTCGTCGGGCACCCGATCCTGCTCGAGGTCGAGGGCGGCGCGCACGCGATCAAGCGCCAGCACCTCGAGGACTGCCAGCGCTCGTCCCTTGCCGCGGCGCTCGGCTGGCGCGTGCTGCGCGT
>JADZCA010000038.1 GCA_020851795.1 Planctomycetota bacterium | reverse complement strand
CGGAGGGGTGGCCGAGCGGTTGAAGGCACCGGACTTGAACTCCGGCAGAGCGCTCACGCGTTCTCGTGGGTCCGAATCCCACCCCCTCCGCCACCCCAACCCGAGGCACGGCCGGCAACGGCCCCCCGGTTGGCCTCCGAGCGTGTGGTCGGCGCTGTAACCAGCGATGGAGTAGGGAGTTGCGTCCGACAGGCACCGGTTGTGACAACCGGTGCAAGGCACCTGTGACCGCGCCTCTCCCGTCCTCCGGTGCCTAACCGCCCATGATCCTGCCGACATTCGTGGCTACGTTCGGGGATCGCTCCACGGCGTCGGCGTGGTTGCGGCGGGAGCGTAAAGCGGATGCCTTGGAAAGCCCGCCTTCGTGAGCCCGAGATGAACGAGCACGTCGGGCACCAGCCTTCGCAGAGCGGCCAGCACGCTCTCGTGACGCATGGCGGTCGCGTTCGTGCCCCATGCGGCAACTACCCGACGAGCGCCCTGCACAGCATCCGCGATCGCGATGTCTCCGCGTGGGCCAACCGGGTCAGCATGCGAGCGGAGCGACTTCGGATCGGTTGACCGGAGGGCGTAGAGGTTGACGACGTCGAGACACCCAAAGCCCCAGCGTGTTACGAAGTTGACGCAGCGACGGATCGTCGGGTCGTCCTGAGTGGCGTCGGCCGTGCTCGGGTTGAGCATCACGAAAGTGCACCGGCCGCGAGCCGGAGCCCACGACCGCCAGAGACGGTAGCGATACTCGCCGTCGACATCGGCGCCGCTCCCAAGCGGGAGCCAAGTGGAACCGCGACCCACCGTGTCCTCCATTACCACGTAGGCATCCGTGTCACGAGATCTCAATCCCGATCGCCTCTGCGACTGGCGTCCAAATGTCCGCCGCGACGTCCGGCGTCTCGACCGAGATCACGAGGGCATACCGAGCGCCGAGAGCGCTGCGATCGCGTTTCGGAAGCTCCTTCCACCAACCGCCAACCGGGTAGACTGCAATCGCCCCACGCGAGGCGAGGTCGGCTGCGGTAGCCTCGAGCATGTCGGAGTGGATCGAGCCGCGGTCACGAGCCTTCGGACCGAAGTACCAGTTGTCCGATCCCTCGCTGCGAGGCCGCTTCTCGTCCTCGTCGAGCGCAGCCTGATTGACGCGCTTCTGGAAATTCAAGGTTGTCTCGGCCGCGCGCATGACATCGAATCGCAGCCCGTGCGACGCGTAGCGATGTCTCTTCTGCCAGCCGCGTCGTCCTGGATTCGGCTCGACGAAGTAGGAAAGGGTCACACGGAGGCTTGCGGCAGCGGCTCCGAGACTCGCGAGCACCTCTCTCGGCCAGGGCAGGGCGTGCAGGTGCATCTCGCGCATCTTGCCTTCGGCGAACGGGTGAATCTGGCCCTGAACGATCAGCGTGAGAGCATCCGTTGCGCTCCTCCGCATTCGACCAGCGTCGGGGACTCCATAACCGTAACGACGGAGAAGGCGGAGCCGCTCGCGCTTCCCGACCGCGTTCCCACGGTCTGCCATCGCCTTGGTCCAGCGTGCCGAGTGGACTGCCAGGGCTCGAAGCGTTTCCGGCCAGAGCTCAGGGTAGTCCGACGAAACCAACGCGCAGAGGCGTGCGACCTGCGTGGACGCGGCACTAGTCCCGCTCGCTAGCGTCAGCAGACGCTGCGGTGGACGATGATGTAGAGACAGTAGATTCAGCTCGGGAATGCCGACTTCGGATGCACCGTCGTTGTCCAAGCCCACGTTGCCGCCCTCGAATACGACGTCGGGCTTGATCGGCCACTCTTGCCCAAAGGGCAGGGATGTCGTGCTGTACGGTGAGAGTTCGCCGGGTGGCGAGATTCCGCGCCATCCCCTCCAGTCTCCGGCAAGGACACCTGAGCGTTCTGTGCATGCGCCTACCACGAGCGCGTTCCACGCCTGCCCAGGATCCTCAACTTCGGTCGCGTCGCTCCGATCGAGATGGGCAGCGTGGAACTCGCTAACATTGCCGGCAGACACGACCAAGAGCCGCGGTGCCGCATTCGATCCGTCGTCCAGGTACGTAAGGCCGTTCGTATGCGAGTCGAAGGAACGCCCCGCCGCGAGCGCGTCCACCGCCGCGGACCAGAGCGTCGGCGCGCCGAGGCCTGGCCCGAACTCGTGCGGTGCGGTGACCGCCATCGAGAAAACTCGCCGTCGTTGCGGATTAGCGGCCTCGATCGTGGCCGCGGCAAGCGCTGTAACAGCCCCGTAGAGCTCCGGAGGATTCCTCCCTTGTGGCGGGAGTATCTTCACGGACTCTATGCCGTGGGTGAGTACGACCGGACCTCGTGATTCGAGGATGGGACCTAGGTCACCGTATGCACCCAGGCCCGCCATGCTCGTGCCATGTCCGCCGTCGTCGGCTGAGGGCCACTTTGGATCGACGGAGTGCACGTCGCGCTCTCGGACGATGGGAGCCAACATCGGATGCCCGCGATTCACGCCGGTGTCCAGGATGCAGACTGCGGGCGCGCCAGGCGGCGGAGCAGTCAAGGTCCGGAGCGTTGCCCGAATCCAATCAGCCTGCTCCACGGTTGGCAGGTCATCGAAGAACGCCGTGGCCTCATGGGCCCTTCGCACCTCCGCGAGATCGCCAAGTACGTCCACCGACGCGGCGAGACTCTCGGGAGTCGAGTGTGCGAGGAACACAACGCGGTCGTCGAAGACTAGCCGTCTCTCGGAGACTCGGATTCGGCGGTCCCGAGCGAACGACACGAAGCGCTCGTACTCCTCGCCCGTGCTGTGGCGCAGCCAGACCTCCCACCAGATCGAGCGGTTCTCGGGGGGATACGCGTCATCCTGATCGGTCCAGAGCGAGCGAAGCGTCGCCAACCGCAGCGAGTTGACTCGGTCGATCGAATCCTCGTATCTCACCTCACCCGGCGCACGCGGGGTCTCGCGACCGTACTTCTCGAAGCGCTTCAGAAAGTGGGCGATCTTCTTCTCTGGCACTCGAACGGTCGCCACCTGGCGCGTTGGCTTGTCCGCCTCAACGATCTCGTGAACAGACAGCACCTCGATTCCACTCCGCTGCATCTCTAGGCTCGCGACGTTGAGTTCAAGCCCGGGCCTGCTCTCGAACTCGATGGTCAGGACAGGCTCCGCCTCCGCCTGTGGTGCAGCCGCGGCCCGCTTCGCCGATCCGGTGCGCAGAGCTGCTTCAAGAGACGCGGCGAGACGTCGCCCGTGTGCCGGTCTGCTTGGCGGCGCGGGGATGGGGGTAGGCCGGACGACCCGAGGCGGTGGACGGAAGGCCGAGATCTCGGGTAGTTTGCCGACAATCAGATGGCGTCGGTCTCTAGGCGCTCTCATCTCCCCACGCGCTCCCCTAGTTCGATGCCGACTTCCGCTCGGTCAGAGACTCGATGATCTCGTCGGAAGTCAGAGTCGTCGAATGCCTCAGAATGGCGTTCTTCGCTGCCTGTTCGCAGGCACGGCTGATTTCCGCGTGACTGAGCCCTTCCGCGGCCTTCCGGACGAGCAACCAGTCGATGGCCGTCGTGTTGAGGAACGCCGTCTTCGCTCGCATAACCTGTTCCGCGCCTTCGGCGGTGGGGAGCGAAAACTCTACGACCGAGTCGAATCGACGGAATAGAGCCCGATCCAACAGTTGCATGTGATTGGTCGCTGCCAAGATCAGACTGTCCGAGGAGTCTGCTTCGAGGAACTGCAAGAACGAGTTCAGCACGCGGCGGATTTCGCCTACGTCGTTCTTCGATGCGCGCTCGCCGCCAAGTGCGTCGAACTCGTCGAAGAAGTAGACCGCCCTGGTCTGCCGGATCGCATCGAAGACCAACCTCAGCTTCGCCGCCGTCTCTCCAAGGTACTTTGTGATGAGGCCGTCGAGTTGAATGGTGAACAACGGAAGCCCGAGCTCGGTGGCGATCGCAGAGGCGGTCATCGTCTTGCCTGTTCCAGGGGGGCCGACCAGCAGAATCTTGCGAGTCGGAGGCAGCCCGTGCTCCAGGAGTCGCTCACGGTCGCGTTGCTCTGTGAGCACGCGCTCGAGACGTCGGCGGAGGCGATCTTCGAGAACCATCTCGACGAGGCGCGTGCGGGGGTAGACGACCGCGAGCAGCCCGGCCAGCTCCCCGCGGGGCTGCACGAGGAGCGGCGGCGCTGGCGGCGCGGCGAGGGCGGGCTGCCGCGCCCGAACCTCATCGACGAGGATACGGAGCTCTTGCGAGAACCGGCCATGCCCACTTCGGGCGGCCTGGGCGGCGACCTGCATGGCGATGGCGTAGAACCGCTCATCGTCGCGCTCGGCGTGACTTCGGACGAGCGCCTTGACTTGTTCGGAGGTGGCCATGGCTAGGTTTCGACCGGTAGGCTACTCGGGACCGCCCACGGCGGCCCGGGCGATCCCGGTTGCGCACCCAGGGGCGGTTGCGACCGCCGGATGTACTCGATCCGCGTCGGCTCCGGACCAGGCAGATCGGAGGCGTAACCAGCGGCTACGTGGGCAGTTAAGACGATGTGCACCGTTGCCTACGCCTCTGACCTCGGACAGAGCGGGCCAGCACTTGAGGGGGCCCGGGGTCGCGACGCCCCTCGCTGCCGCCACCGAGCGCCCGCCTCCAAAGAATCGCGCTCACGGCTGGCGCGCGCCGTCGGCGCCCAAGTTGGGGTTCGCCGCGGGCGGGCTGCCAGCTTGGCCTCCTGGTTGGCCTCCCACCGTCGGGGAATCGCCGTAACCCGGTGCTGGCAAAGAACGGACCTCCCTTCGGGCACCGGTCTTGAAAACCGGCGTGGGCTCAACACCCACCGGGGGTTCGAATCCCTCTCCCTCCGCCATGTTCCTGCGTTTTCGGGGTCGTAGGGTGGCCTAGGGCCTCGTGGGCGACTCGGGGCCGACGCGACGCAACGCGACCTCGCACGACCCGTCGCGCACCTCGAGGAACGGCGATCGACCGACCCGGACGATCGACTCGGGTCCGCCGTGGGAGGGGAGGTCCAAGGTCGAGATCCCGGCGGAAGCGGCCCACGTGCGCAACGGCGGGTGCCGCGTCGGGTGTGCCGCGCGCGGACGTCGCCAGCGCTCGGGGACCGCCTCGGCCCCGTGCCGACGTGACTCCGCGCCGGTCGGTACGTCGTCGTCAGAGACCGTACGCCACGAACGCCGCCCAGTGGCGCGGCGCTGCGAAGCGGACCCGGCCCGCCGGGTCCTTCGTCGCGCGCAGCGCGAGCGCGGCCTCCCGCAGCGCGTCGGCGGGCGACCGCGGGTCCTCCGTGCGGAGCATGCGCGCGTAGACGCCCTCCATCAGCAGCCGCGTCGCCTCGTCATCGACCTTCCACAGGCTCGCGATCACGCGCCGGGCCCCCGCCATCTGGAAGCCGGCGACCAGGCCCAGCACGCCTTCTCCCGACTCCGCGGTCCCCCTCGCCGTCTCGCAGGCGGAGAGCGTCACGAGGTCCGCGCCGTCGAGATCGAGGTACGACGCCTCGAGGGCCGTGAGGATGCCGTCGTCGCCGTGCGCGCCGTCCCGCGGATTCGCGCCTGCCAACGCGAGGCCTGACAGGAGCATCGGGTCGTGGCCGCCTGCCAGCGCGGCCTCGACGTCCGCGGACGTGAACGCCTCCTCGATCCGGCGCGTGTACAGCCCGGCGAGCAGGTCGTCGCGCGCGAACCCGTGCGTCGCGACGTGGACGAACCGCCTGCCCTTGACGGCCGCGCGCAGTCGGGACTCGCTGGCGTCGGCGCCGAGCAGCAGCTCGGATCCCGCGGCGCCGAAGCGGCCGTGCAGCGCCTCGGCCTCCAGGCGGGTCTCGGGCAGCGGCGAGAACGGCCGACCGCTCGGCGCACGCTCGGCGTCGTCGGGCTTGGGCGGGGTCGCCGCCACCCTGTCGGCCTGCGCACGCTCGTAGTCGACGCCGCCGACGACGAGGGCACCGACGCCGAGCGCCGGAGCGTCGCCCCGAGGGACGAGGTCGTGCGGCTGCATGACGTGGACTAGCGCGTACTCGTCGAGCAGGAACCGGCCCGCCTCCCGACCGGGGAGCGCACCGAACGGGATCGCGGCGAGCGCGGCGTCCGGGCGGATCACGACGCGCTCCACGCCGGCCCCGAGCTTCGCCTCGAGCGGCGCCCAGACGAGGGACCGCAGCGCCGTCCCGGTGGCGCGGATCTCGCCGGCGGACGCCTCGTCGCCCGCGTCGCCGGCGACCGCCGCGACGAACGCGTGGCATGCGGCGTCGATGGTCTCGGCCGCCCCGACGTCGAGGCGCAGCGGGTCGCCCGTGGCGCGGACGACCCAAGCGACGTAGCCGTCGGGGACGCGCGCCACGTCGACGAGCGCCGTGCGACCGTCCAGCCGACGTTGGACGTCTCCGAGCGAGAGGTCGAGGCGCTCGAGCGCGGAGCGTGCCGACCTCGACTTCGCCTGGACCTCGCGCGCGAGCCGGGCCCGGTCCGCGACGGCCTCGCCGTAGCGCTGCTGCCACGAGGCGATCGCCGCCGCGCTCCGTGCCGACGGCACGGAGCTCGCCAGGCGTGCGGCGAGGCGCGTCGCCTCCTGCAGGGACCCGTAGAGCGCGCGGTCCTCCGCGGGCGCTCGTCGCGAGAGGGCCCGCTCGGCCGCCTCCGCCCTCGATACCAGCCCGCGGACGCGCAGCATCTCCTCGTACCCGGAGATCCCGAGGTGGCGCGCGAGCGTCACCCAGTGCCCCGTCACGACGCGCAGCGTGCGCAGGCTCGCCAGCCGCTGCCGTGACGTCAGCGCCGGGAGGCTCGAGCGCACGTGGGACTCCGCACCTCGGAGCGCCCGCTCGAGGACCGGCCGGGCGTCGGAGTAGGCGTGCAGCCTCTGGAGGAGCAGGGCGTAGTTGTTCAGCGTGATCGACAGGGTCGGATGGTCCGCGCCGAGCGTCTTCTCCATGACGAGGATGGCGCGCTCGTACAGGGGCTTCGCCTCGGCGAAGGCGCCTCGGGCCTCGTGCACGCCTGCGAGGCGCTCGCGTGTGGAGGCGACCGACAGGTGCTCCTCCCCGAGCGAGTTCACCTTGATCGCCAGTGCTCGCTCGAGCACGGCCTGCGCGGCGGCCAACTCGCCGCGCTCGACGTGGATGCCCGACAGGTTCGTCAGGACCATCGCGACGTAGGGGTGGTCCGGACCGGCGACGCTCTCCCACACCGCGAGCGCGCGCTCGTAGTACGCCTTCGCCTCCTCGAGGGCGCCCTGCAACTCGAGGAGGATCGCCAGGTTGTTCAGGCCGGACCCGACCTTCGGGTGGTCCCGTCCGAGCCGCCGCTCGTAGATCGCCAGCGAGCGCTCGTAGAGCGGGCGTGCCTCGTCGTACGCCCCTTGGTCCCGCAGGAGGCCGGCGACGGCGTCGAGGCTCTCGGCGAGGTCGGGATGGTCCTTGGCGAGCGTCCGCTCGCGGATCCCCAGCGCCCGGCGCGTGAGCGCGAGCGCTTCGTCGTGCGCTCCCACCCCCCGCAGGAAGGCGCCGTAGTTGTTGAGGAACCCCGCGAAGGTCGGGTGCTCGGGGCCGAGCGCCTTCTCGCACACCGCGACCGCGCGCTCGAAGCTCCGTCGCGCCTCGGCGTCCGCGCCCTGCGCCTCGAGGACCCGGGCGAGGTTGTGGAGCGTCATGGCCACGCCGGCGTGGTCCTTCCCGAGCGTCTTCTCCTGGATCGCGAGCGCGCGGAGGTAGGCGAGGCGCGCCTCGTCCAACGCTCCCTGCGAACGGCGAACCACGGCGAGCGTGTTGAGGTCGGACGCGACGGTCGGGTGCTCGGGGCCGAAGGCCCGCTCGTCGATGGCGAGCGCGCGCTCCCCGCACCTCTGCGCGTCGTCGTACGCGCCGAGGAGCCGGTGTGCGTCCGTGAGGTTCTGAAGGACCGCGGCGACGAGCGGGTGGTCGGGGCCGAGTGCCTTCTCCCGGACGGCGAGCGCGCGTTCGAACTGCCGGCGGGCCTCGTCGTACGCCCCCTGCTTGAGCGACAGGAGCCCCAGGCGGTTCCGGCTGGCCGCGACGAGGAGGTCGTCCGGTCCGAGCGCCTTCTCCCGGATCGCCAGCGCGCGCTCGCACAGCGGTTGCGACGCCGAGAACTCCCCGAGCTCGAGCAGCAGCCCGGCGAGGTCGTCGAGGCTCGTGGCGACGTCGGGGTGGTCCTTCCCGAGGGCCTGCTCCAGGAGCGCGAGGCTCTCGCGAGCCGCCGCGACGGCTTCGCGGAGCTTCGACGCCTTGCGTAGGAGGTCCGCGCGCTCGGCGAGACTCCGGGCGCGAGCGAGGTCGGAGGTCTTCGGCCCGGCCGCCGTGGGCGGGTCCTCGCCGCGCGCGACCCGTGGGGCGCACGTCGTCGACGCGAGCACGAGCACGACGGGCGCCAGCCGGCGGCGGTACGGCATCGGTCCCTCCCACGAGCGGCGCCCGCGGTCGCGCATTTCACGACCCACGGGCACCGCGTGCAAGCGCCCGTCGCCTCTCGCCGCGCGCCCCCGGAGGCACGGCGTGGAGGCGGGGCGTCGCGAACGGGGCGAGCGTGCGCGCCGGTTCCGTCGGGACCGTGGGGGGGGCGGCACGCTCGCCGCGCCGACGTCAGCGCGCCGGGGCCACGCGGTCGGCGAGCGACCGTAGCAGGGCGCTCCCCGCACCGCGCCACGCGCTTCCGTGCATCACGGCGAGGGTCGTGGGCTCGAGGCCGGCGAGCCGCAGGATCACGTCCCGCGTGTTGGGGCCGTGCGCGAAGTAGTCCATGCCACGGCGCATCCGCTCGCTCGGCTCAAGGATGTCGGACTCGACGAGGGGGCTCGTCCCGCGCCCGCCCTGCGTGAAGAGGTCGCCGCACAGGAGCGTCCTGCTCTTCTCCTCGAAGAGGAACCCGCACTCCCAGCCGTGCGGCACGTGCGGCGCGTCGAGCCACCGTACCGCGCGGGCGCCGAGCGAGAGCGACGCGCCGTCGGCCATCGCGCGAGGAGGGCGGTCCGCGAGGTCGCCGATCGAGACCATCGCGGCGACGGACCCGCAGAGCGGGGCGGAACGAGGCGCCGAGGCGAGCCAGTCGTTGAGCGACCCGGTCTCGTCCGCCTCCACGTGCGAGAACGAGACCCACCGCAGCCGCTCGACCGGGATCACGCTCGCCACCGCCTCGCGGACGAGGGGGAACATCCGACGAGGGCCCGTGTGGAACAGGAGCGGGTCTTCGTCGACGACGAGGTACTGGTTGAAGCTGAAGGCCCCGGGCCCTCCGGCCATCTCGACCGGAGTGTGGATGCGGTAGATCCCGTCGGCGACCTCGTTCACGTTCGTCCCCGACGCGACGTTCGTCACAGGCATGGGTGACCTCCCGGATCTCTCGATCCTAGTACGACAGCGCTGGATTCCGCCGTCTGCGCGGCCGATCCAGCGGGGGGGAACGCGCGGGGCCGTACCGTGCCGCGTACGATTTCACCGGGGCCGTACCGTGCCGCGTACGATTTCACCAGCGCGGACAGCGACGGTCGCTCACCCGTAGACGAAACGCACCCCTGGCGTCGTCGTACGATCGTGGATGCGCCTCCACTGCGGGACCTGTCGCGACGTCGTCCGTGCGGCCCCGTTGGGCGACCGCCGGCGCCGCGCGAGGCGGCCACTAGTCGACGACCGAGCGCGACTTGGTGGAGAGGTACGCGGCACCGTACCGCGTCGCCGTCGGAGAGTTGGTCGGTATCCGGCTGCGCGACCCTGCCGTCGTCGGCGCTGGATCGTACGTGTCGTTCGTCGAGCGCGGCTCGATCCAGTCCTAGTCCGGCAACCCCCACAGGACCCACGCGGCCCAGTAGTACGGGTGCTTCCACGGCTCCTGCGACCGAACGAACTCCTGCGCTTTGCGCAGCGCCTCGGCCGTGGGCAGCCCGGGCTTGCCATCCTTCGGGTTCCACAACTCGTAGAACTTCGTCATCAAGGCCCGCGTCGCATCGTCGTCCACCTTCCACAGCGAGCAGATCACCCGCGGCGCGCCCGCGTACATGAACGCGCGCGTGAGGCCGACGATGCCCTCGCCGCCCACGATCTTGCCCTTGCCCGTCTCGCAGGCCGACAGCACCACGAGGTCGGAGGGGATGTCCATCTTCAAGACCTCGAGGGCCGTCAGGAAGCCGTCGTCCTCGCCCTCGGGGGTCAGCGCCAGCGACGACAGCGTCGGACGGTCTGGATTGACGAGCCCGTGGCAGGCGAAGTGGACCGAGTGCCAGCGGCCCTTCTGCTTCTTCGCGAGCGCCGCGCGCAGGCCCGGCTCGGAGGCGTCCTTGCCGAACAGCGTCACGTCCGCGACCGCCGTCGCCTCCTCCCGCGTGCCCGGGAGCTGCACGAGCCGCCCTCCGCGCGACGCAGGAGCCCCGGCCACCGCCACCGGCGCGTAGAGGTCGAGCGCGATCGGATTGAACTTCGCCGTGTAGTCCGCATCGGCGAGCGCGAGCACCTGCTCCCCCTGCTTGTCCTTCTCCTCACGCAGTACCCCGTACGTCGAGCCCGACGACTCGTAGGCGACGACGAGGTCGGGTGCCAGCGCCGCGAAGGGGACGTAGGAGAGCGGCCCGTCCGGCGAGACGAGCAGCCGCTTCGTCTCCTTCGGGAGTGCGAGGGGCTTCACGACGAGGTCGCGCAGCCGATCGAGCGCCGCCGCGGGATCCACGTCCCGATCGGTGGGGTTGAGCGCCTCGCACGCCCCCGCGATCGCCGAGGACTCTCCGAGCGCGACGATCCTCGCATCCTCCTTCGTCAGCACCAGCGCGTGGGCACCGTCGTCCGTCCTGGCGAGTCCGTAGAGCACGAGGGCCTCGCCCGGGGCGAGCAAGCCCCGGATGTCCTCGATCGGCGTCGCGACCGGGTACCAGAGGTTCGCCGCCCGCTTGGCCTCCCGCTGGATCCGCTCGACGACCTCCTGAACGCTCGCCCGCGCGACCTTCAGCTCCTCGTTGCGCGCCCGGATCACTGCGAGGTCTGCGCCGTCCTGCGCCTTCGCGTAGGCCGCGAGCGCCCGCACCTCGGCAGACCGGGCGGCCGCCTCGGCGAGCCGCAACTCGTCGGGGATCGCCGTGTACCGCAGCGCGTCGCGCGCGTCGAGCGATTCGAGCATCGTTCCCGCCCGACCGCTCTCGAGGAAGAAGGCGGCCTCGGGCGCTTCGTCCGCCTCCGCCGCCGCCCGAAGCCCCGTCGAGAACAGCGCGGTGTGCTGCTCCCGCGCCGTCGCCCCCTGTTCCTCGCCCAGCCCGCCGACGAGGGTCTTCAGGAGCGAGACGGCCTTGTGGGCCGACTCGATCGCGCGCCCCGCATCGCCCGACGCGATCCGCGCCCTCGCCAGATTGTGGAGCGCGGGCACCTGCAGGTCGACCGCGCCGCACTTCTCGGCAGCTCGACTCGAGCGTTCGAAGAACAGGATCGCCTTCTTGAAGTCCCCGCGGTCCAGATGGAGCCTGCCGATGACGTCGAGTGTCTTGGCCACGGTCGCCTTGTCTCCCAGCGCCTCCGAGGCCGCCAGCGCACGCTCGCAACTCGAAAGCGCGCTCGCGGAGTCGCCGAGCGAGCGTTGGGCGATGCCGATGTTGAGGACCGCCCGGACGCCCATCCCCTTGTCCCCCAGCGCCTCCGCCGTCGCCAACACACGCTGAAAGGTCTTGAGCGCCTTCGCGGCGTCCCCAAGCCGATGGTAGAGGGCGCCCAGGTTTGCGAGAATCACGGCGACACCCTGCTTGTCCTCCTGCGCCTCCTTCGCCGCCAGCGCGAGCTCGTAGTTGGCGAGCGCCTTCGCGGTGTCGCCGATCGAGTCGTAGACCGAGCCGAGGCGGCCGAGCGCCGTAGCCGTCTCCCGCTTGGCCCCCGCCGCCACGCTCGCCGCCAGCGCACGCTCTTGCGTCGAGAGCGCCTTCGCGTAGTCGCCGATTGCGTCGTAGATCATGCCGATGCTGCTGAGCACCGTGATCGCCCCCCCCTTGTCCCCCAGCGCCTCCATCGCCGCCAGCCCGCGTTCGTGCGTCGAGAGCGACTTCGAATAGTCCCCGAGCGCGAATTGGAGCAGGCCGACGTTGTAGAGCGTCGCGGCCGCCCCCGCCTTGTCCCTCAACGCCTCCTTCGCCGCCAGCACGCGTTCCTGGATCGCGAGCGCCTTCGCGTAGTCCCCGAGCGACATGTGGACGTTGCCGAGGTTGCCGAGCGTCCGGGCCGCCCCTCTCTTGTCCCCGAGCGCCTCCATTGCCGCCAGCGCACGTTCCTGCGTCGAGAGCGCCTTCGCGTAGTCCCCGAGCACCAGGTGGACGCTCCCGATGCTGCTGAGGGTCGTGGCCGCCCCCGCCTTGTCCCCCAACGCCTCCTGTGCTGCCAGCGCGCGCTCCAGCATCGAGAGCGCCTTCCGGTGGTCTCCGAGCTCGGAGTGAGCGCCGCCGACTTTGTAGCGGGTCGCCGCCACCCCCGCCTCGTCCCCCATCGCTTCGTACGCCGCCAGGGCGCGCTCCTGCGCCGAGAGCGCCTTCGGGTAGTCGCCGATCGACGCGTAGACCGTGCCGAGGTTGGTGAGCGACCGGGCCGCCCCCGCCTTGTCCCCCCGCCGGTCGCAGACCGACACGGCCCGCTCGAACGCGGCGCGCGCGACGACGAACGCCGACTCGCGAAAGGCGGAGATTCCGGCCTCGTCGCTCATGGCGTAGGAGCGCGCGAGCCAGCCGAGCCGCTCGGCGGCGTCGCCCGCCCCCAGACTCGAGACCGCGGACGCCTCGCGCCTCTCGAGTCTCGCGAGCACGTAGCCCCGCACCGACGTGAGCCGGACCCCGACCACGTCCTCGAGGGGCGGGGACTCCTCCGCGCCGAGCGCCGCGAGGGCGTCGGCGGGCTCACGGGCTCGGAGTGCCGCGATCGCCTTCGCCAGCCGACCCCGACGCGTCGGGTCGTCCGGCTTCCCCCGCCGCGACGCGACGTAGGCCGGCAGCGCCTCGATGTCCACCCGCGGCGCCGCCCTCGCGAACGCGTCGGCGGCGTCGAACTCGCCGCGACGGATCAGCTCGTCGGCGACGATCCACGGGTCGGGGGCATCCTTCACGGCGAGAGCCTCGAGCGCCGCGTCGTCCTTCGCCTTCACGGCCGTCAGTACGGCGTCGGCCGCCTGCTCGGGGGTCGGCGACGGGGCAGGCGTCGCGGCGGGCGCAGGGGCGGCCGGCGGGGCGGCCGGCGGAGCCACCGGCGGCTTCGGGGCATCCTCGCCCCCATAGGCCGGAGCCGACAGCAGCAGGGCCAGGACGATGACGGGTGTCGCGCGCAAGCGTGCCTCCGAGCGCGAGCGTACCTACGCGCCCGATCCCGAGGAAGGGCGGCGGGACATCGTGATCCCCGGGCTTCTGGCCGCCGGGCGGCGGGCTCGAGGCCTCGGCTCGGCCTCCCGCCTCCTCCGCGTTCGGCCGTCCGTTCGGCGCGCCGTCCCGTCCCGAGCGGCGTCGGCAACGCGAACGCAGGGCAGCGGCCGGGGCGCTCCGAGCAACGAGGGCGTCTCGCTCGAGCCGATCGGGCACAGGCGCTCGCTCGCACGGGACGCGGGGTACTCGAACGACCAGCTGGCTCTTCTCTGCGGGGAGGGGACGGGGAAGACCTCGCGGGGGATGCGGATGAAGCGCTGCTGCTTGAGCGACGCGAGCTCGGTGTTCTCGTGGCCGTTGCCGCCGGGTCGAGCCCCCGCGGCGGAACGCAAAGGCGCTCTACCGCCCCGCCATGAAGGCGCGGGCGGCATCGATCGTGCTGCTGCACAACCACGTGTCGGGCGACCCCGAGCCCTCGCCGGACGACGAGGCGATCACGCGCCGTCTCGTCGCCGCCGGAGAGCTGGTCGGCGTCCGGCTGCGCGACCCTGTCGTCGTCGGCGCTGGATCGTACGTGTCGTTCGTCGAGCGTGGCTGGATCCAGTCCTAGCCCGCCGAATTCACGAAAGACGAGGCCCGCCGGGCGCCGATCGCACGTCGGGCCCCCGTCGGGGCTCGCGGATTCGGCCCGGGCGCGCGTCGGACGCGACGACGGCGTGTTCTGACACCACGCCGAGGAGCGGACGACGCGCGGCGACACGCATCGAATCGCCGAGGGGCCCTGCGTCACGCCCGGGCCGAAGACGCCGCCCCGACCTCGTCGGCTCGTGAATTCGGCGGGCTAGTCCGGCAACCCCCACAGGACCCACGCGGCCCAGTAGTACGGGTGCTTCCACCTCGCCTGCGCACGCACGAAGCCCTGCGCCTGGCGCAAGGCCTCCGCGGCCGGCAGGCCGGGCTTGCCGTCCCTGGGGTTCCACAGCTCGTAGAACTTCACCATCAGCACACGCGTCGCCTCGTCGTCGACCTTCCACAGCGAGCAGATCACCCGCGGCGCGCCCGCGTACATGAACGCGCGCGTCAGGCCCACGATCCCCTCGCCGCCGACGAGCTGGCCCGTCGCCGTCTCGCAGGCCGAGAGCACCGCGAGGTCGGCCGGGATCCGCATGCGTAGCACTTCGAGCGCCGTCAGGAAGCCGTCGTCGTCGCCGGTCCGCGAGAGCGCCAGCGACGACAGTCCGGGCCGACGTGGGTCGATCAGCCCGTGGCAGGCGAAGTGCACCGCGCGCCAGCGCTCCTGCTGGGGCAGGGCGGCCACGACGCCGTCCTCGCTGGCCTCGGCCCCCAGCAGCGCCACGCTGGACACGGTCTCCACCTCGCTGCGCGTGGCCGGCAGCGGCGAGAGCCGCCTGCCCCGGTAGTAGATCGCCTGCGCCGCTTCGGAGGCGCCCGCGTAGTCCGGATCGCCCAGCGCCAGCACGCCTTGGCCGGGCTCGCGCTCCTCCGAGCGCAACAACGCGTGCGTCGAGCCGGAGGGCGTCACCGCCACGGCCCGGTCCACCAGCGCACCCCAAGGCAGGAAGCACAGGGGGCCCTCCGGGGAGACGAGCACCTGCTTCACGCCCTGCCCCAGCGCGAGCGGCTCCACCAGCAGGCCCCGCAGCGTGGCCAGCGCCGCGGCGGGATCGTCGTCGGGCGTGCGCAGCGCCAACGCCTCGCACGCTGCCTCGACCTCCTTGCTTGCCCCGAGCACCACCAGCCGCTCGCCCTCCGGCTCGACCACCAGCGCCACCGCTTCGTCGAGGCACAGGCCGTAGATCACCAGCGCCTCGCCCGCCTCCAACGACGCCGCGACGTCCTCCAGCGGCATGCTGCGGGGGTAGAAGATCCCTGCCGCCCGCTTCGTCTCGCGCTGGATGCGTGCGTTGACCGTCCGCACCTCCTCGAGCGCTTCGTCCAGCGCGCCCGCGGCCGCGGCCTTGGCCCTGCGGTCCTCGCCCTTGAGCGCCTGCTCGTAGGCGTTCCGTGCGGCGCGCTCCGCGCTCGCAGCCTTCGAGTCGGCGACCTTCAGCTCCTCCGGCAGCGTGTCGGACTTCCAGCGCAGGTGCTCGCGCTTGTCCAGCGCATCCAGGAGAGCACCCGCCCTCCCGCTCTCCAGGAACGCGCACAGCTCGGCCGTGTCTGCGTCGCGCACGGCCGCCTGGGCGCCCACCGCGTAGAGCTTCCCCTGCGTCGCGCGAGCCTGGGCGCCTTCCTCCTCGCCCAACCCTCCAAGCAGCGTCTCGCTGGCGGTCAGCGCCTCCCGCGCCGCCCCGAGCGCGCGCCCGCTGTCGCCCTCGCGCAGATGCACGATGGCGAGGTGCTTGAGGGACGAGACGAGCTCCGGCACGGCCCTGAGGCTGCGCGCCATGCGCACGGCGCGCTCCAGCGCCGCGCGCGCGGCCTTGAGATCACCCTGCGCCTGGTGGCTCGCCCCGATGTTGTTCAGCATGACAGACACACCGCGCTTGTCACCCAAGGCCTCCCGCGTCGCCAGCGCACGCTCGTAGAGCGCACGCGCCGCGGCGTGGTCCCCCAGCTTGGCGTGGGTCGTGGCGATGTTGTTCATGCAGACCGCCACCAGTCTCCGGTCTCCAATCGCCTCTGCGTCGGCCAGCGCGCGCTCGTAGAGCTCCTTTGCCTTGGTCTCGTCCCCGAGCTCGGAGTGGGCCACGGCGAGGGCTGTGAGCGTCTTCGACGCGTTGCGTCGATCCCCGAGCGCCACCTGGTCCGCCAGGGCCCGCTCGAAGAGCGGGAGCGCCCCCGCGTGGTCCCCGAGCCTGACGCGGACCATGGCGATGTTGGACATTGCCGCCGCCGCGCCGGGCTTGTGCCCCGCCGACGCGAAACGTGCCCGGCTGCGCTCGAAGTACGCAAGCGCCTGGGCGAAGTTCCCGAGAGCAGAATGGGCACTGGCGATGCCTCCAAGCAGGGAGGCGGTCTTCCCCTGCAGCCCAAGCGCTTCCGCCTCTGCGAGGGCCCGCTCGTAGAGCCCCAGCCCCTTGACAACCTCCCCAACCTCGACGTGGAGCAGAGCCAGGGCTTCCCGGGCCGCGATGACGTTCGCCCGATCCCCCACGGCCTCCCTGGCCCGCAGCGCCCGCTCCTGGGTCGCCTTCGCCTTGGCGAAGTCCCCGAGCGCGTGATAGGCGTTGCCCAGGTTGCCCAGCATCGTGGCCGCCCCCCGCTTGTCGCCCAGCGTCTCCATCTCCGCGAGCACCTGCTCGTAGGTCGCCACCGCCTTGACCAGGTCCCCGCGGGCAAGGTCGACGTTGGCGATGTTGCCCCGCCACTGGGCCGCCCCCTCCTTGTCGCCGCGCCGCTCCGCCAGGGCCACGGCCCGCCCCCATGCCTCGAGCGCTTCGTCGTACCTGTCGACGTGGTACGCCGCGACGCCGTGTGCGTTGTGCAATTCGGCCGCCATCACCATCCAACCAAGCCGGTGGGCCGCCTCGGCGGCCGCGCGCGTCGCGGCAAGGGCTGCCTCCTCTCTCTCGAGCCGTAGGAGCGCAAACGCGCGCATCTGCGCCATGGCCACCCCCGGCACGTCTTCGATGGGGCCTGGCTCCGGCTCGCCCAGCGCCGTCAGCGCATCCTTGAGCCTCCTGGCCCGCATCGCCGCGTCTGCGGCCTTGAGCCGCTCGCGACGCGCAGGGTCATCCGCCTTGCCCCGCCGCGAGGCGACGTAGGCCGGCAACGCCTCCGTGTCCACGCGCGGCGAGGCCTTCGCGAAGGCCTCCGCGGCGTCGTGTTCCCCTTGGCGGATCAACTGGTCGACAACCCGCCAAGGATCGGGAACGTCCTGCGCCGCGAGCGCTCCGAGGGCCGCGTCGTCCTTCGCCTTCGTCGCCGCGAGGACGGCGTCGGCCGCCTGCTTGAGCGGCGGCGGCGGAGCGGGCTTCGGGGCGGAGGCGGGCGGAGCCGGAGCCGGAGCCGGAGCCACAGGCGGAGCGGCCGGCACCTTCGGAGGTTCGTCACCCCCATAGGCCGGAGCCGACAGCAGCAGGGCGAGGACGATGACGGTCGTGGCGCGCAGGCGAGCCTCCTAGATCGAGGATACCGACGCCGCCGATGCCGGGGAAGGGCGGCGGGGAAGTCGCCCTCTCCGGGCCGCGAGCCGCCGGGAGGTGCCGCGGGATCGGCGGCTCGGCCTCACTCCCGGGAGCGCCGTCAGGTCCGCATTCGCTCGTGCGCGCGGTCGAGCGTGAAACCGCCGCATCCTCCATCCATCACGCAGGCGGTACGCTCGTGAAGATCAATGTCAACTATGCTCGAAGGGCAGGCCGAGAGAGTCACGGCAGCGAAAATCTCTCGCTGGCCATCGAGACCGAGCCGCCGCCCGAGGTCGCACAGGACCGCGAGAAGCTGCGCGCACACGTCGAGCATCTCTTCGAGGAGGCGAAGACGCGCGTCGAGGTGGACGTCGGAGCAGTGCCCCCTGTGCGGGTCCTTCTGGCCGCCGCGCACCGCACGCGGCGCAACCCCGGCAAGGACCGCCCGCGCGATCGCCGCGCCGGGCGTCTCGACGCCGCCGACGCGCGCGCGGAGGCGGATCTACCGGAGCTCGATGCGGACGGTGTCGCGCGCCGGGTCGAAGGGCCGCTGCAGGAGCTGGTTGTAGGCATCGAGCGCCGGCACGACCTTCTCCACGAGAAGGGCATCGAGGTCCTGCCAGCGGTCCCACCGCTCGACGAGGTGGACGGCGGCGGGGTTGTCCTTCCGCACGCCGAACTCGTACGAGACGCAGCCGTGGGCCTGGGCGTCCGGTCGACCCTTCGCCGCGAGCGCATCGAGGCACCGGCGCGCACGCTCCTCGTCCTTGCACTCGAGGGTGACGACGTGGACGAGTTGCCCCCGCTTCGCTACATTCGCTGTCGCCATGACACGGATCCTCCGCTGTGGTTCGTCGGCTGCGCAGGGAGCATAGACGTGGCGACGGCCGCACCGTGTCGAGGCTGAGCCAATGTCTGTCGACGATCTGCCGAATCTCGACCCGCCCGAACTCGGGCGGGTCGTCGACGCCGCGCGGCCGATCCTCTCGTTCTCGTGGACGAGGGAGGGGCCGCATCGCGTCGCCAAGCACAGCCATCCGCGTGCGCACATCGTCTGCCCCGACCGAGGAGCGGTGTGGGCCTCGACGGACGTCGGAACCTGGCTCGTGCCGACCGGGCAGGCACTCTGGATCCCGTCGGGCCTGCACCATGAGGTCTACTCGCGGGGAGCGGTCTCGGCGCGGATGATCTTCGTCGACCCCGCCCACGCCGCCACGTTGCCCAGGCGCTGCGGCACGGTCGTCTTGACGGCGCTGCTGGACCAGCTGGTCCTTCGTGCCCTCGAGCACGGGAACAGGTACCCGCCTGAGGGGCCGGGCGCGCGCCTGGCCCAGGTGATGCTCGACGAGCTCCGTCTGATGAAGTCGGCGCCGTACGTCCTGCCGGGCGCGAGGGACCCGCGGCTGCTGCGCGCGTTGCGGCGCGCGAGCGCCGAGCCGTCCGCGGACCTCCGGATCGAGGACGCCGCGGTGGGCTCGGGAGCGAGCGTGCGCACGCTCGCCCGCCTGTTCGCCCGCGAGACGGGGATGACGTTCACGCAGTGGAAGACGAGGCTGCTCGTCGTCGAGGCGATCGACCGGCTGGCCCGCGGGTTTGCGGTCGGGAGGGTCGCCTACGACCTCGGCTACCGCTCGACGAGCGGATTCGTCTACATGTTCCGCCGGAGCGTGGGCCATCCGCCCGGCGCGTACCGCGCGCTGCAAGCTCGCACGAGCTGACGGGGTCATGCCCGTCCCCGTCGCGCGCCGGGGTGCTGCTCTCGGCGAGCGGCGGCCCCGCCTTCGAACAGGGGAGGTACGGAGGCGGGTACGATTTCGCCCGGGCGAGCGACGGGCTTCGAGGCGCGGCGGGATTGGCTGAGTTTGGTGGAAACGTACGCGTCTCCGTACCCCCGTACCCCTGAGGAGCAGATCGTGCTCCTCCGGTTGATGGCCGGCATGCTCCGGCTCGTCGACCGCTCCGACGACGCGCGACGCGCGATCGAGAAGGTCATCTCGCTCGTGCGCGAGCGAGACTCCGATCGTGCGTCGACCGCGGACGATGAGCGGCTGCTCCGTGCCATCGAGAACGACGCACGTCGCACGCAGGCCACGCGGCCGCCCGGGACGTCGAGGAACCCGCGGCGCCGGCCCCGATAGGCGTCCGTCCCGTGCACCTTGCCCGCGGCGGCGCGGGCGTAGGATCCTCGGGGCGTGCCCGAGTCCCTCGTCCCCGTCGCCCACGCCCTGCGCGCGAGCCTCCCGACGTCGAGGCACGCGGAGCTGCTGTTCGACCTGCTCGTGGACCTCCTCGGCGACCAAGCGGTCGTGACGACCGAGAACGGGCGCACCCTCTTCAAGCTGTTCCGCCGCGACGTCGTCGATGCGGGCCGCGTCGTGCCGTGGCCGGTCGCGCAGCTCTCGACGGCGGGGCGCATCGGCTGGGTCAGCCCCACGGTGGACACGCGGACCGGCGAGGTCGTCCCCGAGCGCGAGGCGCCGGCGGGACGCGCGCGCCGCCTGCGCGGCCTCGGGCGCGCCGAGGTCGAGGTCTACGACGGCACCGCTCGGGTCAGCGTGCTGTACGGCGACGACGGCACGGCGACGGAGACGTCGCTCAACGACCTCGTCCCCAACCGCCTCGGCGAGCTCCTCGCGGCGCTCGCGTCGCGTCGCGCGCAGTCGGCCGAGCTCGTCGCCGACGTGATCGCCGCGCTCGACCCCGGCCGGCACGGACCGGGGCGCATCACGTGGCCCGTGCCCGTGCCGTGCGGCCCCGTCGGCGCGTGGCTCCAAGGACTCGCGTCGGCGCGTCGCGCGCTCTACGACGGACGCGTCCCCGCCACCGCGCGCCACCTCGTCGTGGACGGGATCGCGGGCTCCGCGCTCGGCTGGGGGCGGACGCTCGACGAGGCGACCGTGGCGTTCGAGCGCGCGGTCGAGCAGGCGCCTCCCGTGCCGTCGAGGCAGCACCAGACCGCGTGGGACGACTACGACGACGACGGGACCTTGTTGCGACGCGGCCGGCCGGTCCGGGAGGACGACCTCGCGCCGTGGGAGTCCGACCACCCGTGGGTGCGCGAGGACGACGCCGAGCCCGAGCCCGATGCGCCGCCGGGCCTGACCGACCTCGGCGGCGGGCTCGTGCGGCTGACCGGCCCCACGCCCGACGTCGAGCTGCCGGCGATCACGGTCGAGAGCGTCCCGCGCGTGATCCTCCCGCTCGAGGGCTCGCCGACGGTGCCAGCCCCGCTCGGGCGCTGGGAGCGGACGATCGGCACGTGCGGCGCCACGGGCCACGTGGCCCGCGCCGTCACGCCCACGGGGTTCGTCCAGCTCGGTGAGCGCCTCCGCTGGCGGGTGGACCCGAGGACCCTCGACGCCGCGCTCGAGGACGCCGACCAGCGCGACGCCTCCTTCGACGCGCTCCTCGCGCAGAGCCCGATGCGCCGGTTCGTGCGCTTCAAGACGCGGTCGTACCAGTGGGCGGACGCCCAGGGCGACCGGCCCGCGCGCCTCGAGCGCACGCGCGGCTCGTACGGCCCGCGCTTCGACGCGGCCGAGCTCGACGGCGACGTCGAGGTTGCGTCGGTGCGGCGGCTCGTCCGGATCCCGAGGGACGCCGCGCGCGGGTAGCCCGGTGACCGCGCGAGCCGACGGCGCCCGCCCGCTGCGGCGCGGTGTAGCGTCTGCGTCCCCCCGCCGGAGCGGAGCACGTCGTGACGGAAGCCGTCGAGCTGGCTGCGCGCGCCACGATCCTCGGGATCGGCGGCGCGGCCGCGATGGACCTGTGGGGGCTCGTCGCCCGCCGGGCCTTCGGCATCCAGGGCCTCGACTACGCCCTGCTCGGGCGCTGGATCGGCCACTGCGCCCGCGGCCGTTTCGCGCACGCGCGGATCGCGGCCGCCGCGCCGGTCCGCGGCGAGCGGCCGCTCGGGTGGGCGGCGCACTACGCGATCGGCGTGACGTTCGCCTTCGTCCTCCTCGCGATCTGGGGTCCCGGCTGGGCGCGCTCGCCGACGATCGGGCCGCCGATCGTGGTCGGGATCGGGACGATCGTCGCCCCGTGGTTCGTCATGCAGCCGGCGATGGGCGCGGGGCTCGCGGGGTCGAGGACCCCCGACCCGCGCGCGACGCGGCTGCGCAACCTCGCGACGCACACCGCGTACGCCCTCGGGCTGTACGCGTCCGCGGTCGCGCTCGCCGCCGTCTGGCGCTGAGCCGGCGGGCCCCGCTCGCGGGCCCTCGCCGTTCGTCGATCGCGCGGGCGGGTGCGATCGTAGGCGTCGCGGTCTCGCGTGCCCGGCACGCATCGCCCGGAGCCCGATGAAGCGCCCGACCCTCTTCCACGACGAGTGCGCCCCCTGCGCGCGCCTCTTGCCGAAGCTCTCGGTGACGTCGGAGAGCACGGTCGTCGCCCCGCCCGACGACGTCCGGCGGTTGCGGGCTTGCGGGGACGACCTCCGCCGGTGCCCCGACTGCGGCACCGTCTACCACTACAGCGAGGAGTCGGACCCCGGCGAGCCGATGGTGCCGGCGACGGCCTCGTGGACCCTCGTGCGGTTCTCCGCGTGGCGCGGCGAGCGCGTGGTGCCCGGGAGCGTGCGCGAGGGATGGGCGGCGCACCAGCGCGACCTGCTCCGGGTCGTCGCCCGCGACCTCGCCTACACCCGCATGCGCTACGTCGTGGAGTCGCTGACCGACCGCTGGCTCGACGAGCGTCGGTTCGACGACGTCGACGCCGAGCTGCTCGGCGGCCGCGACGATGTCGTCGCCGTCGAGACCGCGGCCGACCTGCTCCACCTCGCCACCGAGGAGCACCGCGTGTGGTGCGTGCGCGAGTTCGCGCCCTCGCAGCGCCCGGCGGCGAAGGAGTTCCTCTCGTGCGAGCAGGGCCGCCACGCGCGCGGGCTCGTGCGCTCGCTCGGCGCGCGCCTCGCCGCGGCGGGCACGACGCTCCAGCTCGACTCGACGTTCGGGTATCGCGAGATCGAGGTGTGGTTCGCCGCCTTCCTCGCCCTCGAGAACGCCGTCTTCCGCGGCTTCCCCGTGTCCGACGCCGCCGACGGGCTGCTGTTGCGGCTCCGCTACCCCCGGACGCGCGTGAGCGAGTCCGCGGCGGACATGCTCGTGCGCATCGCGCGCGAAAGTCCCGAGGCCCGCGCGCGCCTCGCCGCGGCGTTGGCTCGAGAGCCCGCCGGCGGCCCCGAGGCGGTGGAGCGCGTGCGCAAGGCGCTCGCCGACGGCTGAGGCTCCGTCGCCGGACGGCCCCGCCTGCGGTCGGCGACGATCCTCGCCGTGTGCGGGCGGGACTCGCGGTATCCGAAAGTCGCAAGGGCGTCGGATCCGCTCGCGCTCGCGGCGCCAGCGGCGGACGCCGCCGCTAGATTCGGTCGCGGGTCGGGACGAGCGCCGGGCATGCCGCCCGGGCGCCCCCCGTGAAGGAGCCTCCATGCGTCGAGCGTTGTCCTGGGTCGTCGTCGCCGCGGTCGCCGCGGGATCCGTCGGGGGAGCGCGCGGGCCGTCCGCCGCCGCGGGCGAGCCGGCCGCCGCGCCGGTCACCGAGGCCGAGGCCCTCGAGATCGGGATCGAGGCCTACCACTACTTCTACTCGCTCGTCTCGATGGAAGTGACGCGTCGCGTCTCGACCAACCTCGAGGCCGGCAAGCTGCCGGGCCACGGCCCGATGAACGAGTTCTGCCACATGCGGGAGTACCCGCCGGCGAGCTTCCGCGCGGTCGTGCGCCCCAACTTCGACACGCTCTACTCGTCGGGGTGGCTCGACCTGACGACCGAGCCGATGATCGTCACGGCGCCCGACACGGGCGGCCGCTACTACCTCCTGCCGATGCTCGACATGTGGTCGGACGTGTTCGCGAGCCCGGGCAAGCGCACCACCGGCACGGGTGCGGCGAGCTGGGCGGTCGTGCCGCCCGGCTGGACCGGCACGCTGCCCGCCGGCGTGCAGCGCATCGACGCCCCCACGTCCTACGTGTGGATCATCGGCCGCACGCAGACCAACGGCCCGGCCGACTACGACGCCGTGCACAAGGTGCAGGACGGCTACCGGATCACCCCGCTCTCGCAGTGGGGCAAGACCGCCACGCCGCCGAAGGCGACGATCGACCCGAGCGTGGACATGAAGACGCCGCCGCTCGACCAGGTCAACGGCATGAAGGGCACCGAGTACTTCCGCCTCGCCGCGGAGCTGATGAAGCGCAACCCGCCCCACGTCACCGACTGGTCGACCGTCGCCCGCCTGCGCCGCATCGGCATCGAGGTCGGTCGTTCGTTCGACCCCGCCGCGCTCGACCCCGTCGTCCGGGGCGCGCTCGACCGCGTGCCCGCCGAGGGGCTCAAGCAGATGCTCGCGAAGCTCCCCACGGTGGCGCGCGTGGTCAACGGCTGGCAGATGAACACCGACACGATGGGCGTGTACGGGAACTACTACCTCAAGCGCGCGATCGTCGCGATGGCCGGCCTCGGCGCCAACCAGCCCGACGACGCGATCTACCCGATGCTCCTCGTGGACGCCGAGGGCAAGCCGCTGCAGGGCGACCAGAAGTACGTCCTCCACTTCGAGAAGGGCGAGGTCCCGCCGGTGGGCGCGTTCTGGTCGCTGACCATGTACGACGCCGAGGGCTTCCAGGTCGCCAACCCGATCAACCGCTTCGCCATCGGGGACCGGGACGCGCTGAAGTTCAACGCGGACGGCTCGCTCGACCTGCTCATCCAGCACGCGAGCCCGGGCAAGGACCTCGAGTCCAACTGGCTGCCGTCGCCGGCGTCGGGCGTGCTCGGCATCACGATGCGCCTCTACGCGCCCAAGCCGCACGCCCTCGACGGCCGCTGGGTGCCGCCGGCCGTGCGTCGCGTGCCGTAACGCGACCGCACACGCGGTTCGCCCAGCCCGCCGAACTCACGAGCCGACGAGGTCGGGGCGGCGTCTTCGGCCCGGGCGTGACGCAGGACCCGCCGGCGATTCGGTGCGTGTCGCCACGCGTCGTCCGCTCCTCGGCGTGGTGCCAGAACACGCCGTCGTCGCGTCCGACGCGCGCCCGGGCCGAATCCGCGAGCCCCGACGGGGGCCGGACGGGCGTCCGGCGCTCGACGGGCCTCGTCGTTCGTGGGTTCGGCGGGCTCGCGGGGGCGCGGACGACGTCCGCGCCCCCGCGTTCGTTCGGCGGACCCGACGGTCGGTGTCGGCGTCAGGGCTGCGGGAAGTACACGCCGACGCGCAGCCCGAACGGGTCGTCCACGCACGCGTACCGCATCGGCTCGTACATGCGCGTGTCGGCGGGGGCGATCACCGTCTTCGCGCCCTGCCCGACGAGCCACGCGTGGAGCCGGTCCACGTCGGCGGCGCTGGCGACGCGCAGCGCGAGCTCCGCGTTGCGGGTCCCGCCGCCCGGATGGGGGCCGTGGCGCGCGTCCATCAGGGTCAGCCAGGTGTCGCCGAGGCGCAGGCCGCACAGCCCCTGCTCCTCGTACGCGACCGGGCCGAGGATGCGCTCCCAGTGGGCGCGTGCCGCCGCGAGGTCGGCGACGTAGAGCGTCGGGTAGGCGACGCCCGTGACCTTCGCTCCGACGGGATCCGTCATGCACCCGCTCCGTCGTCGGGCCGTCCCCGACGGCGCCCAGCCTACCGCCGCGGGCCCCGCGCCGCCGGCGCGGGGGGCGGTTCGCGGACGCCTCCGGTGGCCTCAGGGTCGTTCGGCGAGCGCCGTGAGGAACCAGTGGGTGGTGCGCTCGACCTCGCCCACGGGGTTGGCGCCCATGGCCCGGCGCTCCTCGGGCGTCCACGCGGCGGCGAGCGCACGCATCCGTGCGGCGTCGGCGGGGCGCGCCGTGGACCAGAAGCCCTCGAACGGGCGCGACGCCTCGTAGGTCTCGAGCCTCGCGAGGCGCAGCCCCGCGGCCTCGAGCAGCGCCCGCCACTCGCTCGGCGGGCGCTCGCGGACGTGGGACGGGTCGTGCAGCACGTCGAGCTCGTTCTGGAGGCGGTCCACCTCGGGGCCCTCGGGGACGCTGCGGTCGTCGAGGAGGAAGCGCCCGCCGGGCCGCAGCACGCGGCACACCTCCGCGAGCGCGCGCGGGAGGTCGCGGACGTGGTGCGCCGCGCGGCGGCACGTGACGAGGTCGAACGCGCCGTCCGGGGCGCGCAGCGCCTCGGCGTCCCCGAGCACGAAGTCCACGTTCGAGAGGCCGCGACGGCCGGCTTCGGCCTGCGCCTCGCGCAGCATCGCGGGCGTCGGGTCGAGCCCCGTGACGTGGGCGACGTGCGGGGCCAGCGCGAGCGCGAGGTGCCCCGTGCCGGTGCCGACGTCGAGCACCCGCGCCGTCGGGGCCGGGGCCGCCCACGCCACGAGTCGCGCGAGCGAGGCCGGGTCGCGGTGCACCGTGCTCTGCGCGTACCACGCGGCACGTTCCGTGAACACCGACCGGGCGTCCTCAGGCATGGCGCGTCCTCCGGGAGCCGAGGGGAGCGTAGGCGCGTCGGCGGCCCGTGCCACGGGGGAGGGCCGTCACAACCCATCGGAATGTCCGATGGAATACGGTAGAACATCGGAACGAACGCGCATGACCGACGAGCAGGTGGACACCTTCCTCGCGCTGGTCCGCGCCCGCAGCGTCACGGGCGCGGCCGACCTCGTGCGGTGTGCGCAGGCCACCGCGAGCGAGCGCCTGCGTGCCCTCGAGCGCGAGCTCGGGACGCCGCTCTACCGCCGTCGGGGCCGCGGCGTCGAACTCACCGCCGCCGGGCGGGCTGCGGCAGCCGCGCTGCCGTCGGTGCGCGCCGCGCGCGACGCCGCGCGGGGGCGCGTACGCGCGGCGGCGAGCGGGCTCGCCGCGCGCCTCGAGCTCGCCGTCTGCGTCACGGCGGGCGCGTACTGCCTCGCGCCGGCGTTCGTGGCGTTCCGGGCGCGGCGCGCCGACGTCGAGGTGGCGGTGCGCTCGGTCCACTCCGACGACGCGCTCGGGCTGCTGCTCGCGGGGACGGTGGACCTCGCCGTGACGTCGGCCCCGCTGATCCACCCGCGCGTAGTCCGGCTCGGCCACGGGAGTCGCCCGATGGTGCTGGTGGGCGCGCCGCGGTCGGCGCTCGCGCGCCGCCCGGTGGACGCCGCGGCATTGCGGTCGGCGGCGCTGCTGACGTCGTCGTGGGGGCCGGCCTACGCGCGCTTCCTCGACGACGTGCGCGGGGACGCGCCCGTCCCGCCGACGTGGACCGAAGCGAGCCCCATCGACCTCGCGAAGGCGCTCGTCGAGGCGGGGGCGGGCGTGAGCCTGCTCCCGCGCGTGGCGGTGCGCGCGGAGCTCGAGGCGGGACGGCTCGTCGCGCTGCGCACCGACGGGCTGGCGCTCCCGCGGTGGTCGCTCCACCTCTCGACGCGCCACGGGCGCGACGACGAGCCGCTCGTCGCGCTCGCGGGCGCGCTGCGGGGCGCGCTCGGCGAGGCGACGTAGCCCGGCGCGGGGGAGCGCGCGGTCGCGCGCAACCCCCGGGACTCCCGGACTGGGCGGTGCCAGGGGACCGGGCGGTGCCGCGTGAGAACAACGTTCCTGGCACCGCGTGTTCCGGGCGGTGCCGCGTGAAAACAACTTTCCTGGCACCGCGTCGCTTTCCTGGCACCGCGTACCCTCGCGCCGACTCGGGGCGTCCCGCCGTCCCGGCTCTACAGTCGGGAGCCCGCCCGCAGGCCCGGTGCCACAGGGCCGGGCCCGTCCCCCGAAGGAGCCGCCATGACCGCCTCGAGCGCCGCCCCCGCCACGACCGACACGATCGTCTGGACGCAGATCGACGAGGCGCCGGCGCTCGCGACGTGGTCGCTGCTGCCGATCGTGCAGGCGTTCACCAAGGGCACCGGGATCCGCGTCGAGACGCGCGACATCTCCCTCGCCGGGCGCATCCTCGCCGCCTTCCCCGAGCGGCTCCGTCCCGAGCAGCGCGTCGCCGACCACCTCGCCGCGCTCGGCGCGCTCGCGCAGACCCCCGCCGCCAACATCATCAAGCTCCCCAACATCTCCGCGTCGGTGCCCCAGCTCAAGGAGGCCGTCAAGGAGCTGCGCAGCCAGGGTTTCGACGTGCCCGAGTACCCCGAGGCACCCAAGGACGACGCCGAGAAGGCCGTCCAGGCCCGCTACGGGAAGGTGCTCGGCAGCGCCGTCAACCCGGTGCTGCGCGAGGGCAACTCGGACCGGCGCGCGCCGCTGTCGGTCAAGGCGTTCGCGCGCAAGCACCCGCACAAGCTCGGCGCGTGGTCCCCGACGAGCCCGAGCCACGTCGCCCACATGACCGACGGCGACTTCTACGGCACCGAGACCTCGACGACGCTGTCGAAGGCGACCGAGGTCCGCTACGAGCACGTGGACGCCAAGGGCGTCGTGACCGTGCTCAAGAAGAAGATGGCGGTCGCGGCGGGCGAGATCCTCGACACGTCCGTGATGCACGTGCAGCCGCTGCGCCGCTTCTACGCGGAGCAGATCGAGGACGCCAAGCGCCGCGGCCTCCTGCTCTCGCTGCACCTCAAGGCCACCATGATGAAGGTGTCCGACCCGGTGCTGTTCGGGCACGCGGTCAGCGTCTACTTCGAGCCCGTCTTCCAGAAGCACGCCGAGACGTTCCGCACGCTCGGCGTGAACCCGAACAACGGCCTGGGCGACCTGCTCGCCAAGGTCGCGACGCTCCCGGCCGCGCTCAAGGCCGCGGTGGAGGCCGACGTCGCCGCGTGCTACGCCGTCCGCCCGCCGCTCGCGATGGTGGACTCGAGCAAGGGGATCACCAACCTCCACGTCCCCAACGACATCATCATCGACGCGTCGATGCCGGTCGTCGTGCGCGAGTCCGGGAAGATGTGGGGCCCGGACGGGAACCTGCACGACTGCAAGGCGATGATCCCGGACCGCTGCTACGCCACGATCTACGCGGCGGTGTTCGAGGACTGCAAGCGCCACGGCGCGCTCGACCCGGCCACGATGGGCACCGTGCCCAACGTGGGCCTCATGGCGCAGCAGGCGGAGGAGTACGGCTCGCACGACAAGACGTTCGTCGCCGCCTCGGCGGGGACGATCCGCGTCGTGGACGAGGCGACGGGCGCGACGCTGCTCGAGCAGCGGGTGGACGAGGGCGACGTGTTCCGCTCGTGCCGCACGAAGGACGCCGCGGTGCGCGACTGGGTCGCGCTCGCGGTGCGCCGCGCCCGCGCCACCGGCGCGCCGGCGGTGTTCTGGCTCGACCGCGCGCGCAAGCACGACGCGCAGCTGATCGCGAAGGTCGAGACCTACCTCCGCGACCACGACACGAAGGGCCTCGACCTGCGCGTCCTCGCGCCGGCCGACGCGATGCGCCACTCGCTCGAGCGCATCCGCAAGGGCCTCGACACGATCTCGGTGACGGGCAACGTCCTGCGCGACTACCTCACCGACCTCTTCCCCATCCTCGAGATCGGCACGTCGGCGAAGATGCTCTCGATCGTCCCGCTGCTCGCGGGCGGCGGGCTGTTCGAGACCGGGGCCGGCGGCTCGGCGCCCAAGCACGTGCAGCAGTTCCAGAAGGAGGGCTACCTCCGCTGGGACTCGCTCGGCGAGTTCTCGGCGCTCGCCGCGTCGTTCGAGCACATCGCGGCGACGTCGAAGAACGCGCGCGCGGCCGTGCTCTCGAAGACGCTCGACCAGGCGATCGGCAAGTTCCTCGAGAACAACAAGTCGCCGGCCCGCAAGGTGGGCGAGATCGACAACCGCGGGAGCCACTACTACCTCGCGCTCTCCTGGGCCGAGGCGTTGGCCGCGCCGGCCGCCGACGCCGGGCGGCGCGCCCGTTTCGCGCCGGTGGCGCAGGCGATGCTCTCCGCCGAGGCGAAGATCAACGCGGAGCTGCTCGCCGCGCAGGGCAAGCCGGTGGACATGGGCGGCTACTACCACCCCGACGCGGTGCGGACCGAGCGCGCGATGCGCCCGAGCGCCACCCTCAACGCGATCGTGGACGCGCTGCGGTAGCCCGCCGAATTCACGAGCCGACGAGGTCGGGGCGGCGTCTTGCGCCCGGGCGTGAGGTGGGGCCCGTCGGCGATTCGATGCACGTCGCCACGCGTCGTCCGCTCCTCGACGTGGTGCCAGAACACGCCGTCGTCGCGGCCGACGCGCGCCCGGGCGCAATCCGCGAGCCCCGACGGCGGCCTGATGTGCGATCGGCGCTCGACGGGCCTCGTCTTTCGTGAACTCGGCGGGCTAGCCGGCCGCGCGCGGGAGCCTCCGCCGTCTCGCGGGGGCTCCCGGGCAGACACGGAGCCGCGTTCGCGGTAGTGTCCGGACCGCCCGATGCGCCCCCACGTCGCCTTCGTCGGTCCCGAGCTGTTCTCGGCCTACACGGACATGGTCCGAGGGCTCAAGGAGGCGGGGGCGCTCGTCACCGGCGTGGGCGGACGGCCGGCCGCGGCGGTGGACGAGCCGCTGCGCCGCCACCTCGACGGCTGGGTCCACGCCGACGACCTCGGCTCGCGCGACGGCCTCGTCGCGGCGGTGCGGGCGCTGTCGGCGCGGCGCGGCGTGGACCTGCTCGAGACCGGCGACGAGGCGCTCGTGCTGCCCGTCGCGCAGGCACGCGAGGCGCTCGGGCTGCCGGGGCTCTCGGTGCGCACGGCGACGCTGTGCCGCGACAAGGCCGCGATGAAGGAGACGCTGCGGGCCGCCGGCGTCCCGTGCGCCGCGTCGGAGGCGGTCTCGAGCGTCGCGGCGCTCCGCGCCTTCGCCGAGCGCGAGGGCTTCCCGGTGATCGTCAAGCCGCGGGCCGCCCTCGGCGGGCTCGGGACCGTGCGGTGCACCGACGTCGCGGGCCTCGAGGCCGCCGCGTCGCGGCTCGGGCTCGGGCAGGGCGCCTCCGTGCAGGTCGAGGAGTTCGTCGTCGGCCACGAGGGCTTCTACGACACGCTGGCGGTGGACGGGACGCCCGTCGTCGAGTTCGTCGCGCACTACTACCCCACCGTGCTCTCCGCGCTCGACGACCGCCGCGTCGCGCCCCAGATCGCCGCGACCAACCGCGCCGACGAGCCCGCCTACGACGCGCTCAAGGCGATGGGCCGCACGGTGATCCGCACGCTCGGCATCGGGACGTCGGCGACCCACATGGAGTGGTTCTTCGGGCCCAAGGGCCTCAAGTTCTCCGAGATCGGGGCCCGCCCGCCCGGCGAGCGGATCTACGACCTGCACTCGGCCGGCAACGACCTCGACGTGTGGGCCGAGTGGGCGCAGGTGCTGCTCCACCGTCGCGTCACGCGGCCGCCCAGCCGCCGCTTCGCGACGGGCTCGGTCCAGGTGCGCCCGCCGCGCGACGGGCGCGTGGTCGGCTACGAC
Source organism: Planctomycetota bacterium (assembly GCA_020851795.1). Taxonomy (GTDB): domain Bacteria; phylum Planctomycetota; class PLA2; order PLA2; family JAEUHO01; genus JAEUHO01. The sequence goes on along the minus strand of JADZCA010000038.1, from coordinate 43,806 downwards.
GGCCTCGAGCACGTGATGGCCGCGCTGCGCCCGCACCTCTTCGCGCACCGCGTGCCCGCGCCCGGCACGCCCACCGACCCGATCCACAAGGGCTACCTCAACAACGTCTGGTTCCGCCTGCGCCACGCGGACTACGACGCGCTGCGGGAGCTCATGACCTTCGCCGGCGAGCGGCTGACGGTGCACGTCGCGTGAACCCCTACCTCGTCATCGACCCGACCGACGACTACCCCGCGCGCATCGTGCGCTTCCTGCAGGGGCGCGGGCTCGACGCCGTCGCGCTCTTCTCCTCGCCCGCGCAGGCGGGGCTCTGGGAGCGGCGCTGGCGGGCCGAGCTCGGCGGACGCGTCGTCGCCGAGCACGTCGTGGACCGCGAGCACGTCGGCGCGCTCGCCGAGCGGCTGCGCGCGGAGTTCCCCGGCGGGTTCTCGGGCATCGTGCCGTGGGACGAGCGCACGGTGCTGCTCGGCGCCGAGCTGGGCGAGGCGCTCGACCTCGGGTGGAACCCGGCGCGCGTCATCGAGCGCTTCCGCGACAAGTTCGTGCTCAAGGCGCACCTGCGCGAGCACGGGACGGTGCGCGTCAACCGCTCGGCCACGGTCACCGACGCCGGGCAGGCGGTCGCGTTCGCGCGGACGCTCGACGCGTGGCCCGTCGTCGTCAAGCCCACGGGCGGCGCGGGCTCCATGAGCGTGCACTTCGCCGACGACGTCGGCTCGCTGCTGGCCGCGTGCCAGGAGGTGCTCGAGCGCGGGCTGGGCGAGGTCCTGCTCGAGGAGTACGTCGGCGGCGTCGAGCACGTCGTCAACGGGATCGTGGACGCGTGCGGCGAGGTGCTCGTCACCGAGGTGTGGCGCTACGACAAGCGCGACAGCCACGGCGAGAAGAACCTCTACTTCGAGACGATCAAGGTCTCGACCCACGAGGCGCCGTTCGCCGCGGCCGCGGCGTACGCCCGCGAGGTGCTGCGCACGCTGGGCCTGCGTCGCGCCCCGTTCCACATGGAGCTCAAGGTGGACGAGCGGGGCCCGTGCCTCATCGAGTGCGGGGCCCGCTTCGCGGGGGGCCACCAGCCCGTGCTCGGCTCGCGGCTCCACCACCACGACCTCTTCGAGCTCGCGGCGTGCCACTACCTCGCCGAGCTCGACGTCTCCGAGGACGACGTGGACTTCGACCACTACGACCGCCACGCCGCGCGCGTCGTCAGCGGCGTGCAGACCCACGAGGTCGCGTGCGTGCGCGAGGTCCTCGGCGTCGAGGAGGTCGAGCGTCTCCCGTCGTTCGTCGGGATGGGGATGCTGCGCAAGGTGGGCCAGCGCGTCCCCGTGAGCCGCGACGTCGGCTCGAAGGCGTGGGAGGTCTACCTCTTCCACCCGGACGCGGCGCAGGTCGCGCGCGACGCGGTCGCCGCGCGGGCCCTGCTGCGGTACGTCGGATGACCTACGTCGTCGTGGACCCGGTGGGGACCTACCCCCGCCACCTGCTCGGCTTCCTCGGCGGCAAGCTCGGCAAGGCCGCCGTCGCCGTGTTCACGAGCGAGGCCCGCCACCGGCTCTGGCGCGACAAGTGGTCGCACGAGCTGGGGCGCTTCGTCGTGGACGAGCTGCCGGCGACGTCGTTGCGCGGCGCCGCCGCCGCGGCCCGGCGCATCCTCGCGCGGCACGGCCGCGTCGAGGGCGTCGTGCCGTGGGACGAGGAGACGGTGCTGCTCGGCGCGCGGCTCTCCGAGCACCTCGGGCTCGACTGGAACTCGCTGCGCGTGATGGAGCGGTGCCGGGACAAGGCGGTCATGAAGGCGTGGCTGCGGCGGGCCGGCACGGTCCGCGTCAACGCCTCCGCCGTCGTGGACGACCGCGAGGGCGCGCTGCGCTTCCAGCGGCGCGTCGGGCGCTGGCCCGTCGTCGTCAAGCCGACCGCGGGCTCGGGCTCCGAGCACGTGTCGTTCCCCGCCGACGAGGACACGCTGCTGCGCGACTGCGAGCGCGTGCGCCAGGCCGGGAGCGGGCGGGTGCTGCTCGAGGAGTACGTCGGGGGCGACGAGCTCGTCGTCAACGGCATCGTGGACGCCCGCAGCGACCTGCTCGTCACCGACGTCTGGCGCTACGACCGCCGGACGGTGGACGGCGTGCCGAACCTCTTCTGGCTCACGGACCGCATCGCCACCCACGACCCGCTCTTCGCGCAGGTGGGCACCTACGCGGCCGCCGTCGTGGAGGCGCTCGGCCTGCGGCGCGCGCCGATCCACATGGAGGTCAAGGTGGACGACCGCGGCCCGTGCCTCATCGAGGTGGGCGCGCGCTTCTCGGGCGGCAACCTGCCGGTGCTCGCGTCGAAGCTCCACGGGCGCGACCTGATCGAGCTCGCGGCGTGCCAGTACCTCGCCGACGTTCCGCTGCGCGCCGACGACCTCGACCGGCGCCGCTACGACCGCCTCGACGCGCGGGTCGTGCACGGCGTGCAGACGCGCGAGCTCGACCGCATCGAGGTGGTCCACGGCGTCGCGACGGTGGAGGCGCTGCCGTCGTTCGACCAGCTCGCCCGGCTGCGCGCGGTCGGCCAGCGCGCCCCGCGGACGCGCGACTACGACACGGCCGCGTGGGAGCTGTCCCTCCTGCACGAGAGCTCCGCCCAGGTGGACGCCGACGCCGACGTCGCCCACCGGGTGCTCCGCTACGAGTGACCGCGCCGGGCCCGGGGCGACGACGCGGGGCCCGTCCGTCCCGCGCCCGCTCACGCGCCGGCGTCGCCGGCCCGACGCGACAGCGCCCGCGCCACGCGCCGCCACCACGGGTCGCGGGGGCGTTCGCCGCGCAGCCACGCCTCGGGGTCCATCGCCTGGTGGCGCCGCATGCGCTCGGCCGCCTCGGGGTGGTCGTCGAGGAACCAGCGGTAGCCGGCCTCGTAGAGCGCGGGGAACGCGGGGTCGGACGCGGCGACGCGCGTGCCGTCGGCCCGGTGCCCCGCCGTCGTCTTGCGCATCGAGCACGCGTCGTGGCGCGCGCGCACCGCGCGCATCTCCGCCTCCGCGGCCCTCACCTGCGCGGTCGAGCGCGCCGCGCCGACCGGGCGGGCGTGGCGCACCGTCGCGTCGTCGAAGACCCAGAGCCCACGGTAGGAGAGGCGCCGAGCCCACACGTCGTCGAGGCCCCAGCCCCAGCCCGTCGGGCTCTGCGAGAAGGTCGGGAGCAGGAGCTCGAGCACGTCGCGCCGGAAGCACGGCGCCATCACCTCGACGAACGTCGTCTCGCGCGCGACGAAGGCGCGGTTGCGCAGCGTCAGCAGGTGTGACGCCTCCGAGCCCTCCGCGAGCGCGGGGGCGGCGAGCGCGGCGTCGTGGCGCCGGCAGCGCTCGAAGAACGCCTCGAGGGCCTCGGGCGTCGCCTCGAGGTCGTCGTCGGGCAGCCAGACGTGGTCGTAGCCGCGCCAGCGCGGGTCCTGCGCGAGGAAGGCGGCGAGCCCCGACCACTTCTGCCCCGGCAGCGGCCGGTCGGGGCCCGGGACGTCGCCGCGGGACGTCACCTCCTCGTACGGGCACAGGCAGAGGTCGAAGGTGCGCGCGCCCGCGCCCTCGACCCACCCCGGGTGCTTCGAGCGGCGGCCGCACCGCAGCACGACGAGGGTCTTGCTCATCCGCGCGGCTCCGCGGCCGGCGCGGGGGTCGCGCCGCGCAGCCACGCGTGCGCGCTCTCGAGCGACTGGCCGACCACCTGGTCCATGTCGAGGTAGCGGTAGGTCCCGCAGCGCCCGACGAAGGCGACGTCGCGCTCCGCCGCCGCCAGCGCCACGTAGCGGCGGTACAGCGCCGCGTTCTCGCCGCTTCCGTCGGGCACCGGGTAGTAGCGCTCGTGGCCGTTGTCGCGCACGTCGCAGGGCTCGTCGTGGGTGACGGTCTTGCTCCCGGTGGCGCGCACCACGTGACCCGGCAGCAGGCTCCAGTCGCAGTGCCGCGTGAACGTCGGGTGCTCGACGAGGTTGACCTGCACGGTGGGCCCGAACGAGGCGCGCGCCGGCTCGGTGCGGTGGTGGAAGCGGATCGACCGGTAGGGGAGCGGCCCGAGCGCGTACCCGAACCACTCGTCGATCGACGAGCTCGCGAAGCAGAAGGCGTGCTCGCGCAGCATCGCGCGCTCGAACGCGACGCCCGTCTCGACCCGGATGCGCGGGTGGTCGAGCATGCGGCGGACCATCTCGGTGTAGCCGTCGCGCGGCATCCCCTGGTGGCGCGCGGTCGGGAAGTAGCGGTCCTCGTCGTCGTGGCGCGTCGGCACGCGGCGGACGACCGACGCGTCGAGGTCCTCGAGCTCGACGCCCCACATCTTGCGCGAGTACGGCCGGAACAGGAGGTCGGTCAGCGTGGTCCCGACGCGCGCGTGCAGCCACTCGGCGGCGTTGCGGGGCCGCTCGACCGGCACGGCGACGCGGGCGAGGAACGCGGCGACCTCCGCCTCGGTCTCGAGGCGCTGCCCGAACACGGTGTTCACCGTGGCGCGGTTCACGGGGACCGGGACGAACCCGCGGCCGTCGGGGAGCCGGACCGTCACGCGGTGCTCGTAGGGCAGGAAGGTCGTGAAACGAAGGAGCCAGGCGTGGACGCGGTCGCTGTTCGTGTGGAAGAGGTGGGGGCCGTAGACGTGGCGGCGCACCCCGGTCGCGTCCACCTCGTCGTGGGCGTTGCCGGCGACGTGGGGCCGGCGGTCGATCACGTGCACGTCGCGGCCCGCCTCGGCGAGGACGCGGGCGTGCACCGCGCCGGCGAGCCCGGCGCCGACGACGAGCACGGGGCGGTCGGTGGCGGTCAGAACGAGGGCCCCGGCGCGAGCGTGACGCGCGGCGGCTTGCGGCGCGTCCATCGCTTGCGCAGGCGGTGGAGCCGCGCCCGCAGGCCCCGCGGCCGCGGCGGCCAGGCCCAGTCCGTCCCGTCGGCGAGCGCGTCGGCCTCCGCCAGCAGCGCCCGCGCCCGCGCCGTCGCCTCGCGCAGGTCGGGCCGGCCCTCGGCGAGCCGGGCGTAGCCGTCGAGGACGTCGGTCTCGTCGAGCACCTCGCGCTGCGAGTAGAAGGCGAAGTGCGCGCAGGCGACGTCGGTGAAGAAGCAGCTGCGGCGCCGCAGGCGCGTCGGCAGCACCGCCGAGAGCTCCTCCTCCTCGTCGGGGCCGACGACGCCGCCCGAGGCCGCCATGTCCTCGCCCATCCACGAGATGCCGTTGATCGAGAATCGGTTGAGCGCGATCTCGACCGGGCCGCAGTGGAGGCGCCCGACGTCGCCCGCGGCGATCGTGCGCTGGGCGAAGCGGTGCAGGGCCACCGCGAAGTCGGGGTCGCGCCAGCCGACCTTGTCGAGGCACACCGTCGCGACGGGGCGCGACGCGACGATCTTCCCGAACGTCTGCAGGATGTTCGAGCAGAGCGCGTTGTTGAGGATGAGCGGCATCACGAGGAAGTACTCGCGGTGCGCCAGCCGGAACGCCGCCAGCCGTTCGAAGAAGCCGGGCTCGGCCCACACGACGTCGTCGTCGAGCCGCACGTACACGGTGCCCGGGTCCATCGCGAGCCGGCTGAACGCGCCCAGCGCCTCGACGCAGGGCGCGGCGCCGTCGGGGTGGCGCACCAGCCGCACGCGGGGGTCGGTCCGCGCGAGGCCCTCGAAGAAGGCGAGGTCGGCCGGGACGGTCGTGTTCACCCACAGGTCCCAGCGGTCCACCACCGGCGACGCCAGCACGTGCGGCGCGAGCAGCGCCATGTAGCGGCGCCGGCCCGAGGGCGTGACGCAGACGACGGGATGACCTTCGAGCATCGGGCGCGGGGGGACCTCGGCGAGGGCGGGGCGAGCCTAATCGGCGCGGGGGCGCGCGAAAACCCCGCCGCGACCGATCGCTCGCCGCGCGACCCGCCGTTCAGGCGTCGGGGGCGAAGCGGACCGCGCCGACGTCGCGCGCGTCGTAGCCCGCCTCGCCCTCGAGGCGCGTGCGGAGGGAGGCGCGCTGCGCGACCTCGCAGAGCCGGACGACCTCCGGCCGGCCGAGCTCGCTCGCGAGCAGCAGCAGCCCGTAGTCCTCGACCTCGAGCGGCGCGAACGCGAGGCCCAGACGCCGCGCCCACGCGTGCGTGGCGACCCCGACGTCGGCGTCGCCGCGGGCCACGGCGCAGACGACGTCCGCGTGCGACGCGTGGACCGTCGCGGCCCCGTGGACGGTGTCGGGGTCGGCGCCGGCGCCGCGGAGCGCGCGGTCGAGCGTCGCGCGCACGCCCGCGCTCGGTGGGCGGCTCGCGAGACGGCCTCCGAGCGCGTCCTGCACGCGGGGCGTGCGGCCGCGCGGGCCCACGAGCCCCACCTCGCGGCGCACGAGGTGCAGCCGCACCACCCGTCCCTCGGGGACCTCGGCCGGGGCCGGCGCCCCGTGGAACCCGACCGCGAGCGCGCGGCGCGCACGCAGGAGCGACAGCGCCGTCGCGGAGTCGGCCGGCACCGCGCCGAGGCAGGGCCCGCCCTCGGTGCGCACGGCGGCGAGCAGCAGGTCGGTCGCGACGTCGCCGGCCGACGCGACGAGCGGCGGGGGCGCGACCGCGACGGGCGTGGGGGCGTCGCCGGCGGCCCACCGCAGCACCTCGGTGCGGCGGTAGCGCCACTCGCCGCCGAACCGGTGCCGCGGAAGCCCGCGACGGAACAGCCGGTAGACGTGCTTCTCGTGGACGCGCAGCAACGAGGCGACCTCGCGCGTCGTCAGGAGCGCGTCGTCGGCGGACGGGGGCGGCGCGGGCGGTTGCATCCGATGGCCCGCGAGCCTACGATTCGCCCCTACAAGGAACAATAGGTAACAACTCGCGCAGATGCCCCGCGCCGACACGCCCCCGGCGGACCCCGTCGCTCGTCGCTCGTTCCTCGCGGGGCTGGCGCTCGGGGCCTTGGTCGTCCTGGCGGGCTGCGGTCCCGAGGGCGCGTCCGCGCGTCCTCGGGTGGTCGTGTTCGCGGCGGCGAGCCTCTCCGACGTGCTCAAGGAGGTCGCGGCCGGCTGGACGCCGCAGAGCGGGGTGGACGTCTCGTTCTCCTTCGGGCCCACGAGCAAGCTGGTGCCGCAGATCGAGCAGGGGGCGCCCGCCGACGCGCTGTTCAGCGCCGACGAGGCGTGGATGAAGCGCCTCGCCGACGCCGGCAAGGTGGACGAGGCGAGCCGCGCGGTGGTCGCCCGCAACGAGCTCGTGTTCGCCGTGCCGCAGCGGGCCGCGGAGGCCCCGGCCTCGCCCGCGGCGCTGCCGGGGGCGCTCCGCTCCGTCGCGCTCGCCGGCGAGAACGTCCCGGCGGGCAAGTACGCCCGGGCGGCGCTCGAGCACGCCGGGGTGTGGGCGGCGGTCCGGCCGCGGGTCAAGCCGGGCGAGGACGTGCGCCTGACGCTGCGCCTCGTGGCGACCGACGAGGTGGACGGCGGCGTCGTCTACCGCACCGACGCCCTCGCCGAGCCTCGTGTGCGCGTCGCGTTCGCGTTCGCGGCCGACAGCCACCCGCCGATCGTGTACCCGGCCGCCGCCGTGGCCGGTGCGGCGCAGCGCGACGCGGCCGCCCGCTTCGTGGCGTACTGCCGTGGACCGCAGGCGCAGGCGGTGTTCCGCCAGCACGGGTTCGGGCCGCCCACGCCGTGACCCTCTTCGCCGCCACCGACCCCGTCCGGCTCTCGCTCGGCGTCGCCGCGTGGGCGACGCTGGCGACGTGCCCGCCCGCGGTGCTGCTCGGGTGGCTCCTCGCGCGCCGCCGCTTCCCGGGCAAGGCGGTCGTGTCCGCGCTCGTGTACGCGCCGCTCGTCCTGCCGCCCGTGGTCACGGGCTTCGTGCTGCTCAAGCTGCTCGGTCGTCGCGGGGTCGTGGGCGGATGGCTGGCCGAGCACGGGCTCGCCGTGCCGTTCACGTTCGCGGGGGCCGTCGTCGCGGCGGTCGTCGTCGGGCTGCCGCTCTTCGTCGCCGCGGCGCGGGGCGCCTTCGAGGCCGTGGACCGTCGCCACGACGAAGTCGCGTGGACGCTCGGCCTCTCGCCGGCGCGCACGTTCTTCCGCGTCACGCTGCCGCTCGCGACGCCCGGCCTGCTCGCGGGCGCGGCGCTCGCCTTCGCGCGGTCGCTGGGCGAGTTCGGCGCGACGATCGTGCTCGCGGGCAACATCGAGGGCGAGACGCGCACGATCCCGATGGCGGTCTACACCGCGCTCGAGTCGCCGCACGGCGAGGGCGAGGCGTGGAAGCTCGTCGGCGCGAGCCTGCTGCTCGCCCTCGGCGCGATGGCGGGCTACGAGCTCCTCGCGCGCCGCCACCGTCGCCTGCTGGAGCTCGACCGTGGGCGCTGACGCCACGCTCTCGCTCGACGTCGCGCTCGACGTCGGGTCGCTCGCGCTGCGGGCGACGCTGCGCACCGCGGCGCGCCGCGTGGCCGTCGTCGGCCCGAGCGGCGTGGGCAAGTCCACGCTGCTGCGCGTGCTCGCCGGCCTCGAGCCGCGTGCGACCGGCCGCGTCGAGGTCGAGGGCGAGCGGTGGCTCGGCGAGGGCGTCCGCGTGGCCCCGCACCGCCGTCGCGTCGGCTGGGTGCCGCAGGACGTGCGCCTGTTCCCGCACCGCACGGTGCTCGGCAACCTCCGCTTCGCGGGCGCGGACGAGGGCGAGGCCCGAACGCTCGCCGGCCGCTTCGAGCTCGAGCCGCTGCTCGCCCGCCGCCCGCGTCACCTCTCCGGCGGCGAGGCGCAGCGCGTGGCGCTCGCCCGCGCGCTGCTCTCGCGGCCGCGTCTCCTGCTGCTCGACGAGCCGTTCGCCGCGCTGGACCGCCCCCGCCGCGAGGCGCTCTCGGCGCTCCTGCGCACCGAGCTGGGCACGCCCGGGCCCGTCGTCGTGCTCGTCAGCCACGACGAACGCGACGTCGCCTCGCTCGCGCAGGAGGTCTTCGAGCTGACGCCGGGCGGGCTGCGCCCCGCGGCAGCGGGGTGACGCCCCGATCGGCCGATCCGTATCCGTTTCTCGCAGGTCGGTGGGTGCGCGGGGCTCCGCACGAGTCCACGGTGGCCTCGCTCGCCGACGTCCGGTGGGAGGAGGCCCGTCGAGCGCCGGACGCCCGTCGGGCCGCGGTCGGAGCTCGTGGATTCGGCGGGCTAGACTCGCCGCTCCCCTGCTCCGCCCGCCACCGCGGTCGCCCCGGGACTCGTGCCCCGCGACCGGCCGCGCGGCGTGCGCACGGGTGCACCGCCGGAGGGAACCGATGGCTCGCGCGATCCTCGTCCTCGTCCTGCTCGTCTCGCTCGCCGCCCCCGCGCTCGCCGCGGACCCGGGCTGGCCCCGCATCCACAAGGTGGGCGCCGACCAGCTCACGGTGTTCCAGCCGCAGATCGAGGCGTGGGAGGGCTACCAGACCCTGCGCTTCCGCGCGGCGCTCGCGGTCACGCTCGACGGGCGCACCGAGCCGGTCTACGGCTTCGTCGCGGGCAAGGCGACGACGCTGGTCAACACCACGGAGCGCTCGGTGTTCGTCTCGAGCCCCGTGTACGAGGAGCTGAAGTTCCCCAACGCGTCGGCCGACGACACCGCGCGCTGCCTCGCGGTCGCGCGCCAGGTCGTGGACCCGAACAAGACGTGGGAGCTCTCGCTCGACCGGGTGCTCTCGAGCCTGCGCGACAGCACGTCGCAGGCCCGCTCGGCCGACGTGAGCCTCGAGCCGCCGCCGATCTACTACGCCGACCACGCCTCGCTCCTCGTCGTGCTCCTCGGCCCGGCCGCGTTCAAGCCCGTGCAGGGCACGAGCCTGCTCTTCGCGACGAACACGAACTGGCCGCTGCTCATGGACCCGGCCGGCGGCCGCTACTACCTGCTCGACGAGGGCTCGTGGCTCACCGCCCCCGACCTCGTCAAGGGCCCGTGGACGGCGGCGACGACGCTGCCGGCCGACCTCTACCGCATGCCCACCGACGGCGGCTGGGACCGCGTGCGCCAGAACGTGCCCGGGCACCTCCCCGCCGTCCTGCCGACGGTGTTCGTCACGGAGCGCCCGGCCGAGCTGATCGTGACCGACGGCGACCCGCAGCTCGTCTCGGTCCCCGGCACGAACCTCTTCTACGTCCCCAACACGTCGTCGGACCTCTTCCTCGACTTCACGACGGGGACCTACTACTTCCTGACCGCGGGCCGCTGGTTCTCGGCGCGCAGCCTCTCCGGCCCGTGGGCCGCGGCGACGCGTTCGCTCCCGGCCGACTTCGCGCGGATCCCGTCGGACGGGCCCAAGGGCCACGTCCTCGCGTCGGTCGCGGGCACGCCGCAGGCCGAGCAGGCGGTGCTGCTCGCCACGATCCCCACCACCGCCAAGGTGGACCGCGCCAAGACGACGATCGCGGTGACGTGGGACGGCGCGCCGCGCTTCGTGCCGGTCGAGGGCGCCCAGGGCGTCAGCGTCGGCAGCAACTCGACCGACGTCGTCTTCCTCGTCGCCGGCGCCTACTACTGCTGCCGCGACGGCATGTGGTTCACCGCGGCGCAGCCGACCGGGCCCTGGAGCGTCGCGACGCAGGTCCCGGCCGCGATCCAGACGATCCCGCCGACGAGCCCGTACTACAACGTCACCTACGTGACCGTGTACGACGTGACGCCGACCACGGTGACCGTCGGCTACACGGCCGGCTACACCGGCGCGTACGTCGCCGCGGGCCTCGTGCTGTTCGGCGCGGGCCTCTGGGTCGGTGCGGCGTGGGACGGGTGGGCGACGCCCTACTTCGCGTGGCACTACCCGCCGTCCTGGTACGCCTACGGCTCGGCGGTGCGCTACAGCTACGCCGACGGCGCGTTCGTGCGCGGGGCGTCCTACTACGGCCCCTACGGCGGCGCCGGCTACCAGGCCCGCTACAACCCCTCGACCGGCACGTGGGCCCGCGGCGCGGCCGTCTACGGCCCGTACGGCGGGGCGGGCGCCGCGTCGGCGTGGAACCCGTGGACGGGGGCGACCGCGCGCGGCGCGTACGCCTACGGCCCCAACGGCGCGGTCGGTGCGGCCGGTGGCTACAACCCGACGACGGGCCGGGGAGCAGCGACCTACCAGCGCTCGACGCCGTACGGGTCGTGGGGCCAGTCGGTGGTGACGTCGGGCGACGCGTGGGCGCGCACGGCGCACTCGAGCACCGCGTGGGGCTCGACGGGGGCGTGGCAGACGTCGGCGGGCGGCGCGGGCGCCGTGCACACCGGAGCCACCGGCACGTCGGGGGTCGCCAAGACCGCGTCGGGCAACGTCTACGCCGGCAAGGACGGCAACGTCTACAAGTACGAGCCCGGCTCCGGCTGGCAGAAGAACACGGGCAGCGGCTGGGAGGACCCGGGCTGGCAGCGGCCCACGCCGCAGCAGCAGACGCAGCGTATGACCCAGTCGCCTTCGACGTGGGACCGCTCGGGCTGGAGCGGCGGCGACACCGAGCGCAACCTCTCCGGCGACGCGTGGGGGCGCAACTACTCCAACACGCGCGAGTCCACCGGCGGCTGGGGGGGTGGCAGCCGTGGGGGCGGCGGCGGCGGCGGCGGCGGCGGGCGCGGTCGCTGGCGCTGATCGCGGGCGAAGACGCGTGCGCGGGGCTCCGGCCGGAGACGGCCGGAGCCGGCTCCCGGCGGGTGGTGACCGTACCCGCTACTTGCGCGACGGCGGCGGCTCGAGCCGCGCGAGCACTTGGATCATCGAGCGCGCGACCACTTGGTCGCGACGGTCGGCCACGCGCACGCACGCCTCGGGACCGCTCGCCCACGCGTCGCGCGTGGCCTTCGTCGCGCCCAGGAGGACCGGGAAGCGCGCGCCCGTCCGCTGACGCGCGGCCGCGACCGCGTCCGCGTCGAGCGAGGACGTCGCGACGAGCGCGACGAGCTCCGGGTGCGTCTCGGCGGCGGCGGCCAGCGAGCGGAGGAGGCGGTCGCTCGCGGCGTCGCCGGGCGTGACGAACGCCACGACCCGCTCGACGCCGCAGCCGGCGTGCGCGGCGGGGACGCGCGCCGCGTCGAGCACCTCGCCGTCGCCGCCGAGCCAGCGCGCGCCCTCGAGCGCGAGCGGTGCACGGTCGGCGCGCCCGGAGGCGACCGGCTCCGGGGCCGGCGCCGAGCCGCCCCCGCAACCGGCGAGGGCGAGCGCGACGACGACGGGCAGCAGGCGGCGCATGGCGGACCCTCGGGGAGGACGACCCTCCACCGGTGGATACGCAATCGGGGCGGTCCGAGGCTGGACCGAAGTCCCGGCGCGCGCGGCGGGCCGTCAGCCCTCCCGACGTCGTCCTGCGTATCGGACGGTGCGCCCCCGTCGCGGGGGCCTCGGAGCCTCCCATGGCACGCCGCCTCCCGGTCCGACCGTCCTTCCGTCCCCTCGCCCTCCTGCTCGCCGCCGGGCTCGCGCTCGCGGGGTGCAGCGGCGGAGGCGCCGGCTCGTCGAGCCCGCCGCCGCCCGACGCCGCCGCCGTCGACACCGACGACGACGGCATGAGCGACACCGACGAGGCGACGCCGCGCCCGATCGAGATCGTGATCTCGGTCGCCGGCAACGCCACCCCTCCGACGATCGAGGTGCGGCTCGTGTGGGGCGACCCCGCAGTCGCCGACGCGGACGGCGACGGCCTCGACGACGCGACGGAGCTGCGCGAGGGCTCGGACCCGCACGCCACCGACACCGACGGCGACGGGCGCAGCGACGCCGACGAGGTGCTCGGCTACCGCATCCTCGTGGACGCCGGTGGGTGGGGCACGGGCCTGACGGGCGACCTGCTCGAGCGGCGCCTGGTCCGGAGCGACCCGGCCCGCAACGACTCCGACGGGGACGGCCTGCTCGACGACGAGGAGTACGAGCTGCGCACCGACCCGAGCTCGGTGGACACCGACGGCGACACGCTCTCGGACTACGACGAGTGGACGCGCTGGTGGTCGTCGCCGGTGAGCGTGGACTCCGACGAGGACGCCCGCGGCGCCGACGGCTCGCAGGCGCCCAACGCGTCGCTCTTCGACGGCAACGAGCTGGTCGTGGGCGAGGACGGTCACGCGACGCCGATGAGCACCTCGCCGACGCTCGCCGACACCGACGGCGACGGCACCACCGACGCGGACGAGTTCGACACGCCGTTCCGCAAGACGCTCCTCGCCGACGTGCCGAAGATCCAGCTCGAGCCCGCGGGCGAGATCGACCTCTCGCTCTTCGTCACCTACGCCGAGTCGCAGGGCCAGACCACCGAGTACGGCACCGAGCTGACCGTCGGGACGAGCACCGAGACGTCGGTGAGCAGCGCGTTCTCGACCGAGGCGTCGTACGGCACGTCCGAGGTGATCATGGTCGGCGGCGAGGTGAAGGTCGGCTTCCCCGAGGCGGCGGTCACCGGCAAGGCGGAGTACACCACCGGCTCCGAGTCGAGCGTCTCGAGCGGCTCGACCTACGAGCTGAGCCAGACGTCGGCCTCCTCGATCGAGCAGACGGCGTCGCGCGTGCAGGCGGACAGCCTCGAGAAGACGCGCGAGGCGGCCTTCGGGCGCATCCGCATGGGGATGCGCGTGCGCAACCCGGGCCGCACGATCGCGTACCGGCTGACCAACCTCGGCGTCACGGTCCTGCGGTGGCGCAAGGCCACGTCGGTCGACGAGGTCGCGCGGTTCCAGGCGATCGCCACGCTGCGGCCCCAGGTGGACAGCATCGTGCTCTCGCCCGGCTCCGTCTCGCCCGTGCTGACGCTCGAGAGCGACGACCTGCCGGCCGACACGATCGAGGAGTTCCTGCGCGACCCCTCGTCGCTGCGCTTCGAGACGGCGTCCTTCGACCTCGAGAACGCGGAGGGCATCGACTTCCGCTTCCTGACCGAGAACACGTTCACGCAGACCGCGATGATCGAGATCGACGCGGGCCGCGGCGTGGTCGAGCGCCACCTCGTCGCGACCAACGTGGACCGCCTGCCCGGCGGCGTGCTCGCCGGCCTCCGCCTCGGCGACGCGCTCGAGTCGCTGCTCGGCAAGACGTTCTCGACGCAGGAGGTCACCTACACCGCGGAGGGCGGTGGCACGGTGACGCAGGAGGTGCTCTCGAGCCTCGACGGCGTCAGCGGCGACGTGCCGCTCACGTTCCCGCTCGAGCGCGGCGCGTCGTTCTGGGCCGTCGGCGGCTCGCGACCGGAGCACTCCGCCCCGGGCCTCGCGTTCCGCGACATCCGCCTGCAGGCGGGCGACGTGATCAGCCTCGCGTTCGTCTCCGACCCCGACGTGGACGGCGCGTCGGGCGCGACCGAGAAGGCCTTCGGCTCGACCGACGCGAACGTGGACACCGACGGCGACAACCTCTCCGACGCCGACGAGGTCGTCGTCGGGTGGTTCGCGGGCGCGCCCGGCGTGCTCCCGGGCGTGGCCGACGTGCTCGTGCCCGCCGACGTCCCCGTCGCGAAGCGCGTCCTGACGACGGGCGGCTACCCCCGCCGGGTCTGGTCGAGCCCCCTGCTCGCCGACAGCGACGGCGACGGGCTCGGTGACAAGGACGAGCGGCGCCTCGGCAGCGACCCCGGGGTCGCCGACACCGACGGCGACGGCCTCGACGACGGCACGGACCCCTTCCCGCTGATCCCGGCGTTGCGGCTCTACGTGGACGCGTCGGCGCCGGCGCGCAACCTGACGGACGCGGTGCCCGACGGCCTCTCGTGGGACATCGCCTACCCGAGCCTGCAGGACGCACTCGCCGCCGCGCGGACCGCGCACGACGCGGCGATCGTCGCGCTGGCCGGCACCCTCGTGAACAACGATCTCGGCAAGGCCGTGACGATGTGGCGCGCGGTCGGGAGCCGGACCGACGCCGACGCACCGGCCGCGGTCCGCGCGCTCGTCGGGGAGATCTGGGTGGCCGGAGGGACCTACGGCCTCGAGCTGGCGCACGGGGCCGCTCCGGGCTTCCAGCCCGAGCACCTGTCGTTCACCCTCGTGGACTACGTGGGCCTCTACGGCGGCTTCCTCGGTCGGCAGGCGACCGCCGTCGGCCGCCTGCCCGAGACGCGCCGTTCGCAGCGGCAGACCGACCCGCTCCGCGGCGCGACCGTGCTGTCCGGGCTCCCCTCGCACGCCCGGCACGTCGTCACGGCGGGGCTCGTCGAGGCGGAGGGCACCCAGAACGGCGTCGGGCCCGCGTGCGTGCTCGACGGCTTCGTCATCGAGGACGGCTCCGCCAGCGGCGGGCACACCGACCCGCGGCCGCTGCACGAGCTGCTCGCGAAGTCCGGCGCCGGCCTGCTCGTCTACGAGTCCTCGCCGACGCTGCGCGGGGTGGTCGTCCGCGGCAACCGCGCGCAGGACACGGGCGGAGGGGTGTCGGTGTACGGCGGCAAGCCGAGCTTCGTGGACTGTGTCGTCTCGGACAACCAGAGCGACGTCCACGCCGCCGGCCTGCTCCTCACGACGGGCGGGTCGCCGGGCACCCTGACCGAGGCGACCTTCCTGCGCTGCACGATCCAGGGGAACAACACGATCCCCATGGGCGGCGGCGGCTACGGCGGCGGCGTGTACGTCCTCGGCGGGTCCGCGCCGGGCGCCTCGGTCCGGTTCGACCGGTGCCGCATCGTGGACAACCTCTCGCAGGGCGGGGGCGGCGTGGCAACCTCGGGCGGCGCGCGGGTCTCGCTCCAGTCGTGCGAGATCGTCGGCAACTCGGCGATCGACACGAGCTCCGGGACGTGGCTGCTCGGCGGCGGCGTCGAGGTGGGCGTCGGCTCGCGCGTGCTGCTCACCCAGTGCCTCGTGGCGGCCAACCAGGCCAACACGGGCAGCGGCCTGCACCTGCGCGGCGGCGCGGAGCTCTCGGTGTTCCAGTGCACCGTGGCGGGCAACGTGCACCTCGTCGGGCGCGGCGCGCTGTACACGGAGACGTCGGCGCTGGTGGACGTGCGCAACTCGATCCTCGCCGACGGGCCCCACCTCGGCGGCGCGACGGTCGGGCCGCCGGTCGTCACCATCGGCACGGTGACGGTGCGCTCGTCGATCTTCGACGTCGCGCCGACGGTCGCCGGGTTCGTCTCCGGCAGCCAGGGCAACCTCGTGGCGGCGAACCCCGGCTTCGTAGCGGCGGCGTCGCAGGACTACCGCCTCGCCTCGACGAGCCCGGCGATCGACGCGGGCAACGCGTTCATCGACTACGACTCGCTCACCGCGGGGTCGCAGGGCGCGCCGGACACCGACCTGCTCGGCAAGCCGCGCATCGTCGCGGGCACCGGCTCGTCGGCCACGCCGCTGATCGACGTGGGGGCCTACGAACGTCAGCCGTAGCGGAGCCCCCTCGAGGGACCGCGGGCCCCGCGCGGGGCCCGGCGCCCTCACGGGCGCGCGACGCCCTCGGCCTCCACGGCCGAGGGCGTCGTCGTCTCCGGACCTCGGGCCCGGCGTCGGCCGGGCGGGGGGCGCACCGCGCGCGGCACGGCTCGCGCGCGCAGCGGCGACGTCACCGGGGCGGCGACGTGCGCTCGACGAGGGCGTCGAGCGCCGCCGCGCGGTCGGCCCGGTCGAGGTCGGCGGCCGCCTCGAGCGCGTCGGCCGCGGCCGTCGGGTCGCCGCGGCCGGCGAGGAGCGCCTCGACCCGTGGCGCCTGCGCCGCACGGCGCTGCTCGCCGTCCGCGGCGGCGGCGGCGCGCGCGGCGCGTGGCAGCGTCGTCCACAGGCGCACGGTGTTGTCGCCCGACCCCGACACGAGCACCCGCCCGCCCGCGGCCACCGCGAGCGCGTGCACGTAGGATCGGTGGCCCCGCAGCTCCGCGACGGTCTCGAGCTCGGGGAGCGTCAGCACGCGCACGTGCCCGTCCTCGCCGCCGGCGAAGAGCCTCGTGCCGTCGGGTGCGAGCGCGATCGCGTAGAGCGGGCCGGAGGCCACGACCGGCGCCGCGCGCACCTTCCCCGGGCCCAGCGCGACCTGCACGAGCCGGCCCGACAGCGTCCCGAGGTAGGCGGTCGAGAGGTCGGCGGAGAGCACCAGCTCGCAGGCGTCGTCCACGCCGGTCTCGATCACGCGCACGACGTCGCCGTCGGGGCCTCCGCGCAGCTCGAGCCGTCCCGCGCCGTCCACGCGCACGAGCAGGTCGCCGCGCGCGGCGAGGACCGCCGTCTTCTGCGGGGAGCGGCGGACCCAGGGGGCGTCGGGGGCGGCGCGCGCGGCGGCCCGCGCCTCGGTGCCTCCGTGCGGCACGGTCCACAGGCCGTCGCTGCGGGCGACGAAGAGCGCGCCGGTCGCGGGGACGTAGGCCAGGTGGCGCAGGAACAGCCCGCCGAACGGGAGCGAGGTCCCGAGGCGCACCGCGATCGGGGCCGCGACCGCGGTCAGCGTGCGGGCGTCGAGGAGGACGACGTGGTGCTCCTCGCCCGTCGTGGGGGCCTCGAGCGCGGCGATGCGCCGGCCGTCGGGCGACCACGCGACGTCGAGGAGGAGGTTCCCCGGCGGGCGCACGTGGCGGCCGACGACCCGGCCGCTGACGACGTCGGTCGTCACGACGCGGCCGTCCCAGCCCACGCTCGCGACCCTCGTCCCGTCCGGCGACGTGGCCACGGCGTACACGTAGCCGACGTGTGCGTCGGGCTCGGTCGTCGCGCCCGCACCCACGTCGTCCCACAGCCGGACGTAGCCGCTGCCGTCCGACGTGAGCAGCAGCCGCCCGTCACGGCTCGGGCGCACGAGGCACGGCATCCCGCCGGGCACCTCGCCCTGCCCGCCCACCGAGCGGAGCTGCTCGCGTCGCGCGAGGTCGAAGACGCGCACCGCGCCGTTGCGCGAGACGAGCGTCGCGCGCCCGCGCGCCGTGTCGAGCGCCGCCCCGTGGAACGCGCCCGCCGCCTCGGGGCCGACGTCGGGCCGGTCCGGGGCGTCCACGTCCCAGAGGAGCCAGGAGCGCGACGTGGCCGCGATCAGGCGCCGGCCGTCCGCGTCGAAGGCGAACGCGAGCGGACGGACGACGCTGGGCCCGAGCTCGAGCCACGCACGCTGCCCCGTCGCGAGGTCGCTGAGCGCCCACGTGTTGGGGCGGCCGAGCCACACCACGTGGCGGCAGCGCGGGCCCAGCGCCGCGTAGGTCCCCGACTTCCCCAGCAGCTGCGCCTCGTTCGCGCCGCGGCGCAGGACGTGGACCGTCCGAGGGCGCGGCGGGTCGGTCGCCGCGACGAACACGGCGCCCGACCCGTCCGGAGCCGTCGCGATCGGGCGCACCGAGGCGCCGACGTCGGGCGAGCTCCAGGTGCCGACCGGGGTCCCGTCGCGCGTGAGGAGCACCGCGCGCTCGTGCTCGTCGCTCTCCGCGACCGTCGTCCCGTCGGCGGAGAGCAGGGCCGCGCCCATCGTCGCGCGCTCGGAGACCACGGTGCCGTCCCGCCAGCGCACGGTCCTCACCCGCGCCGGCGTCGAGCCCGCGCGGGCCCGCACGACGAGCACGACGTGGTCGGCGTCCTCGGCGAACGCGGCGTCGAGCACCGCCTCGCTCGTCGAGCCGAAGGTGCGGAGGCTCTCGTCGGCGCGCGCCGCGAAGTGGTCCCACTCCCAGCCCCGGCGCGCCCGCGGGGCCGCCTCGAGGCTCGCCACGGCGGCGCGGGCGTCGCCCGTCTCGAGCTCGAGGCCCGCGGCGGCGAGGCGCGCGCGGTACGCGTCGCGCTCGGCCCGGTCGGCGACGGCGTCGGCCGTCGCCCGCGCCCGCTCGGCGCCCACGCGCTCGCGGTCGGCCCGGCGCGCGGCGGCCAGCGCGAGCACCGTCGCCGACACGAGGCCGGCCGCGGCCACGAGGAGCACCGACACGACGGTGCGGTGGCGGCGCGCGAAGCGCGACATCACGTACCAGGCGCTCGGGGCACGGGCCCGCACGGGCTGGTGCGCGAGGTGGCGCCGCACGTCGTCGGCCAGGGCGGCGGCCGTGCCGTACCGCCGTGCCGGTTCCTTCGCCAGCGCGGTCGCGACGATGGTCTCGAGGTCGCCCGACAGCGACGGGTCGAGCGTGCCCAGCCGCGGCGGGTCCTCGGTCGCGATCCGCTCGAGGGCCCGTGGCAGCGGGTCGCCGGCGACGTCGAGCGGCAGCCGTCCGGAGAGGAGCTCGTGCAGGATCGCGCCCAGCGCGTACACGTCGCTGCGCGTGTCGGCGGGGGCGCCCGCGAGCCGCTCGGGGCTCATGTAGGCGAGCGTGCCGAGCACCGCGTCGCCGCGCGTGCCCGGCGTCGCCCCGGGCGCCTGCGCGCCCACGACGCGCGCGATGCCGAAGTCGAGGACCTTGAGCTGGCCGTCCTCGCGGACGAGCACGTTGCTCGGCTTGAGGTCGCGGTGGATCACGCCGCGCGCGTGCGCGTGCTCGACGGCGGCGCAGAGGTCGAGGAAGAGGCGGAGGCGTTCGGCGCGCGGCACGCCCCGCTTCTCGACCCAGCCGTCGAGCGGCTCGCCCTCGACGAGCTCCATGGCGAGGTAGGGCTGCGGTCCGCCGGGCCCGTCGAGCGAACCGACCTCGTAGAGCTGCGCGATCGCCGGGTGCTGGAGCTGGGCGAGCACCTCGGCCTCGAGCTCGAGGCGCCGGCGCGCGTCGGGCGTCGCGCTCGCCAGCCGCAGGAACTTGAGCGCGGCGAGGCGCGACGGACGGCGCTGGCGCGCCTTCCACACGACGCCCATCCCGCCCTCGCCGAGCTTCTCGAGCACGGTCCACGTGCCGACCTCGCGCGGCGGCGCCGGCGCGGCGCCGAGCGTCTCGGCCGCGCCCGAGACCACGAGGTGGCCGAGCGCGTCCCGCGGCGGGCCGTCGTCGTCGTCGGCCTCCGCCGCGCGCAGCAGCGCGACGAGGTCGTCGCGCAGCGCCGCGTCGCCGGCGGTCAGCGCGTCGAGCTCGCGCTCCCGCGAGGAGCCCTCGAGCGCCAGGAGCCGCGCGAGCAGCTCGCGCCGCCGCGCGTTGCCCTCGGCGCTCCAGCGGCCGGGCTCGCTCAACGTCCGTCTCCGTGCGCGGCGCCCAGCCGCTGCGCGAGCCACGCCCGGCTCACGACCCAGTCGGCCTTCACGGTGGCCGGGGAGCAGCCGAGCACGGCCGCCGTCTCGGTGACCGAGAGCCCGCCGAAGAAGCGGAGCTCGGCCACGCGCGCCCCGCGCGGGTCCCGTTCGGCCAGCTCGGCGAGGGCCTCGTGGAGGTCGAGCACGTCGTGCGTCGTCGCCGCGGGGTCGCCGTCGCGGCCCTTCGCCGCGGGCGTCGCCCCCTCGACCAGCGTGATGCGCGCCGCCTTGCCGCCGCGCTTGTCGGCGGCGCGCCGTCGCGCGGCGTCGACGAGCACGTGGCGGATCGCGCGGACGGCGGCCGAGAGGAAGTGCGTCCGGCCCTGCCAGCTCCGGTCGGCGCCGTGGCGCAGCCGCAGGAACGCCTCGTGCACGACCGCGGTCGGCTGCAGCGTGACGCGGCCCGCCCCGCCGCCCATCTGGCGCGCCGCGATGCGGCGCAGGTGGTCGTACACGAGCGGGAACAGCCGCTCGGCCGCGCCCGGCTCGCCGCGGGCCACCGCCTCGCACAGCGCGTCGAGGTCGGCGTCGCCCGGGCCCTCGGGCGCGGGCGGGCTCGGGTCGGGGGCGGGGTCGTTGCCGGGGCGCATCCGCGAGGCGCGCGAGTGTACAAGCCCGCCGAACGCACGAGCCGACGAGGTCGGGGCTTCGGCCCGCGCCCGGACGTGGCGGGGCGTCCGGGCGGACCCGCCGCGGGCGGCGGTTCGCGCTCGGCACGTGCCCCGCCGGCGCGCTCCTCAGCGCGACGCGGTGGTCTCGGCGAGCGCCCCGGGGCTCGGCTCCTCGGCCGTGCCGCGGGTCGTCGTCGCGTCGCCGGCGAAGAGCCGCTCGAGGTAGGACGCGAGCGTCACGATCGTCGGGCCGTACCCCTGGTGGTACATGAAGTACTCGAGGTCGTAGCCCATCGTCCCCGCGTCGGCGTAGCGCGCCGCCGGGTCGTGTGCGACCGCGCGGTCCACGATGCGGGCGAGCATCGGCGGCACGTCGTCCACGACCGACTCGACGGGCGGCACCGGCGTGCCGGCCACGTGCGCGAGCCACGCGTCGCGCGAGCGCAGCTCCGCGGGCCGCGGCCGCCGGCCGGTGAGCATCTCCCAGAGCACCAGCCCCAGCGAGTAGAGGTCGCTGCGCGCGTCGGTCGGCTCGCGCCGCGCCTGCTCGGGCGAGGTGTACGCGTACTTGCCGATCCGCCGGCGCTCGTCCCCGTCGCACGCGAGGCTGCGCGCCTTGGCCACCCCGAAGTCGCCGATCTTGACCTCGCCGAAGCGCGTGACGAGGAGGTTGCGCGGCGACACGTCGCGGTGCACGACGCCGAGCGGCACGCCCTGCGCGTCGGTGCGCGTGTGCGCGTACTCGAGGCCGCGGCACACGCGCGACGCCACGAACGCGGCGAGCTCGACGGGCATGCGCCGTCCCTGCTCGGCGTGCCGCGCGAGCACGTCGCGCAGGTTGCGCCCGTCCACGTACTCCATCACGATGTAGAGGAGCCCCGCGCCGCGGCCCAGGTGGTAGACCTGCACGATGTTCTGGTGCACGAGGTCGGCGGCGAGCTTCGCCTCGCCGATGAACATCCGCACGAACGCCTCGTCGCGCGCGAACGGCTCGAGGATCGTCTTGACCGCGACGGTCTTCTCGAACCCTTCGACGCCGTGCTGCACGGCCTCGTAGACCTGCCCCATGCCGCCGCGCGCGATCGTGCGCACGATGGACAGGCGCACGCTGCCGGTGATCTCGAGCGGATGGTGCACGGCCGGTCTCCGGTGGGACCGCCGGTGCGCCGCTGCATGCGGCGCCACCCGCGGCCCCGCGGGGGCGTGCAACCTGCGTTCCCTCAAAACCCGGCGCCAGAAGGCCGTTTCCGGGGGGATTCCGGGGGTTTTCGTTCCCGGGCGGTAACGACGGCGGAGGCCGTGCCGTATGCCGCGTGCGGCCCCGCACGTCGCCCGTGCGGGGTTGCCACGCACGGGGTCTGTCCGAGGCGACGTCCCGCGCGGTAGATTCCCGGCCCGTGCGACGGTTCATCGTCCTGGACGGCCCCAACCGCGGCGCGGTGCTCGAGATCGGGCCCGGGCACACGCGCATCGGGCGCGAGCGCGACGTGGAGATCGTGCTCCCCGACGCACGCGTCTCGCGCCGCCACGCGGCCGTCGTCGTCGCCCCGGACGGCGCCAGCACGGTCGAGGACCTCGGCAGCAAGAACGCGACGTGGCTCAACGGCATCCGGCTCACCGGCGGTCGGCCGCTCGCCTCCGGCGACGAGCTCCGCGTGGGCGACACGACGCTGCTCTTCCTCGACGCGACCGCGCGCGACGACGCGGCGTCGGCCGCGGGCGGCGCCGACCCCGAGGGCGAGACGGTGTGCGCGCCCGCCGACGACGACGCGGCTGCGCCCGCCGCGTCCGGCGCGGCGGGGCACATGGGCCGGCCGCGCTACCTGATCGGGGACAGTCCGGGGATCCGCCAGGTCTCCGAGATGGTGCAGCGCTGCGCGCCGCTCTCGACGACGGTGCTCGTGCTCGGCGAGAGCGGCACGGGCAAGGAGCTCGTCAGCGAGGCGCTGCACCGGCTCGGGCCGCGCCGCCGCCGGCCGTTCGTCGTGGTCAACTGCGCCACGCTCGAGCCGGCGCTGCTCGAGTCGGAGCTGTTCGGCCACGAGCGGGGCGCGTTCACCGGCGCGGTCGCACGCAAGCTGGGGCTGCTCGAGCTGGCCTCCGACGGGACGCTGTTCCTCGACGAAGTCGGCGAGCTCCCGCTCGCCGCCCAGGCCAAGCTCCTGCGCGCGATCGACCGGCGGCAGTTCCACCGCGTCGGAGGCGCGGAGACCCTCACGACCGACGCGCGGTTCGTCGCGGCGACGCACCGCGACCTCGCGGCGCTCGTCCGCGAGGGGCGGTTGCGCGAGGACCTCTACTTCCGGCTCAAGGTGGCCGAGATCCGCATCCCGCCGCTGCGTGAGCGGCGCGAGGACCTGCCGCTGCTCGTCGAGCACTTCCTCCACGAGCTGCGCCCGCAGGTGCCCACGCCCGTGCGCGAGGTCTCGCCCGCGGCGATGGCGGTGCTCGAGCGCTACCCGTTCCCGGGCAACGTGCGCGAGCTGCGCAACCTCCTCGAGCGCTGCCTGATCTTCACCACGCGGGCGCGCGTCGAGGTCGAGGACCTGCCGCCGGAGGTCGTCGAGGCCGGTTCCCCCGTCCCCGCGGTCGAGGCGGTCGCGGCGCCGCACCGTCACGAGGACACGACCTGCGCGCCGGCCGCCGACGTCGCGGGCGAGCCGGCCGGCGTCGGGCCGGCGTCGCTCTCCGACGTCGAGCGTGCGCACATCGCGCGGGTACTCGAGACGACGGGGTGGAACAAGACGCGCGCGGCGCAGCTGCTGGGGATCGACCGCAACACGCTCTACGCGAAGATCCGCGCGCACCGCCTCGCCGCGCCCTGAGCCCGGATCTCCCACGAGCCGACGAGGTCGGGGCCGCGCCGGGCCATCGGGCGCAAGGAGACGCGCGTCGCGCGATCGAGCGCCCTGCTGGCGGGGTTTCACCTCCTCGGCGTGTCCCGAGAACACGCGGTCGTCGGTGAAACCCCGCGCCCGACGGTCCTGCATCGGCCCCGACGGTGGGTCGCCGCTCGATCGGTCCACGAAGCCCCTCGTCTTTCGTGGGAGATCCGGGCTGCCCGTCGCGTTCCTCCGCGTCGCGCACCGTCGCGGATCTCCGCGGCGCGCGGTGTCCCTGTGCGCGACGTCGCGTGCCTGCTCGGGTTGCGTCGAGGCACGGGCGTCGCTCTCGGGCGGCCCGCGTCCCGTGGTGGGGCACGCCGTGAGGCGGCCGGGGACGCGCATCCAACCCAGGGAGCCTGCACATGCCGTCGTCCGTCCTGTCCCCTCGCGCCGTCGCGCTCGCGCTCGGCCTCGCCGCGCTCGGCACCGTCGCCGTGCCGGCGCACACCGCCGAGCCGGCGCCGACCTTCAACCTCGAGCTCGTCTCCTCGCTCGCCGGCGGTGCGACGGCCGTCGCCGTGGACGGCGTCCACGCCTACGTCACCCGCGGGGCCGCGGGCTTCGACGTGGTGGACCGGACCAACCCGGCCGCGCCGACCGTCGTCGCGCACGTCCTGCCCGGCGACGGCGCCGCGGTCTACCTCCGCGACTGCGCGGTGCACGACGGCCACCTGTGGGTGGCCAACTGGGACGACGTCGAGAACGGCGCCACGGGGCGCTTCACCGGCGTCTACGTCTACGACGTCGCCAACCCCGCCGCGCCCGTCGAGGTCGCGCGCCTCGACTGGGGCACGCACGCCTTCTACCACCTCGCCGCGATGGTCTACGACCTCGCGGTCGCCGACGTCGGCGGCACGCCGTACGCCTTCTTCGTCTCCGAGATCAGCAACGCCGTCGAGGTGTTCGACGTGACCGACCCGGGCGCGCCGGTGTACGCGGCCACCCTCGAGCGCCCGCTCAGCATGCTCGGCGTGTGCGAGGACGTCACCGTGGTCGGTGACACCGCCTACGTCGCGTGGCTGCAGGGCGGCGTCAGCTCCTACGACCTCTCCGACCTCGCCGCCATCGCCGCGAACAACGCGGTCGCGACGGACTGGGGCGACCTGCAGTACCCCGCGCTCCGGATGCAGCACAAGGGTGCCATCGGCAACGCCCGCGGCGTCGCGGTGGACGCGTCCGGCGTGACGATGGTCGTGACCGACGACTACGGCACGGGCAAGCTCCGGGTCTTCGACGTCGTCGGGGTCACGACGGCCACGCCGGTCGGCACGTTCGACGCCGGCACCGCGGCCGACCCGCTCGACGTCCGCATCGACGGCGACCGCGCCTTCGCCTCGTGGGGGGCCGACGGGCTCCGCGTGATCGACGTGTCCAACCCCGCGGCGCCCACGCAGGTCGCGCGCTACGACACCTCGAACGCGAAGCGCTGCGCCTTCGCCGGGTCGCACGTGCTCCTCGCCGACGGGAGCGAGGGCACGCTCACGCTCGGCTTCCGCGACCGCGTCGAGGTCGTGACCGCGACGTGGAGCAAGAAGGCCAAGCGCCTCACCGTGCAGGCGACGAGCACGGCGAGCGACGTGCTCCCGCCGGCGGTCCTCACCGTCGTCGGACGCGGGACGATGACGTGGAGCTCGACGGCCCAGCGGTACACGTTCACCCAGACCGTGAGCACCATGCCGAGCTCGGTCACGGTGACGTCCACGTGGGGCGGGTCCACCACCGCCACCGTCTCGCAGATCAAGTAGGCGGTCCGTGTCCGACGGGGGCCCGCGGCGACGGCGCCGCGGGCCCCGCGTCGTCCGGAAAGCGCAGGCCGGGCGGCTCGCCCTGCGGTCCGCCCCGGCGCGGCCGTATCCTCTGCCGCGGCACGACCTCGGCCCCGGCCGGGCGGGTCGGTCGCCGCCGGAGGCTCGCATGCGCGCGAGGTCGCTCGTCGTCGGTCTGCTGCTCGTGCTCGGGTCCGCCGCGCCGTCGGCGCGCGGCGAGGACGCGCTCGCGTGGGAGTCCTTCCCCGTCCTGCGCGCCACCGAGATGATCGAGCCCGCGTTGCGCGAGGGGCCGGGCTTCCGCGTGCACGACGCGGCGGTCAGCGACGCCTTCGTCGCGACGTGGGAGCTCGAGACGCCCTACGGCCTCTTCCTGTGCCCGTCGTTGCGGCTCCTGCAGGTGCGCGTGCGCGAGCTCGCCGCGATCCAGCGGGCCGCCGCGGCCGCGCCCGAGGACGAGGTGCTGCGCGGCGCGCAGAGCCGCCTCCTCGACATCCCCACCGCCGCCGTCAAGCTCGTCGAGGACCCGCTCGCGACGCTCGAGGGCGTCGGCAAGGGCGCCGAGCGGACGCTGGGCCGCGTCGGCGACCTCTTCTCCAAGCGCAAGAAGACGAAGTACGAGGACGGCGGCGTGGACGCCTTCCTCTTCTCGGCCGAGAAGCGCAAGGTCGCGGCCGAGCTCGGCGTGGACGTCTACTCGACGAACTCGAAGCTGCAGTCGTTCCTCGGCGACATCGCCAAGGCGCGCCGCGCCGGCGGCTTCGCGGTGGACCTCGCCAAGTCGGCCGTGCCCGGCGGCGCGGGGACCGCGCTGAGCGGCCTCTCCACGGTCGGCGACCTCACGACGCTGCTGCGCGACCTGACGCCGGCCGAGCTCGACCGCGTCGCGGACGACAAGCTCACGCGGGCGGGCGTGGACGCGTTCCTGCGCCGCCAGTTCCTCTCGACGCGCGCGCTCTCGCCCCGCCACCGCACGACGATCTCGGCGGCCGTCGAGGCGCTCGCCGGCGTGCGCGACCTGGACGCGCTGGTCTCGGCCGCGTGCGAGTCGCAGACGGAGGTCCAGGCGCTGCTGCACGAGGAGCAGGCCGCGTACTTCGTGCGCCAGCACCGCTCGGACGACCCGTTGGTGTCGCTCGATGCCTCGGGCGGGCTCGTGGCGGGCTTCTGCCGCTCGGGGCGGATGCTCGTGTGTGCGCCCGTGGACGTCCTGCCGCTCGTGCCCGACGTCGTCTCCGCGGCGGACGCGCTGCTCGCGATGCCCGCGGCGGCCGGCGCGACGAGCCGGACCGTGTGGATCAACGGCCGGGTCACGCCGAAGGCCGCCGCCTACCTCGCGTCGCGCGGGTTCTCGGTGGAGCAGGACGGGCGCATCGTGCCCGCCGCCGCGCTGCGCTGAGCGGCGTCGAACCGTCGAGGTAGCGTGCGGGGCCCGCGTCCTCGTCGAGGGCCCCCGTGCGACGTTCCCTCCCTCCCGTCCTCCTCGTCGCCCTCCTCGGGCTCCTCGGGGCGACCGCGCCCGTCGCGCGCGGCGGCGACGCGCCGGGACCGGCGCGCCCCGGCTGGGACCTGCTCCCGTTCCGCGGGGACGTCGTCACGCTGACGACGGACGGCGCGGTCGGGCGCCGCTACCGCGACCTCGACGTGGTGCGCGAGTACGCCGCGCTCGACCGGTGCGTGTCGGGGGCGGCGTGCGCACCGGTGGCCTGGAAGACCAAGATCTACGTCGTCCGCACCGTGGACGCGACGGGACCCGGGCCCGACGGCGCGCCGCGGCGGTACCGCGTGGCCTTCGACGACGCGCAGGTCGAGGCGTTCCGCCGCGTCGCCGCGGCGTTCGTGGACGCGGTCCGGGTGTACTCCGGCGGGGCGGCGCGGCTCGACGCGACGATCGAGGTGCTCGACCGCCCGCTCGCCACGCTCGACGGCGAGCCGGGGATGGTCCACCCCTGGATGACGGCGTTCTCGCGCCACCTCGGCGACGCGCTCACCGCCGACACCGCGGACTCGTTCCTGGTGTTCTGGCCGGCGGCGGCGGAGGTCCCGCACAAGAACGTGTGGGGGCTGACCGGCTACCCCGGCCCGTTCGGGTCGGGCTACTCCTGGGTCGCCTGGCTCGGCGGGCCCGTGGACGAGCGCGCCTACACCGAGGTCGCGCTCCACGAGTGGCTCCACCAAGTCGAGTTCATGCGGGGCGCCCTGCACGGCTACCCCGGCCTGCCCGCGCTGCACGACAGCGAGCGCATGGGCTACCGCGCCGGCGAGCACCATCCCGGCTGGATGCTCTGGTACCGCGACTTCATGTCCACGTTCATGACGCCGGAGATGTGGCGCAAGCTGGTCCCGCGGCGCGCGCCGACGCGCACGGTGGCGCCGGCCGCCGACGCGCCGTTCGTGGCGCGGTGGCTCGTCGCGGGCCCGTTCGACAACGCCGACGACCGCGGCCTCGAGCGCGACCCGCTCGGCTCCGCCGCCGTCGCGCCGACGGTCGGCGACGCCGCGGGGGCGCACCCGTGGGCCGAGGCGTCGGCGTCTCCGGGCGGCATGCTCGACTTCCGCGCCGCGATGACTCCGGGCGAGCACGGCGTCGCGTACGCGAGCGTCTACGTCCGGTCGCCGTCGCGCCGACGGGTCACGCTCTGGGTGGGCAGCGACGACGGCGTCGTCGTGTGGCACGACGGCGTCGAGGTGCACCGCCACCACGTGCACCGCGGGCTCGTCGCCGACCAGGACGACGTCGCGCTCGACCTCGAGGAGGGCTGGAACCGCCTGCTCTTCGCGGTGGACCAGGGGGGCGGCGGCTGGTCGCTGTGCGCGCGGCTGACGCACCCCGACGGGCGCGCCGTCGAGGGCCTCGAGCTCTCCGCGTCGCGGCCCGCGGGCTGGGCGCCGGCGCCGCGCGACCCCGACGCGGCGCCCCCGCCGGGCGGCTGGCGCCTCGCGTGGGCCGACTGGGAGCGGGTCAAGGACGACCCGTGGCGCTTGCTCCCCGAGCTCGACGAGGCCCGGCTGCGCGTGGTCACCGGCGACCCCGGGCTGCGCCTCGTGACGGGCGACCACTTCACGGCGCTGCGGCCCGGCACGTGGCTCGGCCCGGGCGCCGCGCCCGACGCGGCCGACCCGCGACCGCCGGGCGCCGCCGCGGCGCCGGACGCGGTGCTCGACTTCGGGCGCGACAGCGTCGCGTGGCTGCGCCACCGACGCGGCGGCCTCGAGCGGGACCTCGTGCTCGTGCGCCCCGACGTGGTGGACCTGTGGCTGCGTCGGCTCGACGCGCTCGACGACCCGTCGGTGGCCGTCGTGGGCCGCGTGACGGCGGACCGCCGGCCGCTCGTCGCCGTGGAGACGCGGCTGCGGTGGCGCCGGGGCGAGCCGCCGCCCGCCACCGAGCTCGCGCTGCTGCGCGCGACCGACGGCCGCGTCGCGGCCAACCTCCTGCTCGACGACCGCGGGCTCGCGCGCGGCGAGCCGTTGCGCGGGCGCGTGCGCCTCGAGAACCTCACCGACCGCGCCGTCGAGGTCGCTGCCGTGCGCGTGGTGGGACGCGTGGGCGGCGGCACGCTGTGGGCCGACGCGCAGCCGCGCGTGCTCGAGGCGTCCGCCGAGGTGACGCTCTCGTTCGAGGCGCCGTCGCCGGCGGGCGTGGCCGACGGCCCGTGGCCCGTCGCGCTCGAGGTGGACGTCGCCGGGTCGCGCGCGCCGCTCGAGGACGTGGACGTCGTGCAGGTCGCCGTGCCCGTCGCGATCGCGTGGCGGGACGCCGTCACGGGCGCGCCCGTCCGCGGCGTGCGCGCGGGCCGTCCCTTCGAGGTCGTGGGCGTGGTCGAGAACCGGATGCGGCGCGACGCGCGCGTGGCGTTGTCCTTCGAGGGGAGCGGCGTCGTCGCGGACGCGCTGGGTGCGGTCGAGGTCGCGGCCCACGGTCGTACGCAGGTCCGTGCGCGATGGACAGTGAAGCCCCCGCCCGACGGGGCCGCCCGCGCCGCGGTCGTCGCGTCGGTCGCGCGTCCCGAGGGCGTCGCCGCGCCGGCGCGGGACGCGTGGGCGTGGACGCCGTCGTCGTGGGCGGTCGTCGGCCCGTTCGCGTCGCCGCAGGACGGTGGCTTCGCGCGCGAGCACCCGCCCGAGACGACGACGTTCGACCCGGACGCGCGCTTCGACGGGGCCGCGGGGCCCGTGGCGTGGGCGGACCTCGTCCCCGAGGGCGTCGCCGCGGGGCCGCGCGGCGTGGACTTCGGCGCGCTGTTCCCCGGCACGACCTGGGCCTGCGCCTACGCGGTGGCCGACCTCGAGAGCCCCGACGAGCGAGACGCGGTGCTCCGCTTCGGGAGCGACGACTCGATCGTCGTGTGGGTGGACGGCGTGCGCGTGCTCTCGCGCGACGTGTTCCGGCCGGCCGCCCCCGACCAGGACCGCGTCGCGGTGCGGCTCCGCCGGGGCCGCACGCAGGTGCGGGTGCGGGTCGGCCAAGGGGTCGGGGGCTGGGGCTTCCTCCTCGACGTGACCGACGCGACGGGGGCGCCGATGCGCGACGTCGTCGTCGGGCCGCCGCCCGGCGTCCGGTAGCGCGAGCGCGCGGTCGCCGCGGGCGATCCGGCGCGTGTGCGCGGCTCGCGCTCGACGCGCGAAGGGAGCGCCCCATGCGGCGGGAGTCGGCGGGGGCTCGACCGGACGCGCGGGCGTCCCGAGCCCGCCGCGCTCACGACGGGCGAGGCCGTTCGCGCGCCGCGCGGAGCGTCTGCGCGGGCGTCTCGCCGAACACGGCGCGGTAGCGTGCGGCGAAGCGCGCGCCGTGGCGGACGCCGGCGCGGACCTCGGCCTCCTCGACGCTGCGCGCGGCGCCCGGGTCGTCGGCGCGCAGGCTCGAGAACACCGCGTGCGCGCGCAGCAGCTCGAGGTAGCGCATCGGCGTCATCGAGAGCACCGAGCGGAACGCGGCCTCGAGCGTCCGCGCCGGCACGCGGAGCTCGTCCACCAGCTCGCGCAGGTAGACGACCTCGCCGAGCCGGCGCACGAGCACGCGCTCGGCGGCCGCGACGACCGCGGTCGCGTTGCGCCGGCCCACCGACGGCTCCGGCAGGCGCGCGGCGTGCGCGAGCGCCCACTCGGCGACCTGCGTCCAGCCGGTGACCAGCGAGGCGGCACGGTCGCCGTCGAGCCGCGTCGCACCGGGCGCCCCCCACGCGTCCATCGCGGCCACGAGCTCGTCCACGGCGCGGCGGACGGCGGGCGACGAGGGCGCCGCGCGCAGCCCGGTCCCCGCGTCGGTGCTCGCCTCGACGCGGGGCGCGCTCGCCGCGGGGAGGATGACGGTGACCCACCGGTAGCCCGCCGGCGACACGCCGAAGTAGGGCGTGCTCGGCGGCCACACGAGCACGTCGTCGGGCGCGAGGTCGTGGGCGGCCGCCGTGAAGATGCCGTGGCGCGCGAGCGGGACGGTGACGGTGGCGCGCCCGGGCGGCGTGGTGCCGGTCGCGCGCAGGGGCAGGTCGGTGCTCCCGCCGTCCACGTCCACCGCGCGACCGACGAAGCGGAACAGGCGCGTGTGCAGACGACCGGGCGCGAGCTGGACCATCCGCAGCACCGAACGCGACGTGCGCGGGAGGAGCCGGTCGATGCCGTCGCTGTCCGAGCGCAGGACCCAGCAGCGCGCGCCGTCCTCACCGTCGGGCGGCGTCAGCGTCTGCGGCGGGCTCGAGCGGACCGTGGCGTCGGCGGGTCTCTTCACCGGGATCCTCCGTCGCGAAGGCGATCGGCGTCGCGACGGCCTCGTTCCTGCGGAATCCGGATCGTATGCGGTCGCTGGGCGCGAAGCGAGCAGGCAGCGGCTTCGCGGGACTCCGGCCCTTGGTCATGATGGGGTGCCAGCTCGGACGTCGCGGAGCCACCCATGCACCCGAAGACCCTCGTCCTCGCCCTCGTGGGGGCCGCCGCGGCGGCTCCTTCGGTCCTCGCGTCCGACGTCGACCGGGCGGCGGTCCTCGCCGCCGCCCCGGCCGAGGTCGTGGTCGCCGGCTCGACGTGGGGGATGCGCGCCGCCGAGCGCGCGCCCGCGGCGTGGCTCGTCGGCGGCGCGGAGGCGCCCGCGGGCGAAGGCGGGGGTGGGGACGAGGATCTGGCCAAGAAGCTGTCAAACCCCGTGGCGGCGCTCATCAGCGTCCCGCTGCAGCTGAACTACGACGACGGCTACGGCGTGGACGACGACGGGAGCGTCACGCGGCTCAACGTGCAGCCGGTGATCCCGATCACGCTCGACTGTCGCTGGAACCTGATCTCGCGCACGATCCTCCCCGTGGTCTGGCAGGAGGACATGTTCCCCGGCGACGGCGGCGTGTCGGGGCTGGGCGACACGGTCCAGAGCCTCTTCCTCTCGCCGCAGGAGCCCACCGCCGGCGGGCTGATCTGGGGCGCGGGCCCCGTGTTCCTCCTGCCGACCGCGACCGACGAGCGGCTCGGCGGCGAGAAGTGGGGCGCGGGGCCGACCGTGGTCGCGCTGACGCAGCGGTGCGGCTGGACGGTCGGGATCCTCGCCAACCACATCTGGTCGTTCGCGGGCGCGGAGGACCGTCCCGACGTCAATTCGACCTTCCTCCAGCCCTTCGTCTCCTACTCGACCAAGACCGCGTGGACGTTCACGCTCAACACCGAGTCCACCTACGACTGGGAGGCCGAGGCCTGGTCGGTGCCGCTCAACTTCGCCGTCTCGAAGATCGTCAAGCTCGGCAAGCTTCCGGTCAGCATCGGGGCGGGCGTGCGCTGGTGGGCGGAGTCGCCCGACGGCGGGCCCGAGGGCGTCGGCTTCCGCCTCGTGTGGACGTTCCTGCTGCCGAAGCGGTGAGGACCGCGCGATCCCGTTCGACGGGACGCGCGGGCGCGCCGCCGTCGACGGGAACCGCGGCGGTCGCGGACGTCAGAATCGGTACGTGACACCGAGCATCGGCCCGGTGAGGTGCAGGTTGACGTCGTACTCGTCGGCGCCGCTGCCGACCTCGTAGTCGAGGTCGAGGATCGACCAACCGGCCCGCAGCGACCACCGACCCCGGTGGTCGAGCGGCCACGCGAGCTCCGCGCTCAGCGTCCACGACGTGTGGTCGCCGTCGAAGGACCCGCCGTAGTCGGCGAGCACCGCGACGCTCGCGCCGTTGGCGAACGTGAGGTCGGCCTTCACGCCGACGATGGGGTCGAGCCAGGACTCGTCCTGCGCGAGCTGGCTCCCGTCGGCGCGCTGCGCCTCGAGGTCGAGGCGGAACCAGCGTGCGCCGAACAGGGGCCCGACCGCGAGCCGAGGCGCGCACGGGGAGCACCCGTAGAGGACGTCGGGCTGCCACGCGACGAAGGCGCGCAGCACCGTGCCGTCGAGCGAGCCCGTCGTGTCCTCGTCGCGCAGCTTCCAGTCCACGGTCTCGTCGAGCGAGACGTAGAACCCGTCGGCGTAGGCGCGCCACGGGCCCCACGCGACCTCGACGCGCCCCATGAACGCGAACTCGAGCGACGTCGCGGCGTCGGGGAGGAGCTTCTCGAACAGGCCGCCGACCCCGCGCGGCTGCCGCGACGCGTCCACCTCGGTGTCGCCCGACGCGAAGGTCCCCGTCAGCGAGGGGACCCAGACGGGCAAGGTCAGGGCGACCTCCACCCGACGCGCGCACCCGCACGACCGCGTGCAGGCCCCCTCGACCATCGCGGCGCGTGCGGCCGCGTCGGGCGCGGCCGCGGGGTCGGCGCCCCCCCCGGACGCCCTCGCGGGCGCAGCGGCGACGACGGCCCCGACGACGGCGGCGGAGGCGAGCAAGGCGACGCAGCGCAGCGGCATGGGGCGCTCCCGGGGCGTGCGTCCGGCCCGCCCGGCGAGGAGCGTACCGGCCGCCCGCGCGGAGTGCGAGCCCGCGCGCCGGCCGGTGGATCGGAGCCGTCCGTCCGTTACAGTGGGGCCCCACGCGCGCCGCGCGCGTCCCCGGAGGGTCGTCCATGGGTCGTGTCCCGTTCCTCGCCGTCCTCGGCCTCTCGGTCTCCTCTCTCGTTGCCTTCGCGGCTCCGGCGCGCGCCGACGACGGGTTCGACGCCGCCGACGCGGCCGCGCGCATCGCGGCGGCGCCCGCCGAGGTGGCGCTCGCGCCGCGCGCGACGCTGTGCGGCGGCGCGGTCGAGGCCTCCTTCGAGGACCCGTGCTGCTCGCCGTGCCCGCGCTGGAGCGTCTCGCTCGGCGCGTGGATCTGGGGCGTGTCGGGCACGGTCGGCAACAGCGGCCGCGAGCTCGACGTGGACTCCGACTGGACGGACACGCTCGACATCCTCGACAAGGTCGAGTTCGCGCTCGACGCGCGCGTCCGCTACGAGACCGGGCCGTGGTCGTTCATGCTCGGCGTGGACGGCTCGACGATCGCGGACTCCGCCGACTTCCTCGACGGGCGCGTGTCGGTGGACGCCGAGATGTCGGTGTGGGTCGTGCAGGGCCAGGTCGGCTACCACCTCACCGGCGGCAAGCTCGGCTGCAGCGCGTGCCCGCCGGTCGCCTGCCTCGAGGCCTACGTCGGCGCCCGCGCGTGGTGGGTGGACGTGGACGTGGACACGGTCGGCACCGCGGCGCCGATCTCGCTGGGCGGCTCGGACAACTGGGTCGACCCGATCGTCGGCCTGCGCGGCGAGATCAAGTCGCCGACCGGCTGGTTCGGCCTGCTCGAGGCCGACATCGGCGGTTTCGGCCTCGGCTCGGACTTCACGTGGCACGTCCTCGCGGCCGTCGGCTACTCGTTCAACGACCACGTCGCCCTGTCGATCGGGTGGAAGCACCTCGACGTCGACTACTCCAACGACGGGTTCGTGTTCGACGTCGCCCTGTCGGGCCCGTTCCTCGCGGTCACCTTCTCCTTCTGACCGTCGCACCGCGCCCGCGCGCGACCGGCCGACGGCGCGCGCGGGATGACCGACGACCGGAGACCTCGGCGGTGGGGGCCACGCCGCGGAACCCCTCGCGCGAGCGTCCCGCAGGCGGGTGGCCTTGCGCGGGGCCCGCGGCGCTCGTCGGCCCCGCGCACGGCGTGCTCGTCGTGGCGCTCGACCTCGACGCGCCCGCCGCCGACCTCGACCGTCTCGCGACGACACTCGACGCCGACGAGCGCCACCGCGCGGCCCGCCTCTCCGACGAGCGGGCCCGAGCGCGCTTCGTCGCGCGGCGTGGCGTCGTGCGCGAGGTGCTGGCCGCCGTGGTCGGAGCGGCACCGGCGCGCCTCGCCTTCGCCGCGGGGCCGCACGGCAAGCCGCGCCTCGTCGCGCCGGCCGCCGACGTCGGCTTCAACGTGTCGCATCGCGACGGGCGGGCGTTGCTCGCGGTCGCGCGCGGGCACGAGCTCGGCGTGGACCTCGAGCGGGCCCGCCCCCTCCCCGAGGCCGTCGAGGTCGCGCACCGGTTCTTCTCCGCCGAGGAGGCGGCGCGGCTCGCGGCGCTGCCGGTCCTCGAGCGCGAGCGCGCGTTCTTCGGCCTGTGGACCCGCAAGGAGGCCGTCGGCAAGCGCGCGGGCGACGGCGTCGGCCACGACTTCGCCGCGTTCACGCTCCCGCCGGACGACGTCGCTGCACAGGGGGCCGTCGTCCGCGACGGCGCCGGGCGCCCGGTGTGGGTGGGGTCCCTCCCGCCTCCTTGGCCGGGCTTCCTCGCGGCGCTCGCGTGCGACGTCGCCCCCGCGACCGTCACGTGCGTGGCGCTCGGGGGCGAGGGCTGACGGTCGGCCGGATCACTTCCCCGGCTGGCAGAAGCACGGCGAGCGCAGCGTCACGTCCGCCTTCGCCCACGCCTTCCCGAAGCGCGCGACGACGTCGGCGAGCGACTCGCCCTTCTTCGTCTCGTGGTAGACCCGCGAGAGACCGTAGAGTGACCAGCCGTTCTCGGGGAAGCGCCGGAGGTCCTCGAGGAACACGCGTTCGGCCTCGTCCCATTGCGACGCCTCGAGCAGTGCGGCTCCGAGAGGGTGGCGCGACGCCATCATCCAGTCGGGAGGGTCGTCGAAGACGAGCGCGTCCTCGAGCGCGACCGCCTCGCGGAGCCGGGCAAGCCCCTCGTCTCGCTGACCCCGACGGAACAGCCACTCGCCGCGCAGCAGGCGGCGGGGGATCTCGAGCACCCTCTTCGCGGGGTTGTTGCCCATCGGCCGGTCGTCCATCGCCGTCACCGCGGCGTCGAGCGCCTCGAGCTCCCGCGCCGCCTCGTCGAGCCGCCCGAGGGCCGTCAGCGCCACGCCCCGTGCGTAGTGGCGCACCGCGTTCGCCGCGACGAGAGGCTCGGCGTAGGGTGGGAACGAGAGGATGTCGTCCCACCGGCCGAAGCGGACCATCGCGTGCAGGCGGATCGAGAGGAACCCGTCGACGACGGGGCCCCACGCCTCGACGAACTCGGGCGGCACGTCGTCGACCATCCGCTTCGCCGCGTCGAGCGCGAGCGCGCTCCGCCCCGCGAGCATCGCGGCGAAGCACAGGAACTGGCGATTGTGTGCCATGTAGACTTGGTAGAAGCCCGTCTTCGGGATGCGCGCGGCGTGGCGCCGGTCCGCCTCGATCGCCGCCTCGTTCGCCGCGATCGCGCCGTCGTAGTCGGCGGTCCGCACGTACACGTGGCAGGGCATGTGCACCAGGTGTCCGGAGCCCGGTACGAGCGTCCGAAGCCGGTCTGCGCTCGACCGGGCGCGCGCGGGGTCCGGCCCCGCCTCGAGGGCGTGCACGTGCAGGTGGAGTGCGCCCGGATGCGCCGGGTCGAGCGCGATCGCACGTTCGAGCACCTCGACGATCTCCTTCACGCGGCCCTTGGGCTCGCCGGAGGTAGACCACAGGTCCCACGGCTGGAGGTCCATCAGCGCCTCGGCGTAGAGCGTCGCGACGTCGGCGTCCTTCGGGAAGCGCTCGTGCACGCGCTGCATGGCGGCCGCGTACGCCTCGTCGAGCGGGCGACGGTCGTCCGGAGCCGGGTCCGCGTAGCGGGCCGCGAGGGCTTCGACCAGCGCCTGCTCGACCTCCGACGCGCCGCTCGCCGACGCGCGTGCCTTCGCGAGCGCTTCCCACGCTGCGGCCGCCCGATCGGGCGGCACCAGGGGGAAGTTGATGTGGGGTCCGTTGGCCGCCGCGACACCCCACCACGCCATCGTGCACGACGGGTCGAGCTCGCCGGCGCGTCGGAACGCCGCGATCGCGTCGTCGTGGTTGAACGCGAAGAGCCAGACGAGCCCTTGGTCGAACCACGCCTGCGCCTCCTTCGACGACGTCGTCACCTGTCTGTGGTGAGCACCGAGGTCCGTGTCGAGCGTCGGCGCGTCGCCGGGGACGGCGCTGCGTGCGGCGCACACGAGGAGGGCTCCGATGGCGGCGACGCGGCGCATGAGAGGGCTCCGGGGTGGACGACGAAGTGTCTCAGAGCCGCGGTCGCCGTGGCGGACCGGGGGGTGAAATCCCGCGATCCGCCGTCACGGCAGCCCGTCGAGGAGCCGTGCGCGGAGGCCGCGCGCGATGGGGTCGACCAGGGTCTCGGCGCCGCTTCGGTTGGCGAGGACGACGGTCACCGCGCCGCGACGTCGCAGGCCTTCGGCGTGGTGCGTCCAGCCGGGATCGTGGCCGACGTGGGCGTAACGGAGCTCGCCCCGCCGCTCGTTGACGAAGACGCCGAGCCCGCACGTCGCGCCCGCCGCGTCGGCGGCGTGCGGCGTGAGCATCGCGGCGCACGCGTTCGGCGAGAGCACCCCGGCGCCCGCGGGCGCGCCGCGACGTCCGTCGCTCGGCACCGACCAGAGGCGCGCGAGGTCGGAGGCCGTCGCCACGAGCCCCGACGATCCCGTCGAGGCGACCCCCGCTCGTGGCAGCACGCGCCCGGCCTCGTCGTGCCGCTCCGACAGGCTCGGGGACAGGCCCTGCGACGGTTCGTAGCCGCTCGCCGAGATCCCGAGGGGCGCGAGGAGGCGACGTCGGGCGACCTCCGGGAACCGCGCGCCGGTCCCGTGCTCGACGAGCTGCTCGACGAGCGTGAACCCGCCGCCGGAGTAGCGCAGCCCCGACCCGGGACGGGCGACGAGGCGCAGCGTGCGCTCGGGGTCGCTCTCGAGGTCGAGGAGCTCGCGCGCCGGACGCGACGTGCCCGCGTCGGTCCAACCGTAGCCCTTCACCGAGAGGCCTGCGTCGTGGGAGAGGACGCGGCGCAGCGTGATCGCGTCGGGGTCGAAGCCGCCGGTGCGGTGTCGCGGGAGCGTCCAGCCCGCCGCCGGCAAGAGCGGCGCGTCGAGCGTGACGAGGCCGTCGTCGACCAGCGCGAGCGCGAGCATCGCGGTGACGGGCTTCGTGAGCGAGAGCACTTGGAAGCGGGTCTCGGGGACGAGCGGCGCGCCGCCCCCCGCGGTCCCGAAGTGGCGCGCCACCTCGCGTCCGTCGGGCAGGCGGACGACCACGGCGAGCCCGGGCACGCCGGACCGCTCGAATGCCGCGCGGGCCTCGGCGTCGAGCCAGCGCGCCACGGCGCGCGTCACCGGCCCGAGCGGGTCGCGCAGCACCCCGAGGCGCGCGGCGGCGCGGCGCAGCGGGCGGGTCCAGCGGAGGAGGCGCGCCATGCCCGCAGCGTACGCGCCGCGACCACGCGGGCCCGGGTCGATCCGACGCGGGCCGGCCGGAGCGGGTCGCTCGTGGCACGCCGCGGGGGCGTCGGCGGGTTCGGGAGGGTAGAGTCGAGCCCCCGTCGGGCGGACTCGACCCCCGCGGCCGGAAGGCACCCCATGCGGCCCACCCGTGCGCTCGCCGAGCTCGGCCAGAGTCTCTGGTTCGACAACATCACCCGGGACCTGCTCGACGACGGCACGCTGCGTCGCTACGTCGAGGAGTGGTCGGTCACCGGGCTCACGTCGAACCCGACCATCTTCGACCAGGCGTTCAAGAACAGCCGCGCCTACGACGCGGCGATCGCGCGCCGCGCCCGCGCCGGGGAGCGCGGCGAGCGCCTCTTCTTCTCGCTCGCCATCGAGGACCTCTCGCGCGCCGCCGACCTGTTCCGGCCGGTGCACGAGCGCACGGCGGGCGTGGACGGGTACGTCTCCCTCGAGGTGTCCCCGCTGCTCGCCTACGACACGCGCGCGACGATCGACGCGGCGCGCGCGCTCCACGCGCAGGCGGGGCGCCCGAACCTCATGATCAAGATCCCCGGGACGCCCGAGGGCCTCCCGGCGATCGAGGAGGCGACGTTCGCCGGCATCCCGGTCAACGTCACGCTGCTCTTCTCGGCCGAGCAGTACGTCGCGGCCGCCGAGGCCTACCTGCGCGGCATCGAGCGTCGCGTCGCCGCCGGCCTTCGGCCCGACGTGGCCTCCGTCGCGTCGGTCTTCGTCAGCCGCTGGGACGTCGCGGTCGCCGGCGCGGTCTCGGCGGACCTGCGCAACCGCCTCGGCATCGCCGTCTGCCGCCGCACCTACGCCGCCGCCTGCTCGATCTTCGCGTCGCCGCGCTGGGAGCGGGCGATGAACGCCGGCGCGCGCGCGCAGCGCCTCCTGTGGGCGAGCACGGGCACCAAGGACCCGTCGGCCCCGGACACCCTCTACGTCGAGGCCCTCGCCGCGCCGATGACGGTGGACACGATGCCCGAGGCGACGCTCAAGGCGTTCTTCGACCACGGCCGCGTCGGCGCCCCGATGCCGCGCGACGGCGGCGACGCCGAGGCCACGATCGCGCGGGTCCGCGCGGCCGGCGTCGACGTGGACGCGCTCGCGACCAAGCTGCAGCAGGACGGCGCGAAGGCGTTCGTGAAGTCGTGGCACGACCTGATCGCCCGCGTGGAGGCCAAGACCGCGGAGCTCGCCGGCCTCGCCTGACCGACGCGGAGGAGCGGGCCCCGCGGCGCCGGCCGCGGCCCGCCGGAGCCCCCGATGCACGTCGTCCCGCTGCGCCAACGGCCCGCCTTCGCCGCGCTCACGGCGCACCACGCGCGCGTCCGCGACCTGTCGCTGCGGGCGCTCTTCGCCGGCGACCCGGCGCGCGCCGCGCGCCTCGCCTTCGACGTCGCCGGGCTGCACGTGGACTTCTCCAAGCACCGCGCGACCGCCGAGACGGTGGACCTCCTCGTGCGGCTCGCGCACGAGAGCGGCGTGCCGGCGCGCATCGAGGCGATGTTCCGCGGCGACCGCATCAACACGACGGAGGGGCGCTCGGTGCTGCACGTGGCGCTGCGCGCGCCGCGCGGCACGCGGCTCGTCGTGGACGGCGAGGACGTGGTGGAGAAGGTCCACGCCGTCCTCGACCGGATGGCGGCGTTTTCCGAGCGCGTCCGGTCGGGCGCGTGGACCGGGCACACCGGCAAGCGCATCCGGGCGGTGGTCAACGTGGGGATCGGCGGCAGCGACCTCGGCCCCGCGATGGCGTGGGAGGCGTTGCGGCCGTTCACCGACCGCTCGGTGGCCTTCCGCTTCGTGTCGAACGTGGACGGCACCGACCTCGTCGAGGCCCTGCGCGACCTCGACCCCGCCGAGACGCTCTTCGTCGTGGTGTCGAAGACCTTCTCGACGGTCGAGACGATGACCAACGCCGCGAGCGCACGCGCCTGGTTGCTCGCCGGGCTCGGCGGGGACGCACGGGCCGTGGCCCGCCACTTCGTCGCGGTCTCGACCGACCTTGCGCGGGTGCGGGCCTTCGGCATCGACCCCGAGGCGACGTTCGGGTTCTGGGACTGGGTCGGCGGGCGCTACTCGATGACGTCGGCCGTGGGGCTCTCCACGATGCTCGCCGTCGGGCCCGACCGCTTCCGCGAACTGCTCGA
The DNA here is from genome assembly GCA_020851795.1 of Planctomycetota bacterium. Taxonomy (GTDB): domain Bacteria; phylum Planctomycetota; class PLA2; order PLA2; family JAEUHO01; genus JAEUHO01. The sequence goes on along the minus strand of JADZCA010000038.1, from coordinate 3,805 downwards.
CGGCTTCCACGCGATGGACGAGCACCTGCGCACCGCGCCGCTCGAGCGCAACCTGCCGGTGCTCAAGGCGCTGCTCGGGGTGTGGTACGCGCAGTGGTTCGGGGCCGCGGCGTGCGCCGTCCTGCCCTACGACCAGGCGCTGCGCCGGCTGCCCGCCTACCTCCAGCAGCTCGCCATGGAGAGCAACGGCAAGCGCGTGCGGCTCGACGGGACCGTCGTGGACCACCCCACCAGCCCGGTGTGGTTCGGCGAGCCGGGCACCAACGGCCAGCACTCGTTCTTCCAGCTGCTCCACCAGGGCACGCCGTTCGTGCCCGCGGACTTCGTCGTGTGCGCGCACCCGTCGCACGGCCTGCGCGCCCACCACGACCTGCTCGTGGCGAACGCGCTGGCGCAGGCGGAGGCGCTCGCGTTCGGCCGCACCGAGGCGGAGGTGCGCGCCGAGGGCACGCCGGACGCGCTCGTCCCGCACCGCGTGTTCCCCGGCGACCGGCCGACGACGACGATCGTGCTCGACCGGCTCACCCCGGCGGCGCTCGGCGCGCTCGTCGCGCTCTACGAGCACCAGGTGCTCGTCGAGGGGGTCGTGTGGGGCGTGGACTCCTTCGACCAGTGGGGCGTCGAGCTCGGAAAGGTGCTCGCGACCCGCCTGCGCGACGAGCTCACCGCCGACGGCGAGCCGGCCCGGGGTCGTCACGACGCGTCCACCGAGGCGCTGCTCCGGCGTCTGCGCGCCGCGCGCCGCGCCGCCGGCGGCGCCGGGTAGGCCCCGCGCCGCCGGCGGGACGACCGGAGGGCCGCGGCGCAGAGCCCTAGGCTCCGTCTTGGAACTTCCCGCCGCGAGGCCGCGCGGGCCGAGGACGCCTCGCCGCAGCCCGGTCCGCGCGGACGCAGCAGGGAGGGTTCCGAAACCGAGCCTCGCCTACGATGGCGTCGCGGGCCACGCGCCGGCCCGCGGGAGGCCTCCGTGCACCGTCGCCCGACCGCGCTCGTCCTCGTCGCCGCGTCGATCGTCCTCCAAGGAGTCCCGCGCACGTCGCGCGCAGCCGACGGGCCCGGGACTTCGCTCACGACGGCCGTCCAGGTGTTCCTCGACGCGCCGACGCCCGAGGCGCGCGCGAAGGAAGGCGCGGCCCTCGTCGCCACGGGCGACTTCGACGGGGTCGCGACACGGCTCGCGTACGGTCGTGAGCACCGCAAGGACGTCCCGACGGGGTGGCTCGAGCGGGCGCAGCGCTGCCCCGACGGCAAGGACCGGCCCTATCTCCTGTACGTGCCGCCGGACTACAACCCGGCGAAGGCCTACCGGTTCGTGATCGAGCTCCACGGAGGCGTGTCGAGGCCGCAGGTCCTGAGCAAGGACGACTTCGAGGAGATGAAGCAGCTGCGCGCGGCGCACGCCGAGGAGCACGCGTACCTCTACGCGATGCCGAGCGGCGAGTCGGGGGCCGAGTGGTGGACCCCCGTCGGGGCCGGCAACGTGCTCGGGATCCTCGACGCGGTGCGGCGCACGTGGCACGTGGACCGCGACCGCGTCTTCGTGACGGGCTTCTCCGACGGCGCCTCGGGCTCGTACTACCTCGCGCTGACGCACCCGACGCCGTTCGCGGGCTTCGTCCCGCTCAACGGCCACCTCGCGGTCGCGCAGGCGGGCGGGCTGCAGGTGCACCTGCGCACGCTCCTCGACCGGCCCGTCTACGCGGTCAACACCGACCTCGACAGCCTCTATCCGTCCGTCGGCGTCGCGCCGATCGCCGACGCGCTCAAGGCGCTCGGGGCGCCGTTCCAGTGGCACGAGGTGAAGGGCTTCGCGCACGACCCGAGCTACCTCGGCACCGAGCGTGCGCCGATCTGGGCGTGGGAGCAGGGCGTCGTGCGCGACCCGCGCCCGCGTCACCTCTGGTGGGAGGGCGCGGCGGACGCTCCGTCGCGCGTGCACGGCCTCGGCCGCGTCGAGGTGGCGGCGACCGGCAAGGGCCCGACCTTCCCCGACGTGAACCCGGCGCTGCCGCCCGGGCGCGCGCGCCTCGGGGTGGTCGTGGACACGGCGTGGACCGGCGAAGGGGTGCGCATCGCGCAGGTCAACGAGGGCAGCCCGGCCGCCGCCGCGGGCCTCGCGCCGGGCGACGTCCTCGTCCGCGTCGGCGACACGGCGGTCCGCGACGCGCGGGCGCTGCGCGGGGCGCTCGGTGCCGTCGCGCACGGGAGCACCGTGCGCGTCGAGGCCAAGCGCGGCGACGCCACGGTGACGAAGGACGTGACGTTCCCGCCGGAGACGAAGGTGCCGGCGTTCCGTCGCACGAAGCCGTGGGGCACCGTCGAGGTGGTCCGCGACGGCAACGCGTTCACCGTCGCCTGCCGCGACGTGAAGGCGTTCGAGCTGTGGCTCGAGGTCGGCGCGGTGGACTTCGCCGCGCCCGTCGTCGTCACCGTGAACGGGACCGTGGCGCACCGCGGCGTCGTCGCGAAAGACCTCGCCTTCCTCGTCGAGCGCGCCGCGGAGGACGACGACCCCGGGATGCTGTACGGGGCCCGGCTCCGCGTCGCGGTGCCCTGACGGCGGGGGCGGGCGACCGCATCCCCCGGTCGAGGACGGCGCGCGACCATCCCGTCGTCCAAGCCCCGTCCGGACGCCCCGGCGGGCTATGCTGGGACGCTCCACGAACGGGAGGTGTCGTCATGCGCGTCGGCGTCGTCGTCGGGGTCGTGGTCATGCTCGGTCTCGCCGTGGGCTTTTCCGCGCGCGCTCACGGCGCGGACGCGCCGCCGCTCGAGGCCCCGCCGGTGATCCGCAGCGGGGCGCCCGCCGCGGGGGCTTCCGGCGAGCCGACCGTGGAGATCCTCGTGGGCGACGGGATGGCCGTCCGCGACCTGCTGCTCGCGGTGTCTTCCGCCGCCCAGCGCACGATCGTGTGGGAGCCGCAGGACAAGGCGATCGCGACGCGCCGGATCGTCGGCTCGCCCCGCCTGCGCGTGCCCACGTCGCAGCTGTTCGACGCGGTGGCGGACCTGCTCGTGCCGTACGAGATCCTGCTGGTCCCGCTCGGGGCGCCCGAGCGGCAGGTCTGGTTCGCGACGGACGCCCGCGCGCTCCAGGCGCAGACGATGCTGCGCCTGCGCGCGACGCCGGTGGCGATGGACGACGAGGCGACCGCGGCGCGGCTCGAGGGGCGTCCCGCGCTGTTCGTCACGGCCGTCCTGCGGGTGCCGACGGGCGTGGACCCCCGCGCGGTCCGCAGCGCGCTCGGGCGCCTCGTCACGCCCAACAACGTGGGTTCGGTGCAGGAGGTCCCCGAGGCGTCCGCGCTCGTCGTCACCGACTTCGCGCCGGCGGTCGCACAGATGTGGCGAACCCTGCGCCTGCTCACGCCGCCGCCGACGCCGTCGGAGGACGTGATGACGGCGTACCTCACGCTCGCGCACCGCGACGCCGCCGACGTGCTCGGGCTGCTCGGGCCGCTGTTCCAGGAGACCGCTCCGTCCCCGCGCGCGGTCCCGACGCCCGACGGGAATCCGGTGGCCCCGCGCTCGCGAGAACCCGCCGTCCGCATCGTGGCCGACGTGGCCACCCGCACCCTCGTCGTGCGCGGCACTTCCGCGCAGGTCGCGGAGGTGACGCGCGTCGTCTCGAGGCTCGACCAGCCGCCCGTCGGGAAGTGAGCCCCCAGCCCGCCGAATTCACGAGCCGACGAGGTCGGGGCGGCGTCTTCGGCCCGGGCGTGGCGCAGGGCCCGACGGCGATTCGATGCGTGTCGCCACGCGTCGTCCGCTCCTCGGCGTGGTGCCAGAACACGCCGTCGTCGCG